>NZ_DASTCS010000061.1:0-6993 GCF_035710885.1 Gaiella sp. | reverse complement strand
GCACGAGGGGGAGGGCGTCATGAGCGCGACCGAGGAGAAGACGGCGTACGTCGGCGCGCCGGTCAAGCGCCGCGAGGACGAGCCGCTCCTCACCGGTCGCGGCACGTTCGTCGACAACATGACCCCCGTGGGGACGGCGTTCATGGTCGTCGTCCGCAGCCCGTACGCGCACGCCCGCGTGAAGGGGATCGACCTGGAGGCGGCGCGCGCGGCGGACGGCGTCGTCGCGGCGTTCTCGGCCTCCCATCTCCAGGAGGATTGGAAGGCGGCGATGCCCTGCGCCTGGCCGGTGACCGAGGACATGAAGAACCCGCCGCACTACCCGCTGACGGACGTCGCGCGCTACCAGGGCGACGGCGTCGCCGTCGTGCTCGCCGAGACGCGCGGGCAGGCGAAGGACGCCGCCGAGCTCGTCGAGGTCGACTGGGAGCCGCTGGATGCCGTGGTGGACGTGGCGACGGCGCTCGACGACGGAGCCCCGCTCGCCCACCCCGACCTCGGCACCAACGAGTGTTACGTCTGGCGGCTCGACACCGACGCGACCGGGCAGGCGATCGAGGAGGCAGAGGTCGTCGTCACGCGGAGCTACTACCAGCCGCGCCTGATCCCGAATGCGATGGAGCCGCGGGCCGTGCTCGCCGTTCCCGGCGCGACGGACGACGTCACGCTCTACTCGGCCACCCAGATCCCCCACATCCTCCGCCTCCTCACCGCGGCGACCCTCGGGCTCAACGAGTCCAAGCTGAGAGTCGTCGCGCCCGACGTCGGCGGGGGCTTCGGCTCGAAGCTCGACGTCTACGCGGAGGAGCTCCTCGCGGTCGCGCTCGCCCGTCGACTCGAGCGCCCCGTCAAGTGGACGGAGGAGCGCTCGGAGAACTACGTGGCCACGATCCACGGCCGCGACTTCGTCACCGAGTACACCTTCGGCGCGACGAAGGACGGCACGATCACGCACTGCCGCGCGAGGGTCAAGGCGGCAATGGGGGCGTACCTGCAGCTCGTCACGCCCGGCATCCCGCTGCTGGGCGCCTGGGTCTACTCGGGCCCGTATGCGATCCCGAACTACAGCGTCGAGTTCACTGGCGTGTTCACGAACACCACGCCGACGGACGCGTACCGGGGCGCCGGGCGTCCGGAGGCGACGTACGTGATCGAGCGCACGATGGACGCGCTCGCGGACGAGCTCGGAATGGACCGCGTCGAGCTCCGCCGCAAGAACTTCATCAAGGAGTTCCCCGCGACGATGGCCTCCGGCCTGACGATCGACGCGGGCGACTACGAGGCCTCGCTCGACAAGCTGCTCGAGCGCCTCGACCTCGATTCGATCCGCACGGAGCAGGCAAAGCGCCGCGAGAACGGGAGCGTCACGCAGCTCGGTGTCGGCTTCTCGACCTACAACGAGATGTGCGGCCTCGCGCCGTCGCGGATCCTCGGCGCGATCCGCTACGCGGCCGGCGGTTGGGAGCAGGCCACCATCCGCTACCTCCCGACCGGTTCGGTGGAAGTCGTCACCGGAACCTCGCCCCACGGCCAGGGGCACGAGACCTCGTGGGCGCAGATCGTGGCCGACCAGCTCGGCTGCGACATCGACGCCGTGGAGGTGCTGCACGGCGACACGGCCGTCTCGCACGCGGGGCTCGACTCGTACGGCAGCCGTAGCCTCGCCGTCGGCGGCGTCGCTCTCTGCTACGCAGCCGACAAGGTGATCGACAAGGCGCGGCAGATCGTGGCGCACCAGCTGGAGGTCGCCGCCGACGACCTCGAGTTCGCGGACGGGACGTTCACCGTCAAGGGCTCGCCCGACAAGGAGATGACCCTCGCGGCGGCCGCCTGGGCGGCGTTCGCCGCCCACGACCTGCCCGACGGCATGGAGCCCGGACTGGAGGGAACGGCGGTCTACGACCCGCCGAACTTCTCGTGGCCGGGCGGCGCGCACGCCGCGGTGGTCGAGGTCGACATCGAGACGGGCGACGCCCGGCTCGTCCGCTACGTCGCGATCGACGACGTCGGCACCGTTGTCAACCCGATCATCGTCGACGGCCAGGTGCACGGTGGGATCACCCAGGGCATCTCGACGGCGCTCTACGAGGAGGGGTCGTACGACGAGGACGGCAACCTTCAGACGGCGAATCTCCTCAGCTACCTGGTGCCCTCCGCCGCGGAGCTGCCTTCCTACGAGCTCGACCGGACGGAGAGCCCGAGCCCGACGAACCCGCTCGGCGTGAAGGGCGTGGGGGAGACGGGCACGATCGCCGCGGCACCCGCGGTGATCAACGCCGTGCTCGACGCACTGTCGCACCTCGGCGTGAAGGACATCCAGATGCCGGCCACGCCCGAGCGTGTCTGGCGCGCGATCGAGGAGGCGAAGGCGTGATCCCTGCACGGTTCGACTACGACGTCGCGGAGAGCGCAGACCACGCCGTCGAGCTGCTCGCGGCCGGCGGTGGCGAGGCGAAGCTGCTCGCAGGCGGCCACTCGCTGATCCCTGCGCTGAAGCTGCGCATCGTGCGGCCGTCGAAGCTCGTCGACATCGGCCGCCTCTCCGACCTCGCCTACGTGAAGGACGGGGGCACCCACATCGCGATCGGCGCCCTCACGCGCCACGCCGACGTCGCCTCCGACCGCCTCCTCGCGGAGCACTGCCCGATCGTCTCGTACACCGCGGCGCAGATCGGGGATCCGCCGGTGCGCCACCGCGGCACGATGGGCGGCACGCTCTCGCACGGCGACCCCGCCTCGGACATGCCTGCCGTGATGTTGGCGCTGAACGCGGACCTCGTCGCACGCGGGACGGGCGGCGAACGGGTGATTCCCGCCGCGGACTTCTTCACGGGCGTGTTCGAGACGGCGCTGGCGGCGGACGAGGTGCTCGTCGAGGCTCGCGTCCCCAAGCTGGGCGCGTCGACCGGCTGGGCGTACGTGAAGGCCAACCGACGGGCCCAGGACTGGGCGACCGTCGGCGTCGCCGCCCTCGTGCACCGCGACGACGGCAAGGTGGCCGGCGCCTCGATCGGGCTGGTCAACATGGGAGCCACGCCGCTCCGCGCACGGAGCGCGGAGGACGCGCTCGCAGCTGCGGCCTCGATCGCCGATGCCGCGGCGCTCGTGACGCAAGGCACCGACCCGCCGAGCGACCACGCGGGCTCGTCCGAGTACCGCGCACACCTCGCCCAGGTGATCACGCGGCGCGCGCTCGAGCAGGCAGTGGCCGAGTAGCCGACCGGACGCGCGCGGGCGGGACGCCGCTCGCGCGCTTTTTCCGGCTGCCGTCCGCTCCGTCTAGGAGGTAAGGGGGGAGTCCAGCGCCATCTGGAGCGCGGCGTCCGGCGTCAGGTCCTCGTCCTCCACGATCAGCCGGTGGGGAAGCACGTACTGCGCCATCTCGCGCACGTCCTCGATCGTCACCGTGTCGCGGCCTTCGAGCCGCGCGTTGGCCTTCGTCGCGCTCATCAGGTGGATCGCAGCACGCGAGCTCGCGCCCAGCATGACGCCCTCGATCTCGCGTGTCTTGCGGACGACCCCGATCGCGTACCGGGCGACCTCCTCGGGGACCACCGTGCCGTCGAGCTCGACCCGGGCCTTGTCGAGTCCGACGATCCCGAGCAGCGGCATGATCTCGCCCAGCATGTCCGGCGTGACGCCGGTGTGCGGGAGGCGGAGCATGTCGACCTCGTGCTCGTAGTCCGTGTAATCGATGTAGACCTTGAAGAGGAAGCGGTCGAGGTTCGACTCGGGGAGCGGGAAGACGCCCTCCTGCTCGAACGGGTTCTGGGTCGCGATCACGAGGAACGGGTCGGGCAGCCGGTGGACGCGCCCCTCGACGGTGACGCTTCGCTCCGCCATCGCCTCGAGCAGCGCGGCCTGCGTGCGCGGCGGGGTGCGGTTGATCTCGTCGGCGAGCAGGACGTTGGTGAAGATCGTCCCCGAGACGAACTTCGTCTCGCCGGCACGAGTGATGTTCTCGCCGACGAGCTCGGTGGGCGTCGTGTCAGGAGTGAACTGGACGCGGTTGAAGTCCGCTCCCAGCACGTAGGCCGTCGCACGGCCGAGCAGGGTCTTCGCGGTCCCCGGAGGGCCCTCGAGCAGGACATGGCCCCGCGCCATCGCGGCGATGAGCAGCAGCTCGACCGCCCTGCCCTGGCCGACCACGACCTTGCCGACCTCTGCCTTCGCACGCTCGCGAAGCTCGTTCAGGCTCACGTACGTATGGGTGATGGCCACGCCGGCCGTCCCTCCTCGTTCGATCTTTGCTTTCCCAAGACGATACTCGGCACGGCGGAGGATGTCCTGAACGCCAGATCGGGCCCTCCGCGCCCGATCGGCCCGTGACGGCGACCGATACCGCGGCGTAGACTCCGGCCGACGTGGGGCGCTACTGGCAGAGGCCGCTCGGGTCGAAGCTCATCGTCCTGCTGAGCGCCGCCTTCCTGGTCGAGATGCTCGCTCCGTGGACGCGTGTCTGCGTGGCGACGGGCACCGTCGCGGAGAGGAAGTGTGGGTGGACGACCGGGTACGAGGGGTCCGATTTCGGGCTCTACGCCGCGTTGTTCGCGCTCGCGATCCTCGTCTGGGAGCTCTTGCCCATCCTGATCCCGAGGTTCTCCATGCGCGGCTGGCCCACCGCGATCGTCACCGCGATCCTCGGCGTCGGGCTCGGGCTGTGCACGCTCGTGAAGGTGATCGAGGACAACGAGTTCCAGACCGGCTGGGCCTGGGTCGGTCTCGCGATCGCGCTCGCGACGATGCTGGTCGCGCTCCTCCGCGTGCGCTACCGGTGGGGCATCCGCGGCCGCGACCGGCCGCCACCCGCGTCGTCCCCTCTGTCGGAAGGTGGACAGTCCCCGGGAGGCGAGGGCTCCTAGTACCGGCATGCCCTCGACCGCCGGTGGACACGCGGACGGCCGCAGCTATCCTTGGAGGACAACATACGGGGGCGACCAGGTCTCGACGTGGTCGGTTCTCCGGTCGAGCAGCGAGCCGAGGTCGCCGGTCGGCCTCGTAAAACAACCGGCACAAACGCAAGTGCGAAGAACGATCTCGCACTCGCCGCCTAGCAAACACTAGGTCAGGCGACGTCCCTCCCGGTTCGGCCCGAGGCCGGGGACGGGGCGCCAACGATCGGGCTCAGGCGCCGAGGGAGAGCCACTCGCCCGAGGCGCGACATTCAAGGAGGGCTGGCCCGCCGGTAGGTCGTCCGCGAACCGGCCGTCGGGCGAGACCAAAGCGCGGACTACGCTCGTAGAAGTTCGGTCGGTACGACCGCGGACGCGGGTTCGATTCCCGCCGCCTCCATACTCGGTTCGACTCGACGTCTCACGTCCCTGTGCGGGCCGAAGAAGCTCTAGCGGAGCGAGAGCTGGTTCGGCGGCCAGTACGTGAGCATCACGGGGCCGATGAGGCTGCTGCGGGGCACCGTTCCCCACACGCGGGAGTCGCAGGAATGAATCCGGTTGTCGCCCGCGACGAAGTAGTGGTCTTTCGCCACGCGTGGCCAGCTGCGGCTCTCGTGTCCCCTCCGCGATGGCTCCACGTATGGCTCGACAAGGCGCTTGCCGTTGATGTAGATGACGCCGCCGCGTTCCGAGACGATCTCGCCGGAGAGCCCGACGATGCGCTTGACGAACGTCGAGCCTCCGTCTTGCCGTCCGCATCGCTCGGCCGCTCGCGGAGCCGTGAACACGACGATCTGTCCACGTTTGGGATCACCGAACCTGTAGGCGAGTCGGTTGGCAATGACGCGGTCGTCGAACCGACCTTCGCACCAGGCGCCGGGCTTCGCACAGTGGAGCGTCGGCTCCATCGAGGACGTGGGAATGCGGTACGGCTTGGCCACCTCTGCCTGGAACGCCAGGACACAGGCGACAGCCAGAGCGATCGTCACGGACCAGTCGAGGATGGTCCGCCACGGCTGCGGGATGCGACTCAGGCGACGGTCGAGGACCTTCATGGGCGTGTCGACATTGTGCTCTCGTCATTCGTCGTCGTGTGGGAAGGCAAGGGGGAGCTGTCATGCGTCGCGGCGACTTGCCTGCAGAGAGGCAGGGATTTTCCCAGTTTCCATGGGAGCGATTTGCAGAGAGGCCCGTTTGCCGGTTGACCCGTCCGCAAGCACGGAATCGAACTGGGTACGGTTGCGCCGTGCCGTTCACGCTCACCAACATCAAGGACGATCTGGAGGACATCGGCGATAGGTTCGACGGTGCGCCGGATCTGGTATTCCGCGCGGGGACCAAGGCGCTCGAGCTCGAGAAATGCGCCCTCAGCTACCAGCACGTTCCTCCGGGCTATCGCTTTCCGTACGGCCACACGCACAAGACGCAAGAGGAGCTGTACGTGGTCGTGCGCGGGAGCGGGCGGATGAAGCTCGACGACGAGATCGTCGAGCTCAAGGAATGGGACGCGGTGCGCGTCCCGCCCGGTACGTGGCGAGGCTACGAGGCCGGGCCCGAGGGCCTCGAGCTCCTCGTCATCGGTGCGCCCAACCTCGGCGAGGATCCGCGCGAAGACGTCGATGGCCAGCGCGACTGGTGGGCTGAACAGGGCCGGGCAGGTGAGGCGTAGGAGAAGGAAGCCACTCGGCCGAGGGCGCACGGTGCCCTTCTCGCTCGTAGACCAGTCGGAGGGGTGTCGGCCAGCCCCAGTTCCAATGTCCGGGCAGATAGATGGCCGCTGAGGACATATTCCTCCAGCCCGCGGAGGCGGAAACGCTGCACGTGGCAGGGAGGTCACGCGGGTGCGATTGCGTACTTCACGGCTTCTTCGGGGGACATGGCGGCGCCTTCGGCCAGGGCGTCTTCCGGGAGCGGCGTGATCGCTCGATGTCGACTCGCGCGATGGTGACTCTGCTCGAGCAGAGCCTGACCGGCGCCCCACAACCTGCCCGCGTGCATCAGTTCGCCCTCGTCGGCATGCACGATCGCGAGTTCCAGCAGGCAGTCGCCGACCGCACCCTGCGCGCCGAGGGCCGCGAACCGCTTCACGGCGTCCGTCAGC
>NZ_DASTCS010000060.1:0-41039 GCF_035710885.1 Gaiella sp. | reverse complement strand
CGCGATGACGAGGGCGAGGAGAGCGGCAACCGCGATCGCGAGCCTGCGAAACAGGCGCCGCACGCGGCGCGAGTCCTCGGCCGCGAGCTGCTTCGCATCGGTGCTTGGCTCTGTCGCCGGCTGGCGCGTGATCCAGAGGATCAGGCCGCCGGCGATCAGGAAGAGCCACCACGAGTCGCCGTCGAACCACAGCGTCGCCCGCGAGAGGAGGATGGCGACTGCGACTGCGAGGAGACCCAGTCCGATCAGCGGCCACGGGCGGTCACGGCGGTTGCGGAGCGCCGCCGTCGCGACCGAGTCCTTCTTTCCCTCGTCGGGCATGACGAGCGCCGCGACGGCGTAGATGAGGATGCCGGCCCCGCCCAGGAGGGTGAGGACGACGAACCCGACGCGGAAGACAGCGGGATGGATGTCGAAGTAGCGAGCCAGGCCCCCGCTGACGCCGGCAAGCATGCGATCCGACCCGCTGCGCTGCAGCCGGCGGATCTCGGGGATATGTGTCGTGTGTTCGCTCATGACTTCAGGATGGCCCCGGTCGCCCGCGGAGACCATCCGGAATGACCCTGAGTCGACCCTGAGCTGACCCGGGGGCCGCACGGCATGGCCCGGCCCCCCGCCGTGCTCCTCGTGAGTGGCGGCACGTCCATTCCGGCCAACCTTCCCGCCTCGATGTCGTCATACGTGGCATAAGTCACCTCGGGCATTTCCTCGGTAGGTCCCAGGGGCTCCACACCGTCGCGGCGTGCGCGGAAGTCGTCGCAGGCCGGGCTCGGCCCGATGTCGTCACGCGGGCGCGGTATACCCGCCCCGTGGAGGCGATCGTCAGCGGCGGCGCCCACCATCGTCATCGATCACGGCGCGCGGGCGGCGCGACTGCACATGGATGACACCTTCCGCCGGCAGTGGGCGATCCAGCTCGCGCGCGAGCGGGCCGAGCAGGCGCGCATCCCCACGAGCTCGTTCGACGACGAGGTCGCCGAGGCCGTCGACCGGCGGCCGCTCGAGCGCTCTCGGTGGCTCGGGCTGCAGATCCGCTCGCTGCTGGCGCTCGTGGCCGTGGCCGAGGAAGGGAGCTTCGTTCGCGCCGCCACCCGCCTCGGCTACTCCCGCTCGACGATCAGCCATCAGATCGCACAGCTCGAGGCCGCGATCGGCGTCTCGCTCGTCGTGAGGGGCAGCGGCTCGCGGTCGGTCACGGTGACCCCGGCCGGCCGTGTCGTCGTCGCGCACGGGCGGGCGGTGCTCCGGCTGCTCGAGAACGCCGAGAACCAGCTCGGCGAGCTGGCACGCCGGGAGCTGGGGCGGCGAGCGCCTGCCCCGGGGCGCTGGGACCCGGTCGCTCCCCCGCGTCCCGCCGCGGGCTGATCCCCCTTCCCGCGTGTCCGGCTGAAGCCGGACACCGAGCGTGCGCCGTCCCGCGCCCGGGTCGCGGGTCTGCCAAACGTCGAAGTTGTCGACCTTTCCTGGGATTCGCGTCGCCGCTCGTGTAAACACGATGCGCCGTCAGACGTCGGGCGATCCGGCCTGCGGGATGACCCCCGGGCCGGAGCCCCGATCCGGACGACGGCACGGCGATGAGCACCAGCCAGAGCGACGAGCCCAGGGTTGTGGCCTCTCCCGCGGGGCCGGTCTCCACGCTCTCGGAAGGGCTCGACTGAGATGGCTTCACGGCGCCTGCGGCGGCGCCTCGCGTGGGGTTCGGCCGGAGCCGCTGCCTGCGCCGCGATCGTCCTCGCCCTCGTGCTCGGGCCCGACACGGACCCGCCCGAGCAGCGCCTGAGCGCGACGCCCGCCCAGGAGCCGGAGCGGCTGGTCGAGGCGCCGCTGGCATCGGAGGCGCGGAGGGTCGCGGTGCGGTTCATCCAGACGGCGGTCGCCCGCGAGAACCTCGAAGAGGCGTGGGCGCTCGTCGGCCCGAACCTGCGCGGCGGGCTGAGCAGGAAGCGCTGGCTGACGGGCGAGAACCCCGTCGTCCCGTACCCGATCGACGAGCTGGACGTCGCCCCGTACAAGGTCGACGAGTCGTATTCGACACGGGCGCTGCTGGAGGTCGCTCTGCTCCCGCGCAAGGGGTCAGGCGTCCGGTCGCAGGTGTTCTTCCTGGAGCTGAGGAAGCTGGGGTCCGGCGAGCGGGCCCGCTGGGTGGTCGACAACTGGGTGCCGAGAGCGTCGGCGGTCGTCCCACGGTGAGCAACGTCGCCGACAGCGCCGCTGCGCCGTCCGGCGGGCAGCTCGCCTCGTTCCTCGGCGGCGCCGGCCCGTCCCCGCCCGCGGACCTGTTCCTCGAGGAGGAGCTGGCGGCCGAGGTCGAGGCGCGGGGGTACTGGGCGGGAGTCTGGCTGAGGCTCCGGCGCGACAAGCTCGCGCTGGCCGGCGGGGTGTTCATCGTGCTCCTGTTCGTCATCGCCTTTGCCGGAGCGCCGCTCGCGGCGAAGCTCCTGGGGCACGGCCCGAACGAGCCGTTCCTCGTCTCCGGCGGTCTCGACGAGGACCAGCTGCCGGCCGGGCCGTGGACCCACGTCGGCAAGCTGACCGAGGACGGCGAGCTCGAGCAGCAGCTGTTCGTCCTCGGCTCGGACTCGACGCTCGCCAGAGACGAGTTCCTGCGGCTGCTCTACGGGGCGCAGGTGTCACTCGAGGTCGGGATCGGCGCAACCTGCCTCTCGCTCTTCCTCGGCACGCTGCTGGGCGCGCTGGCCGGGTTCTTCCGCGGCTGGGTGGACACGACGATCTCGCGGATGGTCGACCTGACCATGGCGTTCCCCTACCTGCTGTTCGTGATCACGCTCGCGGGCACGCTCGGGACCAGGCTGAACCACGTGACGCTCGGCTTCCTTGGGGAGGGCGTCGTCACGCTCGTCCTCGTCTTCGGGCTGCTGGGGTGGTTCTACTCGGCGCGCGTGATGCGCAGCGTGGCGCTGTCGATCCGCGAGAAGGAGTTCGTGGAGGCCGCCCGCATGGTCGGGGCCAGCAACTGGCGGATCGTCCGCTCGCACGTCTTCCCGCACCTCGTGGGGCCTCTGATCGTCCTCGGGACCCTCAACGTGGCGGCATTCATCCTCGCCGAGGCCGGGCTCTCGTTCCTCGGGCTCGGGATCCAGCTGCCGACCGCGAGCTGGGGGACGCTTCTCGCGGACGCGCCGCAGTACTACACCTCCCGGCCCCTCCTGATGGTCTGGCCCGGCGTCGCCCTGCTCCTGACCACGCTCGCCTTCAACCTCCTCGGCGACGGCCTGCGCGACGCCTTCGACCCGAGGGGCTCCCGCTGATGCCCTGCCCACAGACCGTCCGACCGAAAGGAGCCCAATGAACGGGAAACGCCTGCTCGGGATCGTCCTCGCGATCACGGGCATCGCCCTGCTCGTCGCCGCCGCCTCGACGGCCGCGCCGACCGCCAAGCGCGGCGGCACGATCGTGCTCGACATCTCGACCGACGTCGACTACATCGACCCGCAGCTCTCGTACTACGGCGAGACGTGGAAGCTCGAGGCCGCGACGGCCTGCAAGCTGATGAACTGGCAGGACAAGGAGGGCGCAGCCGGTGCAGTGGCGACGCCCGAGGTATCCGCCGGTCTGCCCGTGATCTCACGGGACGGCAAGACCTACACGTTCACGATCAAGCCGGGCTTCAGGTTCTCGAACGGCCAGACCGTGACGGCGCGGAGCTTCGTGGATGCGTTCAACCGGTTCGCGAACCCGCGCATGCAGTCGACGGGCGTGCAGTTCCTCGACATCGTGCAGGGTGCCCAGGCCGTGATCGACGGCAAGGCGCGCACGATCTCCGGCGTCCGTGCCCAGGGCAACAAGCTCGTCGTGCGGCTGACGAAGGCCTCGCCGGACTTCCTCGCCCGGCTGACGATGCCGTTCATGCAGGCGATCGACACGAACCTCGCTCGCCAGATCGACGCCAACGGGATCAACCAGTACGCCTCCTGCGGGCCGTACTACTTCTCCTCCCGGACGCCGGGGCGCTCGATCACGCTCAGGCGCAACCCGCACTACAAGGGTGGCCGCGCGGCCAACGCCGACACGATCCAGGTCAACGTCGGCAACGACATCGCGGTCCAGTTCCAGAACGTCGAGAAGGGAACATCGGACTACGCCTCGAGCGGCATCCCGCCCACCGAGTGGAAGAACGTGGTCGGGAAGTACGGGCTCAACCGGAAGGACGGCCGCGTGCAGGTGCGGCCGCTGTTCGACATCCGCTACGTCGCGATGAACCACGGGCGGCCGCTGTTCAGGAACAATCCGGGCCTCGCCAAGGCGGTCAACTGGGCGGTCGACCGGCAGGCGTTCTCGGCCCAGGGCGGCTACCTGTACGGCAAGCGCACCGGCCAGATCCTCCCGCCGGGGATGGTCGGGTACAAGCCGCAAGGCCTCTACCCGCTGAAGGTCACGGCGAACACGATCAAGCAGGCCAAGAAGCTCGCCGACGGCAACCTCCGCGGCGGCAAGGCCGTGCTCTGGTCGTCGAACACGGGGATCGCCCCGCTCCAGGCGCAGCTGATCCAGTACAACCTCAAGCAGATCGGGCTCGACGCCGAGGTCCGGCTGCTTCCGCGGGCGCAGCAGTTCACGAACGCCGGCAACCCCGAGACCGCGACCTTCGACATGACGATGGAGCGGTGGGGCGCCGACTACGCGGACCCGTACGACTTCGTGAACATCCTGCTCGACGGGGCGCAGGTCAAGAACCCGCAGCACAACAACTACGCGTACTTCAACGTCGCGAAGTACAACCGCCAGATGACGTCGGCCTCGCTCCTCACGGGGCCGCGGCGGGGTGCGGCGTACGCCGCCCTCGACGGAGCGCTGATGCGGGAGAACCCGCCGTGGGCGCCGCTCGTCAACTCGAACGACCGGAGCTTCATGTCGGCCCGGGTCGGCTGCATCACCATCAACGAGGCCCACGGGAGCGGGCCGCTCCTCAACGTGATCTGCCTCAAGTAAGCACCTCTGACGGGAGGGGCGGGCCCGTCAGGGGCCGCCCCTCCTCACCAGCGCGAGAGACCCCACATGCTCCAGTACCTCCTACGACGACTTCTCTGGGCGGGCGTGCTCTTCATCGGAGTGACGCTGATCACGTACGTCCTCTTCTTCCAGATGCCCGCCGACCCGGCGCGCCTCGCCGCCGGGAAGTCCGCCACCGCCGAGGACGTCGCGCGCGTCTCGCACCAGCTCGGCCTCGACCGCCCGGTCCACGAGCAGTACGCGCTGTTCCTGAAGCGGCTCGTGGTCGACCACTCGTTGGGCCGCTCCTACGCCAATCGGCGCTCCGTCAACGAGATGGTCGGCGAGGCCGTCCCCGTCACCACCGCGCTCGTGCTGGGAGGGGCCGTCCTGTGGATGCTGATCGCGCTGCCGGTGGGGATCCTCTCCGCGCTCCGGCCGCGCTCGCTCCTCGACAGAGGAGCGATGATCTTCATCCTGATCGGGATCTCGGCGCCGGTCGTCTGGATCGGCCTGCTGCTGCAGTACTTCGTCGGCTTCCGGTGGGGCCTGACGCCGAACGCGGGGTACTGCGACATCATCTCCCCGCCCGAGGGCGCGGGCTGCGGGGGGCCGGCCGACTGGGCGTACCACATGATCCTGCCCTGGCTCACGTTCGCGATCCTCTTCGCCGCGAGCTACGCCCGGATGATCCGCTCGAACGTGATGGACACGCTCGGGGAAGACTACGTCCGCACTGCGCGGGCGAAGGGCGCGCCCGAGAGCCTCGTCGTCCGGCGGCACGTCCTCCGCAACGCCCTGCTCCCGATCGTCACCATGCTCGGGCTGGACATCGGGGTGGCGCTCGGCGGCGCGATCTTCACCGAGGCGATCTTCAACCTGCCGGGGCTCGGCCGGCTGGCGCTGAACAGCGTCCTCAACCTCGACCTGCCGACGATGCAGGGGGTGATCGTGTTCGCGACGCTCGCGATCATCCTGCTCAATCTCGCGGTAGACCTCGTCTACGCGGTCATCGACCCGAGGATCCGCCTCGCATGACCGCGGCCGCGGCGCCGTCGATCGAGCGCGGGCGGCCCGAGGAGGCGCCGCTCCTGGAGGTGCGCGACCTGCGGACGTACTTCAAGACGGACGACGGCATCGTGAAGGCGGTCGACGGGGTCTCGTTCGACGTACAGCCGGGCCGGACGCTCGGCGTCGTCGGCGAGTCGGGCTCCGGAAAGAGCGTGACGATGATGTCGATCCTCGACCTCAACCCCAAGCCCGGCCGCCTCGCACTCGACCCCGGCTCGTCGCCGGGCGAGCAGATGGAGGCGTTCCTGCGGGGGACGAAGAAGCACACGTCGGTCTCGACGGGCCAGGCGCGCTTCCGCGGCGAGAACCTGCTCGAGGCGTCGAAGCGTCGCCTGCGCGCCCTGCGGGGGAACGAGATCTCGATGATCTTCCAAGACCCGATGACTTCGCTCAACCCGGTGCTGAGCGTCGGCAGCCAGCTCGTCGAAGCGGTCCTCCTGCACCGGGACGTCACGGGGCGCGAGGCCCGAGAGCTGGCGATCGCCGGGCTCCAGGAGGTCGGGATCCCGCGCGCGCAGCGCCGGATCGACGACTACCCGCACCAGTTCTCGGGCGGCATGCGGCAGCGCGTGATGATCGCGATGGCGCTCGTCAACGAGCCGGCCCTCCTGATCGCGGACGAGCCGACGACGGCGCTCGACGTGACGACGCAGGCCCAGATCCTCGGTCTCATCCGCGAGCTCCAGGAGGAGCGGGGGACCGCAGTCATCCTGATCACCCACGACCTCGGTGTCGTCGCGGAGACCGCGGACGAGATCGTCGTGATGTACGCCGCCAGGGTCGCGGAGCACGCGCCCGTCTTCTCGCTCTTCGAGCAGCCCCTGCATCCGTACACGTGGGGGCTGCTCGGCTCGCTGCCCCGGCTCGACGTCGAGCTCGAGCGCCTTTCGCAGATCCGGGGCCAGCCGCCCTCGCTGCTCAGGCCTCCGGCCGGGTGTAGGTTCCGGCCGCGCTGCGCCTACGCATTCGACAGCTGCCGCGCCGTGCTTCCTCCGGCGGCGCCCGCCAGCTTCGACGAGCGTCACCTGGACGCATGCCTGCTCGACGAGCAGCGGAAGCTGGAGGAGTCGAGACGCGTCGTCGCCGACCTCGCGCTCGACGCGGAGGCCGCTGCATGAGGTGTTCCGTGTCAGCGCTTCGGCCCATGCGCGTTCCTCGGGCGGCGTCAGGCGGCGGCGGAGGCCGGCTTCGCCGGCCGGGAGCCGACGCCGGCGAGGGGCGCGCATGACGGACGCCCTCCTCGAGGTCGAGAATGTCACGAAGCACTTTCCCATCACCAAGGGCGTCGTCTTCAAGCACGAGGTGGCCTCGGTCAAGGCGCTCGACGGCGTCTCGCTCACGGTCAACCGCGGGGAGACGGTCGGGATCGTGGGCGAGTCGGGCTGCGGGAAGTCGACCCTCGCCCGCGTGGTCATGCGCCTGCTCGAGCCGACGAGCGGGACGGTGCGCTTCGACGGGAGGGACATCACGAGCGTCGCACAGCGCGACCTGAGGTCGGTGCGGCGCGAGCTGATGATGATCTTCCAGGACCCCTACGCGTCGCTGAACCCACGCAAGCGCGTCGGGTTCATCGTCGCCGAGCCGCTCGAGATCCACGGCCTCGGCACCGACGCGGAGCGCAAGCGGCGCGTCCAGGACCTGCTCGAGGTCGTGGGCCTGAACCCGGAGCACTACAACCGCTTCCCTCACGAGTTCTCGGGCGGCCAGCGCCAGCGGATCGGGATCGCCCGGGCGCTCGCGGTGAACCCCAAGCTGATCGTCGCCGACGAGCCAGTCTCGGCGCTCGACGTCTCCGTCCAGGCGCAGATCCTGAACCTGCTCAAGGACCTGCAGTCGGAGTTCGGGCTGACGTACGTCTTCATCGCACACGACCTGAGCGTCGTCCGGCACATCTCCGACCGCGTCGCGGTGATGTACCTCGGGAAGCTGGTGGAGCTCGCCCGCTCGAAGGACCTGTACAGAGCGCCGCGCCATCCCTACACGGGTGCGCTCCTGTCCGCCGTCCCGATCGCGAACCCGCGGCTCGGAAGGAGTCGCAGCGCGTTCGTCCTGAAGGGCGACGTCCCCAGCCCGATCAACCCGCCGAGCGGGTGCCGCTTCCATCCGCGCTGCCCGCGTGCCCAGGAGACGTGCGAGCTGAACGACCCAGCGCTCGCGGAGCAGGCAGCGGGGCACGAGGCAGCATGCTTCTTCCCACTCGACAAGTGGCCGCTGACCGCCGAGGAGATGTCCCGCGCGGTCACGCCACGCGAGCCGGACGACGACTCCCGGACGGAGGCGGCGCCGGTCGGCGTCCGGTCGGTCGCGTGATCGTCCGCGGCCTGCGCGACCTCTCGCTCGGCCTGGTCGCTCTCTGCGGCCTCACCGCCGTGGCCTCTTTGCTCGTGGGGCTGGCCGCAGGGCTTCCGGCGGCTCGCGCCGTCTCGGGCGGGCTCATGCTCGTCGGATCGCTTCTGTTCACCGCCGGCGCGGTCGTCGGTCTCCGCGACCCGGCGCGCTCCCGCGAACGGCGGGCGGCGAGCGGCGCCTCCTCGAGCGGCCCGGCAACCTGGGGTGAGGCCTTTCACCTCTCCGCCTTGCTCGTCGGCTTCGGGCTCTGCCTCGTCCTGCTCGGCGTGGCCGTCAACCCCCGGACGTCGGGCTGATGGAGGCCTGCGCCCATCCCGCCCCGAAGAGCGCCTGCGACGATGCGCGGCTGCGGGCGTCGCTCGCGCTCGACGGCGCGCTCGACGACGTCGGCGTGGCGCTTCTGCGCTCCCATCTCGACGCCTGCGCTTCGTGCGTGCGCTTCGTCGGCGAGATGGGCTCTGTGGTCTCGCTCTTGAGGGGCGCGCCGCTCGAGGGGGTCCACTGCGAGCTCGCAGGCTCCCGCGTGCTTCGCTCGTGCACGTCGCCGGGGGGCCGCGGCTGGGCGGGCGCGGCCGTCGCCATCCTCGCGCTCGTTCTCGCGACGGCGTCGCTCCCGGGCGCGTCGGATCCGACGCCTCCGCCGGGCTCGACCGTCGCGGGCGCTCCTGCGCCACGGCACTCGGTGATCCCCTTCAAGCTGCCGATCGGCCAGCGGTCTGCGGTCGACGACTTCCGCGGCACGGCCCACGGGCCTCCGCCGGGCGCCTGAGCGGGGGCCGAGCCGTCCGACGAGCGCACCGTCGTGGTTCACTGACTCCGGGATGCCGATCGACTTCGGCCGCTACGAGGTCCTCACGTTCGACTGCTACGGGACGCTGATCGACTGGGAGACCGGGCTCCTCGAGGCGCTGCGTCGCGCGTTGCCGGACGCGTCCGGCGTGGAGGACGACGCCCTGCTCGAGTCGTACGGCCGCCACGAGGCGGAGGCCGAGCGGCCGCCGTACCGGAGCTATCGCGAGGTCCTCGCCGCCGGCCTGCGGGGCGTCGCGGCGGACGCCGGCCTCGAGGTCACGCGGGCCGCCTCGGCGGCGTTCTCAGAGAGCGTCCGCGACTGGCCCGCGTTCGCCGACTCGGCACGAGCGCTGGGTCGCCTCGAGGAGCGGTTCCGGCTCGGCGTGATCACGAACTGCGACACCGACCTCTTCGCCGCCTCGAACGAGCGACTGGGGGTCGCCTTCGACTGGGTCGTCACGGCTGAGGCGGCACGGAGCTACAAGCCGAGCCCGAGAGGGTTCGAGCTCGCCTTCGAGACGATCGGCGTGCCGCGTGAGCGCATGCTCCACGTGGCGCAGAGCCTGTTCCACGACCACGTGCCGGCGAAGCAGCTCGGCCTCGACTCGGTGTGGATCGACCGGCGCCGAGGACGCGCCGGCTCAGGGGCGACCCCGGCCGCGGACGCCGAGCCCGACGCCTCCTACCCGAGCATGCGTGCGTTCGCGGACGCCGCCACCGGTCCCACCGGCTGACCGTAAGAAGCGAGCGCCTGCCCATGCCCGCCAAGGGCCCCGACGGGTGTCGGCGATGTGAGCGGCGCCGTCTACGCGGGTCGCGGTTCCAGCTGGCCACCCGACGCGGCGAGCCGCTCGGCGAGCTGCCGGACGCTGGTGCGCAGCTCCTCCGGCGCGCGGATCGTGAACCCGCAGCCGAGGCTCGCGAGCATGCCGGCGGTCCAGTCGAGCGAGTCGGCCCGCATGCGCAGGAGCGTCCCGCCCTCCGCTCCGACGAGCTCGGCCAGCGTCGGCGGCAGCCGTCGCGCCGCCAGGTCGACGGGCAGGTCGAGCAGCACCTCAACCTCGAAGCCCCACGGGACGCGCGCAAGCGAGAGGCTGACGTGCTCGACCGCGTCGAAGCCCTCCGGCGCGGGAAGTCCCGGCGCGTCGAGCAGCGTCGCGGAGCGCATCCGGTCGATCCGGAACGTGCGCAGGTCGTCGCGGAGGTGGTCGTGGGCGGCCAGGTACCAGCGACCTGCGTGGACGACCAGGCCGTAAGGGCTCAGCTCTCGTCGGGTCCGCTCGCCGGAGTACGAGCGGTACGCCGTGCGCACGCGCCGGCCGCGTCGTACCGCGTCGGCGAGCAGGAGAACCGTGTCCCCCGCAACCGGGGTGCCGGCCCTCGGCGTCGCGGTGAACCCGAGCGCCGTCTCGAGCGCCTGTACGCGCCGACGCAGGAGGTCGGGGAGGACTCGATGGATCTTCGCCAGCGCGCCGTCGACGGGGCCCGACTCGGTGTCGAGCCCCTGCCGGCGGGCGGCGATCAGGCCGAGGACGACGACGACCGCCTCGTCGTCGGAGAGCATCAGCGGCGGGAGCCGGAACCCGGGCCGGACGCGGTAGCCGCCGCCGACGCCACGCTGGCCCTCCACCGGGATGCCGAGGTCCTGCAACGCCGTGATGTAGCGCCGCACCGTGCGCCGGTCGATCGCGAGCCGGTCGGCGATCTCGCGGCCCGTCGTCAGCGGCCTCGTCTGCAGCACCTCGAGCAGCTCCAGCAACCGTGACGTGGGCGTCTGCACGCCACGCAGTCAAGCACGTATTGAGGGCAAGTTCCGCCCTATTTGGCCGATAGGGTCGAGCGCAGAGCAAAACGGGAGGCAGGCATGAGCCAGACGGTGCAGATCGAGTCGACCGCGAGGGACTTCGACTTCTGGATGGGCAGCTGGGAGGTCGGCAATCGCCGGCTGCGAAGGAGGCTCGCAGGATCGGACGACTGGGAGGAGTTCGAGGCCACGGTCGTCGCCCGTCCGTTGCTCGACGGCCTCGGCAACGAGGACGAGTTCCGGACCGACCACGACGGCGGGTTCGTCGGTATGTCGTTCCGGTTCTTCGATCCGGAGCTCAGGCGGTGGTCGATCTACTGGGCGGACAGCAGACGCCCGGGCGAGCTCGACCCACCGGTCTTCGGCCGGTTCTCGGGCGACGTCGGAGTCTTCGAGGGCGAGGACATCCACAGGGGGCGGCCGATCCTCGTCCGCTTCACGTGGTCCGGGGTGACGACGAGCACGCCCCGTTGGGAGCAAGCGTTCTCGGACGACGGCGGGAGGACGTGGGAGACGAACTGGGTGATGGACTTCAGACGGCCGGGAGGCGAGTGATGAGCGTGCTCGAGCGAAACGACAACGGCGTCGCCAACGACTACGAGCACATCGCGAAGCTCGTGCGGTCGGGCCAGAGCATCGTCCTCGGAGACACGCTGTTCAAGTGGTACGAGATCGCCCCGGACGACGAGCCCGTCCCGGCGACGATCGCCGACCTGGCGCGCCTGGGGCTCGCCGACGCGGCGCGGCTCGGCGAGCTCCGGCTGCGCGGCTCGGTGGGGTTCGTGATCCTCCACCGCTGCGGCGAGGGGTTCTACTTCCTGCTCGTCTCGACGTGGGAGAACGACAACGAGCTCTGGGAGACGGTCTGGGCCAAGGACGGGACGGACGACCCCGGGTTCCACCCGTGGCCGCTCGAGGGCTCGCATCGCCCGACCTTCTGCGTGTGGGAACTGGGCGCCGTCGCGCACGAGCGGACGGCGTGGAGCCGGTACCTGCGCTCGGGCAGGGGCCGCGAGGAGCGCCTGGCCTACATGCGCGACACGTACGAGGGCGTCGTGTGAGACGAGCCGGCTCGGTGCGCGTGCGTCCGCCGCCCCCGCCGCAGGCGGCCCGCCGACGCCGGTGCCGCGGTGACCTGCGCGCGAGGACCGCGACGGTAGGCACGCGACGACCCTCGCCGCTGCTGCCACACTGAGGGCATGACCACCGATGTGCAGGCGCCCGACAACGATCCCGTCGAGACCCGGGAGTGGCTCGAGTCGGTCGACGTGGTCGTCGACACGGAGGGGCGCGAGCGCATGGCGTACCTCCTCGACCGTGCGATCGACCACGCGCAGGACCTCCACGTCCCCGTCAGCGCGGGCGTCTCGACGCCGTACGTCAACACGATCCCCGTCGAGGACGAGCCCGAGCTCCCCGGCGACCCCGAGCTGGAGCGGCTCGCGACGGCGCTCGTCCGCTGGAACGCGATCGCGATCGTGCTCCAGGCGAACGCCGAGTCCACCGAGCTCGGGGGGCACATTGCGAGCTACCAGTCCGCGGAGACGCTCTACGAGATGGGCTTCAACCACTTCTGGCGGGGCCGCACCGAGGACCACCTGGGCGACCTCGTCTACCTGCAGGGCCACTCGTCGCCCGGGTTCTACGCGCGCGCCTTCCTCGAGGGGCGACTGAGCGAGGAGGAGCTGCGCCGCTTCCGCCAGGAGGTGGGCGGCGGCGGCCTCTCGTCCTACCCGCACCCGTGGCTGATGCCGCACTTCTGGCAGTTCCCGACCGTCTCGATGGGCCTCGGCCCGCTGATGGCGATCTACCAGGCACGCTTCATGAAGTACCTCTCCGCGCGCGAGATCGTGGAGCACGGCGACCGCAAGGTGTGGGCGTTCATGGGTGACGGCGAGATGGACGAGCCGGAGTCGATGGGCGCGATCTCGCTTGCGGGACGCGAGCGGCTCGACAACCTCGTCTTCGTCGTCAACTGCAACCTGCAGCGGCTCGACGGGCCCGTCCGCGGAAACGGGAAGATCATCCAGGAGCTCGAGACGAACTTCCGCGGCGCGGGCTGGAACGTGATCAAGGTGATCTGGGGGTCGAACTGGGATCCCCTGCTCGCCGCGGACGAGGGCGGCTGGCTCCGCAGGCTGATGGAGGAGTGCGTCGACGGCGAGTACCAGACCTTCAAGGCGAACGACGGCGCGTACGTGCGCGAGCACTTCTTCGGCCGGTATCCGGAGACGGCGGCGATGGTCGCCGACTGGACGGACGAGGAGATCTGGGAGCTGCGGCGGGGCGGGCACGACCCGAAGAAGGTCTATGCCGCGTACGACGCCGCCGTGAGGCACACGGGCCAGCCGACCGTGATCCTCGCCAAGACGATCAAGGGCTACGGGATGGGGACGGCCGGCGAGGGCCGAAACATCACGCACCAGCAGAAGGCGATGAACGAGGAGGCGCGGCTCGCGATCCGTGACCGGCTCGGGATCCGCCTGACGGACGAGCAGGCGACGGGGGCGTTCTTCCACCGCCCCCCCGAGGACAGCCCCGAGCTCCGCCACCTGCTCGAGCGGCGCAAGGCCCTGGGCGGGAGCATCCCGGCCCGTCACACCGACGCGGAGCCGCTTCCCACCCCGCCGCCGTTCGACAACGTCCTCGAGGGGAGCGGAGAGCGCGAGAACTCGACGACCATGGCGCTCGTCCGGGTTCTCAACACCCTCGTGCGGGACCCGGTCCTGGGCCCGCGGGTCGTGCCGATCGTGCCCGACGAGTCACGCACGTTCGGGATGGAGGGCATGTTCCGCCAGCTCGGGATCTACTCGCAGGTCGGGCAGCTCTACGAGCCCGAGGACGCGGGCGACTTCATGTTC
The DNA here is from genome assembly GCF_035710885.1 of Gaiella sp. GTDB lineage: Bacteria > Actinomycetota > Thermoleophilia > Gaiellales > Gaiellaceae > Gaiella. The sequence continues at coordinate 27,212 of NZ_DASTCS010000060.1, read as the reverse complement.
TACCGCGAGGACCAGCACGGCCAGATCCTCCAGGAGGGGATCAACGAGGCCGGCGCGTTCTCCTCCTGGCTCGCCGCGGCGACGTCGTACTCGAACCACGCCGTCGCGATGATCCCGTTCTACATCTTCTACTCGATGTTCGGCTTCCAGCGGGTCGGCGACCTCGCCTGGGCGGCGGGCGACAGCCGGGCCCGCGGCTTCCTGATCGGCGGGACGGCGGGTCGCACGACGCTGAACGGCGAGGGGCTCCAGCACGAGGACGGGCACTCGCATGTCCTGGCGTCGACGATCCCCAACTGCGTGGCCTACGACCCGACGTACGCCTACGAGGTCGCGGTGATCCTGCGCGAAGGCCTCCGGCGCATGTGCACCGAGCAGGAGGACGTCTTCTTCTACCTCACGGTGATGAACGAGAACTACAGGCACCCGCCGCTTCCGGAGGGTGCGGAGGAGGGGATCCTGCGTGGCATGCACCTCCTGCGCGAGGCGCCGGCGGGGAAGTCCCCCCGCGTGCAGCTCCTCGGCTCGGGCGCGATCCTGAGGGAGGTCGAGGCCGGCGCAGAGCTGCTCGACGCGGACTTCGGGGTGAGCACCGACGTGTGGAGCGTGACGAGCTTCACCGAGCTCAGGCGGGACGGGATGGAGGTCGAGCGCTGGAACATGCTCCATCCGACCGAGCCGCAGCGGCGGGCGTATGTCGACGAGTGCCTCGCCGGTCGCGAAGGGCCGGCCGTGGCAGCGTCCGACTACATCCGGACGTTCGCGGACCAGATCCGCCCGTTCGTCCCCGGCCGGTACACGGTGCTCGGCACGGACGGCTTCGGGCGGAGCGACTACCGCGCCAGGCTGCGGGAGTTCTTCGAGGTGGATCGTCACCACGTCGTCGTCGGCGCCTTGAAGGCGCTCGCCGACGAGGGGTCGGTCGAGCCCTCGGTCGTGCGATCGGCGATCGAGCGCTACGGGATCGACACGGACCCCACGCCCCCGTGGAAGCGGTGAGCGCGTGACGTCCTCGGCCGCGGACCGCCGGGCCCGCTTCCACGAGCTTCACGCGCGAGACGAGCTGTTCGTCATGCCGAACCCGTGGGACGTCGGCTCCGCGAAGCTGCTCTCGTCGCTCGGGTTCGAGGCGCTCGCCACGACGAGCGCCGGATTCGCCTGGGCGCTCGGGAAGCTCGACGGACAGGTCACGCGCTCCGAGCTGGTCGGGCACGTCGCCGAGCTCTCGGCCGCGACCGACCTGCCGCTCAATGTCGACAGCGAGCGCTGCTTCCCGGACGACCCGGGCGGCGTGGGGGAGACGGTGCGCCTGCTGGCCGAATCAGGTGCGGCGGGATGCTCGATCGAGGACTGGAACCCGCTGACGGGGCGGATCGAGGAGCTCGGCCTCGCCGTGGAGCGCGTCGCCGAAGCAGCGGAGGCCGCGCACGCGCTCGCGGATCCGATGGTGCTCACCGGTCGCGCCGAGAACCATCTCCACGGCGTCGACGACCTCGACGACACGATCGCCCGCCTGGTCGCCTACCGTGACGCGGGCGCGGACTGCGTGTACGCGCCGTGGCTCGCCACCGTCGAGCAGATCACGGCGGTCGTCGAGGCCGTCGGGGTGCCGGTCAACGTGCTCGCGGTGCCGGCCGGGCCCCCGATCCCGGAGCTCGCACGCATCGGCGTGCGCCGGGTCTCGACGGGGAGCCTCCTCGCCGCCGCCGCTTACGGCGCGCTCGCAGCCGGCGCGCGAGAGCTGCTCGCGGACGGGACGTCGAGCTACACATCCGGACGCATGTCCGACGCGGACAAGCAGGCAGCATTCGGCTGACCGCAGGGTCGGCCCTCGGGCCCGTACGTGGCGATGCGTGGTAGCCGTCCGCACCCGCAGCTGACCGTCGCCAGACGCGTGTCGGACGGGTGACCGGTGCGCAGCCCTGACGAGGCCGGAGGCCGGCTCGGCCGGCCGGGAGGCCCGGAGCGGGAGACCGGTGATCCGTGCGAAGGAGGGGCTCGCGGGGGAACCATGGGTTCCCCCGCGCCCTAGCGTCGTCCTTTCGCCCTGGAGGCCTCGCGGGCGAAGCGGGAGAGTGACTTCCAGCGCTTCCGCTCCTCGGACGCGGCGCGCTTGTCGAGCCGCCGCTCGAGGTGCGCGAGCTCGGCCTGGAGCTTGAGGTAGCTCTCCCAGCGCTCCGGGGCGAGCGTCCCGTCCTCGATCGCCGCCTTCACGGCGCACCCCGGCTCGCTCTCGTGCCGGCAGTCCGAGAAGCGGCAGTGCGAGAAGAGCGACGTGACGTCCTCGAAGGCCTCCTCGAGGCCCTCGTCCGCGACCCAGAGCTGGAGCTCGCGCATCCCCGGCGTGTCGATCACGAGCCCTCCGCCCGGCAGCTGGACGAGCTCGCGGCGCGTCGTCGTGTGTCGGCCCTGGCCGTCGTCCCGGATCTCCCGGGTGGTGAGCAGCTCCTCGCCGGCCAGCGTGTTGACGAGCGTCGACTTCCCCACGCCCGACGAGCCGAGGAGCGCGGCGGTGACTCCCGGCCGGAGGTACGAGCGGACGTCGTCGAGACCCTCGCCCGTCACGCTCGAGAGCGCGAGAATCGGGACGTCGAACGCGATCGACTGGATGGCCTCGACGGCCCCGGGGACGTCGCCGGAGAGGTCGGTCTTCGTGAGCAGGACGACCGGCTGGGCGCCGCTCTCGCGGGCGAGGATGAGGTACCGCTCCAGCCGGCGGAGGTTCAGGTCCTCGTTGAGCGAGGTCACGATGAAGACGACGTCCACGTTCGCGGCGAGCACCTGCTCCTCGGCCGCCTGCCAGGCCGTCTTGCGCGAGAACTTCGTGCGCCGGGGCAGGACCGCCTGGATCGTGCCGGCGCTCTCCTCCGCACGGGGCGCGACGGCCACCCAGTCGCCCACCGCGGGCAGGTCGGCGGGGGAGGACGACTCGTCGTAGAGGCGGCCGGCGACGTCGCAGCGGAGCTCGCCGAGCTCCGTGAGGACGTCGTAGGCGCCGCGGTGCTGCACCGTCACCCGGCCGGGCACGAGGCCGGCGGTGGCATGCGGCTCGAATTGCTCGGCAAGGATCTCGTTCCAGCCGAGGGTGCTGAGGTCGAACAAGGTGATGGGTCTCCTCTCGGACTACGTGACGTAGGACGCGGAGCCGCGCGCCCGTCGCGAGAGGCCCGTCTTCGGTGTCAGCCGACGGGCCGCGCGGGGCGCGGCCGGGAGGAAGCGGTATCGGTCATCACGGCGACCTCCTTCGTCGGGGACCCGGCCAGTATGCCCGAGGTTCGCGCTGGGCGCAGGCCGCGCGGCCGTACCTCGAGGCGTGGTGCGCTTCCGGGCCCGGCGCAAGGGTCAGGCAGCGCGCCGCAACTGATCGTCGAGCGCGAGCAGAGGCAGCTGGAAGGTCTGCGCGGCATCGTCGTTGGAAACGACGTTGTCCCCGGCTTCCATCATCTTCAGAAGGTCGCGCGTGAGCGGGATGTTGCCGGGTAGACGCTCCGTCACCAGTGCGTTCGCCCGCATGAGGGCCATCGGCACGTGAACGCTCGGCCTTCGCAGCCCGAGTGCCAGCTTGAGCCGCGCCCAGAGCTCGTTCCAGCTGACGATGTCCGGCCCGCCGAGCTCGAACGTGCGATTCGTCGCGGCTCCGAGCTCGAGCGCCTGCCCGACGTGCGCGGCGAGGTCATCGACCCAGATCGGCTGGAGGCGCTGCTGGCCGGAACCGGCGATCGGGGTGACCGGCAAGAGCTTCGCGAGCTTGCGGAACGTGGGGAGGATCCCGCCGTCGGGACCGAACACGAAGCTGGGCCGGAGGATGACGTAGGGCATCGCGGAGCCCTGAACGGTCTGCTCCGTCTCCCATTTCGCCCGGTAGTAGGGCACGAGATCCTTCGTCTGCTCGCTCACGCCGAGGGCGCTCATGTGCACGAAGCGCCCGACGCCCGCCTGCCGCGCGGCGAGGGCCAGACCGGCGGTGCCACGGGTCATGATCCGCTCGAACTGTTCCTCCTTCCCCTGCCGAATCGCGACGAGGTGAACGACGCCCTCGACGCCTTCCACGGCGCGTTCCAGGCTGCCGGGGTCGGTCAGGTCGCCCTGCGCCAGCTCGCAGCCCATGGACTCCAGGCTCCCCGCGCCGCGTGTGTCGCGGACGAGGCACCGCACCGCCTTGTCCGCCCGGCGCAGCGAGCTCACCACGTGGCCGCCGACGAATCCCGTGGCACCGGTGACGAGGATCATCGCCGTAGTTGTACGCGACGCTGACCGGCCGCGTGGCGCTCGCGCCCGGTCAGCGAGCGCGCGGGCCGGTGTGCCAGAAGACGAGCGCCGCCGCCGCCGCCTCCGCGAGCACGCTGAGGACCGCGATGAGCTTGAGTGAGATCGGAATCTGCCGCATACACCGGTTATCGGCAGATTCGGCGAGGTTGTCCAGCGGACCGTCGCACTACGATGGCCTTCCCGTGAGCGCCCCGTTCGTCCACCTCCACGTCCACTCGGAGTACTCGATCCTCGACGGGGCGTGCCGGATCCCGGCTCTCGCGAAGAAGGCGGCGGAGCTGGAGATGCCGGCTGTGTCGCTCACCGACCACGGCTCGATGGCGGGCGCGATCGACCTGCACAAGGCCGCGAGCGAGCAGGGGATCAAGCCCATCTTCGGCTGCGAGGTGTACGTCGTCGATGACCGCAGGGTGCAGACGAAGGGCCACGCGCACCTCACGCTCCTCGCATCGGACAACACGGGCTATGGGAACCTGATCAAGCTCTGCTCGCTCGGCTACCTCGAGGGCTACTACTACAAGCCCCGCGTGGACTGGGAGCTCCTGGAGCGGCACGCGCCGGGCCTGCTCGCGCTCTCCGGGTGCCTCTCGGGACGGGTGTCGCGGGCGCTCTCGGAGCATCGCGAGTCGGACGCCGAGGCCGAGCTCGACCGGCTGGCCCAGATCTTCGGGCAGGACAACACCTACGTCGAGCTCCAGAACGTGGGGCTGGAGGTGCAGCAGGCGGCGTTCCGCGCGCTTCCCGGCCTCGCCGCGCGCCGGCAGCTGCCGCTCGTGGCGACGGGAGACGTGCACTACCTCGACGCCACCGACGCGTCGAGCCACGAGGCGCTCCTCTGCATCCAGTCGGGCGACTCGCTGAAGAACCCCAACCGCTGGCGCTTCGGCGCCGACGAGTTCTACTTCAAGACGCCCGAGGAGATGGTGCTCGACTTTCCGGGCCACGAGGACGCTCTCCGCCGCAGCCTGGAGGTCGCCGAGCGCTGCAACGTGGAGCTGGAGCTCGGCCGGATCCGGCTGCCGCGGTTCCCTGTCCCGGAGGGGCGCGACGCGTTCGACTACCTCGTCGAGCTTTGCGAGCGAGGGCTCGTGAAGAGGTACGGCGCCTCGACGCCGGAGCTCGACGAGCGGCTGCGGTTCGAGCTGAAGACGATCCGCGAGATGGGGTTCGCCGACTACTTCCTGATCGTCGCCGACTTCATCGGGTTCGCGAAGCGGAACGGAGTCTCGGTCGGCCCGGGACGCGGCTCGGCCGCCGGGTCGCTGGCCGCGTACTGCCTCGAGATCACCGACATCGACCCGTTGCGCTACGGCCTGCTCTTCGAGCGGTTCCTCAACCCGGCCCGCAAGGACATGCCGGACATGGACATCGACTTCGCGGTCGAGGGGCGCGAGCGCGTGATCAACTACGTCGCCGAGAGGTACGGCCGCGACCGGGTCGCACAGATCATCACCTTCTCGAAGATGGCCGCGCGCGCCGCGCTCCGCGACGCCGGCCGGGTGCTCGAGATCCCCTACGGCGCCGTCGACCGGATCGCGAAGCTCGTGCCCGAGGGCCCTGGGCAGACGCTCGAGGAGGCGCTCAAGCCCGGTGGTGAGCTGGCCCGCGCCGTCGCCGAGGATCCGGTCGCGCGCGAGATCGTCGAGCTCGCCCGCCCGCTCGAGGGCCTCACCCGCGCGGACTCGATCCACGCGGCGGGCGTCGTGATCGGCGCGGAGCCGCTGATCGACCTGGTCCCGCTCCAGCAGAAGGGAGCGGACGCCGAGGTCGTCACGCAGCTCTCGATGAAGAACGTCGAGGCGCTCGGGCTCCTGAAGGTCGACTTCCTCGGCCTGCGCAACCTCGACGTGATCGACAAGGCGGTCGAGCTGATCGGCGGCCTGGACATCGGCGCGATCCCGCTCGACGACCGAAAGACCTACGAGATGCTCTCGCGCGCAGACGCGGCGGGCGTCTTCCAGTTCGAGTCCTCGGGGATGCGCGACGCCCTCCGAGCGGTGAAGCCGACGCAGTTCGAGGACATGATCGCGCTCGTCGCCCTCTACCGCCCCGGCCCGATGCAGTACATCCCGACCTATGCCGCGCGGAAGAACGGGCGCGAGGCGGTCACGTACATCGACCGGCGGCTCGAGCCGATCACGGGCGACTCCTACGGGATCTGCATCTACCAGGAGCAGTACATGCAGATCGCCAAGCAGCTCGCGGGCTTCACGCCCGCCGAGGCCGAGACGTTGCGGCGGGCGATCGGGAAGAAGATCCACGAGCTGATGGCCTCGCTGAAGGGCAAGTTCCTCGACGGCTGCGCGGCGAACGGCGTGTCGCCCGCAGTCGCCGATCAGCTCTGGAAGGACATGGAGTCGTCGCAGGATTACTCCTTCAACAAGGCGCACTCCGCGTGCTACGCCTTGATCGCCTACCGCACGGCCTGGCTCAAGGCCAACTACCCGTGCGAGTACATGGCCGCGCTGATCTCGAGCGTGATGAACACGAAGGACCGCGTCCCGCTCTACGTCAACGCCTGCGACGAGATGGGAATCCAGGTGCTGCCGCCCGACGTCAACTCCTCGGCGGTCGACTTCGCCGTGGTCGAGGGGAAGATCCGCTTCGGCTTGAACGCGGTGAAGAACGTGGGGGAGACGGCCGCTCAGCGGATCGTCGCCGCGCGCGAGGACGGAGGTCCGTTCACCTCGATCTGGGAGTTCACGGAGCGCGTCGACCCGCAAGTCGTCAACAAGCGCTCGCTCGAGTCGCTCGTCAAGTGCGGCGCCCTCGACTCGACGGGTGCCACGCGGATGGGGATGCTCGCGGTACTCGAGCAGGCGCTCGCCCACGGCCAGAAGCTCGCGGCCGACAGGCTGATGGGGCAGGCGTCGATCTTCGACCTGGGCGAGCCGTCCTCGCCCGACGTGCCGACGCACCATCCGACGATCTCTGCGGGCGAGTTCGAGAAACAGGAGCTGCTGCGCCTCGAGAAGGAGACGCTCGGCCTCTACGTCTCCGAGCATCCCCTCTCGGGCGTGCGCGACCAGCTTCGACGCAAGACCGACGCGACCCTCGCCGAGCTCGAGCGCCGACGCGACGGAGAGGTCGTGACCGTGGGCGGGATCGTCTCGGACGTGAAGCACCTGACGACGAAGCGAGGCGATCCGATGGTCTTCCTGACGCTCGACGACCCCACCGGCTCGGCCGAGGTCGTCGTCTTCAACTCGGCGTACCAGGCCGCGAGGGAGCTCTGCGTCGCCGACCGGATCCTGGTCGTCAAGGGCCGCGTCGACCACAAGCAGCAGGGAGAGACGAAGGTGATCGCCTCCGAGGTGACGCCGTTCGAGGCCGTCGCGGAGCGCCGCGAGGTCAGGTTCTCGCTCGATGCACGGGAAGCTCCGGCCGGCGTCGTCCGGGAGCTCGCCCGCCTCGTGCGGGAGTTCCCCGGCGAGTCGCCGGTCTACCTGTCGCTCGACACCTCGGAAGGGCCGAAGACCTACGCGCTCGGGCCCGAGTTCCGGGTGCGGCCCGACCCGGACTTCATCGCAGAGGCCCGCTCGGTGCTCGGCGGCTCGGCGCTCCTCTCCTAGCCGACACGAGAGCTCTAGAGCAGGATCTGCAGCGCGAGCTCGACCGAGCAGCCGCTCTCGAGCAGCGAGACCGCGCGGTGAAGGTCGACCTCGGGCGAGGCGGCGAGGACGGCCGCGGACTCCGCGTCGTAGCCGGCGCGCTCGAGGGAGTCGAGGCGCCACAGCTCGACACGCTCGGACTCGAAGCTCGTCTCGGTGATGTTGATCGTCGACATCGTCTGTGTCTCTTCTTCTTCGAACGTCGTGCCTCGCCCGTGTATTCGCACGAACGTCGTCTCCGGTTGTCAGGTTGTACGCGACGGAGGTCTGGGAATTGAGGTACCCCGGTGAAGGAGGTGTAAATCATCGGCCCGCCGCTCGACTTGCGGCATGGCCGTGCGGGTTCATAGGATCGGCGGATGCGCCTGCACAAGGACACGAAGATCGACCTGCTGAAGGCGGTGCCTCTCTTCGCGGGCTGCTCGAAGACCGAGCTCCAGCGGATCGCGTCGCTCGCCGACGAGCTGGATCTCGGAGAGAGCGCAACCCTGATCCGCGAGGGCGAGCGCGGCCGCGAGTTCATCGTGGTGGTCGAGGGGACCGTCGACGTGACTCGCAAGGGGAAGAAGATCCGGGCGCTCGGGGCGGGGGATTTCATCGGCGAGATCGCCCTCGTCTCCGACGTCCCCCGAACGGCGACCGTGACGGCGACCTCTCCGGTCCGCCTGCTCGTCGTGACGGATCGTGCGTTCCGCGGCCTCGTCGAGCAGATGCCCTCGATCGCGACGAAGGTGCTGCAGAGCCTCGGCGAGCGCCTGCACGCCGACGCCGTATGACCGAGACTTGTCCCGCGAAGCGGGAATCCGCCGAGCGGATTCCCGCCGCTGATCCCCCGCCTACGGCGGGGGCACATCCCTAAAGGCGTCCCGCTTCGCGGGCCGCAACGACCGCGTCATGTCGACTCGGACGTTCACGAGCCCCGAGCTGGCCCTGAAGGCGTTCCCGGAGGCGGAGGCGGTAACCCGTGCGCCGCAGGGAAAGAGGTAGGGGGAACGCGGGTTCCCCCCACCGAGAGTCAGACCGCGGCTCGGGTGACCTTCACGGGCTTGTAGGTGTGCGTCCGCGAGAAGCCGTCCCAGATCGACCACTTCCACATGCCGGCCTTCGGGAACACGACACGGGCGCGGTAGACGCCGGTCGTGGCGGTCGGGCGGGCCATGAACGAACGGGCGACCGTCCCCTGCGAGATCCGCACGTATGGCTGGATGCCGTCGAGCGGGGTCACGCCGTGTTGCAGGACGGTCAGGTTGACCATCCAGGGGGCGCCCGCGCGGGCGCCGTTCGGAGTCGAGCTCAGCTTCACGGTCGCCCAGCCACCGGCGTGTGCTGCGGGGGCGAGCACCGCGACGAGCGCGAGTGCAGCAACGAGCTTGCGCATGTCGTTCCTTTCTCTCCGATTTTGTCATCCGTACACCGCGCGCCTCGACCCGGTTCCCGCGACGTCGGTTCGGGAGGGCTCCGTTCTCTAAGCTCGGCCCGTGGGGCACCTCGTCGGCATCAACCACGTTGCGCTCGAGGTGGGCTCGATCGACGAGGCGCTCGCGTTCTGGGAGCGCCTGTTCGGGCCGCTGACCCTGCGCGGGCGCTCGCGCTCGATGGCGTTCGTCGACATGGGCGACCAGTTCGTCGCGCTCATGAGACGCGAACCCGAGTCGCGCGACGTGCACCGTCACGTCGGGATCGTCGTGGACGACAAGGAAGCCGTCCGCGCCGCGGCCGTCGCGGCCGACATCGGCGTCTCGCCGCCTCCGGCGCTCGACCTCCACGATCCCTGGGGGAACCTCCTCCAGATCGTCGACTACCGCGAGGTCCAGTTCACGAAGGCGCCGGAGATCCTCGCGGGCATGGGCCTCGCGGGGCTCGGGAAGACGGACGCGGCGCTCGCCGAGCTGCGGGCCAAGGGCCTGGCCCAGCCGGGGCATTCGTAGAATGCCCCGGCTGTGAGCCTCCTGGCCTCGATTCCCTCGCCGAGCTCCGGCACGCTCGACCTGGGGCCGTTCACGGTCCACATGTACGGCCTCACGCTGCTCGCCGCGATCGCGCTCTGCACCTGGGTGACCGGCCGCCGCTGGGTCAACCGCGGCGGCGACTGGGACCTCATCTTCCGCTGCGCGGTGTGGGGGGTGGCCGCGGGAATCATCGGCGCGCGGCTGTATCACCTCGCGACGAGTTGGGACGAGGTCCCGGACGAGTGGTGGGGCCCCTTCGCGATCTGGCGCGGCGGCCTCGGCGTCTGGGGCGGCATCGCCCTCGGATGTCTCGTCGGTGGCATCGTCGCGAAGCGGGCGGGCGCCGACGTCTGGCTCCTGGCCGACTGTCTCGCGCCCGGCCTGCTGCTCGCGCAGGGGCTCGGGCGGCTCGGCAACTGGTGGAACCAGGAGCTCTTCGGCAAGCCCACCGACCTTCCGTGGGGACTCGAGATCGACCCGCTCAACCGGCCCCTGGAGCACCTCGACCAGGCGACGTTCCACCCGACGTTCCTCTACGAGATGCTCTGGGACTTCGGCGTCGCGGCAGTCCTCGTGTTCGTGATCGAGCGGAGGCTCCGGCCGAAGCCGCCGGGCCTCTTCGCCGCCTACATCGCGCTCTACTGCGTCGGCCGCTTCGTGATGGAGCTGCTCCGGATCGACCCGGCCCACGAGATCGCCGGCCTCCGGCTCAACGCGTGGGTCTCCCTGCTCGGGATCGTCGCCGGCGTCACCTGGTACGTCCTCTCCCAGCGGCGGGGACGGCCGCGCCGTCCGGCCCGTCCGCGGCCCGAGCCCACGCGCCGCAAGATGGCCGTGCCGGGCCAGAGGCGCGTCCGACCCCCCGGCTAGATTCAGGCGGTGGCGTCGGCGGTTCGCGACCTCGAGCTGGACCTCGACGCGTTCGAGGGGCCGTTCGACCTCCTCCTCACGCTGATCCTGAAGGAGCAGCTCGAGCCTGCCGAGATCGACATCGCGGCGATCGTCGTGGCGTTCGTTCAGCGCCTCTCGCGCCCCACGCCGCTGGGACGCGAGGGCCGCGAGGAGATCGACCTGGACGCCTGCGGCGAGTTCCTCGTCCTGATCGCAGCGCTGCTCGAGATCAAGGCCCGGCAGCTCTTCCCGGAGGAGGGTGCCGAGCTGGCCGAGCTCGAGCCCGAGGAGGCGGCGGAAGAGCTCGCCCGCCGCCTCGCCGAGTACCGGCGCATGAAGGAGGCTGCGACCTGGCTGCGGGAGCGCCTGCAGGGCGAGCTGGAGCGCTATTTCCGCCTGGGGCCGGCCCCGCTCGCTCCGCGTGCGGAGCGCCGCCTCGCGGCTCAGGACCCCCAGGGCCTCGCGACGGCCCTGAGAGGGTTGGCTGTCCCGCCGCCGAAGGTCTCCCTCTCGCACATGGCTCTCCGTTTCCCGCCCGTCGCCCAGTTCCTCGAGCGCTTTCGCGCGGTCCTCCGCCGGCGGCGCGTGTTCGACTTCGACGGCGAGGTGGCGGGCCTGTCCCGGGTCGAGCAGGCGGTCGCCTTCCTCGCCCTGCTCGAGCTCCGCAAGGCGGGTGAGGTTGCGCTCGCGCAGGCCGCGCCGTTCGCCCCCATCCGCGTCTCGCGCGACGAGCAAGAAAGGATGACCCAGTGGACCGTCCGCTCCGCCTGATCTCTACCGACGCGATCGTCGGGACCCCGATCGACGCCCTCGCCCGCACGATCGAGGCCCTGCTGGTCGTCGCCTCGCAGCCGCTCTCCGTCGAGGAGCTGAGCGCGGCCGCGGGGGACGACGCCGAGCGCGTGGAGACCGCTCTCGGCCTGCTGCGGGAGCGGTACGCCGAGGGGCGCAGCGGCATCGTGCTCGAGCGCGTCTCGGGCGGTTACGCGTTTCGCGCCGCCCGGGAGGCCGCGGAAGCGTGCGGACGGCTGTTCGAGCGCCCGGTGGAGCGGGGCCTCTCGCAGGCGGCGCTCGAGACGCTCGCGATCGTCGCCTACATGGGCCCGGTCTCGCGGCCCGAGATCGCCCGGATCCGCGGTGTCGCGGCGGACTCGACCGTCGCCTCGCTGGTGGAGCGAGGGCTCGTCGCCGAGGCAGGGCGCGAGAGCGCACCGGGCGGCGCCGTCCGCTATCGCGTGACGCCGCTCTTCGAGCGTGTGTTCGGGCTCGACACCCTCGCGGAGCTGCCACGGCTCGACGATCTCGGCGGCGAGCGCGAGGCGATCCGCGAGCGGCTGCTCGCCGTCGCGGAGGCGCGCGCGTCGTGACCGTGGTCGCCGTCGTCCTCTTCGACGGCGCGGAGGAGCTCGACTATGCCGGGCCGTGGGAGGTGCTGGCAGCGTGGGCGACGCAGTGGCCCGACGACGGGGTCGAGGTGTTCACCGTCGCCGACTCGCCCGAGCCCGTGCGCTCCGCGAAGGGGCTGCGCGTCCTCGCCGACCACACGTGGGCGTCGGCACCGCCGATCGACGTGCTCGTCTATCCCGGCGGCCGTGGCACGCGCCGCGAGCTCGCGGACGACGAGGTACTCGGTCGGCTCCGCTCGCTCCGCGAGGCCGGGACGCTGATGACGAGCGTCTGTACGGGGGCGCTCGTCTTCGCCTCGGCCGGGCTGCTCCGGAACCGGCCAGCAACCACCTGGTGGGGCAGCCTCGACGTGCTGGCGGAGCTCGACCCGACGATCGAGGTCCGACCCGACGACCGCTTCGTCGACAGCGGCGAGATCGTCACCGCGGCCGGTGTCTCGGCAGGGATCGACATGGCCCTGCACCTCGTCGCGCGGCTCCACTCACCCGAGCGGGCGCGTGAGGTGCGGCGGTACATCCAGTACGACCCCGAGCCTCCCGTCTGAGGGCGGCGGGCCCCAGCGTCCCGTGGCCGGGCCGGTCGCCGGCCACGGCGAAGCGCGAGAGCGGAGGTGGTCTGGCGGCGCCCGTCATACCGGCCCGCCTACCGTCTCGTCCCGACGGACTCGAGGTACTCCCCGGGGACCGCGATCGGCCCGCCCTCGTGGAGCCGGTTCCACTGTCGCACGAGCGCCTGCAGGTCCTCGGTGAGCGCGGGCCCGGCCGCCTCGGCCGCCTTCAGCGTCGGCCCGTAGTAGCGGACGAACGTCTCGACGAACGCCTCCGGGGAGGTGAACCGGAAGGTGAACGTGCGACGGCGGTGGTGCTCCCAGGCGACGTCGTCGCCGAACAGCTCGAGCAGATGCTCCTCCGTTCCCCAGAGCATCGGGGACTGGACGCCGGCGGGCGGTGGGACGTGACCGGCGACGGTTCCGAACAGGGCGCCGAGGAACCCCTCCGGCGTCCAGCTCGCCAGCGCAACCCTGCCGGTCGGGCGGGTCACGCGGAGGATCTCGGCCGCGGTGCGGCGGTGGTCGGGCGCGAACATCGACCCGTAGGCCGAGACGACGGCGTCGAACGAGCCGTCGCCGAACGGGATCGCCTCGGCGTCGCCGTCGACGAACTCGATCGTGAGCCGCTCTGCCCGGGCGCGCTCCCGTCCCCGCTCGAGCAGGGCCGGGACGTAGTCGATCCCCACCACGCGGCAGCCCAGGCGCGCTGCGGCGATCGCGACGTTCCCGCTTCCCGTCGCCACGTCGAGGACGTCGGAGCCGGCCCGGAGGTCGGCCGCGTCCGCCAGCCGCTCGGCGGCGGGGACGATCAGGGTGGCGATCTCGGCGAAGTCGCCGCTCGCCCAGACGGTCTGCTGCCGCTGCTTGACCGCCGCGAGGTCGCTCGGGCGTTCGGTCGTGGTCGTCATCGTTCTCTCCTTCTAGTTAGTACGATCGGTCGTGCCAATTGCACTATACGACCGGTCGTGCTAACTTGTCAAGCATGAGCTCGCAGGCGACAGCCCGCGTTCGGCGGACACCTCGCAGTGACGGCATTCGCTCGCGGCGGGCGATCCTCGAGGAAGCGGCACGGCTCGCGACCGTCGAGGGCCTGGACGGCCTCTCGCTGGCGCGCCTCGCCGACGAGGTCGGCATGAGCAAGAGCGGGCTCTATGCGCACTTCGGCTCGAAGGAGGAGCTCCAGCTCGCGACCGTCGAGACGGCGAGGGAGATATTCGAAGAGATCGTGGTGCGGCCGGCGCTGACGGCCACCGACGGGCTCGGGCGACTGCGCGCGCTGGCAGAGGGCTTCCTGCGGCACGTCGAAGATGGCGTCTTCCCCGGAGGGTGCTTCTTCGCCTCGGCTGCTGCCGAGCTCGACACACGCACGGGGCCCGTACGCGACCTCGCGCTCGGTGTGGCGGATGACTGGAGGGCGTTGCTCGAGCAGGCTGTGCGCGATGCGCAGGCCGACGGACTGCTCGATCACGACACCGAGGCTTCACAGCTGGCGTTCGAGGTCAACGCCTACCTGCTGCTGGCGAACGCGAACTTCGTCGCGAGCGGCTCTCCCGAAGCGCTCGCCGTCGCACGGCGCGCGATCGCCGACCGGCTCGACCGCGCGCTCGTCCCGGCCGGCGCGTAGGCGGCCGAGCGGCCGCTCAGAGCTGCCAGGCGCCGCCGCGGAGCAGCGGCACCGGCTCGCCGGCCGAGGGGATGCCGTCGACGTCGAGCTCCGGCGAGCCGATCATGAAGTCGACGTGGACCTGGCTCTGGTTGACCTTCGCGCGATCGGCGTCCTCGCCGACCCCGAGCTCGTACCCGTTGCCCAGCGCGATGTGGCTCGCCGCGTTCTCGTCCAGCAGGGTCTCGTAGAAGGTGGTACCGAGCGGTCCGATCCGTCCTTCCTTGTCGACGAGCGCCAGCTCACCGAGGCGGGCAGAGCCCTCGTCCTTCGCCGCGATCGAGCGGAGCGTGTCTGCGCCGCGGTCGGCGTCGATCCTGGTCACCTTGCCGCCGGAGAACTCGACGCGGATCCCATCGATCATGGCGCCGTACACCTCGAGCGGCCGGGTCGCCGTCACGTGGCCCTCGGCGCGGGCCGGGTCCGGCGTGGTGAACGTCTCCTCGCTCGGGATGTTCGGGAAGTGGCGCAGCCCGTCGACGGTCGTGAAGTCCGCCGCGTGCCACGTCGAGGAGGGAAGGAGCCCGACCGTGAGGTCGGTCCCCGGGCCGTGGAGCCTGATCGCGTCGAAGCGCCGCCCCGTCAGCCGCGCCGCCACGCCCTCGAGCGTGCCCGCCCGCTGCTGCCAGGCGGCGGCGGGGTCGTCCTCGTCGAGGCGGCAGACGTGCGCGATCGCGTCCCAGAGCCGGTCGAGGGCCTCGTCGGGGTCGAGGTCGGGGTACACGAGGGAGGCCCAGCCGGGCGTCGGCGCGGGGGCGACGCACCAGTTCGTCGTCGACCGGTTGATGACGTCACCCGTGTTCCGGAGGTAGGGGAGCAGGTCGCGCCCGGCCCGGGCGGGGTCGATGCCGTCGAGCGCCTCCGGCGCGGCGGGACCGGTCAGCGTGACGCGCGCTGCGTGCTCGTCCGAGAGCCATTCCAGCCGGTCGACCATCCACCCCGGGACGTAGTCGAGGGTGGACTCGTCGGCGTACGCGAGACGCTGACGCTTGACCCACGGGTCGAACGTGAGGACGTCGACCCACCTGGCGCCGCGCTGGTACGCGGCGCGTGCGACCTCGCGGGTCAGCGCTTCCTTGCCCGTATACGTGGTGACGCCGACGATCTGCCCGGGCTGCACGTTGGCCCCGTACCCGACCACGAGATCCGCGAGGCGGCGCGTCAGTTCGGCGTGGTCGGCCATCGGCCGCAGGAGGGTAGCGAGGACAGAATGCGCATGTGCGCCTGAACGCCTACCTCGCCCGGGCCGGAGTCGCGTCGAGACGCGGGGCCGACGAGCTGATCAAGGCCGGGCGCGTGACGGTCAACGGCGCGCCGGGCCAGCTGAACACGTTCGTCACGGCAACCGACGCGGTCCGCGTGGACGGCCGGGAGGTCGGGAGGCAGGCGCTCCGTCACGTGCTCCTGAACAAGCCTCGCGGGACGATCACGACGGCGCGGGACCCCAGGGGCCGGCCGACCGTCGTCGACCTCGTCGGCGGCGATGTCCGCGTCGTCCCCGTCGGCCGGCTCGACCGCGACACGACGGGCGTGCTCCTGCTCACGAACGACGGCCCTCTCGCTCACCGCCTGGCCCATCCGCGCTACGGGGTCGAGAAGACCTACGTCGTGGACGTCGTCGGCGAGCCAGGCGACGAGATCGTCGCCGCACTGGCACAGGGGGTCGAACTGGACGACGGGCCTACCGCCCCGGCACGCGTCCGGCGGCTCGGGCCGTCGCAGCTCGAGCTCGTGCTGCACGAGGGCCGGAACCGCCAGGTGAGGCGGATGCTCGAGGCCGTCGGTCATCCGGTCACGCGGCTTCGCCGCTCGCGCTATGCCGGCCTCGGGCCGGGGCGGCTGCGACCCGGCGACTGGCGCGAGCTGACGCGGGACGAGGTGCGGGCCCTCCGAAGTCTCGTGGGCTTGTAGCGTCCGGGCGGCGCCGCTGCCGCCCGGACGCTCGCGTTCCTCAGGTTCCCTGCGCGACGTTGAGCCGGACGGAGGATCCCTCGCGGGCCTGCCCACCGACGGGGTTCTGGGCCACGACGGTCCCGGCCTGCTCGGTCGAGGGCACCTCCACGACGTTCGCCTCGAGCTTCGCGGACGAGAGCTCCGCCTCGGCCTCGGCCCTGGTGAGGCCGACGACGTTCGGCACGTCGACCATGCCCGTCCCCTTCGACACCTCGATCGTCACGTTCGCGCCGTCCTCGGCGTCCGCTCCGGCGGCCGGATCCTGGGAGACCACGGTGCCGGGCTCCTGCTCGGCGAAGACCTCACGGGAGTCGACCTGGAACCCCGCGTCCACGAGCCGGTCGCGCGCCTCGGCCTCGGCCAGGCCGACGGCGTTCGGCACCGGCTTCGTCGCGGGCCCGCCCGAGACCAGGACCTGGACGGACGCGCCCTCGTCGACCTCGGACCCCGCGGCGGGGTCTTGCTGGTAGACGGTGCCGCTCGGGGCGTCGTTGGCCTGCGTGACGATGTCGGCCTTGAGGCCCTCCTCCTGCAGCCTGCTCACCGCCTGGTCGAGCGGAAGGCCCTCGACCGCCGGGACCTGCGCGGTGTCCTCCTGGGTGAAGTACCACCATGCGCCCGCGCCCGCCGCCAGGAGCAGCGCAAGCACGGCGAGCGCCGCGCCGATCTGGTTGCCCCGCGAGCGTCTGCGTCGCTCCTGCGTGACCGTCTCGCGCTCGAGCGCGCCGTCCTCGCGCTGCCGCACGGTCTCCGTCTCGTGCACGACGGCCTGCTCGAGCTCGGGCTCGCCCAGCGGCGGCCCCATCGGCTCTCCCGGCGGCACGACCCGCTCTTCCACGTCGACCTGGTCGACGGTGACGTCCGATTCCACGCGGTGCTCGTCGCGATCGTCGCGCATCTCGTTCCCCTCCTCGGTGTCGGTGCGGCGGGGTGCGCCGCACGCCGGAACGGGATACCCCGAGGCGGGGCGCGCCAAACTGCCGCGTCGACGGCTGCCCTTCCGGTCGACGGGGGCGCGGCCGGGCCGTGCCCCCGTTCAACCGAGCCGCACGAAGCCCATCCGGTCGTACATCGCCTCGAGCGTCGGCGCGGAGGCGGCACGCGCCTTCTCCGCCCCGACGGAGAGCAGGCGCAAGAGCTCGGGCTCGTCGGCACGGAGCTCGAGGTAGCGCTGGCGTACCGGGGCGAGCAGCTCGACGACCGCCTCGCCGACGTCCCGCTTCAGGTCGCCGTAGCCGGCGCCGTCGTATGCGACCTCGATCTCACCCGGCGTGCGCTGCGTGGCGACGGCGAGGATGTCGACGAGGTTCGAGACGCCGGGCTTGTCGTCCCCGCGGCGGATCTCACGGCCCGAGTCGGTGACGGCGGAGCGGAACTTCTTGCGGATCACGTCGGGCTCCTCGAGCAGCTTGACGGTGCCCTGCTCCGTGCCCCCCGTGGTCGACATCTTGCGGGTCGGCTCCTGCAGGTCCATGATCCGCGCCCCGACCTCGGGGTAGATCCCCTCCGGGACGACGAACGTCTCGCCGAAGCGCGCGTTGAACCGCTCGGCGACGTCGCGGGCGAGCTCGAGGTGCTGGCGCTGGTCGTCGCCGATCGGGACGCGGTCGGTGCGGTAGAGCAGGATGTCGCCCGCCATCAGGACCGGATACGTGAACAGGCCGGCCGAGACGAACTCGCGCTTCTCGGCCTTGTCCTTGAACTGCGTCATCCGGCCCAGCTGGCCGAAGCTCGTGACGGCCGACAGCAGCCAACTCGCCTCGGCGTGCGCCGTGACGTGGCTCTGCGCGAAGACGGTCGACCGGTCCGGGTCGAGCCCGGTTGCGATCAGCATCGCGAACAGGTCGAGCGTGCGGTCGTGCAGGTCGCGCGGGTCGTACTCGACCGTGATCGAGTGGAGGTCGACGATGCAGAAGAACGCCTCGCCGAGCTCCTGTGTGGCAGCGTACTGGCGGAAGCCGCCGATGTAGTTGCCGAGGTGCTTGTCACCCGTCGGCTGGATGCCGGAGAAGATCTTCATGGGGCTCCTTTCGTCCGCTACGCGGCCGGAAGGAACCCAATCGCGCCCCCGGCCGCCACGACATTCGACGCGTTCGCGCGCCAGAAGACGGTGAGGCGGTCGAGGTTCGGCATCTCCCTATCTAAGCGTTTTCCGGCGCGAGGCGCCAAAACGGCCGCGGGATACACTCGACGCATGGCCGTTGCCCAGCCCTGGACGCCGTCCTCGTGGCGGTCGCGCCCCGCGCTCCAGCAGCCCGACTGGCCCGACTCCGCCGTCGTCGAGTCGGTGCGCGGGCGACTCGGCCAGCTGCCACCGCTCGTGTTCGCGGGCGAGGCACGGGCGCTGCTCCGGTCGCTCGGCGAGGCGGGAGAGGGCCGTGCGTTCCTGCTCCAGGCGGGCGACTGCGCGGAGTCGTTCCGGGACGTCTCGGCGGTCGCGATCCGGGAGCGGCTGAAGGTGCTCCTGCAGATGTCCGCGGTGCTGACCTACGGCGCGACCCTCCCCGTGGTCAAGGTGGGGCGGATCGCAGGACAGTTCACGAAGCCGCGCTCGGCGCCGACCGAGTGGGTGGGCGGGGTGGAGCTGCCGTCGTTCCGCGGGCACGCCGTTCATTCGGACGAGCAGACCGAGGCGGCGCGTGTGCCCGACCCCGAGCGGATGGTGCAGGCCTACTACCAGGCCGTCTCGACGCTCAACCTCCTGCGCGCGTTCACGAAGGGCGGGTTCGCTGACCTCACGCAGGTGCACACGTGGAACCAGGAGTTCGTCTCGAGCTCGCTCCAGGGGCGGCGCTACGAGGTGATCGCGAACGAGATCGGACGCGCGCTCCGCTTCATGCAGGCGATCGGCATCGATCTCGGCGACGAGCGGACGATCCACGAGGTCGACGTCTGGACGAGCCATGAGGCGCTCCTGCTCGACTACGAGGAGCCGCTCGTCCGCCGTGACTCGACGACGGGCGACTGGTACGCGTGCTCGGCGCACTTCCTCTGGGTGGGCGAGCGGACGCGCCAGGTCGACGGCGCGCACGTCGAGTTCCTCACCGGCGTCGAGAACCCCGTGGGCGTGAAGATCGGGCCGGCCACGACGCCGGAGGAGGTCGCGGCACTCTGCGAGCGGCTCAATCCCCGGCGGATCCCCGGCCGGCTCACGTTCGTCGCCCGCCTCGGCGCGGATCGCGTGAGGGAGGCTCTGCCGCCGCTCCTGCGCGCGGCGCGCGAGACGGGGGTTCCCGTCCTGTGGGCCTGCGACCCGATGCACGCGAACACCTTCGTCACCCCCTCGGGTCACAAGACCCGCCGGTTCGACGACGTGCTCCGGGAGATCGAGGGGTTCTTCGCCTCCCACCGCGAGGTCGGCTCGTGGCCCGGCGGAGTCCATCTCGAGATCACCGCCGAGAACGTGACCGAGTGTCTCGGCGGGTCGGAGGAGGTGCTCGAGGAGCAGCTCGACCACCGCTACGAGACCCTCTGCGACCCACGCCTGAACGCCCGTCAGTCGCTCGACCTCGCGTTTCGCGTCGCGGAGCTGATGCGGGCCGCATGATCCGCGGATCGCCTCCGGCGATCCTGCGGCTAGGGCCCCCTCATGATGATCGAGCGTATCGGGGTCGTCGGGACCGGGCTGATCGGCGCCTCGGCCGCGCTCGGCGCGCAGCGCGCGGGCATCCCGAAGGTCGTCGGGTGGGATCCCGACGCGGAGCACCTGGCGGTTGCGGCCGAGCGTGGTGCGGTGGAGCCCCTCGACAGTCTCGCCGCGGTCGTGGCGGACGCTGCTCTCGTTCTCGTCGCCGCCCCGGTCGGCGAGCTCCCGCCGGTCGTGCGGGAAGTCCTGGACCGTGCGCCGGAAGGGTGCACGGTCACGGACGTCGGCTCGACGAAGGGCCCCGTATGTGCCGCCGCAGGCGACGATCCCCGTTTCGTCGGCGGTCACCCGATCTGCGGGGCTGAGACGCGCGGCCCCGGTCGCGCGAGTGCGGAGCTCTTCGAAGGCGCGACCTGGTTCATCACACCGACCGCGGCGACGCCGCCGGAGCGGCTGCGGCTCCTCCACGGCTTCGTCGGCTCGCTCGGGGCACGGCCCGTCGCGATCGGGCCGGAGGCGCACGACCGCCTCGTGGCGGTGACGAGCCACCTGCCGCACGTGCTCGCGAACGTTCTCCTCAACCAGGCCGGCTCGACGCGGATCGAGGGCCACGACCCGCTCCACGGAGCCGGCGGATCGCTTCGCGACATGACCCGCATCGGGGGTGCCAATCCGAGGATCTGGGTGGACATCTTCCTCGACAACCGCGAGGCCCTCGCGGGGGCGCTGGCGGAGCAGCGGCGGTTGCTCGAGCAGGTGGAGCGGGCGCTCGCGTCCGGCGACGCAGGGTTTCTCGCCCGGTGGATCGGCGAGGCGAGCGGCCACCGCCGCCGGATGCTGGCGACGGCGTTCACGGATCCCGGCCAGCTGCACCGGCTGCGGATCCACATCTCCGACCGCCCCGGGGTGCTCGCGGGGATCTTCCAGGCGCTCGGCGCCGAGCGGATCAACGTCGAGGACTTCGAGCTCGATCACGTCTCGGCCGAGCGTGGGGGGACGCTGACGATGCTCGTGACGGGCGAGGAGGAGGCCCGCCGGGCCGCGGAGCTGCTCGAGCACCAGGGCTACGGCGTCGTCGCCGCGCCGGTGATCGAGGAATGACCCACCGGCCCTGTGGACGGCTGGCGGAGCCGTCGCGCGACGAGGATTGGGATGGACGCAGGGCTTCCGGCGGTCCGAAACGGCCACTTGACAGGATCGGTGTCAGACACCGCTTCCTGTCAAGATGGCCGCTCCGGCCCTGTCCGCGCGGGCCGTTCGCATGACCGCCGGCGACTCCGGCCTCCACGTCGAGCCGGTGCCTCGGCTCGTCGGGCATCTCGCCGTCCCCGGCGACAAGTCGATCTCCCACCGCGCCGTCCTGATCGGCGCGATCTGCGACGGCGAGACGCGGATCTCCGGGTTCGGGCGCTCGGCGGACACGGAGGCGACGATCGCTGCCGTCCGCGCGCTCGGAGTCGAGGTCTACGAGCACGGCGAGGAGACGCTCCGCGTGTTCGGGAAGGGGATGACCGGGCTCTCCTCGCCGGGCCGCGCGATCGACTGCGCGAACGCGGGCACGCTCGTACGCCTGATCTCGGGGATGCTCGCCGGGCAAGCTGGAGAGACGTTCGAGCTGACCGGCGACGCGTCCCTCTCGCGACGGCCGATGGAGCGGGTCGCGGAGCCGCTTCGCCGCATGGGCGCGCGCATCGAGACGACCGAGGGGCATCTCCCGCTCCGGATCGAGGGTCGAGGGCTCAACGGGATCGACTACGTACTGCCCGTAGCGAGCGCGCAGGTGAAGTCCGCGATCCTCCTCGCCGGGCTCTATGCCGATGGGTCGACGACCGTCGTCGAGCCCGCCCCGACCCGGGACCACACCGAACGGCTGCTGCAGGCGGCGGGCGCGAGCGTCACGGTGCACCCGACGAGCGCCACGGTTCGACCCCCGGCCCGGCTGTCGCTCGGCGAGGTCGAGGTGCCGGGCGACTTCTCCTCCGCCGCCCCGTTCGTCGTCGCCGCCACGCTCGTCCCGGGCTCCGAGCTGCACATCCACGGCGTCAATCTCAACGCCCGTCGCACGGGGCTCCTGGTGATCCTCGAGCGGATGGGCGCGAGCGTGAACGTCTACAACCGAAGGCCGATCGGGGGCGAGCCGGGCGGCGACCTCGAGGTTCACTCGGCGCCGCTCGTCGGGACGACGGTCGGCGCGAAGGAGGTGCCGCTCGCGATCGACGAGCTGCCTCTCTTCGCCCTCGCCGCTGCGTGCGCCCGTGGCCAGAGCGTGCTCCGCGGCGCCGAGGAGCTCCGCGCGAAGGAGACCGACCGGATCGAGGCGACGGTCGACGCGCTGCGGGCGATGGGGGTGCGAGCCCGCGGGACCGACGACGGCCTGGTCGTGACGGGCGTGCCCACCCGCATTCGCGGCGGGCGGATCTCGAGCCGCGGCGACCACCGGCTCGCGATGCTGGGAGCCGTTGCCGGGCTCGCCTCGAGAGACGGCGTCCGGATCGACGACGCCGACGCCGTCGGCGTGAGCTTCCCGGGCTTCTTCGAGATGCTCGACCAGCTCCGTCGCACCTCGGCCGTGGTCGAGGACGACCGGCGGTAGCCTCCAGCGCGATGATCGTCGCGATCGACGGGCCCGCGGGTGCCGGGAAGAGCTCCGTGGCAAGGGCGCTCGCCGAGCGGCTCGGGTTCCGTTACCTCGACACGGGCGCCATGTACCGGGCGCTCACGTGGCTCGCGCTCCACGATGGCGTCGCGCTCGACGACGGGCCCGCGCTGGAGGCTCTCGCGGCGGCCCACCCGGTCGCCTTCGGAGACAACGGCACGGTGTCGATCGCCGGCGAGGATGTGACCGCGCGCATCCGCGAGCCGGAGATCGACGCCGCCGTGCCGGTCGTCGCCAGGCATCCCGAGGTGCGCGAGGTGATGCGAGGAAGGCAGCGCGAGCTCGGGCGGTCGGGCGACTCGGTGATCGAGGGGCGCGACATCGGCGTCGTCGTCGTGCCCGAGGCCGAGGTCAAGATCTGGCTGGTGGCCGACCCGGCCGTGCGCGCGCGCCGACGGCACGCCGAGCGGGACGGGCTCGCGATGGACGAGCTGTCGGAGGAGCTCCGCCGCCGTGACGAGCGCGACGCGGTCAACACGCACCGGGCGGACGACGCGATCGAGGTGGACACCACCGAGCTGACCCTCGCGGACGTGGTGGGCCGGATCGTGGCGCTCGTCGAGGCTGCGCGATGAGCCTCCCGGACCTGACCTGGGCGCTGGGACGTCCCACGATCGGCGTCGCGGCGAGCCTCGCCTCCCGACTGAAGGTCTACGGGAAGGACCGCGTCCCGCGCGACGGCGGTCTCGTGGTCGCCTCGAACCACTTCAGCTGGCTCGACCCCGTCGTGCTCGGCGGCGCCAGCCCACGCGTCATCTACTACATGGCGAAGATCGAGGCGCACCGGGTGCCTGGGCTCGGCGCCTTCATCCGCGCGTTCGGCTGTTTCCCCGTCCGTCGCGGCGAGTCGGACCGCGAGGCGGTACGCACGATGCGAAGGGTCGTGGCGGAGGGGCACGCGCTCGGCCTCTTCGTCGAGGGGACACGGCAGCGCTCGGGCGTGCCCGGCGAGGTGCAGCCGGGGGCCGCGATGGTCGCGCTCCAGGAGAGCGTTCCGATCATCCCCGTCGCGATCCACGGCAGCCACGGCTGGAGGCCGGGGAGCCGGCAGCCGGTGTCGCTCGCCTGGGGCACGCCGATGACCCTCGACGGGCTGCCGAAGGGAGGGCGGGGCTACAAGGAGGCCTCGGTGCTGCTCCAGGAGGAGATCCACCGCCTCTGGGCATGGCTCGCCGACGTGCACCGGCTCGGCCGCCCGGATGGCGTCCCGCCCGAGGCGGGACGCCGAAGACGATGACGGACGAGGTCACTTCCAGCGCATCCGGCTCCGAGCGCCTGAAGAGCGCGGGCACCGTCGCGATCGTGGGCTTCCCGAACGTCGGCAAGTCGACCCTCGTCAACCGGCTCACGGAGAGCCGGGCGGCGGTCGTGCACGAGACGGCGGGCGTCACGCGCGACCGCAAGGAGCTTCTCTGCGACTGGAACGGCGTCACCTTCCGGCTGGTCGACACGGGGGGTGTCGACGAGGCGGACACAGGGCCGTTCGGCCGTCACGTCGCCGGCCAGGCGCGCGCGGCGATCGGTGAGGCCGACCTCGTCCTCTTCGTCGTCGACACGAGAGCCGGGATCACGCCCGGGGACGAGGAGCTCGCCGAGATCCTCCGCGCCTCGGGGAAGCCGGTGATCGTGCTCGCGAACAAGATCGACGACCCGCGCCGCGACCTGGAGGCGGTCGAGTTCCACCGTCTGGGGCTCGGCGACCCGGTGCCTCTCTCCGCTCTGCACGGCCACGGCACCGGTGACCTTCTCGACGAGATCGTCGCCCGGCTTCCGGGACGGGACGAGGCCGTCGTCGGGGACGAGGCGATTCGCGTCGCGATCCTCGGGCGCCCGAACGTCGGCAAGTCGTCGCTCCTGAACGCCCTCCTGGGCGAGGAGCGGGTGATCGTCTCCGAGGTGCCTGGCACGACACGTGACACGATCGACACCGTCTTGACGCGGGCCGACTCGACGTTCGTGCTCGTCGACACGGCCGGCCTACGGCGCAAGCGCCGGCAGCGCCAGGGGATCGAGTACTACTCCGAGCTGCGGGCGCTCGAAGCGGCCGAGCGCGCCGACGTGGCGCTCGTCCTCGTCGACGCGTCCGAGGGGGTCGTCGAGCAGGACCTGGCCGTCGCCGACGTCGCGCGCAAGGCCGGCTGCTCGACCCTCGTCGTCCTCTCCAAGTGGGACATCACCACGGTCGACCTGCAGGAGGTACGGGGGCTCCTGAACAGGCGCCTGCGCCAGCGCCCGCCGGCGGTCGCCGTCTCCGCGGCCACCGGCCGCGGGCTCCGGCGGCTGCTGGACCACGTCGAGGCGCTCTTCGCGAAGCACGTCGCGCGCATCCCCACGCCGGCGCTCAACAAGGCGCTGGCCGAGCTGAAGCAGGCGCGCCCGGGACCTGCGGGGGAGCGGGGGCGGCGCCTGAAGCTTCTCTACGCGACCCAGACCGGGACCCGGCCGCCGCGCCTGCGCGTCTACGTGAACGACCCCCGGCTCGTGACGCGCGACTACGGCTACTGGGTCGAGAACGAGCTGCGGGCCCGGTTCGAGCTCCAGGGGGTCCCCGTGTCCATCGACTTCCAGCGCTCCGAGTGACCCGGGGCGGCCGATGAACGTCGTCGTGGTGGGAGGCGGCTCGTGGGGTACCGCCTTCGCCAGGCTCCTCGCCGACCACGGGCATGCGGTCACACTCGCCTGCCGCGATCCCGGGCAGGTAGCCGCGATCCACGACACCGGCCACAACCCCCGTTACGTGCAGTCGGTCGACCTCGCCGGGGTGGAGGCGGCCACCGTCGGCGCCGCGCCGATCGAAGACGCCAACCTCGTCGTCGTCGCCGTGCCCAGCGCGGCTTTCGCGAGCGTCGTCGCCGAGCTTCCGGGCCGGGCCCCCATCCTGAGCCTCACGAAGGGACTCGATCCGGGCACCGGCAACCGGCTCTCGACCCTCGTTCGCGATCGACCGGTCGCGGTCCTCTCGGGGCCGAACATCGCCGACGAGATCGTCCGCGGCCTCCCCGCCGCGGCCGTGATTGCGTGCGAGAGCTTCCCCCTCGCGGTGCAGCTCCAGCTGGCGATCAACTCGACGGTCTTCCGCGTCTACGTCAACGACGACCTCGTGGGCGTCGAGCTCTGCGCCGCCGCCAAGAACGTCATCGCGCTGGCCGCGGGCGGAGCGGACGGCCTCGGCCTCGGTGACAACGCGAAGGCGGCGCTCGTCGCACGGGGGCTTGCGGAGATGGGGCGCCTGGCGGAGGTCGCCGGGGCGCGGCCGGAGACGTTCGCGGGGCTCGCCGGGATGGGCGACCTGATCGTCACCTGCTGGTCGAAGTCGGGTCGCAACCGCCGTTGCGGGGAGCTCGTCGCCCAGGGCGCCACGCCGGCCGAGGCCGCCCGCTCGATCGGGATGGTGGTCGAGGGCCTGACGACGGCGCCCGTGCTCCGCGACCTCGCGCACCGGCTGGACGTCGAGATGCCGATCGCAGAAGGCGTCTGCGCCGTGCTGGACGGCATCCCGCTCACCGAGCTGGTCGCGCAGCTGATGCAGCGCGACCCCACCGTCGAATGAGACGCCTCTGGCGGTTGCGCGGATCGTGGCTAAGGTTCGACGCGCGATGAGCGCCCGCACGTTCCCGTTCACGTCGGAGTCGGTGACCGAGGGTCATCCCGACAAGATCGCCGACCAGATCTCGGATGCCGTGCTGGACGCCGTCCTCCGGGACGACCCGAACGGTCGCGTCGCCTGCGAGACGCTGATCACGACGGGGCTGGTCGTGGTGGCGGGCGAGATGACGACGGAGACGTACGTCGACGTCCGCTCGATCGTGCGCCAGACGATCGCCGGCATCGGGTACACGCGCGCGAAGTACGGCTTCGACGCCGAGACGTGCGGGGTGATGGTCGCGATCGACGACCAGTCCGCCGACATCGCGCAGGGAGTCGACGAGTCGTTCGAGGCGCAGCACGGGGACACCGACCCGCTCGACCGCATCGGCGCCGGCGACCAGGGGATGATGTTCGGCTACGCGAGCCACGAGACCGAGGAGCTGATGCCCCTCCCGATCATGCTCGCGCACAAGCTGGCCAAGCGGCTCGCCGCCGTGCGGAAGGCCGACGTGCTGCCGTACCTGCGCCCGGACGGGAAGTCCCAGGTGACGGTGCGCTACGAGGTCGACGCGCACGGGATCCAGCGGCCCGTCGAGATCGAGCGCGTGCTCATCTCCACCCAGCACCGCGACGGGCTCGACGCCGAGTCCCTGATCAAGCCCGACCTGCTCGAGCACGTCGTCGAGCCGATCCTGCACGCGGACTACCGCAACCTCTACGACCCGGACAAGCTGGGCTCCAAGGACTTCTTCTTCGTCAACCCGACCGGGAAGTTCGTCATCGGCGGGCCGATGGGCGACACGGGCCTGACCGGGCGCAAGATCATCGTCGACACCTACGGCGGCGCTGCGCCCCACGGCGGGGGCGCGTTCTCGGGCACGGACCCGACCAAGGTCGACCGCTCGGCCGCCTATGCGGCGCGGTATCTCGCCAAGAACGTGGTGGCGGCCGGGCTCGCGAAGCGCTGCGTGCTGCAGCTCTCCTATGCGATCGGCGTCGCCCGGCCGCTGTCGATCTATGCCGACACCTTCGGCACCGGCGAGGTCTCCGAGGCGGCGATCGAGAAGGCGGTGGCGGGAGTCATGGACC
>NZ_DASTCS010000059.1:0-14478 GCF_035710885.1 Gaiella sp. | reverse complement strand
CCGCGGGATGAGCGCCGCGGCCGAGGGGATGGACCGGGCGACCGCCGACTACGCGGGGATGCTCGCGACGCTGCTGAACGCTCTCGCGCTGCAGGACGCGCTCGAGCGCCTCGGGGCGCAGACGCGGGTGCAGTCCGCCGTTACCGTCTCCGAGGTGGCCGAGCCGTACATCCGGCGCCGTGCGATCCGGCATCTGGAGAAGGGACGGGTCGTTATCTTCGCCGCGGGCACGGGCAACCCGTTCTTCACGACGGACACCGCGGCGGCCCTCCGCGCGCTGGAGATCGGCGCCGAGGCGATCCTGATGGCCAAGCACGGCGTCGCCGGGGTCTACGACGGCGACCCGCGCCTCGATCCCGACGCACGCTTCCTGCCCGAGCTCACGCACCTCGAGGCGATCGAGCGGGGGCTGAAGGTGATGGACACCACTGCGCTGTCACTCTGCATGGACAACGGGGTCCCGATCCACGTCTTCGAGCTCGCCGAGGGGAACATCGTCCGCATCGCCTCCGGCGAGCGGATCGGCACCGTGGTCTCCACACCGGCGGGAGCGGATGCGCGCACTTCGTAGCGACGTCGAGAGGAGGATGGCGTAGGTGGCAGCGATCGAGGAGTTCCTGGCGGACTGCGAGCGGCGGATGGACGGGTCGATCGAGCACACGCGGAGCGAGTTCAACGCGGTGCGCACGGGGCGCGCCTCGACGGCGCTGCTCGACCGGATCACGATCGACTACTACGGCCAGCCGACGCCGCTCTCGAACATGGCGACGATCAGCGCCCCCGAGGCGCGGCTGCTCTCGGTGCAGCCCTACGACCCGACGCAGATCAAGGCGATCGAGAAGGCGATCATGGAGTCGGACCTCGGGCTGACGCCGTCGAACGACGGCAAGCTGATCCGCCTCCCGATTCCGTCGCTGACGGAGGAGCGCCGCAAGGAGCTCGTGAAGGTCGTCCGCCGCTCCGCGGAGGACGGCAAGGTCGCGATCCGCAACGTGCGGCGGGACGTGATGCGCCACCTCGAGGAGCTCGTGCGCAACGGCGACGTGGGCGACGACGAGGAGCGTCGCGCCGAGGCGCAGGTGCAGAAGCTGACCGACGAGCACGTCAAGCGCATCGACGAGCTCCTCAAGCACAAGGAAGCGGAGATCATGGAGGTCTGACGCCAAACGGCGGCAGCCCTCTGAATGAACCCCCTGGTGTCCGACGAACCGTCCGGTCCGGTCAGCGACGACGCGCGGGTACCGCGCGCCGTGGCGATCATCATGGACGGCAACGGCCGCTGGGCCGAGGCTCGGGCACTCACCGTCGCCGACGGCCACCGGGCGGGCACGAAGGCGCTCCGGCGTGTCGTCGAGGCGGCGATCGACCTCGGCATCGAGACGCTCGTCGTCTACGCGTTCTCGACCGAGAACTGGACGCGCCCCACGGACGAGGTGGAGGACCTGATGGAGCTCCTCTCGGAGACGATCGACGGCGAGCTGCCCGACCTCGCGAAGCAGGGGGTCCGGACCCGCTTCCTGGGCCGGCGTGACCGGATCGAGCCGTGGCTCGACGAGAAGATGGGCGCGCTGGAGGCGGAGACCGAGGAGCTGGACACGCTCAACCTGTGGATCGCGTTCGACTACGGCGGCCGGGCCGAGATCGCGCATGCTGCCCGGCGCCTGGTCGAGGACGGCGTCGATCCCGCCGCGGTCGACGAGGACACCCTGTCCGCCCGTCTGTACGCCCCGGAGATGGGCGAGATCGACCTGCTGATCCGCACCTCTGGCGAGCTCCGCCTGTCGAACTTCCTCCTCTGGGAGGCGGCCTACGCCGAGCTCGTGTTCACCGACA
This sequence comes from Gaiella sp., assembly GCF_035710885.1. Taxonomy (GTDB): domain Bacteria; phylum Actinomycetota; class Thermoleophilia; order Gaiellales; family Gaiellaceae; genus Gaiella. The sequence goes on along the minus strand of NZ_DASTCS010000059.1, from coordinate 12,645 downwards.
CCCTCTGGCCCGACTTCGACGCGGCCGATCTCGGCGCAGCGGTCCAGGCATACGCAGCGCGCCAGCGCCGCTTCGGCGCGCGCACCCGCTCGTGAGCCCGCTCGTCTCCCGGCTCGTCGTCGGCGCGGTTCTCCTGCCGCTCGTGTTCGGCGTCGTCTGGCTCGGCGGGTGGTGGGTCTTCGGCCTGGCCGTCGTCGCGGGTCTCCTCGCTCTCCACGAGCTCTACACCATCGCCCGGGCGCTCCACCCGGTCGTGCTCGGGGGGTACGTGGGCCTCGTCCTCACGCTTCTGGGGGCGCAGCTCGGCGGGTCGGAGTGGGTGCTCGCCGGGATCCTCGCCACGCTGCCCGCGGCGATTCTCGTCTTCTTCGTCTCGAGCGCCCGGCAGAGCGCCGTCGCGGCGTTCGCGGTGACGCTGCTCGGGGTCGCATGGGTCGGAGGCGGGCTGGCGCACATGATGCTGCTCCGAGACATCCCTGCCGACGGGCGTCTTCTGATCTTCACCACGCTCCTCACGGTCTTCGCCGACGACACCGCGGCCTTCTTCGTCGGCCGCGCGATCGGACGCCACCGGCTGGCGCCCGCGATCTCCCCAGGCAAGTCCTGGGAGGGCTTCGTCGGAGGCACGCTCGCGGCCGTCGCCGTCACGTTCTTCGCGCTCTACGAGCAGGACGTGATCTCGACGGCGGAGTCGCTGATCCTGGGGCTCGTGATCGCGCTCGCGGCCACGCTGGGTGACCTCTTCGAGTCGGCCGTCAAGCGCGATCTCGGGGTCAAGGACTCCGGTCGGCTGCTCGCGGGCCACGGCGGTGTGCTCGACCGGGTCGACTCGCTCCTCTGGGCGGCGCCCGCCGCCTACGTCGCGCTGCTGGCGATGGCGTAACAGGAGTGTTACAGACCGTCAGGCATCCTTCCCGGACGTGAAACGCGTCGCCTTGCTCGGTGCGACCGGATCGATCGGCCGGCAGGCGATCGATATCGTCTCCGGGCGCCCCGACCTCGCGATCTGCGCGCTCCAATCCGGCGCGACGCCTCTCGAGGCGCTTTCCGCCGAGCTCGGCGTCGAGCACGCTCAGGTCGGCGGTGACCCCGTCGCGCTGCTGGAGCGCAGCGAGCCCGACGTGGTGCTGAACGCGGTCGTCGGGTTCGCGGGCGTGCGCGCGACGATCTGGGCGCTCGAGCGCGGCGTCACCCTCGCGCTCGCCAACAAGGAGAGCCTCGTCGCCGCGGGCGAGCTCGCGCTTGCGGCTTGGGAGCGGGGCGGAGGGCTCCTGATCCCCGTGGACAGCGAGCATTCCGCGCTCCACCAGTGCCTCGAGGGACGCGATCCCGAGACGGTCGCGGGCCTCGTGCTGACCGCCTCCGGCGGCGCGTTCCGGGGCCGCGCTCGGAACGAGCTCGCTGCGGTCACGCCGGCCGAGGCGCTCGCGCATCCCACCTGGAGCATGGGCCCCAAGATCACCGTCGACTCCGCGACTCTCGCGAACAAGGGCCTGGAGCTGATCGAGGCGCACTGGCTGTTCGACGTCCCGTACGAGAGGATCGAGGTCGTGGTGCATCCGACCTCCGTCGTTCACTCGCTCGTGCGGTTCCGCGACGGGGCCCTCCTCGCACACGTCGGGCTGCCCGACATGCGGGTGCCGATCTCCTACGCGCTGACCTACCCGGAGCGCGCCGCGACGCCGGTCGAGCAGCTCGACCTGGAGGGCCTGACGCTCGGGTTCGAGGCCGTCGACCACGACGCCTTCCCGCTGCTCTCGCTGGCGCGCGCCGCGGCGGAGCGGGGCGGGACGGCGCCATGCGCCTACAACGCCGCGAACGAGGTCGCCGTGGCCGCCTTCCTCGAGGGGCGCATCGGCTTCCTCGACATCGCGGCCATGGTCGAGGAGACGCTCGCGCGCGTCGACGGCGCTCCTGCGCGCGACCTCGAGGACCTCCACGCGGCCGACCACGAGGCCCGCCGGCTCGCCGCGAGGGGACTGCAGCCCGTATGACCATCTTCGTCGCGATCGTCGGGCTCGGAATCCTGATCTTCGTCCACGAGCTCGGGCATTTCCTCGTCTCGCTCGCGCTCGGGATGCGTCCGCGCCGGTTCTACATCGGCTTCCCTCCGGCGATCTGGAAGACGACCCGGAACGGGATCGAGTACGGCCTGGGCGCGGTCCCGCTCGGGGGCTTCGTGAAGATCCCCGGGATGCACCGGCCGTCGCCGGTGGACGTCGACGCGGGCCTCGGCCGCGCGCTCGCGGACGCGCCGTCGCTGTCCGGCGCCACGAGCCGCCTGAGGGGCGCGCTCGCCGCAGGGGATCACGATGCCGCCCGCGACTCGCTGCGGGTCCTGCAGGAGCTCGTCGACGAGAGCGACCTCCCGCCGCGCACGGTTGCCGCCGCACGCAAGGGCATCGAGGATCTCGGCGACTCGCTGGGGCCGAACGCCTACTGGCGTGCGGCGACCTGGAAGCGCGCTGCAGCGATCGCGGCCGGGCCGGCGGCCAACGTCATGCTCGCGCTCGTCCTCTTCACCGGCCTCTTCATGACCTCGGTCGGCGCGGCGACCACGACCGTGGAGCGCGTCTCCGAGGGGACGCCGGCGGCCCGCATGGGCCTCCAGCCCGGCGATCGCATCGTCAAGATCGACGGAGCCGTCGTCGAGCCGGAGGACATCTCGCGACTGATCTCCGGCTCCGAGGGTCGGCCACTGACCGTCGTCGTCGCTCGCCGGGGAGCGGAGGTCGGCCTGCCCCCGACCGCCCCCCGGATGGACCAGGGCGCGTACCGACTGGGCTTCATCCTCGCCGGCGAGGGGCTCCCGGTGCACGAGGCGGCGGTCGAGTCGCTCGACCTCAGCTGGCGCGTGACACGCGACATCGGTGCCGCCCTGGGACGGCTGGTGACCGGGGAGGGACGTGACCAGATCGCGAGCCCGGTCGGCATCGTCCAGGGCTCCTCGGACGCCGCCAAGCAGGGCACGGAGAGCTTCCTGTTCGTGCTCGGACTGATCTCGCTCTCGATCGCGCTCCTCAACCTGCTGCCGCTGCTCCCACTCGACGGGGGCCACATCGTGTTCGCCGTCGCGGAAGGCGTACGCGGCCGGGCGGTACGCCGGGAGGTCTACGAGCGCGTCTCGGTGGTCGGGATCGGTCTCGTCTTGCTCCTCTTCGTGATCGGCCTCTCGAACGACATCGGCCGGCTCTCCTAGGAACGTCGGGGAACCCATGGTCCCCCACGGGCCCCTCCTCGGGCCGGCGACGAAGCTACGCGCGGCCGGCCTCCCGGCCCGGCAACGCCGGCCTTCTGCCGCACCGCTCACCAATCCGTCAAGGCCAGGGACCGGTGAGCTCGAGTGCGTCGGCAAGGCGATGCCGATACTCGGCTCTCGTGAGCTCCGCTGCCCCGAGCGATTCGAGATGCGGAGTCAGCCACTGGACGTCCAGCAGGCGTCGTTCCGCGTCCCCGGCCGATCGCAGGTGCTCGACGAGCGCGACGAACGCAGCCTTCGACGCGTCCGACCGCGCGTGGAACATCGACTCTGCCGCGAAGAGGCCGCCGATCGCGACGCCGTAGAGGCCCCCTGCGAGCCCCGCATCGTCCCAGGCCTCGACGGAGTGTGCCCAGCCGAGCTCGTGGAGCCGCGTGTACGCGTGGGTGATCCCGGCGTCGATCCAGCTCGCGCGCTCACCCGGCCTGGCGCAGCCGTCCACCACGTCCCGAAAGGCCGTGTTCAGGCGGATCTCGAACCCCCGGGAGGCGCGTCGCAGCGAGCGCGAGGGCATGAATGGCTCCAGCGGGACGACGCCCCGCCGCACCGGGGAGAACCAGCCGTGCCGTGACCCGATGGGCATCGGGAACAGCCCGAGCCGGTACGCAGCGAGGAGCGTCCCCGGTTCGAGGTCGGCCCCGACCGCCCAGAGGTCGTCCGGGTGGTCGTCCGGCGGCGGCTCGAGCTGCCAGGGCGTGGGGGAGGGCTCGACGCGCACCGGCTCATCGTGCACGCCCCGAACGGACATGGCTCCGTGCCTGGCACCACACGTGGCCGGGTGGGGCGCCGGGTACCCTGACGGCTGATGGCGAGCGCGCACGGCATCCGTGTCGGCGGCGTCGCGATCGGCGGCGGCGCGCCGGTCGTCGTCCAGTCGATGACCCTCACGAAGACGCACGACGTCGAGGCGACGACGGCGCAGATCGCGGCGCTCGCCTCGGCGGGGTGCGAGGTCGTCCGGGTCGCCGTGCCGAAGCGGGAGGACGCACGCGCGCTGCCGCTGATCGTCCGCCTGTCCCCGATCCCGGTGATCGCGGACATCCACTTCAACGCCTCGCTCGCGCTCGAGGCGATCGAGGCCGGCGTCCACGCCGTCCGCATCAACCCCGGCAACATCGGCGGCCCGGACAAGACCGAGCAGGTCGTCAAGGCCGCCAAGCGCGCCCGTGTCCCGATGCGCATCGGCGCCAACGCAGGCTCGCTCCCCGAGCACCTCAAGGCGCTCGCCCGCGAGGACACCGCAGAGGCCCTCGTCGTGGAGGCGCTGGAGCAGGTCGAGATCCTCGAGCGGCTGGACTACCGTGACTTCAAGATCTCGGTGAAGGCGTCGCACGTCCCGACGATGATCCGGGCGTACCGGATGCTGGCCGAGAAGGTGCCCTACCCGCTGCACCTCGGTGTGACGGAGGCCGGCACGCCGTTCGCGGGGGGCATCAAGAGCGCGGTCGGCATGGGGTCGCTGCTGATGGACGGGATCGGCGACACGATCCGCGTCTCCCTGACGGCGGATCCCGTGAAGGAGGTCGAGGTCGCCTGGGAGATCTTGAAGGCGCTCGGCCTGCGCGAGCGGGGCCCGGTGATGATCGCCTGCCCCTCGTGCGGACGCGACAACGTCGGCGTGGAGAGCCTCGCGGTCGTGGTGGAAGACCGTCTCCGCGATTACCCCCAGGCGTTCGAGGTGGCGGTGATGGGCTGCGCGGTCAACGGGCCCGGCGAGGCCGGCGACGCCGACTTCGGCATCGCGGGCGGCCGCGAGGTCGGGTTCGTGTACGCGCACGGACGGGTGCTGAGAAAGGTCCCGTCGGACGTCCTGATCGACGAGCTGTTCCACGAGATCGACCGGTGGATCGCGGCGGGCATGCCCCGACCGAAGCGCCTCAGGCTGGCGAAGCCGGCTGCGCTCGCGATGGCGGAGGCGAGTCTCATCCCGCTGGAGCCCGTCTCCGCAGCGGACTGAGTCGCCGGCCGACCCCGGCCGTTCAGCTTCCCGCCGGCGGCGCCGATACGGTCTGAGCATGCCTCGCCGCGCGGCTCCCTTTCTCCTTCTGCTCGCCGTCGTGGTCGCGGCCGGCTGCGGCGGCGCGACGCAGGAGGCGGCCGGTCTCCCCGAGTCCGCCTCGTTGGCCCCGGCCGACGCCCTCGTCTATGCGACCGTCACGACCGACGAGGGCTCCGACCAGTGGCAGCGGGCCGAGAGCCTGCTCGCGCGCATCCCCGGCGCCCGTGACGGGCTTACCGACGCGATCGCGTCGGCGCTGACGGACGAGGGCCTGACGTGGGACGACGATGTCGCGCCCGCGCTCGGGCCCGAGGTCGTGGTGGTCGTGACGCAGAGCCACCGCACGGTGGTCCTCACCCAGCCGGACAGCGACACCGCGCTCGAAGCGCTGCTCGCCAAGGGCGACCGGAAGGTCGTGACGGAGGATGTCTCCGGCTGGAGCGCCGTCGCCGAGCGCGCCTCGGATCTGACCGCCTACCGGGCGGCGCTGGAGCAGGGAACGCTGCCCGACGTGGACGCGTTCGCGGACGGCTTCGACACGCTGCCCGAGGAGGGGCTGGCGCGCGTCTGGGTGGACGCCGCGAGCCTCTCGAAGGATCTCGGCGCGGCGCTCGAGGAGGCCTCGTCGGAGCTCGACCTGGGGCTCGAGTGGCTCGCGGCGGCCGTCTCCGCGGAGGACGACGGCCTGCTCGCCACGATTGGGATCCAGGCGCCGGGGGGCGCGGACACGAGCTACGAGCCGGAGCTCTTCCGCCGCGTCCCTGCCGACGCGGTCGCCGCTCTCTCCTTCGGGGGGACGCAGGCCATCCTCGAGCGCATCGAGGGCGGGGTGGACGTGGAGGGCGTGTCCGCCCGGATCGAGCAGCTGACGGGGATCTCGCTCGACGGCCTCGTCGACGGGCTCTCCGGCGAGGGAGCGCTCTACGTCCGGCGCGGAGGGGCGACTCCCGAGGTGACACTCGCGCTCGACCCGCCGGACCCGGACAAGACCTGGGAGACCCTCGACCGAGCGGTGCGAAAGCTCGCCGACGCGATGGACACGACAGTCGGCACCGCCACGGAGAACGGGATCGAGGTGCGGAGGCTCAGCGGCGACGACGTGACGGTCTCGTACGCCCGTCTCGACGACGACACGTTGATCGCGACCACGGGGGCCGAGGGCATCCGGGTCTTTACGAGCGACGACGACAAGCTCGTCGACACCGACGCGTTCACGCGGGCCGCCGAGGACGTCGAGCTCGAGGAGCGGACGAAGGGCTTCGTCTACGTCGACGTGGACGGCCTGCTCGCGCTGATCGACGAGCTCTCGAACACCGCCGTCCCGCCCGACGCGAGGGAGCCGATCGAGTCCCTGGACTCCTTCGTCCTCCAGGCGAGCGGCGAGGGCGACACGACGCGCGTCAGCGGCTTCGTGCGCGTCGACGGCTGAGCACGCGTCGTCTGCATCTAGATTTCGCTCGTGCTGCAGCGCCAGTCGACGCTCTTCCTGCCGACGCTCCGCGAGGACCCCGCGGACGCAGAGGCGGTCTCCCACAAGCTCCTCGTCCGTGCGGGGCTCATCCGACAGGTCGGGGCGGGTCTCTGGACGTACCTGCCCGCGGGCTGGCGCGTGCACGAGAACGTCGTGCAGATCGTCCGCGAGGAGATGAACGCGATCGGTGGCCAGGAGATGTCGATGCCCGTCCTGACGCCGGCCGAGCTCTGGCAGCTCAGCGGCCGCTACGACAAATTCGACTCGTTGATGAAGATCCGCGACGCGTCGGGACGTGACTTCGTGCTCTCCCCGACGAATGAAGAGACGGTCACGCTCCACGCACGCGAGCTTCGGTCCTACCGCGACCTGCCCAAGATCCTCTACCACGTCCAGACGAAGGAGCGGGAGGAGACCAGACCCCGCGGCGGGCTGATCCGCGTGCGCGAATTCGTGATGAAGGACGCGTACTCGTTCGACCGCGACGAGGAGGGGCTCGAGCGCTCGTTTCTCGCGCACAAGGGCGCCTACGAGCAGATCTTCGAGCGCTGCGGGCTCGAGACCGTCGCCGTCGAGGCCGAGTCGGGGATGATGGGCGGCAGCGAGTCGGTCGATTTCCTGGCCCCCTCCGGCTCCGGCGAGAACACGCTCGTCACCTGTGAGCGTGGGGACTATGCGGCGGACCTCGAGATCGCGCGCGGTGTGCCCGCGGCGCCGGACTTTCCCGAGACGCTCGCGTCGCCCGCCGAGGTGGAGACGCCCGGGATCGAGACGTGCGAGAGCCTGGCCGGCTTTCTCGGCATCGACCTCGCCGCGACGTCGAAGGCGATGCCGGTCGTCGCCGATGGCAAGGTTGTGCTTGCCCTCGTCCGCGGCGACGATCGCCTCGACGAGGCCAAGCTCGCGGGTGTGCTCGGAAGCCTCGTTCGGCCGGCGCATCCCGAGGAGATCCGTGAGGCGTTCGGCGCTGAGCCCGGCTCGCTCGGTCCGGTCGGCTTCGACGGCGACGTGGTCGTCGACGAGACGCTTCGCGAAGGGCAGTTCGTCGCGGGGGCGAACCGGACCGGCTACCACCTGCGCGGCGTCCAGCAGGGCCGGGACTTCGACGGCCGCGTGGCCGACATCCGTGTGGCGCGCGAGGGCGACCGCTGTCCGAACTGCGGTGGGACGCTCGTGTTCCGTACCGCGATCGAGGTCGGTCACATCTTCAAGCTGGGAACGTTCTACTCCGTGCCGTTCGAGGCGACGTACCTCGACGAGCAGTCGGTCGAGCATCCGATGCAGATGGGCTGCTACGGCATCGGACCGGGTCGCGTCCTCGCGGCGATCGTCGAGCAGCGCCACGACGAGCGCGGGATCGTGTGGCCCGCTTCGACCGCGCCGTTCGACGTCCACGTCCTCTCGCTCGACGGCGGCACGGCGGAGATCGCCGGGCTCGCGTCCGGCCTCGCCGAGGAGCTGTCCGCGGCAGGCCGCTCGGTCCTGCTCGACGACCGCGACGCACGCCCGGGGGAGAAGTTCGCGGACGCCGACCTCCTGGGCTGCCCGTTGCGCGTCACGGTCGGGCGGAAGAGCCTCGAGGACGACTCCGTCGACGTGCGCCGCAGGGGGGACGATGCGGATTCGCGCGTACCGCGCGCGTCTGTGATTGACTGGACAGGGCAGGACTGATGGTGGCAAAGAAACGGACGTACGCGAGTGAGCCCCTCGGCCCCGCGATCGAACGGCTGATGGCCGACACGGGGATCACGTACCGTGCCCTCGCCGAGAAGACGGGGTTGTCTGCCGGCTACCTCAACCACATCGTCCACGGCAACCGGCGCGTGCCGTCGACGGCGGTCATCGGGCGCATCGGCAAGGCGCTCGGGGTGAAGCCGGACTACTTCCGCGAGGTTCGTGTGCGGCTCATCATCGACAAGCTCGAGCAGACCCCCGCGCTCGTCGACCGCCTGTACAAGCGCCTCTCCTGACCGCCGGTCGGGAGGAGGACGGCCGGGCACAGCTCGCGGGCCCGGACTCGCCGGTGCGGTCCCAGGCGATGAGGTGAGGTGTGGGACGGAGCTCACTCCCCCGAGAGCTCCGTCCCACGCTCGTGGCTACGGCCTCACGCTCAGCTTCAGCCTCTGCGTGCTCCGTTGTCCCAGCGAGTCGGTCGCCGTGAGGTAGAGGTTGTAGGTGAGCGCGAGCGGCGGACGGTGCGTCACGATCCGCTTGACGCCCTTCTTCGTACGCCTCTCGACGACCAGCGGCTTGCGCAGCTTCAGCTTCACCTTGCCCGAGAGCTGTCCGGTCGCGCTGTCGAACCTGAGCCAGCCCGGCTTGCTGCCAGCGAGCCTCAGCGTGAACGGCCCGGCGCCCCCCGACGTCAGCACCTTCGCGCTGAACCGCTTCCCGTCGCGGGCGACCGGAAGCCTCACACCGGCGATCGAGAGCCTCGTGGCGACGTTCACGGTCGCGCGGGCGATCCCGCTCGTGCCGAGCGCGTCCGTGACCTGCACGGCGACCGTGAGCGGGCCGGCCACCTTCGGCCTGCCGCCGACCTGCCCCGTGGAGGGGTTGACGCCGATGCCCTGGGGGAGCTCGACGCCGCTCCACGTGTACGGTCCGAGGCCTCCTTTCACGGCGAAGGACATGAGGAACTGTCGACCCAGCTTGACGGCGGTCGCCGCCGGCCCGGTCGCGACGACCGGCTCGGTGACCTTCAGGGTGAGCTGCTTCGATGCGCTGCGGCTCCCGTCGACGGCCCTGACCACGATCCTGGAGAGCGCCGCCTGCATCGGTGTGCCGACGATCGCCCCATCCGGTGTGAACTGCATCCCCGCGGGCAGGCTTCCGGAGGTGATCACCCAGGCGCTGGCGTTGCCCCCCGCGGTCGCCAGCTGGTAGCCGTAGGCGGCGCCCACGCTGCCCGCCGGCAGGTCGGAACTCGCCGTGATGTCCAGCCCCGGGTCGATGACGATCGTGAACTGCTCCTCGGTGCAGCAGACCCACGGTCCCGGCGCGTCACGCACCTTGACGAAGAAGCTGAAGGCGCCGGCCTGTGTGGGCGTCCCGTACACGGTGGCGGTACGGTCGTTCGAGGAGAGACGCAAGCCCGGAGGAAGCGCTCCCGTGTCGATGCTCCACGACGCTCCGGGGCTGCCGCTGCCGGGCGAGAGCTGGAACGTGTAGCTGTAGGGAACTCCCACGGCCCCCGACGGCGGTGACGCATCCGCGATGTCGAGCGCGAGCGAGGGAGCGGCGAGCACGAGGCCCGCCAGGCAGGCTCCCAGCAACGCGAGCAGAGTCCTTCCGGGCATGAAGCGAGTCCTCCTTGGGGCCGCAGTGACGATGAGCCCGAAATCCGCAGTGGACGGGTCGGTACCTCATCGGCGGGGCGGCCGGTCGGCGGCATCCCTCGCTTGGATGACCGCCCGCTCTCGCAGGTGTCGGGTGGTCGGAGCGGTCAGAGGAGTGGGAGGGCGCGCGACCGTGCGTCAGCCCGAGTCGCCCCACCAGCCCTGGACCATCTCGGCGTCCCGCGGGTCGTCACCGGCCCCGAACGCCACGTACTCGACCCCCTCGGGTCCCGCTTCGACGGCCCGCATCGTGTTCTTGTCGAAGCGGATCGCATCTTTCTCACCGAGCTCGACGGTCTCGTCGTCGACCTTCACCCTGGCGGAGCCGCGCAGCACGACGTAGACCTCTTCCTGGTTCTCGTGCTTGTGCCCGAACGGGACCCGGAAACCTGGCGCGAGCCTGAACAGGCTCAGGCCCAGCGTCTCCCCGCCGAGCGCCGACCGCGCGAACCGGGCTTCCATCTCGTCCGGCATGCCGAACTTGGGCGCCTGGTTCTCGACCTCCGTCTCCAGGTTCTTCTTCGTGTGTCCCACGGCGTGCTCCTATCCTCGACGGCCGTATCGAAAACGCACCACGGGGTTACGGTGCCAGACCGGCAATCGCCATCGCTCCATCGATACTCCGCGACTGCTGCCGAAGTGGAGAGCGCCCCGGAGCTGCCGGAGCGGGGGGGAGCCACGGCGACGCCTCGCCCCGGGGCGCACCTCACCGTTCCCTCTTCGAGCGTCCTTCACACCTCGCGCAGGGCCCGCGTTTGCGCCTGTTGGTTCACGGGAAGAATCGTCGGTGGACGAAGGAATGACTCTCGTCACTGCGGCCGAGAGGAATCGAGGATGTTGGTGGGAGGCGTCCCGATCGACGAGCGACTGCTTCGGGAACTCGCCCGGGTTGTCGACCGAAAGCTCGCGCAAAGGCTGGACACAGCCCTTCTCTACCGCGCCAAGGTGCTGGGGCTGACTGTTGCCGAGCGCGAGTCGATCCTCAAAGCCCTCGAGAACCCGCCACCAGGGCTGGAGGAGCTCCGCGCCATCCTTCTGCAGGATTCGCGCTGGCGCTTGAGCGAACGGTTGCGATAGCCCGGGCGCTCGTCGCGGCGCGCCGGCACTACTCGGGCTGTCTGCCAGGATTGACCCGGTTCCGCTGCCGCTGTAGGCTCGCGGGCCGGGCGCCCATGCGGGCGCACGTAGAAAAGGGGGAAGGGACATGGGGAGGACAAGATCGGTGCTCGCGGCTGCGTGCTGTGGAGCTGCGGTCGCGGCGCTCGGTGCCGGTCCCGCGCTCGCCGGTGAGGTCACCGGGAACGGCAAGCCGACGCAAGGCCCGGCTCACGCAAACTCGATTTGCGTCTTCTCGGGACAGAATGACCACCCGGAAGGGGACCCGGAGGAGGGTCCGGGCGGCCGGACGCAGTCGTATGGGCAGGACGTCCGGATGGGCCTCGCGAGTCCGAGCGCACTGAATCCGGGCAAGGTCAAGGGAGAGCCGATCCCTCATCCGGGGTTCGCCTGCAACGGGGACCACGGGTTCTTCTCGGGCGAGTAGCAGCCCAATGACACTCGGGTTGGCCCCGATGCTTCACGTCGGGGCCAACCCACGGGCTCAACGCTCGTGTAGCGAGGCCGGCCAGCGCCGACGACTCACGGTTCGCCTCCAGCACTTCCGCAGACGCTCGAGGTGACCGCTAGGGACGCCGCGCCTGCGTCCAGCTCCTCCTGTGAAGCCGGCGTCGGGACGATGCGGAGAAGCGGCACATTCCGTCGGCCGGCGGCTCGTGAGACTGACTGGCCTTGAACGCAGCCTTCGCTGCCGTGCTTCTCGCGACCGGTCCGGGCGCGCGCCGTAACGGCATGCTGCCTACGCCCCGCGCGTGGGCGACAGTCGTCATCGGAGCCTCGCTCCTAATCCTCTAGGCTCCTCCGGCTTCCTTCTCCCTCCGCTCTGGCTGATCGTGGTCGGTGTAGTGCTTGCCCGCCTCGCCCAAGGAGATCCTCGTCCGCTACCTCGTGCCACTCGCTCGGACTGCTCGGCATCGGCCCTTCGCGGCGGCTGACGGCACGAGCCGTGCCGTTGCCATTTGTGTTGCCGTCGGCGCCGCCGAGCTCGTGGGGACGTACTCGGCCGATGGGGGATGCCCGCTAGGATGGCCGGGTCGCGGGGCGTGGCGCAGCCTTGTTAGCGCGCTAGTCTGGGGGGTCGGGGCGGCGTCCTTTCCAATGCCCTGAGGCGCATGGTTGAGCGGTTCTTCTCCGGGCCCGATTTCCCCCTGAGGCCCCGTTGTAGCCACGCTGTAGTCACGCGCTGTAGCCACGGATTCGCCCCTGGAACGACGAAGGCCCGCTCCGCCTGGAGGGTGACAACGGGCCGTTCCGGGCCGCCAAGCAATACCCAACCGAGAAACCTCTTGCACGCGCCGCGGTTGAGCACCCGTTGCGCGCCCCTTGAGGAACGTGCCGGACGCTTCCTAGCTGACAGCGGAAGTTCATTCACGCGAACGGAGGAAGTGTCATGAAGACCCGAATCACCTTGGTCGTCATAGGAGCGGCGGTGGCCATCGCCGCGCTCGCTGGGACTGCTCAC
>NZ_DASTCS010000058.1:0-10638 GCF_035710885.1 Gaiella sp. | reverse complement strand
GGGCCGCCGTTCGACCTCGCCGGCACGGGCGTGACCGGCCATTCCGTCTTCCTCTCCGGCGGCGAGGCCGTGTTCCTGTTCGAGGGCGACGAGGACGACCTCACCCTCGACGCGCTCGGCAGCGACCCCGTCGTCTCGGCGGCCTTCGCCCGCTGGGCGCCCCTCCTCGCGGGCGCGCCGCGGGTCGCGCGCGAGCGCTACTGCTGGACTTCGTCGAGCAAGCCGCGGCTCAGCGCATAGCGCACGAGCTCGGCGCGGGTCGAGAGCCGCAGCTTCTGCATGATGTGCGCGCGGTGCGTCTCCGCCGTGCGGACGGAGATGAAGAGCATCTTCGCGATCTCCTGGTTCGTGTGGCCGAGGGCGAGGAGCCGGAGCACCTCCCGCTCCCGCTCGGAGAGGGGATCGGCCTCGGCCCGCTTGCGCTCCTCCGCCTCCGCGGCGACGAGACGCGCGCCGAGCGCGGGATGGACGTACCGCTCGCCGGCCGCCACGGCGCGCACGGCGCCGACGACCTCGGTGTCGGCCGCCTCCTTCAGCACGTAGCCCGCCGCACCCACCTCGAACGCCTCCCGCACGTACCGGGGGTCGTCCTGCATCGAGAGGACGAGCACCTTCGCCTCGGGAACGGCCTGCAGCACGGCCGGCATCCCCTCGATACCCGACTTACCGGGCATGACCACGTCCATGACGACGACGTCCGGCTTCCCGGAGAGCGCCTCGAACACGGCACGGTCGGCCGACTCCGCCTCGCCGACGACCTCGATGTCGGCCTCCGCCTCCAGCACCCGCCGGAGACCGGAGCGCAGGATCGCGTGGTCGTCGACGAGGAGGACCCGGATGCTCATCCGGTGTCGTCCTCCGGTCGTGCGACCGGCACCTCGGCCACGAGGGTCGTGCCGGCACCCGGCGACGATTCGATCGTCAACCGGCCGCCCACGAGCTCGATGCGCTCGCGCATGCCGGTGAACCCGAGCGCCCCCGCCCGGACCGAAGCGGGCTCGAAGCCCTTTCCGTCGTCCTCGACGACAACCACCGCAGCACCCTGCTTGCGCACGAGGGTGATGCTGACACGACCGGCGGCTGCGTGCTTCACGACGTTCGTCAGCGCCTCCTGCACGATCCGGTAGAGCGCGGTCTCGGCCTCGGAGGGCAGCCGCTCCTCGCCGAGCTGGGCCTCGAGGTCGACGACCAGGTCGGACTTCTCGCCCAGGGTCGTGGCGAGCCGCTCGACGGCGGGCACGAGACCGAAGTCGTCGAGCGCGCTCGGCCGCAGCTCCACCGCGAGGCGGCGGACGTCCTGGAGCGTCGTGACCACCAGCTCGCGCAGCGCCTCGGTGGCCGACCGGGCCTCCTCGGTCGCCGCCGCGTCCTCGAGGTGCTTCAGGCCGAGCAGGATCGAGGTGAGCGCCTGGCCGGTCTCGTCGTGCAGCTCGCGCGCCAGCCGGGCGCGCTCCAGCTCCTGCGCCTCGACCACACGGCGGAGGGCGTCGCGGGTGACCCGCTCGGAGAGGTCGACCGCGATCGCCGCCCGGGCGACCAGGGACTCGGCCAGGCGGACGTCCCCTTCCTCGAAGCGGGGGTCGTTGCCGAGCTTGTCGTGCGCGGCGACGACGCCCAGCGGGCGCCCGCGGACGGTCAGCGGCACGTAGATCGCGGAAGTGATCCCGAGCTCGCGGGCGACGCGCTGATCGACCTCGGGGTCGTCGACGACGGCGTCGACGCGCTCGGTGTGCCCGCGTTCGAGCACCCGCCCGATCTTGGTCGAGCTCAGCTCGAGCTCCATGCCCACGAGCTCGTCGCTCCCCGCCGACGCGGCGACCCGAAGCGTGCCCTGCGCATCGGGCAGGGCGATCAGCACGATCCGCGCCTCGACGAGCTCCTGCGTGCGTCTCGCGACGAGGTCCAGCAACCGCTCGAGCTCGACCTCGGACGAGAGCGCGCTCCCGATCTCGTTGAGGGACTCGAGCTGCCGCAGCCACCGCGTCGACGACTCGTAGAGCCGGGCGTTCTCGATCGCGACCGCGGCCTGGGCGGCGAGGAGCCGGGTCAGCTCCTCGTCCTCGGCGGTGAAGTCGGCCCCTCCCGCCTTCTCCGTCAGGTAGAGGTTGCCGTAGGCAACGCCCCGGAGCAGGATCGGGACACCGAGGAACGACCGCATGTGCGGGTGGTTCCGCGGGAACCCGACCGAGCGGGGATCGTCTGCGAGGTCGTGGAGCCGGAGCGGCTTCGCGTCGCGGATCAGGACGCCGAGGATCCCCCGTCCGCGCGGGAGCTCGCCGATCGCGGCGTGCGTGTCGGCGTCGATCCCCGTGGTGAGGAAGCGCTCGAGCCCGTGACCGGTTCCGTCGATCACGCCCAGTGCGGCGTAGCGCGCGTCCGTGAGCTCGGCGGCGGTGTCCACGAGCCGCTGGAGCAGCGCGTCGAGGGACAGCTCGGAGTTCAGAGAGATCCCTGCCTCGACGAGCACGCGCAGGCGGTCGACCTGCTCGGTGGCCGACGCGGGCGGGGCTCCAGTCGTCGGCTCGGTCACACAGCGTTTCTACCAGCCGTGCTCTGCAGCGGCCGCCGTCTGCGTGCTGCGCGGATGCCCGACGTGCTCCTCGAGTCAGGTGAGTTGGCCGCCCGGCCTCGAGGGGAGCTCCGCGAGACGCGCCTCGAAGCGACGCTCTGCGTCGACGTCGCCCTGGCGGGCCGCAGCCTTGCGTGCCGCCTCGAGGAGCTCTTCGCGACGTGCGGAGTCGCCCGCGTCGTCGGCGGCGCGCTCGAGATAGGCGACCGCCTTGTCGAGCCGGTCGCTGCGGACGTAGTAGTGGGCGAGGCGCTCCGCCTCGTCACCCGCACGGGCGCCGAGCAGCTCCTCGAGGGCAACGCCGATCCTTCCGGCGAGCTCCCGCTGGCGAGGTGGCGTCAGAGTGGACAGCGCCGCCTCGTGGAGGAGCCCGTGCCTGAACTCGCAGACGAGATCGGGGTAGCGCCGGAGCTCGCGCACGATGTCGCCTCGGACGAGCGCCAGCATGTCCGCGGCCGAGTCGTCCGTGCCCGCGACCCGCTCGAGGAGCGGGACCTCGAAGGTTCGCCCGATCACCGCCGCGATCTGCGCGAGCCGGCGGGCTGCGTCCGGAAGGGCATCGACACGGGCGACGAGGAGGTTCTCGAGCCGTGCGGGAAGCTCGGTCTGGCCGACCGTCAGGGTCCAGGTGCGCCGGCGCTGGACGGCGCTTCCCTCGAGGAGGAGCCGCACGAGCTCCTCGAGGAAGAGCGGGTTGCCCTCGGCGCGGGCGACCGCCGAGGCGATCGTCTCCTCGTCGATGGAGCCGGCGGCGAGCGTGCGGACCAGCTGCGTCGCCTCGGCGTCCGTCAGCGGGTCGAGCCGCAGCTCGGACGTCCGGTGCGCGAAGTCGCCCAGTGCGCGTAGCCGGAAGCGCCACGCCTCGGAGCCCGGGTCCGCCCGCAGCGTCGCGACGAGCAGGACGGCCGCCCTGTCGGTCAGATCGAGCAGCGACTCGGCCGCCTCGCGCGCGTCGGGAAGTGCCCAGTGCAGGTCCTCGAGCACGACGACCACGGGGCGTGTCCGGGCGAGGGCCTCGATCCAGGCATGCAGCGCCTCGTGGATCGCCTCGGGCGGGTCCTCGCGCGCCGCAACCGGCGACCGGTCGGGGTCGAGCCGGACGCGTAGCAGGCGACCGAGCGGTGCGAGCGCGTCGTCCAGGCGTGGGCCGAGGAGTGCGCCCAGGCGTGCCCTCACTCTCGTGCGGGTCGCGATCTCGGGCTCCTCGTCGGCGATGCCCAGCCAGCGGCGGAGCATCTCCTCGAACGGCCAGGTCGGCAGCCCGCCGTACGAGAGGCAGTGACCCTCGAGCCATGCGGCCTCCTCGCCGAGCATCGTGTGAAGCTCCTCGACGAGGCGGGTCTTGCCGATCCCGGCGTCTCCGACGACGAGGAGCACCTGTCCGCGCCCGGAGGCGAGCTCGCGGGCGATCGTCGAGAGGCGCTCGGCCTCCGCGGTGCGGCCGACGAGGTGTTGCCGAGGCCGCGCCTGGTCACGCTGCAGCGGCTGGACGAGCTGCTGCACCTCCACCTCCTTCGAGCGGCCTTTGACGGCCAGCCGGCCGATCGGTTCGAGCTCGAAGCGGTGCGCGAGCCGGCGCGCGGCTTCCTCGCCGACCACGATCGTCCCGGGCGCGGCGAGCGACTGGAGTCGCGCGGCGACGTTGGTCGTGTCCCCGAACGCAACCGTCTGCTCCTCGACGTCCCCCACGACCCCCACCGCGGCGGGGCCGGCGTTGATGCCCACCCGCACGTCGAACTCCTCGATGCCCCATGCTCGCTCGACGTCGCGCGCGTAGTCGCGGACGACCTCGAGGATGCGCAGCGCCGTGCGCGCGGCTCGCTCCGGGTCGTCCTCGCGGGCGACCGGGACGCCGAAGTACGCGCAGATGCCGTCGCCCATGTACGCCTGGACGGTGCCCCCGTACTCGTGGACCGCGCGGCTCATCTGGTTCACGCACTCCCCGATCAACGCTTTCGCCTCGTCCGGAGGCAGCCGCTCCGCGAGCGCCGTCGAGCCGACGACGTCGGCGAAGAGCACCGTCACGGGGCGAAGCTCGTCGTCGCTCGAGCTCACGACGACGCGTACGAGCCCGCGCAGCTGGAGGCGAGCGGCCCGTCGTTCGGGCCGGTCACGCGGAACACGTCATTGCGCGCATCCCCCCGCGGCGGCATGCGGCCAGTCTACCGCCGAGTATCACGACGCCCGTGAGGCGCTGTAACATCGACGGATTCCCGGGAAGACGGCTCGTATGCGGGCCGTCTCGAGGTTAAGTGGGCGTGAGCGAGACAACACGTATCGGCACCGTTCTTGCCGGCTACCGGATCGAGTCGCTGCTCGGCCGGGGCGGGATGAGCGTGGTGTACCTGGCCGAGCACATGCGCCTCGGCCGCAAGGTCGCGCTCAAGGTCCTCGCGACTCCGCTTGCGCACGACGACAGCTTCAGGGAGCGGTTCGTGCGGGAGTCGCAGCGCGCTGCGGAGCTCGACCACCCGAATGTGATCCCGATCTACGACGCCGGGGAGATCGAGGGAAGCGAGTCCGACGGGCTGCTCTACATCGCGATGCGCTACGTCGCCGGCTCGGATCTCCGCTCCCTCCTGAAGCAGGAGAAGCGGCTGAGCGTCGGCCGGACGCTCTTCGTGCTGGAGCAGGTGGCGGGAGCGCTCGACGCCGCGCACGAGAACAACCTCATCCACCGCGATGTCAAGCCGTCGAACATCCTCGTCGCGGATCCGTCGGAGCACGTCTACCTGACCGACTTCGGAGTCGCCAAGCAGACGACCGCGCCGGACCTGACCCGCACGGGCGTCTTCGTGGGAACCGTCGACTACGCCGCGCCGGAGCAGATCGAGGGCCTCAGCCTGGGGCCGTACACGGACGTCTATGCGCTCGGCTGCGTCCTGTACGAGTGCCTCGCCGGGAGGCCACCGTTCGATCGCGAGGCCGAGGTGGCCGTCATGCACGCGCACCTGACCGGCGCGCCGCCGAGGTTGAGCGAAGCGCGTCCCGATCTCCCTCGCGGGCTCGATCGCGTGATCGCGACAGCGATGGCGAAGTCGGCCGACGACCGCTTCCGCAGGGCGTCGGAGCTCGTCGATGCCGCCCACGCAGCCGTGCTGCAGCGGAGGACGACCTCCGTGCAGGCGCTCGAGGAGCGCTACGAGGAGGCCTCGGCTCCCTCGGTCGCGGAGCCCGTGCCGGAGACCGCCACCCCTGCCGCGCCGGTCGCGCCGACAGCCGGCGCTCCGGCTGCCGCGCAGGGCGCCGCCGGCTCCGACACGCCGTCCGACCCCCGGCCGGTCTACACCGAGCAGCCGTCCGAACCGGAGCCGGTCCCGGTCCAGTCGGCACCCGCGGCGGCGGATGCGTCCGTCCCGCCGACCGGGGCGCCGCCGGCACAGCCCGGTGGGCGCTCGGCGCCACGCGTGCCCCGGTGGGCCGTCACGGCGGCGCTCGTTGCGATCGCCGCCATCGTGTCGGGCACGACGGCATACCTGCTCGCGCGCGACGACGACAAGCTGGCGACACCACCCGCATCGGCGGCCGGCGGCGGTGTGACGACGGAGCAGGAGGCACCCGCCTCGCTCGCAGCGCTCGTCCCGCGCCAGCTGTGGAAGGACTGCGCGGTCGAGAACCAGCCGGCAGAGGGCGCGATCGAGAGCGCGGTCTGCCTCCAGCCTGCGGCCCTGGGCACGCAGAACCCTCCCGACCGCTGGCAGATCTCCATCTATCCGGACGCATCGGCGCTCGCCGCGGCGTACACGGCGGCGCGCGAGCGGGCAGGGGTGGCCGCGACCGGCGGCCGCTGCGACGGCACGTTCTGGGGCGGTTCGGGGCCATGGCTGCACGAGGGGACCCCGCCGAAGCCCGGTGGCGACCGGTTCTGCTACTTCGACGGTGACGACGCCGTGATTGTGTGGACGCACAAGAAGCTGGCGCAGCCCACCCACCGCGACATGCTCGCGCTCGCCCGCGAAGGCTCGACGGACCACGCCGCGCTGTTCAACTGGTGGCGCTTCTGGCACCACCGGATCGGCAAGGTCGGCGTCTAGCCACCCGTTCGCGTCTCAGGCGCGCCGTTGCGCGGCCGAGGCGGCCCGCAGCAGGTGCGCGAACGCCGTTCCGGTGCGCGGGCGCTCGGCCGGCTCCTTCGCCATCGCGCCCTGTACGACCTCCGCCAGCGCCTGCGGGACGTCCGGGCGGACGGTCGAGGCGTCGGGCGGAGGATCCTCGAGGTGCGCGACCCCGACCTCGAACATCCTCCGGTCGCCGAACGGCGGAGCCCCGGCGAGGCACTCGTAGACGACGCAGGCGAGTGCGTACACGTCGCTCGCAGGGCCGGCCTCCTCGCCCCGGATCAGCTCCGGCGCGATGTAGTCGAGCGTCCCCATCACCTGGCCCGGCAGCGTCAGCACGGTGTAGGCGCGTCCCTTCGCCAGCCCGAAGTCCGTGACCGCGGCGGAGCCGGTCGGGTCCAGCATCACGTTCGAGGGCTTCACGTCCCGGTGGACGATCCCGTGCGCGTGGAGCGCGTCGAGCGCCGAGCCGACCTCGGCCGCGAGCCGGACGGTGTCGTCCACCGAGAGGGAGCCCTGCCCGGCGATCCGATCCCCGAGCGAGCCGCCCTCGACGTGGGCGACCGCGAGGAAGTGATGGTCCCGCGCGACCCCGACGTCGAGGATCGGGACGAGGTGCCGATGCCGCACCTCCTGCGCGACACGCGCCTCGCGCGTGAACCGCCGCCGGTACACCGAGTCGCGGGACAGCAGCCGCTTCAGCACCTTGAGCGCGACGAGCGTTCCCTCCTCGGCGTTCGTCGCCTCGAAGACGACGCCCATCGCGCCCTCCCCGAGGACGGAGTCGAGCCGGTACGGGCCGAGCGATTCGCCGAGCCGTAGGTCAGGGGTGCCGCTGATCCGGTCCATGGCCACAGGCTACGGCAGCGCCGTCGGCGCCCCCTCGACGTGCTCGGCTCGAGCTTGACGCCGACGGTTGCGCGGCACCCGCGGCAGGGGGAGAATGTCGCCCGGTTCCGCTCCCCGGCCGATCGGCAGGTGTGTGATGCTCGAGTACGGAGAGCCCCAGGTCGCGATCGCGATCGTGTTCGGGGTGCTCGCCGTCGCCATCGTCGGCGTCGCATTCGCCGTCGCCGCCCACGCGAGGCACGACGTCCCCTACGAGGACGTGCAGCGCACCGGCTACCGCCTCAGGCGACCCTGGCTCGCGTTCCTGGTCGGCCTCCTCGTGGTCGTCGTGGGCTTCTCGTTCTTCCTCCTGCCGTACGCGAGCGGCGAGACGCCCGGAACCACGGTGAAGGTGTCCGGCGGCCAGTTCTTCTGGACGATCGACCCGGCGGTGCTGCCGGCGCGCACCGAAGTGCGTTTCGACGTGACCTCGGTCGACGTCAATCACGGCTTCGGCGTCTACGACCCCCGGGGTCGGCTGATCGGGTCCGTGCAGGCAATGCCCGGCTTCACGAACGAGCTGGACCTGACGTTCGACACGGTCGGTGAGTACACGATTCGCTGCTTCGAGTACTGCGGGCTGAGCCACCACGACATGGTGGCCTCGTTCCGGGTGGGGGGCTGATGGAAGCCCACGCGTCGAGCGTCCTCCATTCGGCCGGCACGGGGCTTCTCGCGTCCGCACGCGTGAGCGAGCGCCGCGTGGCGTGGCTGTTCGTCGGCACCGGGCTCGCGCTGTTCGCGGTGATGGGGCTCGCCGGGTTGGCGATGCGCCTGAGCCAGGCCGAGGTCTACACGCTCTCGCCGTCGTGGTTCTACCGCCTGATGACCCTGCACGGCGCAGGCATGCTCACCGGCGCGCTCCTGGCGATGATGGGGGCGCTCTGGTTCGTCCTGCGTCGCACCGTGCCGCTCGATCTCGGCCGGATGCTCGTCAGCTACCTCTCGATCCTGGGCGGCGCCCTGCTCGTCGTGGTCGCGGTGGTGCTCGGCGGCTTCGCAGCCGGCTGGACGTTCCTCTGGCCGCTCCCCTTCGACGCGGCCGGAGCGTGGCGACCCTGGGCGACGGACACCTTCCTCGTCGGGATGCTGCTCGTCGGGACCGGCTTCTTCGTCTACTGCATCGATCTCCTGCTGCAGACGTGCGCAACGTACGGCGGCCTGCAGCGCGCGCTCGGCATCTCGTACCTGCGCAACCGGGACGATTCCCCGCCGCCGCCGGCGGCGATCGCGGCGACGGTGGTCGCGCTCGAGGGCCTCATCGCGAGCGCGGTGGGGACGACCATCCTTGTCGCGTTGATCGGCCGTGCGATCGACTCCGGGATGGAGCTGGACGCGCTCTGGGCGAAGAACCTGACCTACTTCTTCGGCCACTCGGTCGCGAACCTGATCATCTACCTGGCCGCCGGCGCCGTGTACGTGATGCTCCCCGGCTACACGGGCAGGCCCTGGAAGACGACGAAGCCGATCGTCGTGGCGTGGCTCTTCACGCTTCTGTTCGTGGCCACGGCGTACTCGCACCACCTCTACATGGACTTCGTCCAGCCGGGCTGGGCGCAGGGCTTCTCCAGCGTCGCGTCGTTCGGAGCCGCCCTGCCACCCGCCGTGGTGACGATCTACACGGGCGCGATGCTGGTCTGGGGCTCGCGGTACCGTTGGACGCTCGCGTCGGCGCTCCTCTATCTCGGCTTCATGGGTTGGGCGATCGGCGGCACCGGAGCGGTGATCGACTCGCTGATCCCGGTCAACTTCCGCTTCCACAACACGCTCTGGGTCCCGGCCCACTTCCACACGTACCTGCTGATGGGCGTGATCTTCTGGGCGCTCTCGCTCCTCGTGCGCATGCTCGAGGAGAGCTCGGGGCGGACGGCTCGCGAGGGCGTCTCGGCCTTCGCGCTCGGCTCGCTGCTCGTCGGCGGCTACGGCTTCCTCGCCGCCTGGTACGTCTCGGGCGCGCTCGGCGTGCCGAGGCGCTGGGCGGTGCACCCCGAGGGAACGGCGGGCTACAGCCTGGCCGGCGCCATCTTTGCGATCGTCTTCGCGATCGGCCTCCTCGTCCTGCTCTTCGAGTGTGCCCGGTTGGCGCGCATCGCAGGCACCCGCCGCTGGGAGCGCCCTCCGGCGGTGGACGAGCCGCTCCCCGCTGCGGGCGAGACCGCCCCGCTGCTCACGACCGGATACCAGTTCGGGGCCGTTGTCGCCGCCACCGTGGTCTTCCTCGCCTCCTTCGCCCCCCAGATCACCGATGCGGTCGAGGACAGCACCCGCTATCACCACCTCCAGCACGGCGCGCAGTTCGTCGTCGGCGCCCTGATCGGCGCCGCCGTCGCCTCGACGCCCACGGTGTTCGCATGGCTCCGCCACCGGGCGAGCGTCGCGATCGCCGTCGTCGTCGTCGCGCCTGCGGCGATGCTCCTCGTGATGCTCCCCACGATCTACGACTCGCTGGCCACGAGCGAGGGGTGGCACGCCCTCTTCCATCTCGGCGTCACGGCGCTCGGTTTCGTCACCGGTCTCGCAACCGGCTCGCTCGGGCTCGTCACCGGACGGATCGTTCTCGTGCTCTCGATCGGCATGGCGCTGATGTACGCCGCCGGCGTGACAGGAGGCTGACGTGGCTGATCCCCGGACCGGTGACGGGCTGTGGAAGTGGATCCTCGGGGGCCTCGCCACAGGCGCCGCCGTCCTCGGCCTGATGGTCGGCGCCTACGCGATCGGCTACGACCGGGGCGAGGACGCCGCGCGGCCGGACGCTGCGGAGACGACGCCGCCCCCCGCCGAGACCGAGCCCACCCAGACCGAGACAACTGAGCCGACCGAGACGACCGAGGCGACTGAGACGACCCTTTCGGAAGCCGAACTCCTCGAGCGTGGAGAGACGCTCTGGGGCTCCACGGGGTGCTCGGGGTGCCACTCGCTCGACGGCTCGGACGGGGTCGGGCCAAGCGTGCAGGGGCTGGCAGGCTCGACGGTCACGCTCGAGGACGGAGCGACGGTCACAGCCGATGCCGACTACCTCGAGCGGTCGATCACAGACCCCGACGCGCAGATCTCCGGGGGCTACCAGGCGGGGATCATGGCCGGAGCCGTCGCGTCCCAGGACTTCGCGACGCGGCAGCAGGA
>NZ_DASTCS010000057.1:0-112109 GCF_035710885.1 Gaiella sp. | reverse complement strand
CATTTGATCAAATGCTGCCAAGATTGCGGAGCTCAAAGCGAACGCCAAGGAGGTCCACCCCTGCCACCCCCGTTGCGAATCGGCGTGATGCAGCTCACCATGGAGCCGCTCGCGGAGATGCTCGCGGCCGCCGAGGTCATGGACCGGGTCGGGTTGGACACCATCTGGCTCGCCGAGGCCTACCCGTGGTGGCGCAAGCACGGGATGGAGGCGCGCTCGTCCACGGTCGTGTCCGCGCTGATGGCGCGCGAGACGGAGCGGCTGACGATCGGCTGGGGGATCATCTCGCCCTGGACGCGCCACCCCGTGCAGGTCGCGATGGATGCGCGCGTCGTGCAGGAAGCCGCGGGGCCCGGTCGGTTCCTGCTCGGCTTCGGCACCTCGAAGATCTTCTTGAACAACATCAAGGGCCAGACGAAGAAGACGCTCGGTCCGATGCGCGACGCGGTCGAGATCGTCCGCGGCGTGCTGTCGGGCGGGGCGTTCTCCTACGACGGCGACACGTGGAGCGCCGACGTGCCCGCGCTGTCGGCGGATGCCCACACGCCGCGTGGCGTGCCGCCGGTCTACGTCGCGGCGACGGCGCCGAAGATGCAGGCGCTCGCGGGCGAGATCGCCGACGGGTGCCTCACGCCCTCGATCACGACTCCCGACTTCGTCCGCTACACGCGCGACAACGTCGCCGCCGACATCGACATCGGCTGCACCGTCGTGGCCTCGATCCACGACACGGACCGAGACTCCGGGCGTGACGGCGCGCGCGAGATCGCGGGCATGTACCTCGCCAACAAGGTGCAGAACATCGCCGGCGCGGCCGACACGCTGCTCGACCTGGCGGGGATCGAGATGGACGAGATCCGGCCGGTCGCGGAGGCGATGGAGCACGGCGGCCGCCTCGCCGCGAAGGAGAAGGTCACCGATGCGCTGCTCGACAAGTGCAAGCCGATCGCCGGCACGCCCTCGGACTGCATTGCCGCGATCGAGGAGTACCGCGACGCCGGCTGCACGCACGTCATGCTCGAGCTCTGGGGTGAGGACCGGCACGAGCAGATCCGCCTCTTCGGCGAGTCGGTTCTCCCATACTTCAGGTCGTGAGCGACTACGACGACGCCGCGCTCGGCCCGCTCGAGGCCGGGTTCGATGTGCCGCTGTCCGTCGATTCGGCCTCGGGCAGGGAGCCTCGTTGATGGCAACGGTCACCGTTCGCGGTACCGGCACGGCGTACGGGACGCCCGACGAGGCGACCCTCGGCCTGAGCGTCGACGCCGTGCGGCCGACGGCGGCCGAGGCGCTTGCAGACGTGACGGAGCGCTCTGCGGCTCTCGTGGCGCTGTGCCGCGAGCTCGGTCTGGGCGAGGGCGACGTGACGACAATGGGCGTCACCGTCGCCGAGCACGGCGAGCACGACAAGGACGGCCGCTGGCAGCACCGCGGCTACCGGGCTGCGAACCGCGTGTCCGCGCGGATCCGTGACGTCGCCTCGATCGGGCCGCTCCTGACCGCAGCGGTCGATCGCGTCGGCGCGACCGTCGAGGGGCCGCACTGGCGGCTCCTCCCCGAGCACGCGGCCCACGCGGAGGCGTCTCGGCTCGCGGCGCAGGACGCGCGGGTGCGTGCGGAGGCGCTCGCCGAGGCGCTCGGCGGGCGGCTCGGCTCCGTCGCATCTGCCCGCGACGCGCGCATCGCTCCGCCCGAGCCGCGGCCGATGATGAGGATGGCGGCGGCGACCGCCGAGGCGATGCCCGTCGAGGCAGGCGAGCTGTCGGTGGTGGCCGTCGTGGACGTCGAGTTCAACCTCGAACAGGGATGACGGACGTCGCCATCGACCGCGACCGGCTCGTCGACACCGCCGGCCGCATGGTGGGAGTGCACAGCTTCACCGGCGACGAGCAGGCCATGGCCGAGCTGATGGCCTCGCTCTACGAGGAGATGGGCCTGCGCTGCCAGTGGCAGCAGGTCGAGGACGGGCGGGCCAACGCGCTCGGGGTCCTCGAGGGGGCGGGTGGCGGGAAGAGCCTGATGTTCAACGGTCACATGGATACCTCCTACTCCGGTCGCGAGCCGTGGCTGCGCGACGTGCCCGGGTTCCAGCCCGAGGCGTTCGTCCGCGACGGGAGGCTCTACGGGCTGGGCATCTCGAACATGAAAGGCGCGCTCGCCTGCTACGTGGAGGCCGTGCGCGCGCTCTCGGACGCAGGAGTCCGCCTGCGCGGCGAGGTGCTGATCGCCGCGGTCTGCGGCGAGATCGAGAAGACGCAGCACGGTGACGCGGTCGGCGCCGAGTACCGCGGCTATGCCGCGGGGACCCGCTATCTCGTCTCTCACGGCGGCGTCGCCGACATGTGCCTGCTCGGCGAGCCGACCGAGGGCAAGGTCGTGCTCGGGCACTACGGGACGCTATGGCTCCGCATCCGCGTCCACGGCGATTTCGTCCACACCGCGTTCAGCGAGGGCCGGCGCGACCGGAATGCCATTCTCCGCCTGCACGAGGTGCTCGCTTCAGTGCAGGAGTGGATCCCGACCTGGGAGGGCGATCCGTCCAACGGCTACCGCGGCGCGAAGGCGATCGTCAACGTCGGTGCGATCGAGGGCGGCTTCGGCTGGCGCGTGTCGCGGACGCCGCACCACGCCGACCTGTTCCTCGACGTGCGTGTGCCGCCGACGAAGCCGATGGCCGTGGCGAGGCGTGAGGTGCTCGACATGGTGCGCGGGCTCGCGGAGCGTTTCGGAGACTTCGGCGTCGAGGGCGAGGTCTACGTGACTGCGCCGGGAGCGGAGATCGACGAGGGTCACGAGCTCGTCGGAGCGATCGACGCCGCGCACGAGGAGGTCTTCAGCGAGTCGCCGGGCCGCGATGTGACCCGCTGGTTCTCCGACGCGTCCGCGCTCACGAGGTACGGCATCCCGACGGTCAACTACGGGACCTCGACCGGCCTCATGGACGTCGAGCTGGGCGAGAACCTCGAGATCGAGGGCCTCGTGAAGATGGCCGAGGTGTACGCACGCGTCGCGATGCGGGTCTGCGGCGTCGCATGAAGAGCGGCGAGGCTGAAGCCACGCCGCAGGAGGGCTGCGCATGAAGCTGGTGACGTTCGGTGAAGGGCAGGGGCGCGTCGGGGTGCTCGACGGCGAGGAGATCGCCGTCCTCGGCGTGCCGACGATGCGGGAGTGGTTCGAGCGCGGCGGTGCGGACGAGACCGGTGAGACGGTGGCGCTGGCGGAAACGCGCCTCCGCGCGCCGATCGTCCCGAAGAAGTTCTTCCACACCGCAGGCAACTTCCGCGAGCACGAGGACGAGTCGAAGAACGTCGACTGGTCGCACGCAATCGCGCCGTGGATCAACTTCTTCCAGAACGTCGACGCGATCGTCGGACCCGACGAGCCGGTGATCTACCCCGAGCACCTGACCGAGGAGCTCGACTACGAGCTCGAGCTCGCCGTCGTGCTGAAGAAGGCAGGCAAGTGGTTCTCGCCCGAGGAGGCGATGGAGTACGTCGGCGGCTACGTGATCTTCAACGACATCACCGCCCGCGACATCCAGCGCGGCGAGATGAAGTCCGGCGTGTTCAGCTTCTGCAAGGCGATCGACACCTTCTGCCCGCTCGGGCCCTGGATCGTGACGCCCGACGAGATCCCCGACCCGCACGACCTCGCGATGGTGCTCCGCGTCAACGGAGAGGTGCGGCAGGAGTCGCACTCGAGCCGCATGGCCGTCACGATCGCGGAGATCCTCTCCAACTTCTCGGGCCTCACGTACTCGGCCGGTGACGTGCTCTCGACCGGGACGGTCTCGGGTGTCGCCGGGTTCAAGTCGCCGGAGGAGCGGGCGCGCCTGTACCTCAAGCCGGGCGATGTGATCGAGGCGGAGATCGACGGCATCGGCGTCCTGCGCAACCCCGTGATCTCCTGGCAGGAAGGTCACGGCGCGCCTGCGCCGCCGCGCATCCGGCCCTGGGGCGACGCGTGACCTGACGCGCGGCGCGGGTAGGGCTACGCGTCGATCGTCTCGAAGAAGGCCCGCTCGCGGCTCTCCAGCAAGGGGATCGCCTGGCCCACGGCGTACCGCTCGAAGTGCTCCGACGCACCGTGCGCGGCCACCGCGTCCTGGTCGTCGTAGATCTCGAAGATGTGGAACACGCTCGGCTCGGCGGGGTCGCGGTACGCCTGGTAGAAGCGGCAGCCGGGCTCCTGCCGGGAGAGGGGTGCGAGCTTCGTCAGCGCGTCCAGGACTGTGTCCTCTGCCCCCGAGCTCGCCGTCCACGTCGCCTTCAGGACGACTGCCATCAGACGTCTCTCTCTGCCGGCCCGAAGCGGTCGAGCCGAGGCTCCGTGATGGGACGCGCGTGAAGGTCGAAGCTGCTCACGAGGGGACTCGATGATAGAGGACCGTGTCCGGATCCACTCGATAGCCTGCGCCGAGTCGAGTCGAGAGAGGAGAGCATGGCCCTTCGCACCACGCCACCGTTCCGCGCCGACCACGTCGGCAGCCTGCTTCGGCCGCCGGAGCTGCTCCAGGCGCGGGAAGACGTCGCGGCCGGGCGCATCACGGCGGACGAGCTTCGCGCCCGCGAGGACGAGGCGATCCGCGCCGCCGTCCGCATGCAGGAGGACGTGGGGCTGCGCTCGGTGACAGACGGCGAGCTCCGCCGCACATCGTGGCACATGGACTTCATCTACGAGCTCGACGGGATCTCGACCGCCGACGACAAGGTCAAGGTCTCCTTCCACAACGAGCGGGGCGACATCGAGTTCATGGCAGCGGCTCTGCACGTCGACGGGAAGGTCGGCGTGTCGAAGACGATCTTCGGCGACGCGTTCTCGTTCCTCCAGGGGTGCACGTCGACGGCGGTGCCCAAGCTGACGATTCCCTCGCCGAGCATGGTCCACTACCGGGGCGGTCGGGCGGCGATCGACGCGACCGTCTACCCGGACATCCACGATTTCTGGAGCGACCTGACGGCCGCGTACCGCGAGGAGGTGCGCCGGCTCGGCGAGCTCGGATGCAGGTACCTCCAGCTCGACGACACGAGCCTCGCGTACCTGAACGACCCGGCGCAGCGACGGTACGTCGCCTCGATCGGCGGCGATCCCGACCAGCAGCACGTCGAATACATCCGTCACATCAACGAGGCGCTCCAGGGGCGGCCCGACGGCATGAGCGTGACGACGCACATGTGCCGCGGCAATTTCCGCTCGTCGTGGGTGGCCGAGGGCGGATACGACCACGTCGCCGAGGCGCTCTTCCACGAGCTCGACGTCGACGGGTACTTCATGGAGTGGGACGACGAGCGCTCGGGCGGCTTCGAGCCTCTCCGCCTGCTGCCGAAGGGGGAGAAGCAGGTCGTCCTCGGGCTCGTCACGACCAAGCGCGGGGCGCTCGAGACGAAGGACGACCTCACACGCCGGATCGAGCAGGCGAGCCGCTATGCGCCGCTCGAGCAGCTCTGCCTGTCGCCGCAGTGCGGCTTCTCCTCGACGGTGGACGGGAACGCCCTGACCTACGACGAGCAGGTGGCGAAGCTCGCGCTGATCGTCGAGGTCGCGGACGAGGTCTGGGGACGCTGAGCCAGACGGACGGCCTCGACCATTCTGAATAGTCGAACAATGTCTCGACAGATCGACGTTTGCCGGGTTACTCTCATCCGGTGATCGACCGAACGGTCGCGCGAGCCAAGGAGGGTCGAGCCAGGGGCAATCGTGGCTGAGCGGTCGGCAAGCACGGGGTGTGGGACATGTACGGCAACGAAGGAGGAGGTCCCGTGAAGCGGTTCTGGTTGGTGACGGCCGTCGGCGCCCTGGCGGCGTTCACGGCGGCTATGGGCGGGTCGACCGCATACGGCGGATCGAGCTCGGAGAGCGCTGCCGCCCCGATCAAGGTCGGGGCGATCACGCCGCTTACCGGCCCGTTCGCGCCCTGGGGTCTTCAAGCGCGCGCGGGGATGGCTCTTGCGGTGAACGAGATCAACAGGTCGGGCGGCGTCAAGGGGCGCGGGCAGGGACGGCTGCTCAATCTCGTCGTCGCTGACGATCAGTCCAGGAACACGAGCGCTGCCATCGACGGCTTCCGGCGGTTGACGCAGCAGGAACGCGTCGTTTCGATCGGGGGCATCATCGACAGCGGCATCGGGCTGGCGACCTCCCGGCTCGCCGAAGAGGCCCGGGTACCGCTGTTCCTCGTGAAGTCCGGGAACAACGACATCCTGACGCCGAGCAGCCGCTTCACGTTCCGGACCTGTTTGCCTGCTGCCTCCATGGTCGCGACGTCGGTCGTGGAGCTTGCGCAGCGACGCGGGATCAGGAGCGTCGGCGTGATGATCGCCGACTACGCATGGGGCCAGTCGTTCAAGTCGTCGCTCGAGGATGCGGCCAAAGCGGTGCCGAACATCAGGTTCAACATCCAGGTTGCGCCGGTGCCGACGACGAACTTCACGCCGTACCTCCGCGCGTTCGGCGACGTCTCACTGCTCGTCGGGACGGGTCATCCGCCCGGGGCGTCGCTGATTCTGGCGCAGGCCGGGCAGCTCGGGATCAAGGCGCCGGTGATCGGTGCCTACTCCCCATACTCACTCACTGCGAGGAACGCGGGGGCGGCCGCGTACGGCCGGTGGAGCGACTTCAAGTGCATGGCGACCGGCTCGCGAGGGTACAAGGCTCTCGCGAAGCGCTACCTACGGACGTTCCCGCAGAACGAGTTCTTCGAGGATGACGCGCTCGCCGGCTACGCGTACGTGAAGATCGTCGCGCAGGCGATCCAGAACGTCGGGACGAGCCCGCAGGCGATCGCGGCCTACGTCCACAGGACGACGTTCAACATCCCCGGGTACGCGTTCCCCCTGCGGTGGACGGCGTGGGGTGAGCTCGACCGGCCGACGGTGCAGTTCGCCGTCCTGACGAGGGGCGCTCCGCCCGAGGCCGGCTTGAACACTGCGTCTCCCACCTTCTGGCCAAGGGTGGTGTTCAAGTCGCGGCCGCTGCCTCCCTATCGTCCGCCGTCGTAGCCGGAGGTCGAACTGCTCCTCGAGGTCGACGGCATAACGAAGCGCTTCGGCGGTCTCCCGGCCGTCGACGGCGTGACGTTCGGGATCGACGACGGCGACATCGTCGCCGTCGTCGGTCCGAACGGGGCCGGGAAGAGCACGCTCCTGAAGGTCATCGTCGGCCTCGAGCGGCCCACACATGGTGGCGTCCGCCTGAACGGCACGCGGATCGACGGGCTCGGCGCTCATCGCGTGAGGCGCAAGGGGATCGCGATGGCGATGCAGCGACCACTCCCGTTCGGCTCGATGACGGTTCTCGAGAACGCGATCCTCGGCGCCATGTTCGGTGCCGGCCACGGTGTGGTCGGCGAGCGAGACGCAAGACGGCGAGCGGCCGAGGCGCTGGCGTTCGTGGGCCTGAAGGAAAGGGCCCGCCAGCCGGTGTCGAGCCTGAACCTCCATCAGCTGCGGTTCCTCGAGCTGGCCAAGGCGATGGCGGGTGAGCCGCGGCTGCTCCTGCTCGACGAAGTGATGGCGGGACTCAACGAATCGGAGCTCGCAGCCTCCGTCGAGATCGTCCGAAACCTACGCGACCGGTTCGGAACGACGATCCTGTGGGTCGAGCACGTGATGAGCGCCGTGATCCAGCTGGCGGAGCGCGCGATCGTCCTCAACTTCGGCAAGCTCCTGGCGGAGGGCGCGCCCGGGGTCGTCATGCGGGACCCACAGGTCGTCGACGCCTATCTCGGGCAGGCACGCGTTGCTTGAGGTCGTCGGACTGGCGGCGGGCTACCTCGGGGAGCGCGTCATCGCCGGCATCGACGTCGAGGTTCGCACCGGGGAGGCGGTGGCGATCGTCGGCTCGAACGGCGCCGGAAAGACGACGCTCTTCCGGGCCGTCGCCGGGTTGCTGCAGCCGATGGAAGGCCGCGTGCTCTTCGACGGGAAGGACCTGACCCGCCGTCCGGCTCATCGCATCTCGCGGGCAGGGATCGCCTACGTCCCGGCCGAGCGGCACCTGTTCCCGGCAATGACCCTGAAGTCCAATCTGGTTCTCGGGGCCTATCCGAAGCGGCCGGATCGAAAGACGCTGGAGCTCGTGTACGACCTCTTCCCGCGGTTGCAGGAGCGACAGCGCCAGCAGGCGGGAACGCTGAGCGGCGGTGAACAGCAGATGGTGGCGGTGGCTCGCGCGCTCATGGCGCGACCCCGGCTGCTGATGCTCGACGAGCCGACCACCGGCCTTGCGCCGAAGATCGCGCAGATCGCGTTCGAGGCGCTCGAAGAGCTCAAGAAGGAGGGGATGACGCTGCTGATCGCGGAGCAGCAGGTGCCGCTCGCGCTCTCCGTGGCGGATCGTGGCTACGTGCTCGAGAACGGCCGCATCACGCTCAGCGGGTCGTCGGCCGAGCTCGATCAGAACCCCGAGGTCCGCCGCGCGTACCTGGGTGTCGCGTGAAGCCTCTTCGGACCATCGTTCGAATCCCGTCCATCGTCTGTCCCGGCCGCGCCGGCGCCCGCCTCGGCGATTCTCGCGCTCGCGGATCTGCTCGTCCAGAGGCGAGATCTGCGGGGCACACATGAGGGCTGTCGTTCTCGACGGGATCGTGCTCGGCCTGGCGTTCGGCCTGCTCGGCGTCGGGATGACGCTCGTCTACGGGCTCGGCGGCGTCCTCAACCTCGCCTACGGCCAGATCGTCGTCCTCGGCGCGATCGTGGTCATGCTCGTGATGGAGGACGGGGTCGCGACGTTCCTGGCGGCGCTCGTTGGCATCCTGGCGGCCGCGGGCGTCGCAGTCCTGCTCGACCTCACGTTGATGCGGCCGGTCTACCGTCAGCACGGTGAGGAGCGGACGCTCCTGGGGCTCCTACTGACCCTGGGAGCCGCCTTCGTCATCGGTGGGTTGCTCAGCTGGCGCTATCCGGCCGGCGCTCTCTACATCAACGTCAGCGGGGAACCGGTCTCGATCATCGGCGTGCCGATGGCGGTGGGGAGCATCTGGGCCTCGGTGATCGCGCTCGCGGTCGCCGCCGTGCTCCTGCTCTTCTTCGGTCTCACCACGTTCGGGCGCGGCGTCCGCTCCATCATCCAGGACGAGACCGGCGCGCGGCTCGTCGGCATCAACCCGTCGTTCGTCCGCACGGTCATCTTCGCGCTGAGCGGCGCGCTCGCTGGGATCGTCGCTATCACGCAGTCGATGAGCGGGCCGCTGACGGTCAACGCGGGGTTCGAGCTCACCACCTTCGCGCTGATCGTCACCGTTGTCGGCGGCCTCGGAAGCGTCGCGGGGGCGTTCCTCGCCGGCGTGCTCCTCGGAGTCGTGAACTCACTGAGCGCCCACTACATCGGTCAGTACATCACGACCATCATCCTCCTGGGCGCCGCCGCCATGACGATCCTCATCCGTCCACGCGGGTTACTCGGACGGTAGTTGCGATGGCGGAGACGAGCAGCGAGCCGCGTCCGGGTCGTGCCGTGGGGGGCAGGGTCGGCCGGGCGCTCCTGCCGATCGTCGTCACGGCGGCGATCCTCGCGATCCTCCCGTCGATCTGGTTCGGGGACTCGCCGTACACGACGTCGCTGGCTGTCCAGGCGCTGGTGTTCGCGTCGTACGGCGTCGGCTTCAACCTCATCTTCGGGAGCACGAACCAGCTCTTCCTGTGCGTCGGCGCCCTGGCCGGGGTCGGCGGCTACGGCGCCGTGATCCTCATCGACGAGACCTCGCTGCCCATGGCGGCAGGCATCGTCGTGGGGACTGCCGGCGCGGCGATCGTCGGCGGCCTCCTCAGCTGGATCGCGGTGCGGCGGTCGCTGGGCGTCATCTTCACCGGCATCGTCACGCTGGTGTTCTCGCTCGCGTTCCACAACCTGCTCCTCGGGAAGGGCGACCTGACGGGTGCCGAGACCGGTCTCGTCGTCACGTCGGCCGCCGCCGATCTCGCCGACGATCGCGTCGGGGGCTACTACCTCTTCGCGGGTCTGCTCGTCACCTTCCTGCTGGTCTTTCGCGCGCTCCAGCTGTCGCACGTCGGCTGGGCGTTCCGCGCGCTACGTGACGACGAAGTCGCCGCGGAGCTCGCGGGCGTCGACGTGGCGCGCTACCGGGTCTACGCCGCGACGATCGGCTCGGCCATGATCGGGCTGACGGGCGCGCTCCTCGCCTACAGCGCGGGGTTCATCAGCCCGTCGACGTACGGGTTCGAACGCGTCGACGTGCGTGTGCTCGTGCTCGTCGCGTTCGGCGGCCTCGGGACCCTGCTCGGCCCGGTGATCGGCGCCGGGGTGTTCGCAATCCTGGACGAGAGGCTGACGACGAGCCTCGAGCTACGGGAGGTCCTCTACGGCGTCTTCGTGATCGCGATCTTCCTCTTCTTCCGGCACGGCGTGGTCAGCGCCGTCGTGTCCCTCTACAACCGGCTCGTGGGCCACCGCCGCCAGAAACCGGCGTTGCAGCCCTCGGAGGAATGACCGACGTGTGCGCTGCCGGCCAGCACGCGCCGGCGGTCGGCGGCTCGCTCGACCCCGGTGGCGCGCTCGCTACGCCGGGGGGTACACGGCGTCGGGCTCCTGCTCCAGCCCATCCGGCCAGTCGAAGATCTCCGTGACGACCTTCAGGTCCTCGTCGGTCGAGAGGTACGCGAACGTCGCGCCGTCGTACACGCCCCCGTGGATCACTCTGCGCCCGTTGGCGCGCGCCACGGCGAGCGTCTCCTCGAATCCCCGCCCTCCGACGGCCACGTGGTGCACTCCCTCGCCTTTCGAGGCGAGGAACTCCGCATAGATGCTCCGGTCGTCGAGCGGCTGGATCAGCTCCCAGAACACGCTGCCCACCCTCGTCAACGCGAGTCGGCACGCGGAGTCGATCTCGGGCCCGTCCTCCCCGAGCCGTGCCACGTTGTCGGGGCGGAACTCGTAGATCTGCCAGGGGCCGATGCCGTAGTCCTCCACGTACGTCCGCATCGTCGCCTCCAGGTCACGCACCACCATCGCGATCTGCAGCGTCTCCGTGAACACGGGCTCGCGCATGCCTGTCTCTCCTTCCGGCGGCTTCGACGGGAGGCGGCATCCTACGCCTGCGCGCGCTCGTGGACGGCGGCTTGGAGCCGGAGGCGCCGTCGAGTGTGCGGCTCGGCTCGTCGGCCCGGAACCGACGGCGTATAGTCGTCCGGTGCCAGGAGGCGTGGGACGTCGAGCGGCTGTGCGTCGGCGACGGTTCGCTCGCGCCGCGCACGCTCTCCGTCAACCCGTCGCCGAGGACGATGTCGCTCGTGAGCAGCCGGGCCGAGCACCTCGACGGCGACCTTTCGTGAGACCCCCCGGAGGACCGGCATGACCGAGCGGATTCGCGACCTCGCGCATCTGTCACACGTCGAGCTCTACACCCCGAAGCCGGAGGAGAGCCTCGCCTACTTCCGCGAGCTCCTCGGCATGGAGGTGGCCGGCGAGCGCGGCGACGCGGTCTACCTCCGCGGGTTCGGCGACTACGAGCGGTCGTCGCTCAAGCTCACGGCCGCGGGCCAGCCCGGCATCGGCCACCTCGCGTACCGGACGCTGAGCCCCGAGGCGCTCGCACGCCGCGTCGCCGCGCTCGAGGCGGCGGGTGTCGAGGGCGCCTGGATCGACGGCGACCTCGGCCACGGGCCTTCGTACAGCTTCCTCGACCCCGACGGGCACCGGCTCGAGCTCTTCTGGGAGTCGGACCGCTACGAGCCTCCACCCGAGCTGCGGCCCGCGCTCAAGAACCAGCCGCAGCGCTACCCGGGACGGGGCGCCGGAGTGCGTCATCTCGACCACGTCAACTTCCTCGCCGTCGATCCGGCCGAGAACCGGGCGTTCGGTGAGGAGCACCTGGGGCTCCGGCTGACGGAGCAGATCGTCCTCGACGACGGCAGCGAGGCGGGCGTCTGGCTCGCCTCCAACCAGAAGTCCTACGACCTCACCTACACCCGCGACATGACCGGCACCCGCGGCCGGCTCCACCACCTTGCGTTCTTCGTCGACCAGCGGGAGGACGTCCTTCGCGCGGCGGACATCTTCCTCGAGGCAGGGATCGTGATGGAGTCCGGGCCGCACAAGCACGCCATCCAGCAGACGTTCTTCCTCTACACGTGGGAGCCCGGCGGGAACCGGATCGAGGTCTGCTCCGGCGGCTACCTCATCTTCGATCCCGACCACGAGCCGATCGTCTGGACGCAGACGGAGCGCGCGAAGGGACAGGCCTGGGGGATGCAGACCGTGGCCACCTTCCACGTCAAGGGGACGCCTCCCGTGCCGCAGGAGGCGGAGCTGCTTGCCGCAGCAGGTCACTGAGCCGTCGACCCGCGCGCGCGAGCTCGTCCGCGGGGCGTACGACCTCCACGTCCACGTCGAGCCCGACCTCGCGACCCGCCGCATCGACGACCTGGGCCTCGCGCGCCGATTCTCCGAGCTCGGGCTGGCCGGCTTCGTGCTCAAGTCGCACTACGCGCCCACGGCCGAGCGGGCGGCAGTCGTGCGCGGCGCCGTGCCCGGCGTCGACGCGCTGGGCGCGATCAGCCTCAACAACGGCATCGGCGGGCTCAACGCACAGGCTGTCGAGATCGCAGCGCGCGCCGGAGCGCGCGTCGTCTGGCTGCCGACGGTGGACGCCGAGAACGAGGCGTCCGAGGACGGCCCCAAGCCTGCGAAGCAGCCGGTGTGGCGCGTGATCCAGGACGAGCTCGCCGCCGCCGGGGTCGCCGCTGCCCCGGTGCGGGTGACGGAGGAGGGGCTCGACGGCGTGCTCGCCGTCGTGGCGCGCCACGACATCGCCCTCGCCACCGGTCACCTGGGCCGCGCCGAGATCGTGGCCGTCGTCACCGCGGCGCTCGCGGTCGGCCTCTCCCGCGTGATCGTGACCCATCCCGACTACCCGACACAGGGCGTCCCGGTCGACGAGCAGCGTGAGCTGGCCGAGCGCGGAGCGATGCTCGAGCGCTGCTTCGCGCCGGTCTACACGGGCAAGGTCTCGTGGGAGGCCACGTTCGAGGCGATCCGCGCCACGGGGCCCGAGCACAACGTGCTCTCGACGGATCTGGGCCAGCTCGCCAACCCGCCGGTCGAGGACGGGCTCGCCCTGATGGCCGACCGGCTGCTCGAGGCGGGGTTCACCGAGGACGAGGTGCATACGATGGCGGTCGTCAACACGAGGATGCTCGCCGGTGCCTGAAGCCATTGTCGTCGTGAGCGCGCACTCCGCGGACTTCGTGTGGCGCGCCGCAGGCGCGATCGCGACCGCAGTCGAGCGGGGCGCCGAGGCCCACGTCGTCGCGCTCTCGTACGGCGAGCGCGGAGAGTCGGGTGAGCTCTGGAAGGAGCCCGGGCAGACGGAGGAGCGCGTGAAGGAGATCCGTCGCGGCGAGGCGCAGGCGGCGGCGGAGGCACTGGGCGCGAGCTTCCGCAGCCTCGACCTGGGCGACTACCCGCTCGTGATGGACGCCGCGGCGGTCGACAGGCTCACCGACCTGCTCCGAGAGCTCGCCCCGAGGCTCGTCCTCACCCATGCCGCGCTCGACCCCTTCAACCCGGACCACGGCGTCGCGCACGATGCGACCGTCCAGGCCCGGCAGCTGGCGAGCGGAGCGGGCGTCGCGAGCGCCTTCGTGACGATCCCGCCCCCCGAGCTCCTCACCTTCGAGCCGCACCAGCCGGAGCTCTGCGGCTTCGTGCCGACCACGTTCCTTGACATCACGCCGGTATGGGAGAAGAAGGTGGCCGCGATGGACGCGATGGGGGCGCAGGCGTACCTCAAGCAGTACTACTCGGAGCGGGCGGAGCACCGCGCCAACCACGCACGGCGGATCTCCGGGCGCGGCGGGATCCGCTACGCGGAGGCGTTCCAACGCCAGCTCCCGGTCGTCGTGGACGCGCTGTGACCGACTATGCCGCCCTCGCGCGCCTCGGCGTCGCCACCGTCCACGAAGCTGCGGGCCGGACCGGCGTCGTGGACATGGCGCTCACGCAGGTGGTGCGGGGCTCCCGGGTCGCGGGCCCCGCGCGAACCGCGCTCTGCGCGCCGGGGGACAACACGATGGTGCACGCGCTCATCGCGCACGCGAATCGGGGCGACGTGCTCGTGCTGACGAGCGTCGAGCCTGCTCCGGTCGCGCTGATCGGGGATCTCCTCGCGACGCAGGCGCAGGTGCGCGGCGTCGCCGGGATCCTCGTCGACGGTGCCGTGCGCGACGTCGACGAGCTCGAGGAGCTCGGCCTCCCCGTCTGGGCTCGGTTCGTGCGGGCGCAGGGCGCGACGAAGGGCGAGGTGGGAGAGCTCGACGTCCCCGTCGTCGTCGGCGGGGCCGAGATCCGGCCCGGCGACCTCGTCGTGCTGGACTGCGACGGGGCGGTGGCGGTACCGCGCGAGCGGATCCCGGAGGTCTTGCCGCGCGCCCTCGAGCGTGAGGAGCGGGAGCGCGTCATGCGGGAGCGCTACGCGGCGGGCGAGCTCTCCTACGACCTGCAAGGGCTGCGGGAGGCCGTGGAGGGTTGATGGAGGTCGCCGTGCTCGGCCTCGGCGAGGCGGGGGGCAGGCTCGCCGAGGACCTCGCAGCAGCCGGCTGCACGGTTCGCGGCTGGGATCCTGCCGGGACGCGGGAGGGCATCGTCAGCGCCTCGAGCGCCCCGAGCGCGGTCAGAGGCGCCGACGTCGTGCTCAGCGTCAACGCGGCGGCCGTGGCTCTGGACGCCGCGCAGTCCGTTGCCGCCTCCCTCGCTGTGGACGCTGTCTTCGCCGACCTGAACACGTCCTCGCCGGCGCTCAAGCGTGAGCTCGCGACAGCCGTGCCCGGGCTGTTCGCGGACGTCGCGCTGATGGGCCCGGTCCCCGTCTCCGGGCTGGGGACGCCGGCGCTCGCGTCGGGCACGGGGGGCGAGCGCTTCGCCGAGCTGTTCCGGCCGCTCGGCATGCCCGTCGAGGTGGTCGGCGCGTTCCCGGGCGACGCCGCCGGGTTCAAGCTGCTGCGCAGCGTCTTCCTGAAAGGGATCGCGGCCGCCGCGATCGAGAGCCTCGAAGCAGCGCGAGCGGCGGGTGCCGAGGAGCGCGTCCGGGCCGACCTCGCCTCGGTCATCGGCGAGCCGTTGCTGGAGCGGCTTCTCTCGGGGTCCCGGGCCCATGCCGCCCGGAGGGTCGACGAGATGTGGGCCGCCGCCGCGTACCTGGAGGAGCTCGGCGTCGACCCCCGCATCGCCTCGGCCGCGGCCGAGTGGCTCGAGCAGCTCCGCGAGGAGGGCTGAGGACATGGCTCTGCGGCGAGTGACGGTCGCCGCGGTCCTCGACAGGCTCGGCATCGAGGCGCCGGCGCGGGATCTCGATGGGCTGCGAGCCGTCTATGCGGCCTGGTGCGGCGCGGTCCCCTTCGACAACACGCTGAAGTTGATCCACCTGGCCGAGGGCCGCACGTGGCCGCTACCGGGCTCGTCGGCAGAGAGGTTCTTCGACTCCTGGCTCGAGCACGGCACCGGCGGAACCTGCTGGTCGGGCAACGGTGCTCTCCACGACCTGCTCGAGGCGCTCGGGTTCGACGTCGCGCGGGCGATCGCGACGATGTTGTCGTCGCCCGGCGCGGTCGGCCCGAACCACGGGTCGGTGATCGTCACGCTCGAGGGGGAGCGCTGGATCGCCGACGCGTCGATCCTGAGCGGGACGCCGATCCGGATTCCCTCTCCGGGACAGGAGGCGGAGGACGGTGCTCTACCCCGGTTCGCCTGGCTGGAGGACCAGCCCGCCGTGGTCTGGTGTGCGCCGAGGGCGCCCGACGGCTTTCCGT
The DNA here is from genome assembly GCF_035710885.1 of Gaiella sp. GTDB lineage: Bacteria > Actinomycetota > Thermoleophilia > Gaiellales > Gaiellaceae > Gaiella. Next base: position 96,348 of record NZ_DASTCS010000057.1, on the reverse strand, counting down.
GCCGCATCGACCGCATCGGCGCGGAGCCCGCCGAGTGGGACGCACTGCACCAGCGGACGGTCGACTGGGGCCCGTTCAACCACCAGCTGAACGCGAGGGTGCTGCGCGACGAGATCACCCTGGCCGTCGCCCTGGGGCAACGGTTCACGTTCGGGCCGAACGGCGCGCTCTCGGCCTCCGAGCTGGACCGCGACGGGCGCGTTCGCTTCCTGGTCGAGGAGGTCGGCGTCTCCGAAGTGGTCGCGCGGCGCGTGCCGGACGACCGCCCGTCCCGACGGCGGGGCTGACCCGGCTCAGGGGTGTGTCGGAGCGGACGCGCGCCCGGGGATGCACGCGGCGCCTGGCTGCCGGTGAGCGCGATCAGGCAGGGACGAGCCGGTGCCCCATGCCGAGCGAGATGTCGGTGGCCGTCTGGGTGACCGCGGGGCCGAAGCGCGCGATCAGCTCGTCCATCGACACCATCGTCCGATGCACCGCGAGGTTGAGCGCGGCCAGCACCTCGCCCGAGTGCGCGTGGATCGGCGCCGCGATCGACCGCAGCCCGTAGGCCAGCTCCTCGTCGTTCACGGAGATGCCCGCGATGCGGATTCGCTCGAGCTCCTCGCGGAACGCTCGGGGCTCGGTGATCGTGTTCGGCCCCCGCGGCGTGAACTCGATTCTTGCGATGATCTCCTCGCGACGTTCCTCCGGGAGGAAGGCGAGGATCGCCTTCCCCATGGCCGTGCAGTACGCCGGGAGGCGTGCGCCCACGTGGAGGTTGAGGTCGATCTCACGTTGGCCCGGCTGGGCGGTGCGGCAGCGCTCGATGTACACGACGTCGGTGCCGTCGAGGATCGCGAGGTTGACGGTGTGCCCCGTCTCGTCGCTCAGCCGCCGAAGGTGCGGGGCGGAGATCTCGCGCACATCCATCGAGTTGATCGCGGAGAAGCCGAGGTCGAGCACCTTGGGGCCGAGCCGGTAGCGCCTCGAGTCGGGGTCCTGCTGCAGGTAGCCGAGCTGCGCGAGCGTCGCGATGTAGCGGTGCGCCGTGCTCCGGCTCAGCTCGAGCTCGCGGGAGAGCTCGCTGACGCCGATCAGCGGGCGGTCGGAGTCGAACGCGGAAAGGATCGCGAGGCCCCGCTCGAGCGATTGCGAGGTGCCCGTCCCGGTCTCCGGCATGCGGCGATCGTAGCGCGTTTGTTTCATCAACCGGAACACCGTCTTGACAAACGGGCAGCCCGGTGCCAGGGTCCTCGCGCTCACCCTCGGGGGCCGACACGCTCGCCTCGGATGCCGCACCCCGGCGCCCTCTCGAGAGGGCAGTATCGACGCCATGATTCGCCCGACCGTCGACAGCGTGGTGCAGTCCGTCGAGAGCCCCGTCGAAGCTCGCGCGCGACCCGTACGAGCGCGTCGCCGCTGTGCAGCAGGTCGTGGGGCCGGAGCCGGGACGGCGCCGGTGACCCCCTGAAGGTGGTGGAGCCACCTCTCGACGGCGCGCAGGCGCTCCGCCTGCTCGCCACGATGTGGAGGATCCGGCTCTTCGAGGAGGCCGTCGGCCGGCTTGCTCGCGCCGACGAGGCCCACGGGCTGATCCACACGAGCGTAGGCCAGGAGGGAATCGCCGCAGCGGTCTGCTCGCAGCTCCGCGACGACGACCCCGTGTACTCCGGGCACCGCGCCCACGGGCACGCGATCGCCAAGGGCGCGCCGCTCGACCGCACGATGGCCGAGCTGCTGGGACGCGACGAGGGCCTCTGCCGGGGGCTCGGTGGGTCGATGCACCTCGTCGACGTGGAGCATGGCTTCATGGGCGCGACGGGAGTGGTGGGGGGCAACGTGCCGATCGCCCTCGGGAGCGCGCTGGCCGCGCGCCTGCGCGGTGACGACACGGTCGCGGTCGTGTTCTTCGGGGACGGCGCCGTGCAGGCCGGCCACTTCCACGAGACGGTCAACCTCGCGACGCTGTGGAGGCTGCCGCTCGTGCTCGTGTGCGAGAACAACGGCTTCGCCGAGTTCACGCCTCGCTCGGCGCATACGAACGTCGAGCGGGTGACAGACGTGGTCGCCCCGTACGGGCTGGCGCGCGATACCGTCGACGGCAACGACGTCGTCGCCACGTGGGACGCCTTCGGCCGCTATCTCGCCACGGCGCGTGCGGGAGGCGGCCCGTTCCTGCTGGAGTGCCTCACCTATCGCCTGGGCGGCCACTACGAAGGTGATCCGGCCGCGTACCGGGAGGCTCTCGCCGCCGAGGAGTGGCAGGCGAAGGACCCCATTGTGCGGCTGCAGCGCCACGCCGCGGCGGAGGGCTGGGCCGCCGAGGGCGAGTTCGAGGCGATCCGCTCCGAGGCCGCCGACGCGGTGGATCAGGCGGTCGCCTTCGCGCGCGCCAGCCCGTTCCCGCCGGCCGACCTGCTCGAGGAGCTCGTGTACGCCGATGGCTGAGACGACGTACGTCAAGGCGATCACGGGGGCGTTGGCAGAGGCCATGCGCGCGGACGACCGGGTCTTCGTGCTGGGGGAGGACGTGGCGGAGGGCGGGCCCTACACGGCGACCGCGGGCCTTGCGGAGGAGTTCGGCACCGCGCGCGTGATCGACACGCCGATCTCGGAGGCAGCGATCACCGGCGTGGCGATCGGGGCGGCGCAGTCGGGCATGCGCCCGGTGCTCGAGATCATGTTCGTCGACTTCGTCACGCTGGCCCTCGACCAGCTCGTGAACGCCGCCGCGAAGGCGCACTTCATGTCCGGCGGCCAGCTGACCGTGCCGATGGTGGTGCGGACGCAGGGTGGCGCGGGCCAGCGCGGCGCCGCCCAGCACTCGCAGAGCCTGGAGAGCTGGCTCACGCACGTCCCCGGCCTCAAGGTCGTGATGCCGAGCCGTGCGGTCGACGCAGCGGGATTGCTGGCGGCCTCGATCAGGGACCCGAACCCCGTGGTGCTGATCGAGAACAAGACCCTGTACTTCCGCCGCGAGGAGGTTCCCGACGAGCTCCCGGCGGTGGAGCTCGGCGTCTCCGCCACTCTTCGCGAGGGGCGCGACGTCACGATCGTCGCGCTCTCGCGTCTCGTCCACGATGCGCTCGCGGCGGCGGAGCGGCTGGCCGCCGAGGACGGGATCGAGGCGGAGGTGATCGACCCCCGCACGCTCGTCCCGCTCGACCTGGCGGCGATCGTGAAGTCGGTCCAGAGGACGAGCAGGCTCGTCGTCGCGCACGAGGCGGTGGCGCACGGGGGCTTCGGAGCCGAGATTGCTGCGCAGGTCCAGAGCGCCGCGTTCGACTTCCTCGACGCGCCGGTCGTGCGGATCGGCGCCCCGTTCGCGCCGGTCCCGCTCAGCGCCCCGCTGGAGGACGCCTACCTCCCGGGTGCGGACGAGGTCGTCGCGGCGGTGCGAGGGCTGGTGATGCCGCCGTGAGCGAGGACGGATCCCCTCGAGATCCGCGCGCTCGTCGAGCACCGGAGCGGGAGCCGCTTGGCTGCGCGGAGAGCCGCTCGACCGCTGATCAGTCTCCCGGTGCAGGCTCTGCACGAAGCTCTCCTGCCGGTGCAAGGACGATGTCGTTCCGGACCGAGAACCAGCGCCCCTCGACCCCGGCGGGTAGCGCCGGGTCGTCGTCGGACCGTGGCACGAAGTCACGGAGCAACGAGGGCTTGACGGCGAAGACCGCGTCCGATTCGAGGTATGGGCTCTCCCGATCGAAGATGTGGGTGGTGACGGGGACGTAGCCGTCCGCACGCACGATCAGGTGTATGTGAGCTGGTCGCCACGGGTGCCGCCCCGTGACGGCGAGCATCCGGCCGACAGGTCCGTCAGCAGGAATCGTGTACGGCACGGGGCGAACCGCGAGGAACGCATACGTCCCGTCGGAGCGGGTGGAGAAGCGACCACGGAGGTGCTCCTCCGGGGCATCGGGGTCCTGGACCGCGTAGAGGCGGTTGTCGCCGTTCTGCCAGACGTCCAGCTCGGCTCCCGCGAGCGGCACGCCGTCCACGTCGGAGACGACGCCGTGCACCCACGCGGGTGCGCCGCACGGTCCCTCGAAGATGGCTTCGCCGTAGGCGCGCGCCGGAGCGCCGGGCACGTAGAACGGCCCGAGGACGGTCGACTCGGTGGCTCGGTCGGACACGCTCGCGAGCGTGTCGACGAGCATCGAGAGCCCGAGCGTGTCCGACCACAGGACGAACTCCTGGCGCCGGTCGTCCGTGAGTCGGCCGGTCTCGGTGAGGATCCGGATTGCTTCCTCCCATTCCTCGCGCGTCAGGCTCACGTCCGCGGCGAATGCGTGGAGATGAGCAGTGAGGCTCTGCAGGAGCTGTCCGAGGCGAGCGTCGGAGCAACCGGCGAAGCTCGCGACGGCGAGCGCCGTGATGTCGCCTGGGGCTGTGCGCGGGGCAGGTGAGTCGCCGAACGTCCCGCTCACCGCCGCAGCGACCTGCAGCCTGTGACCGTGACCTGCACGACCGCCATCGTCCCGAGTTCGCCCCGAAGAATCAAGCTGCCTCCCGTAGGCTGCGTCGGGTGACCGTGACGGTCAGAGACGCGGCGTTCGACGTCCTGCGCGAGCACGGGCTCACCACCCTCTTCGCGAACCCCGGCTCGACGGAGATCGAGCTGCTCTCGGACCTGCCGGGCGACCTGCGGTTCGTGCTCGGGCTGCACGAGAGCGCGGTCGTCGGCATGGCGACCGGCTGGGCGCTCGGTCGCCGCGAGCCCGCGCTCGCAATCCTGCACACGACCCCTGGCCTCGGCAACGCGGTCAGCGCGCTCGCCACGGCGCGCGTCAACCGGGTCCCGCTCGTGGTCGTCGTCGGCCAGCAGGACCGGCGCCACCTCGCCAGCGAGCCGTTCCTGACGGGAAAGCTGCACGGGCTCGCCGGTGAGTACCCCGTGTGGGTCGACCAGCCCGTTCGTGCCCAGGGCGTGCCCGGCGCGATCGCGCGCGCGTACCACGAAGCGGCCACGGGGCGGGGGCCGGCGTTGGTGATCGTCCCGATGGACGACTGGTCGGCCGAAGCCGAGCCGGTCACGCAGCGCGCCGCCCCGCGCCGCGTCGTGCGGGCGGGCGGGGCCGACCCGCGGCGCGTGGCGGAGCTCGGAGAGGTCGTCGCGGGCGCGAGGAGCCCTGTCATCGTCGTCGGGGCGGGGCTCGACGACGCCGAGGCCTGGGCCGCGGCCGTCGCGCTTGCCGAGCAGCTCGGGTGCCGCGTCTGGCAGGAGTCCTTCAGCGGCAGAGCCGGCTTTCCCCAGGATCACCCGCTGTTCGCCGGCCACCTGCCTGCGGACAGAGCCCGCCTGCGCGAGGCGCTCGCCCCGCACGACGTCGTGCTGGCCCTCGGCGCGCCTGCGTTCCGCCAGTACGCATTCGCCCCGGGGCCCTTCGTGGAGCCCGGCACGACCGTCGCCGTCGTCAGCCAGGATCCGGCGGAGGTGCACCGCAGCACCGCCGACCTCGCCGTGCTCGGGCCGCCCGCCTCGGTGTGCGCCGAGCTCACCCGCGTCGTGCCGCGACGCGACGGAGCCCGCGCCGGCGGTCTCGTCCCGCCGGATCCGCCGCCTCCACCCGCAGGTGGCGAGCCGCTGCGCGCCGGCCACGTCTTCGCCGCGGTCGCGGAGCGCCTCTCCCCGGACGCGGTCGTGTTCGAGGAGTCGCCGTCGAACCGGCCCGAGCTGCTCGCCCGGCTACCGGCGCGGCAGCCGCTCGGCTTGCTGAGCCCGGCAATGGGTGGTCTCGGGTTCGCGCTCCCGGCCGCAACCGGCGTGCGCATGGCCTGCCCCGACCGGCCGGTCGTGGCCTTCGTCGGCGACGGCTCCTCCCTCTACTCGATCCAGTCGCTCTGGAGCGCGGCGCAGTACGGCGCCGGAGCACTGTTCGTGATCCTCTCGAACGGAGGCTACGCGGTGATGGACCGGCTCACCGAGCAGCACGGCGGCACCGCCCCCTGGCCGGGCTTCGGGGTCGACGTGGCGGGCCTCGCCGTCGCGTTCGGGTGCCCGGCCCGGACCGTGCGCGAGCACGACGACCTGCTCGGGGTCCTCGACGAGGTGGTCCCCGGGCTGGCGGACCGGGACGAGCCGCTGCTGCTGGAGGTCGTGATCGCGCCGGACGAGAGCTTCGTGCCCTGACCCGGCCGGGCCCCGACCTGCGGAGTCAGGCGGGGGGCGGATCGGGCGGCTCGGGCACGCCGAGCTCGGCCTGGAGCGCCACGCCGAGGGAGAGCAGCTCCCAGTCGGCTCCGGCCGGGCCGATCAGCGACACGCCGACCGGCAGGCCCCTCTGCCCGACACCGGCCGGAAGGGCGGCGACGGGAAAACCGGTCCAGTCCCACAGGTGCGTGAGCGAGATCAGGGCGTAGTCGGTGCCCGCGTGGTCGTACCCTTCTCCACGCACGGGGGCGACGACGGGGATCGTGGGCTCCACGAGCGCATCGAGGCGCTGCTCGGCCAGCCAGGCGGCCCAGACCCCCGTCACCTCTCTCCGCCGCTCCTGGGCGGCGACGTAGGCCTCTCCGGAAACCGCACGCCGCTCGCCTTCCTCGACCCACTCCCGAATCGACGGCCGGTAGAGCGCGCGCCCGTCGTCGAAGCGACGGTGATAGGCGAGCATCTCGGTCGTCAGCACGGCGACGAAGTCGTCGCCGACCTCGGCCGGCACTCCCGGGGGCGGGGGCGCGACGAGCTCGGCGCCGAGCCGGCGGCACGCGTCGAGCGCGAGGTCGAAGCCGGCGGCCACGTCGGCGTCGAGTTCGGCGATCCCGAGACGCGGGGAGACGGCGAGCCGCACCCCGGCGAGCGGCTTGGGCGATGCACGCCTCGCCGCAGGCTCGGCTGGGGGCGTCTGCAGGGCGCTCTCCGGCCGTCGACGGTCGGGGCCTGTCATCGCCGCCAGCAACAGACGACAGTCGTCCAGGGAGCGGGCCATCGGCCCGGCGTGGTCGAGGCTCCAGGAGAGCGGCACGACTCCGCCCAGGGAGACCCTGCCGCGGGTGGGCTTGATCGTCGAGGTGCCGGAGCAGGCTGACGGGATGCGGAGCGAGCCGGCGGTATCGGTGCCCGTCGCGGCGGGAACCATGCACGCCGCCAGCGCCGCCGCAGATCCGCCGCTCGAGCCGCCTGCCGAGCGCTCGAGGCTCCAGGGGTTGCCGACCTGGTCGGTCGTGCCGCCGGCGGCGAACTCGTGGGTGTGGAGGTGCCCGAGCAGGACCATGCCCGCCGAACGCAAACGCCTCCACACGTCGCAGTCCTGGGCGGGCACGTCCGCGAGCAGCCGGGACGACGCGGTGACAGGCTTGCCTGCCACGCCGTACAGGTCCTTCAGCCCAATTGGGACGCCGGTCAGCGCCGGAGGCGCGCCCTCGCGCCGGATGCCGTGCGCGCTCAGGCGCTCGTCGGCCCGCGAGGCGGCCGCCAGCGCGTCCTCCTCGTAGACGCGCACCCAGGCGTTGACAGAGCGCGGGTCACCGTCGTGGCTGTGGGTGCCGTCGCGCGCCCGGATGCGCGCGAGGAGTGCCGCAACGAGCTCGGACGCCGACACCTGGCGCTCGACGAGGAGAGCCGCCGCGTCGCCGACGCCGAGCCGCACGAGGTCTCTCACGAGGTCACCCGACGAGACGCTCCTCGCTACGAGAGCGTCTCCAGTGCCTCTCCGCCCGGGTCGACCTCTCGCAGGAGGTACGCCGACTGGAGGAGCTCGGGCTCGTCCCTGAGCCTCTGGGCGGTGCCGTGGTAGTGGATGCGGCCGCGCTCGAGGACGTAGGCGGTCTGTGCGAGGCCGAGGGCGACGTGCGCGAACTGCTCGATGAGGAGAACCCCGACCCCGCGTTCTGCGACGGTTTGCAGCGTCGGGACGAGGCGTTGGACGACGACGGGCGCGAGGCCGAGCGAGAGCTCGTCCACGAGCACGATCTTGGGGCGCGAGACGAGGGCCTGGGCGAGCACGACCATTTGCTGCTCGCCGCCCGACAGCGACCGGGCCGCCACGTGCCAGCGCTTCTCGAGCTCGGGGAAGAGCTCGAGCGCGTACGCGATGCCGCTACGTGCGTCGGCCCGGCTGAGCGCGTAGGTGGCGACCCTCAGATTGTCCTGGAGCGTGAGGTTCGGCAGGAGCTGTCGCCCCTCCGGGACGATGGCCACGCCTGCGGCGCGGATCTGCTCCGGCCGCCGCCGCGTGAGGTCGAGGTCGCCCAGCTTCACCTTGCCGGCCGTCGGGCGCAGGACGCCGCCCACCGCCAGGACGAGGGTGGACTTCCCGGCTCCGTTCGGGCCGAGCAGCGCCGTCACCTCGCCCGGGGGGATCGAGAGCGAGACGTCCCGGAGCACCGGCCGCCCGCCGCGGGCGACCGAGAGGCCCTCGAACGACAGGGTCGCGGGTCGCGTGGGGGATGCTGCCGTGCTCACAGGACCTCCTCGGTGCCGAGGTACGCGCGGATCACGAGCTCGTCCCGCAGCACCTCGGCCGTCGGGCCGGACGCGATCAGCTTGCCGAAGTCGAGCACGGCGGTCGTCTCGCAACAGGCCTGGACGAGGCTCATGTCGTGGTCGACGAGGACGACGAGCGCGCCGAACCGCTCCGGGATCGCCTTGATCACGCTGCTCAGGTGCTCGGTCTCTTCCTCGGGGAGGCCGGCGGCCGGCTCGTCGAGCAGCACCACCCGGGGGCGCCCGACCACCGCCCGCGCGACCTCGACGAGGCGCCGCTCGCGGGCTCCGAGGCCGCCGACGCTCCTCCTCGGAGGCGTCTCGAGGCCGACGAACTCGATCGCGGCCTCCACCTCGCTGCGCCGGCCGGCGCCCTTCACGCCGGAGTGCTCGTAGATCATCGCCACGTTGTCGAAGACCGAGAGCTGCTCGATCGCCTGCTCGGTCTGAAAGGTGCGTCGCAGGCCCCAGCGGGCGCGCCGGTAGTCGGCCATCTTCAGCAGATCCTCGCCGAACGCGCGGATCGACCCGGACGCCGGCTTGACGAAGCCGCTGAGGACGTTGAAGAACGTCGTCTTGCCGGCGCCGTTCGGCCCGATCAGGCCGCACGTCCCGCCGGGGAACGTGACGCTCATCCCGTCGATCGGGGTCACGCCGGAGAAGCGGACGGTGAGACGCTCGACCTCGATCATGTCGACGGCGCCCCTCCACCGGTCACCTTCCCGAGACCGCGCCACACGAGGCGGCCGAGGTTCGCCATGTCCTTGGGGAACTGCTGTGCAAGCCCGCCCGGCGCGGTGAGCAGGACCTGCAGCAGGCCCGCGCCGAAGAGGATGAGCACGAAGTTCGGGTTGATCCCCCACTGCACCTGGAAGAGGAACGGCAGCAGCTGGCTGAAGCATCCGGCGACGACCGCGCCCCAGAGGCTGTAGATCCCTCCGATCAGCGTTACCGCGAGCAGGGTCAGGGAGTCCTGGGTCTGGAACGACTGCGCCGTCGGCTGGCCCACCTGCGCCGCCAGCAGGCAGCCGGCGACACCGGCCATGAACGACGCGAGGGCGAAGGCCCAGAGCTTGTAGAAGACGATGTTGACGCCCGCCGCGAGCGCGGCGGGCTCACTCTCGCGGATCGCCGCCCACGCCCTGCCGGGCTTGCCTCGGACGTGGAGCAGTGCCACCAGGAACATCACTGCGGCGACGATCACGACATAGCGGTAGTAGGCGGTGTCTCCCTCGGCGATGGACGGCCTGCGCACCGGCTCGAGCCCCGAGAGGTCCGGTGTGTCCGTCCGGCCGGTAAACCCCCCGCCGCCGTTCGGGAAGTTGATCGCGACCAGGACGACGTTCACGGCGCCCGCCGCCATCAGGGTGATGAGCGCCAGGTGGAGCCCGGAGAGGCGCAGCGCGGGCAGCCCGATCAGGACGCCCACCACGCAGGTGATCGCGCCGGTGACGAAGAGCAGGATCGGGAACGGCAGGTCGAGCGCGTAGTTGAGGCGTGTGCCGGTCCAGACACCGACGACCAGCAGCGCGACCTGCCCGAGCGAGATCAGCCCCACCCGGCCGTAGAGGATCCCGAGGCCGAGCGTGATCACCGAGTAGATCGCGACGCTGGTGAACGTCGTCGTCCAGTCCGAACCGATCGTCGGGAGGAACACGAGGGCGATCGCCAGGAACACGACGATCGCGACGACGCGCACGAGCGTGCCCCGGTCGAGGGGAAGCGCGGCGCGCGCCGCGGCGGCCGCCCCCCGGCCGGGTGTCGGCGTGGTGTCCAAGCTAGCGCGCCGTCCGCGTGATCGTGACCACGCGATGCCGAGACAGCCAGAGGAGCGCGAGGATGGCGAGGACGAAGGGCGCCGCCGAGCGGTAGCGGGTGATCGACTCGTAGGGCGCGAAGATCGCCTGCGCGAGCCCGACCGCGAGGCCCCCCAAGAGGGTCGCCCACAGCGACGTGAGGCGCCCGATCAGCGCCGCCGCGAGCGCCGCGATCACGAGGAACGTCAGCGCGGCGTAGTCGAGCGAGGTGATCAGATCGGGGAGCAGCAGGCCCGCCGCGCCGGCGACGAGCCCGGAGCCGAACCACGCAGATGCCTCTACGCGACGGACAGGCACGCCGAGCGTGGCGGTGATCTCGCGGTCGTTGGCGATCGCACGGTAGGCGGTCCCGAGGTTGGTGTACTTGAGGAAGAGCGTCGTCCAGAGCGTCAGCCCGACGGCGAACGCGAGCGCGATCACCTGCGTCCAGTTCACGAACGCGCCGAAGAGCGTGAAGGTGTGGCTCGAGCTCGGGAGCGGCAGGAACCGCGCGAATGCGCCGCCGACGGGGGCGCGCCACGCCATCAGCCCGAGCAGGATCAGCGCAAGGCCGAGCGTGCCCATCATCTTGACGAGGGGATCCCGCGCCGCGAAGGCGGGGCCGAACAGCAGCCCGTAGGCGAGGTTGACGACCCCGCCGAACGCGACGCAGGTGACGTACGCGAGCCAGTGCGGCCAGCTCGTGTGGTTGATCATCCAGTAGGCGATCAGGGCGCCCGCAGCGCCGATCGCGCCGAAAGCGAGGTTCAGGACGCCGGTCGCCTGGTACAGCACGACGATCCCGACGCCGGAGAGCGCGTAGACGCCGCCGAGCGCGAGTCCCAGCACGATGTACGGCTTGATGAACTCCCAGTCGACGCCGAACACCGCGAACGCGACGACGCTATCCATCGAGCCTCCGGAGCACCCTGATCTCTACTGGAGCTGTCACCTACTTCGCCGTGTTGAGGTTGAACCTCTTCTCCCAGACGCGTGTCCGGACGAGCTCCTGGTCGACGGCCGCGATCGCGAAGCACTTCTCCTTGAGAACGACCTTCCCGTCCCGGTAGTCGACGGTGATGTCCCAGTTGTTCGGGATGTGGTACGGCAGGTTGTTGCCGACGTACCACGGCTTGCAGAGCATGTCCGTCTTCACGTTCTTCAGCCCGCGCACGGCCGCGTTGTACGACTTCGCGGTGACGGCGCCCTTGACGTTGAGCAGCGCCTGCGTCGCAAACTTCCCTGCCATGAAGCCCATCTGGGCGAACGCCTGCGGATCGATCTTCGTGTACCGCTTGAGAACAGCCAGCATCAGCCGGGTGTCAGGGCCCTGCGACGCGTCGAGCAGGCCGAACTCGGAGTTGACGAACAGCTTCCCGTCGAACTCCGGGAACTGCCCCGCCATGAAGGTGTTGGCGATCGGAGTCGACGAGCCCCACTTCACCTTGTCGACGAGCCCCTGGGCGATGGCGGCCTTCATGAGGGCGGGCGCGGTGTCCGGGGTGAAGTCGAGGATGATGCCGCCGCCCTCGCCCGCGGCCTGGTACAGCTGCCGGATGATCGTGTTGGCGTCGGTCACGGGCAGCGTCACGGGGAAGCTCCTGTTCGGGAGCCCTGCCCGTTCGGCGACCTTCAGCGCGCCTCCGTCCGCGTAGGCGGCGATCGTCGAGGGCGACGCGACGACGATCGACTTCGCCCCAGCGCGAACCAGAGCCTGCGCGGCCCCGATGTTCGAGTACCGCGGTCCCATGTTCGTCTCGACGAACGTGGGGGTGCCGAAGCACTCCGCCTGGACCCCAGCGCCGATCACGGTGTAGCCCTTCGACCTGTAGTACTTCCAGTTCGTCCCGCACTCGGTGAAGCTCGTGTTGCCGACGATGCCGACGACCTTGTCGCTCTCGACCAGCTTCCGAGCGAGTGACGCCTGTTGGGCCGGGTTCAGCTGCTCGTTGTAGAGGACGTACTGGATCGGCCGGCCCCTGATGCCTCCGTTGTCGTTGACACAGTCGAAGTACGCCTTCGCGACCTTGCCGATCGTGGTGAAGTCCACGCCGGGAATCAGCATCGCGATCCCGCCGAGCTTGATCGGCCTGCCGGTCGCCTTCTTGCCCGTGCCGAGGCCGCAGATCGACTTCGTCGCGGACGCCTTTCCAGACCCGACCGGTGCTGCCGCGGTCTGCGCACCGGTAGCCCATCCGGCCAGCATCAGCGTGAAGGCGCAGACCGCTGCGCCCACGACGCCGACCTTGATCTTCGTCGATCTCATGGATTCCTCCGTTGGGTTCTCGAGCTTCGCTTGACCGAACCTCGCGGCGGACGCGCCGCACACGCCTCCCGATCAGGATCTCGTCACGTACCACCCTCCTCGTCTCGGAATGCCACCCGGGGCGCGGCTCCGAGCCGGCCTCCGCTGAATGGTCGCCCTACCGGACATCGCCGAGCGGCTCGCCGGCGGCGTCGGGGAAGGGATCGAACGCATGCTCTCCCTCGGCCTCTCGAGTCGCGACCCTGGCTGGCTAGACCGGTCCGACAGCGGTCGTGCGGTGCGTCTGGCGTCTGCGCGACGCTTCGGCTCCATTTTTCACGTCCCGGATACTAGACTAGTGTCTTGACGAATGGAACACGCCGAGTCCCTGCGCGCCGACGGGCGCGAAGCGGCGCCGAGAGGCCGGCTCGTGAGCAGCGACGGACCCGAAGTCGCATGAGGGCGAGCAAATTGATCACGGCCGAGGACGCGGTCGCCCGGGTCAAGACCGGAGACACGGTGATGGTCGGCGGCTTCGGGCTCGTCGGGGCTCCGCTCGATCTCATCGACGCGCTCGTCGACCACTCCGACGCGACCGACCTCACGGTCGTCTCGAACAACATCGGCGAGCCCGGCCGTGGGCTCGGGAGGCTGTTGCGGCAGGGCAGGATCCGCCGTGGGATCTCGTCGTACTTCACGTCGAACCCCGAGGCAGTCGCGGCCGTCAACGCCGGCGAGATCGAGGCGACGCTCGTTCCGCAGGGGACGTTCGCCGAGGCGATCCGCGCCGGCGGTGCGGGCATCGGCGGCTTCTTCACGGCGGTCGGCGCCGGCACGCTGCTCGCCGAGGGCAAGGAAGAGCGCATGATCGACGGCGTGCGCCACGTGCTCGAGGAGCCCATCCGCGCAGACGTCTCGCTGGTCTACGCGGCGCGCGCGGACATGCTCGGCAACCTCTGGTACCGGCGAACTGCGCGCAACTTCAATCCGCTCATGGCCACCGCCGCGACCGTGACGATCGCGGAGGCTGGCGAGGTGGTCACGGTGGGAACGCTCGAGCCGGAGTCCGTCGTGACGCCGCACCTGTACGTCGATCACCTGGTCGCGAGCACATGAGCGACGACGTGAAGACACGGATCGCGGCGCGGGCGGCGCTGGAGCTCCAGCCGGGCGAGGTCGTCAACCTCGGAATCGGCATCCCGAACCTGATCCCGAGCTTCCTGGGGCCGGAGACCGGCGTCGTCCTCCACACCGAGAACGGTCTCCTGGGGGTCGGCCCCCGGCCGAACGGGGACGAGCTGGACCCCGACCTGATCGATGCGGCGAAGCAGCCGATCACGGCGCTGCCGGGTGCCGCGTACTTCGACAGCGCGGCGAGCTTCGCGATGATCCGCGGCGGCCACGTGGACGTCGCCGTGCTCGGCGCGCTCGAGGTCAGCGGGGACGGCGACATCGCCAACTGGGCCGTTCCCGGCAAGGACGTGCTCGGCGTGGGCGGCGCGATGGATCTCGTCGTGGGCGCACGGCGGGTGATCGTCACGATGACGGCCACCTCGTCCCGCGGCGAGCCCAAGGTCGTCGCCGCCTGCACGTATCCACTGACGGCGTCCGGCGCGGTCGACGTCATCGTCACCGAGCTCTCGGTGTTCCGCCGCGTCGACGGCGAGCTGCGCCTGACCGAGCTGCTCGACGGCGCGACCGTCGACGACGTCGCCGCCGTCACGACCGCCCCGTTCGTCGTCGCCCTGGAGGAGAGCCATGTCCATTGACGTGCGTCCGTTCGCCGAGGTGATCGACGCCGACCGCGCCGGAGTCGACCCGCCCTACGACCACCACGACTACGTCGGCACCCGGCTGCGGGCTCCGAAGGAGCCGCTCGTGATCATCCCCGCCACCCTGACGGAGGTGACGGGCCCGGCGTACGGGGAGTCGCCGGTCGAACCACTCGACGCCGATCTCACACGCCAGCACGCAGGCGAGCCGCAGGGCCAGCGGATCGTGGTCAGCGGTCGTGTCCTCGGAGGCGACGGCAAGCCCCTGCGCGGCCAGCTCGTCGAGATCTGGCAGGCGAACGCGGGCGGTCGCTACCGGCACGAGGTCGACACCGGCGACGCGCCGCTCGACCCGAACTTCTCCGGCGCCGGCCGCTGCCTGACCGACCACGAAGGCCGCTACCGCTTCGTGACGGTCAAGCCCGGTGCGTATCCGTGGAAGAACCATCCCAACGCGTGGCGGCCGAACCACATTCACTTCTCGGTGTTCGGTCGCGCGTTCACGGAGCGCCTCGTCACCCAGATGTACTTCCCCGGCGACCCGCTGTTCCCGTTCGACCCGATCTTCAACTCGGTTCGCGACGAGAAGGCGCGACAGCGCCTGATCAGCGCGTTCGACCTCGAGCTGACCGAGCCGGAGCACGCGCTCGGCTTCCGCTGGGACATCGTCGTCGGGGGGCGCACAGCGACGCCGCTCGAGGAGCCGCACGATGACTGACGTCGGCCTCACTCCTGCCCAGACCGCCGGGCCGTACCTGCGAATCGGCCTGCTGCGCGAGCTGATCACGCCGACGCTCGTCGAGCCGGACGATCCCCGCGCGATCCGCATCCGCGGACGCCTGACCGACGGGGCGGGTGACGGCGTGCCGGACGGCATGGTCGAGATCTGGCAGGCGAATGCCGCCGGCCGCTACCGGCACCCCTCGGACGACCGGGTCGACCCGCCGCTCGAGGACGGCTTCCTCGGGTTCGGGCGCTCCGGGACGGAGGACGACGGCCGGTTCGAGTTCGTCACCGTCAAGCCCGGGCCGGTGCCGTGGCCGGAGGGTGGCGCACAGGCGCCGCACATCGAGGTGGCCGTGTTCGCGCGCGGGCTCCTGAAGCACGCGGTGACGCGCATCTACTTCCCGGACGAGGACGAGGCCAACGCGGCCGATCCGGTGCTTTCCCGGCTCGCGCCCGCGCAGCGCGAGACGCTGGTGGCGGTCGCCGAGGACGGCGGGCTGCGCTTCGACGTTCGGTTGCAGGGGGCCGGGCACACGACGTTCTTCGCGGTGTGACGGCGTTCTGAGATTCTTCGCTGTGTGACGCCGTTCCAGGCCCTGTTCGTCCCTGCAGCGCTGGCGGACGCCGTCGCGGGGCGATCCTGGCTCGCCGCGATGCTCGATGCCGAGAAGGCGCTCGTGAAAGCGGGCGCCGCGACCGGCCTCGTGCCCGAGCCGGCGGCGGCGGCGATCGCAGATGCGTGCTCGGGCGACTACGACTGGGACCAGCTCCTGGAGGAGGGTCGAAGCTCGGGCAATCCCGCGGAGCCGCTGGTGCGCGCGATCGTCGCCCGCGTCGGTGAGGACGACGCGCGCTACGTGCATCTGGGCGCCACGAGCCAGGACGTGCTGGACACCGCCGCGATGCTCGTTGCGCGTCGAGCCCTCGGTTTCGTCCTCGGCGACCTCGCCCGCGTGACCTCTGCCTGTGCGCGGCTGGCGCGCGAGCACCGCGACACACCGATGGCCGGGCGGACGCTCCTCCAGCAGGCGGTCCCCACGACGTTCGGGCTCAAGTCCGCAGGGTGGCTCGTCGCGGTGATGGACGCACGCGCGCGGCTCGTCGAGCTTCGAGAGAGGGGCCTCGCCGCGCAGCTCGGCGGTGCGGCCGGGACGCTCTCGGCGCTCGGTGACCGTGGGCTCGAGCTGTCCGCGCTGTACGCACGCGAGCTCGGCCTCGCGGAGCCCACGCTCCCGTGGCACGCGAACCGCGTCCGGATCGCGGAGCTGGGCGCCGCGCTCGAGATCGCCGCCGGGGTGCTGGGGAAGGTCGGGCTCGATCTGGAGCTCCTCGCGCAGACGGAGGTGGGAGAGGTGCGTGAGGGCGGCGAGGGCGGCGGCTCGTCCGCGATGCCGCACAAGCGGAACCCGGTCGGCGCGATGTGGGCCCGGGCCGGGGCCGCGCTCGTCCGGGGCCACGCGTCGGTGCTGACGGCCGCCCTCGTCGCCGAGCACGAGCGCGCGGGCGGCGCGTGGCAGGCGGAGTGGGACGCGCTCTCGGGGGCGCTCGCGACCACCGGTGGCGCCGCTTCTGCCCTCGCGGGCTCGCTCGAGGGGCTCGAGGTGGACGCGGCCAGGATGCGGACGAACCTCGAGCTCAGCGGGGGCGCCGTCCTCACGGAGCGGCTCGCCGCGATCCTCACAGACCGTCTCGGGCGCATCGCAGCACGGTCGCTCGTGCGGGACGTGTCGCTCCGGGCGAGCGACTCGGGTCGCCCCCTCTCCGAGGAGCTCGCCGAACGCGACACCGGGCTCACCGCCGACGAGCTCGGCGCCGCGCTCGACCCGGCCACGTACCTCGGCTCCGCCGGGGCTCTCGTCGATCGCGCGCTCGCACGCTACGAGGCGGAGCGCACCGAGGAGGAGCGGGAGGGGTGAGGCTGCACCACGTCCTCGACGGGCCTGCAGACGCGCCGGTCGCCGTGCTGGCGAGCTCGCTCGGCACGACGCACGAGATGTGGGAGCCGCAGATCGGCTCCCTCTCCGAGCGCTTCCGGGTCGTCCGCTACGACCGACGCGGCCATGGTCGCTCGCCGGTCGTCGACGGGCCGACGACTCTCGACGACCTGGGTGCGGACATCGTCGAGCTGCTCGACGAGCTCGGCCTCGAGCGCGTGTCGTTCTGCGGGCTGTCGCTCGGCGGTCTGGAGGCGATGTGGCTCGCCCTGAACCGGCCCGAGCGGGTCGAGCGGCTGGTCCTCGCGTGCACGGCGGCGTCCTTCTCTCCGCGGGAGACCTGGGTCGAGCGGGCGGCACTCGTGCGGGCGAACGGCGTGCGCGCGATCGCGGAGGCCGTGCTCGCACGATGGTTCCGCCCGGTCTTCCACGACACGCACTCGGGAGTCGTGACACGCTTCGGGGCGATGCTCGCGTCGACCCCGCCCGAGGGCTACGCCGCCTGCTGCGACGTGCTCGCCGACGCCGACCTGACCGGCCGCCTCGGCGCGATCGCGGCTCCCACGCTCGTCATCACCGGCGCAGAGGATCCTGCCGTACCGCCCGCCGCCGGCGAGGCGCTCGCCGCCGCGATCCCGGAGGCGGCACACGTCGTCGTCGAGGGCGCGGCCCACATCGCGAACGTCGAGCAGCCGGACCTCGTCACGGCGGCGCTCCTGCGCCATCTGGGCCCGGTCGGGAAGGGCGCATGACCGGAGAGGGACGGGACGAGATCCACACCCGCGGCATGGGCGTACGGCGGGCGGTGCTCGGAGACGCGCACGTCGACGGCGCGATCGAGCGCACGACGCCGTTCACGGAGGACTTCCAGGACCTGATCACGCGCTATGCGTGGGGCGAGATCTGGTCCCGTCCGGGCCTCGACCGCCGCACGCGGAGCTGCATCACGCTGACCGCACTCGTTGCGAGCGGGCGCGAGCACGAGCTCGAGATGCACGTCAGGGCGGCGCTCCGCAACGGGCTCACGCCCGACGAGATCGGCGAGGTGCTCCTCCAGTGCGCGGTGTACTGCGGCGTGCCCGCGGCGAACGGTGCGTTCGCCGTCGCCCAGCGCGTGATCGAGAGCGCGGTCGCAGGCGACGAGCCCGGGGCATGACCCGGACACAGGTCGGGATCGTCGGCGCCGGGCCCGCGGGGCTCACGCTGGCGCACCTGCTGCACCTGGAGGGGATCGACTCCGTGATCCTGGAGAGCCGCAGCCGCGAATACGTCGAGGCCCGTGTCCGGGCGGGCGTCCTGGAGCACGACGTGGCCGACCTCTTCGAGCGGGCCGGCGTGGGGGAGCGGATGCGGCGCGAAGGGCTCGTGCACACCGGAGTGGAGCTCCAGTCGGGCCGCGAGCGGCACCGGATCGCGTTCGACGAGCTGACCGGCAAGACGATCGTCGTCTACGGCCAGACCGAGGTCGTGAAGGACCTGATCGAGGCGCGCCTGGCGAGCGGCCGGCGGCTCCACTTCGAGGCCGAGGGTGTCTCGCTCCACGACATCGACGGCGAGCGCCCGCGGATCCGCTACCGGCACGAGGGCGAGGAGCAGGAGTTGGAGTGCGACGTGATAGCGGGGTGCGACGGCTTCCACGGGATCTCGCGAGCGAGCATCCAGCCGAGCGTGCTGCGCGAGTTCCACCGCGAGTACCCCTACGGCTGGCTCGGGATCCTGGCGGAGGTCGCGCCCTCGAACGACGAGCTCATCTACGCGCACAACGAGAGCGGGTTCGCGCTCCTCAGCATGCGCTCGCCCCAGGTCTCGCGCCTCTACCTGCAGTGCGCGCCGGACGAGGATCTCGCACGCTGGCCCGACGAGCGGATCTGGGCCGAGCTCCAGGCACGGCTCGGGGTGGAGAGCTGGACGCTCCGGGAGGGGCCCATCCTGGAAAAGGGAGTCACACCGATGCGGAGCTTCGTGGTCGAGCCGATGCAATGGGGTCGGCTCTACCTGGCCGGGGATGCAGCCCACATCGTCCCGCCCACGGGCGCGAAGGGGCTCAATCTTGCGGTACGCGACGTGCAGGTTCTCGCGGGGGCGCTCACGTCGTGGTACCGGGACGGCGATGCCGCGAGGCTCGACGCCTACTCGGAGACGTGCCTGCGCCGCGTCTGGCGCGCGGAGCACTTCTCCTGGTGGATGACGACGATGCTGCACAGGAGCCCTGACGACGACGAGTTCATGCTGCGGCTGCAGCAGTCGCAGCTCCGCTACCTCCGCACGTCGCGCGTCGCCGCGACATCGCTGGCGGAGAACTACGTCGGCGTCGACCGCGCCTGACGCTGCACTGACATGTCAATAGGATCACCTCGTGGCCTGGCCTCGTGACGACGCGAAGCTCGAGCGCGTCCGCTCGCTGATGGCGGACGAGGGGCTCGACGCGATCGTCG
This sequence comes from Gaiella sp., assembly GCF_035710885.1. GTDB lineage: Bacteria > Actinomycetota > Thermoleophilia > Gaiellales > Gaiellaceae > Gaiella. The sequence continues at coordinate 77,039 of NZ_DASTCS010000057.1, read as the reverse complement.
CCCGCGCCCCCGACAACGTCGTCTACCTGACCGACTTCTGGGGGATGAAGGGCTGGGATGCCGTCGTCTTCCCGCGCGAGGGCGAGCCGACGCTCTTCTGCCTCGAGGCGTCTGCCGACGACGCTGCCCGGACGGCGTGGACCGACGACGTGCGGCTGGTCGAGGGCTACCTGCCTGCCGACCCGCGCCCGCCCGTGGTGCGAACGCTCGAGCTCGCGGCGGCGCTCGCCCGCGAGCACGGGACCGTGGGTCTCGAGCTCTCGCTCGGCACCCAGGCCTCCGACCGGATGGTCGGCGAGCCGACCACGTACACGAAGGCGTGGTTCGACGCGTTCCCCGGGGCGGTGGACGCGACGCAGCTCCTGAACGGCGCACGAGCGGTCAAGACCCCGCAGGAGGTCGAGCGCGTGCGCCTCGCCAACGAGATCGCCGCGGCGGCGATGGATCACGTCCGCGGCGTGATCCGGGCGGGCATGACCGAGGCGCAGATCGCAGCGGAGTGGCTCGGTTTCGTCCACGGCGAGGGCACCGGCTGGGGGGGCAAGGTCGAGCTGGCGCTCGGCTTCTCGCTCGTGTGGGCGGGAACGGGGATCAAGACCTTCACCGCCACGTCGAACCTCCCCGTCGTCGAGGGCGAGCCGACGCTCTTCGAGATCTGGGTCTGCGCCGACGGCTACTGGGCCGACCACACGAAGAACCTCGTGGTGGGCGAGCTCACCGAGGCCTATGCCGACCTCGAGGCCGGGCTGCGCGCGGTCTACGACGACGCGGTCGCGTTCTGCGCCCCGGGCGCGAGCCTCGCGGAGCTCGACCGCCGGATCCGCGAGGGGGTCGAGCGGATCGGCTACCCGGGCCAGCCGACGCATCCGATCTGCCACGGCGTCGGAGCCCGCGCGCACGAGCCGCCGTACGCACACCAGGCGGGCGGTGGCGAGGTGCAGGCCGGGATGGTCCTTGCAATCGAGCCAGGATGCTACTGGGAGGGCGGTGGCGGCCTGCGCCTGGAGGACAACTTCCTGATCACCGAAGCGGGCCCCGAGAAGCTGAGCCCGTTCCCCGACGGCATCGTTCAGGCGTGACGCCTGTGTCGAATCACCACGAGGAAGGGTCGGCGTGACGCTTGACCGCTCGAAGGTGTGGACGGGCTCGATCAACGAGCAGGCGCTCGAGCCGCAGCCTCGGGCGACCGTCGGCCTCTACGACACGACGCTCAGGGACGGGGAGCAGACGATCGGGGTCGTCCTCACCCCGGACGACAAGCTCGAGATCGCCCGCGCGCTCGACGCGGCCGGGGTCGACCGCATCGAGGCGGGGTTCCCGCGCGTCTCGAAGGAGGACTTCGAGGCCGTCCGCATGATCGCCGACGCGGGGTTACGGGCGGAGGTGTGGGGCTTCTCGCGCGCGGTGCAGGCGGACGTCGAGGCGCTCGTGGAGCTCGGCGTGCAGGCCTCGGTGATCGAGAGCCCGATCTCGGAGGGCAAGCTCGAGGCCCTGGGAGTCTCGCGGGACGTGATGCTGGAGCGCATCCGCACCGCGGTCTCGTTCGCGACCGAGCACGGCATCAGGGTCGCCTTCTTCGGCGTCGACTCCTCCCGCGCGGAGCTCGAGTTCTTCGACCGGGCGTACACCGCCGCGGTCGAGGCGGGCGCCGCGGAAGTGGTGGTCGTCGACACCCTCGGCATCGCGACGCCGGAGGCGGCCGCATTCCTCGTCTCGCGGGCCGTCGACCGGCTCGACCTCCCCGTCCACTGGCACGGCCACGACGACTTCGGGCTCGGGACGGCGGCCGCGATCGCCGCCGTCCAGGCAGGCGCGAGCTGGGTCCAGGGGACGGTCAACGGCATGGGCGAACGCGCCGGCAACGCCGACCTCGTCGAGGTCGCGCTGGCGCTCGAGGCGCTGTACGGGATCCCGACGAGGCTCGACCTGACCCAGGCGCGCGCGCTCTCCCGGCTCGTCGCCGAGCGCGCGGGCACGCCGCTGCCGCCGTGGAAGGCCGTCACGGGCGAGGCGCTCTTCACGAGGGAGTCCGGCGCCGTGGCGGCCCAGTTCCACGACCCTCCCGCGATCGAGCCGTACTCCTCGGAGCTCGTCGGCGCAGAGCGTGGCATCGTGCTGGGGAAGAAGAGCGGGATCGACTCGATCCGCATCGCGCTCGACCGCCTGGGCCTGGACGTCCCCGCCGACCGCCACCCCGAGATCCTGGCCGCGGTGAAGAAGCTGGGCACGCAGAAGGAGCGGCTCGTGACCGACACCGAGCTGCGCCGAATCGTGAGACGCACGACAGGAGGTGCCGATGGCACGTGAGCTCGTCAACCCACCGGAGCTGCATCCCGCCCCGGGGTTCAGTCACGTCGCGATCGCCGAGGGGACACGGGTGGTCCACTGCGCGGGTCAGCTCGGCCTCGAGGCGGACTTCTCCCTCGCCGCCGAGGACCTCCACGGGCAGACGGTGAAGGCGATGCGGAACGTCGAGGTGGCGCTGCGGGCGGCCGGCGTCGCGTGGGACGACGTCGTCCGGCGCACGATCTACACGACCGAGCCGACGGCGTACGAGGTGATCACGCAGGCGATCGACGAGGTGACGGGGGGCGCAGAGCACCCCGCACAGACGATCGTCGGGGTCACCGGGCTCGCCGTCCCGGGCTGCCTGATCGAGATCGAGTGCACAGCGGTCTCGGGCTGAGGCCGCTCGAGCGAAGCCAGGGGACGCGATGCCGCTCGACCGCCAGTCGTTCTTCGAGGTCATGGCGTCGTTCCCGTCGGGGGTTGCGATCGTCACCACCCTCTCCGACGACGGCGTCCCCCGCGGGCTGACGACCACTGCGGTCTGCAGCGTCTCGGCGCACCCGCCCACGATCCTCGTGTGCGTCGACCTGGCCTCCCGCACGCTGGCGGCGCTCCGCGCGCGGCGGGGCTTCGTCGTGAACTTCATGGGCGAAGGGCGCAGCGAGCTGTGCCTGCTGTTCGCGTCGAAGGCGGAGGACAAGTTCGCCCAGGTCGCCTGGCGGCCGACGGAGGAGGGTCTCCCGCTCCTCCACGAGGACGTGCTCGCCTGGGCGGAGTGCACGACCATCGAGGAGCACGAGGTCGGCGATCACGTCGTGCTCCTCGCGCTCGTCGAGGACGGCGGCGTGCAGCCGGAGCTCGGTCCCCCGCTTCTCTACTACCGGCGCTCGTGGGGCGTCTGGTCGCCGGTGCACGAGGCCGAGGAGCCCGACCCCGTGAGGATCCCGGCGATCGAGGTCAGCGCCCGGGACCTCCGGTGGCAGGGAGCCGAGTTCTGACGTGGGGGAGCCCCATGGTTCCCGCACGAGCCCCCTCCTTCTCGATGTGGGGGAACCCATGGTTGTTCAGGGATCTGCCCCGCCGCAGGCGGGGATCCGAGCGGCAGGATTCCGTCCTGCGGAATCCTGCTCGCGAACAGACCCGGCGTTGACTGTCATGTCAGCCGGGTGGGATACTCGGTCAACTTGACATGTCACCACGGGGAGGACAGTCGATGCGGTTCAGCCTGTACACGGAGATGCAGCTCCACGAGGGGAAGAGCCCCCAGCAGCTCTACGGGGAGGTGCTGGAGCAGATCGAGAACGCCGACCGTCTCGGGTACGACTGCTACGCGTCGATCGAGCACTTCTTCTTCCCGAAGTTCTCCGTCTCGGCGCATCCGACCGCGCTCTTCGCAGCCGCGGCCCAGCGGACGAAGCAGATCCACTTCCGCACGATGCTGCACGCCCTGCCGTACCACAACCCGATGGTGCTGGCGTCCGAGATCGCCGTCACCGACATCCTCACCGACGGTCGCTACGAGTGGGGCGTCGGACGCGGCCACGGGTGGATCCCCGAGAAGGCCGGGGTCCCGCTCGACGAGCACGCCCGGCCCCGCTACGAGGAGGCTGTCGACCTGCTCTTCACGGCGCTGGGCCAGGAGCGCTTCTCGCACAAGGGCGAGTACTTCGAGGTGGCCGACTCGCACATCGTGCCGTTCCCCACGCGCAGGTTCAGGATCTTCCTGGGCGGCACCTCGGACAGGACCTACGAGCTCGCCGCAGAGCACGGCTGGGGCGTGGCCGTGCCGCCGCTCCTGCCGTACAAGGCTCTCGAGGAGCAGCTCGACCTCTATCGGGCGAAGTGCGCGGAGCACGGCAACGAGCCCGACATCGTCTGGATCCACGCCTGTCATCTCGACGAGGATCGCGATACCGCGATGCGCGAGGCGCGCGACTGGGTCACGAAGTTCATCTACGGGAACAGCTCACCGCTGCTCGAGTACGAGAAGCCGGCGGCGGACGCTCTCGGCAAGGCCGGCTACGGCTTCTACGCGTCGGGGATCATGGAGCAGCTGGCGGAGGTGCCCTTCGAGCAGCTCGTCGAGGAGGATTACGTCTGGGTCGGCACACCGGACGAGATCGTCGCGCGGATCGAGGAAACCACCAAGATCTGCCCCGGGATCTCGGAGATCGGCATCACGGTCAACGCAGGCGGCGCCCCGCACTGGATGGCGATCAAGAACCAGGAGATCTTCGCCGCCCAGGTGATCCCGCGCGTCCAGGCGGCGGCCCCGGCCGGAGTGGCTCAGGTCGCATAGTGCCACCCCGGGCAGTGCGCTCCAGCGCCACGAGGCCGTATCTCCGGAAGGGGCATGGGTGATCGAGCGGGTGTGCGTGATCGGTGCCGGGGTGATCGGGAGCCTCTTCGCCGGCCATCTCGCACAGGTCGCCGAGGTGTCGGTGTTGACGCGTCGCCGCGAGCACGCAGACGCGCTGAACCGCGACGGGCTGCGGGTCACCGGGCGCAGCGACCTCCATGCCGACGTCACGGCGGCGGCGGACCCGGAGGAGCTGGAGCCGTTCGACCTCGGGATCATCGCGACGAAGGCGAACGGCCTCGAGGAGGCGGCCGCCTCCCTCGAGGGCCGGTTCCCGGACGCGATGCTGATGACGACGCTCAACGGCCTCGGCGCCGAGGACGTCGTGCGCGCGCACGGCGACTGGCCGCTCGTCTCCGCCGTCACGTTCATGTCCGGCACGAAGCACTCCGACACCGAGGTGGAGTACATCCTCGACACCGCCACCTGGATGGGGCCCTACGAGGACACGCCCCTCGAGCGGGTGGAGGAGACCGGTGAGCTGGTTCGCCGCGCCGGGCTGAAGGCCGAGGTGCTGCCCGACCTGCGGCCCGCCCAGTGGTCGAAGCTGATCTTCAACGCGACGGTCAACTCCGTCGCAGCGCTCACCGGCCTCCGCCACGACTTCCACTTCGCCGCGGAGGACGAGCCCACCGACCTCGGGCACCTCGTCCACGACCTCGTCGACGAGGGCAAGGCGGTGGCCGACGCCGCCGGCATCGAGCTCCACGAGGACCCGTGGGAGATGAACGTCCTCGCGACCCGGCGGGGCTCGGCGCACTATCCGTCGATGCTCGAGGACGTCGAACTGCACAGGCCGACCGAAATCGACCTCATCACCGGCTCGCTCGTCCGCGAGGCCGGAAGGCACGGAGTGCCGGTGCCCCTGCACACGGCGCTGTACCGCCTCGTCCGGGCGAAGGAGGCGCCCTGGCGGGAATCGGAGTCAACAAGTCAAGCGCACCAGGAGGCGTGATGACACCCAGGAAGACAGGGGCGCTCGCGGCGCTGTTCGCGACGCTCGCCGTGGTCGCGGCGATCACCGCGGCGACCACGACTGCGGCACCATCCAGCCCGATCGTGATCGGCTGGGCATTCGACGGGAACGGTGCAATGGCGCCGTTCGACGGCCCGGCCCTCGCTGCCGCCAAGATCCGCGTGAACCAGGTCAACGCCAAGGGCGGCGTCAACGGCAGGAAGCTGCGGATCGCGACGTGCGACACCCAGGGCAACAAGCCCGCGATCGCCCGCGCCTGCGCGGCGAGACTGCTCTCGCGGGGCGCGCACGTGATGTTCACGACCTGCGACGTCGACTTCGCCGCTCCCGTCGTGCAGGAGACGATCAACCGGGGCGTCCTCGCGGTCGCGCCGTGCATCGGCACGGACCAGATGGGCCCGAAGCGCTTCGGCGCCAAGGGAAGGCTCGCGTTCTCGTTCGGCAACGTCGCGCAGGACGAGGGGTCCGCGATGGCGGAGTACGCCTGGAGCAAGGGGTGGCGGAACGCAAGCCTCGCGACCGACACCGTGATCGTCTACTTCCGTGATGTCGTGAAGGCCTTCAAGGCCCGCTACACGCAGCTCGGCGGGAAGATCGTCGCCGAGGAGAGCTACCAGTCGCTCGGCTCGACGAACATCACGAACGCGGTGACGCGGCTGAACGGCCGCCGCGCCGACGTGATCGTGACGGCGACGGCCGGGGCATTCGGGGCGCTCCCGCAGATGATCTCGGGGCTCCGCACGCTCGGCAACAACACGCCTGTTCTCAACTCGTGGGCCGGTGACGGGGTCTACTGGGTGACGAAGGAGCCGCAGGTGACGAACTACTACTTCGTCACGTTCGCCTCGATCTTCGGCGACGATCCCGTCAAGGGGATCAACACGCTCGCGAAGACCCTCAAGGCGGGCACGGGCGGGTTCGTGACCGGCTCGGCGGCGATCGACGGCGTCGCCACGGCGATCCGGCGGTCGGGCGGCTCGACGAACGGCGCCCGCCTCGCGGCCACGATGGAGAGGTTCAGGAAGGTCCCGACGCTGTCGGGCCTCGTGAGCTTCTCGCCGTCGTTCCACACCGTGTTCGGCCGGCAGTACCGCGTGATCCAGATCCAGAACAACAAGGGCAAGCGCATCGGCACCGTCGTCGCGAAGGTCGTCCCGAAGATCTAGGGCGGCCTCCGATCGACACGGTGAGCCAGGCGCGGGAAGACCGGCGGCCCGGAGGAGCACTCCGGGCCGCCGACGTCTCCCGCTCGTTCGAGGGCGTCCACGCCGTTCAGGGCGTGTCTCTGACCCTGCACCGCCATGAGGTGATCGGCCTGATCGGGCCGAACGGTGCGGGGAAGTCGACGCTCGTGAACCTGCTCACGGGGTTCGACCTGCCGTCGTCGGGCACGGTCGAGCTGGACGGCCGTGACGTCACGCGCTGGAGCGCGAGCAGACGGGGCCGCCACGGCCTCGCGCGCACGTTCCAGCACAGCCATGCCTTCCGCTCGCTCACCGTGCGCGAGAACGTCGAGGTGGCGGCGCTCGGGGTCGGTGCCTCGCCTGCCACGGCGCGGCGGAGGGCGGACGAGCTGCTCGACCTCGTCGCGCTCGCCGACCACGCGGACGCTCCGGCCGGAGCGCTCGCGCACGGCGTCGAGCGGCGTCTCGGCGTCGCCCGGGCGCTGGCCACGGAGCCGACGTTCGTCCTCATGGACGAGCCCGCCGCGGGCCTTCCCGAGGCCGAGGTGCCCGAGTTCGCGGCGGTCGTGCGCTCGGTGCGCGACGACCACGGCGCCGGGGTCCTGCTGATCGACCACAACATGGCGCTGATCATGGACGTCTGCGAGCGGATCCACGTGCTCGACCACGGCCGGACGCTCGCGGAGGGCACGCCCACGGAGATCCGCGCCAACCTCGACGTCTCGGCCGCGTACCTCGGCGAGAGCGCCGTCCACGAGGGGCTGTCCTGAGCGCGACGCCCCGCCTCGTCGTCTCCGACCTCGAGGTGCGCTACGGCGGCGTCGCCGCCGTCCGCGGCGTCTCGCTCGAGGTCCGGCCGGGGGAGATCGTCGGGCTGATCGGCCCGAACGGCGCGGGGAAGTCGTCGACCCTGCACGCGATCATGGGCCTCGTCCGGCCCTCGGGCGGCGACGTCGAGCTGGACGGCCGCTCGCTGCGCGGGCGGCCGCCGGAGGCCGTCGCGCGGAGCGGCGTCGCGCTCGTCCCGGAGGGCCGACGGATCTTCGGCGAGCTGACCGTCGAGGAGAACCTCCGGCTCGGGCTCTCGGGCCGGCGGTCGCAGGACGGCGCCTCCGAGGACGTCGAGCGCGTCATCGAGATGTTCCCCGTCGTCGGCGAGTTCCGCCGCCGCCATGCGGGCGTCCTGTCCGGCGGGCAGCAGCAGCAGCTCGCGATCGCGCGGGCGCTCGTCTCGGCTCCCGAGGTGCTGCTGCTGGACGAGCCGTCGCTCGGCCTCTCGCCGACCGTGACGGACCTCGTCTTCGGGGCGCTCGAGACGATCCGGGAGGACGGGATGGCGATCCTCCTGGTGGAGCAGCGCGCCCAGCGCACGGTCGCCCTCTCGGATCGCTCGCTCGTGCTCGCGAACGGCGAGGTGCGGCTGACCCTGACGCCCGACGACGCCGGGGACACGGAGCGGATGATCCAGGCGTACCTCTCGTGACCGGGCTCCTCGCCAGCGGGCTCACCGACTTCCTGAGCTCCGCCGTCGACCCCCAGGTGCAGGTCGACGCAATCGGCATCGGCTCGATCTACGCGCTGATGGCCGTCGGGATCGGCCTCGTCTTCGGCGTCCTGCGCCTCGTCAACTTCGCCTACGGGCAGCTCGTCATGGCGGGCGCGTTCGCCCTCGCGTTCGCCTCGGACCGCGACTGGCCCGTCTGGGGCGGGATCGCGCTCTGCTTCCTCGTCGTGATCGCGCTGTCGCTCGCGATGGATCGTGTCGTCTTCCGCCCGCTGCGGACGCAGTCGGCGGCGACCATGCTCGTCGCGACGTTCGCCGTCGCCTTCCTCCTGCAGGCCGTCGCGCTCTTGATCGACCAGTCGGACGACACACTCGGAGAGCCTGCGGCGTCGCTCGCGAAGTTGAACCTGCCCTGGACGATCTGGGGGACGGAGGTGAGGAAGATCACCGTCGTCGCGATCGTCACGGCGATCGTCTGCCTGGTCGCGCTCGTGCTGTTCCTCGGGAGGACGACGGTGGGCCTGCAGATGCGCGCGGCGTCGATGGACTTCGAGACCGCACGGCTGCTCGGCGTCCGCGCCAACCGGGTGATCGGCTCCGCCGTGCTGGTCTCGGGGATCCTGGCTGCGGTCGTCGCGGTGATGATGACCGTGCAGCAGCCGCTCGTGACGTCGACGTTCGCGCTCCGCGAGACGATCGTCGTGCTCGCGGGTGTCGTCCTCGGGGGCATGAACCGGCTCATCTCCGCGACACTCGGCGGCTTCGCGATCGGCTACGCGTCCGGCCTGCTCGGCGGCGCGCTGCCCACCGCGCAGAGCCAGTATCTGCCGTCGTTCCTGTTCGGGCTGGTGATCGTGATCCTCATCCTCCGGCCGGGCGGCCTGTTCACGCGGGCCGGCGGGGCCGTGGAGCGGGTGTGAGGCGCCTCCCGACGTTCCTGCCGGTGCTGGCCCCGGCGGCGCTCGTCGCCGTGACGGCCGTCGTCGGCAGCTTCTTCGAGCGCTCGACCGAGATCTACTTCATCAACGCGCTCGTGTCCGTGTCGATGGTCGTGGCGCTCTACGTGTTCGTCGGCAACTCGGGCGTTCTCTCGTTCGGGCACATCAGCTTCGTCGCCATCGGCGCCTGGGCCGCCGGCGTGCTCTCCGTCCCCGTCGCCGAGAAGCCCGCGACGATGCCCTCCCTGTTCGGCTTCTTGGCCGACACGACGGTGGGGAACGTCCCCTCGCTCCTGCTCGCCGCGCTTGCCGGCGGGGTCTTCGCGCTCCTCGCCGGGCTGCCCTTGATGCGCCTCTCGGGGCTCGCGGCGGGCATCGCGACGTTCGCGGTGCTCGAGATCACGAACAACATCCTGCGCTACTACGAGAAGATCGGGCCCGGCCTGAACGTCTTCTCCTCCGTGTCCGAGACCACGGACACGGTGCAGGCCGCGGTCGGCGCCGTCGTGGCGATCGTCGTCGCCTTCGCGTACCAGATCAGCAGGTACGGGCGCCAGCTGCGGGCAGCCCGCGACGACGCGCCGGCCGCTCGCGCGGTCGGCATCTCCGTCTACCGTCAGCGACTGATCGCCTTCGTGCTCTCGGGCGCCGTGGCCGGCTTCGCCGGAGGCCTGTACGTGCACTACCTGCCGATCAACGTCGACGCCGTCTATCTCGACCTGACGTTCATCACCCTGGCGATGCTCGTGATCGGCGGGATGACGAGCCTGTGGGGCGCGGTCGTCGGCGCGCTCGCAGTCTCGGGGCTCGACTCGCTGCTCGCCGAGGCCGAGAACGGCGCCATGGGCGTCGACCTGCCCTCCGGCAGCCGGATCGTCGTGGTAGGGGCGCTGATGGCGCTCGTCCTGATCCTCCGCCCGACAGGGATCACGGCGGGCAAGGAGGTCACGTTCGCCCGGCTCGCGCGAGCCCGGCCCGAGAGAGGAGGCACATGAGGATCTGCGTGGTCGGGTGCGGTGCAGTGGGCTCGCTGTTCGCGGCCAACCTGGCGACACTCGCGGACGTGGAGGTGTGGGCGTTCGATTTGAACAAAGCGCATATCGCTGCTATCAAAAAGAGAGGTTTGCAATTGATCGGAGCGGGTGAGGTCGTCGGCCGCCCGACCGCCACGAGCGACCCTGCGGCGATCCCGCCGTGCGACTTCGGGATCGTCGCAACGAAGGCGATGCACGCCGCCGCGGCGATCTCCGCCACCGCCGACGTGTTCTCGGCGGGGGCGGTGGCCTCCGTGATGAACGGGGTCGGGAACGAGGAGACGCTCTCCGAGCACGTCGAGCGCGTGATCCGCGGGACGACCTTCCCTGCGGGCAAGCTGCTCGAGCCGGGGGTGGTGCAGTGGGACGTCAAGGGCGACACGACCTTCGGCCCGTTCGAGCCACGGCCGATCGCGGTCGACGCGATCGAGCCGCTCGCCGACGCCTGCACGCGTGCCGGGATGCCGGCCGTCGCGGTCGAAGACGCGCGGCCGGGCCAGTGGCGCAAGGTGATCTTCAACGCTGCCACCAACCCGATGGGCGCTCTGACGGGGCTGACCCATGGGCGGGTGTGCGAGCGGCCGGATCTCCGCGCCGTCGTCTCCGGGCTCGTCGACGAGGGCAAGGCGGTCGCCGCGGCGCAGGGCATCGAGCTCGACGCCGACCCGGAGGAGCTGATCGACCACGCCGCGCGCCCGGACGTGGCGTACGGCCACAAGGCCTCGATGCTGCAGGACGTCGAGGCGCGCAGGGCGACCGAGATCGACTTCCTGAACGGGGGGATCGCGCGCTTCGGGCGCGAGCTGGGGGTGCCGACCCCTCTCCACGACACCATCACCGCGCTCATCAAGGGGGTTGAAGCCTCATGGCAGCAGTAGAGGAGAACAGCGCGGGCGCCGGGCTGCGGACCGGCGCCGGCACCGGTTCCGCGGAGCTCGACCGGCGGTTCGCGAACGTGCGTGCGGCGATGGCCGAGCACGCGCTCGACGGCCTGGTCGTCGCGGGCAGCGAGTACTCGGGCTTCGAGGGGGCGGTCACGTATCTCTCCGGCTTCCAGATCGTCCACCGGTACGCCTACGTCGTCGTGCCGCCCGAGCGCGATCCCTTCGTCGTGTTCCCCGCGGAGGCCCGCTACGTCGGCGAGCACGGGACGGCGCTGATCGAGCAGCGCTTCGATCCGCACCCGGGGGCCGCGATCGTGGCGTACGCGAGAGATGCGCGGTGGAGGCGAATCGGGGTCTACGGGCTGGACTACGTGATGACCGTGCGGGACTACCGGCCGCTCGAGGGCTTCGAGATCGTGCCCTTCGACGTCGAGTTCGACCTGGCGCGTGCGGTCAAGAGCGAGGCCGAGCTCGTCAGCGTCCGTGACTCGGTGCGGATCAACCGTCGCGGCTTCGAGATCTGGGCGGACGCGTACGCGCCCGGACGCACCGCGGCGGAGGTGATGGCCGTCGCGGAGGAGTACTTCATCGCCGAGGGCTGCGGCCGGCTGACGATGAACATGGTGCTCACCGCACCGGGACGCTCGGGGGTGGCGCTGCCCGAGTTCAAGATCGCCCGCAAGGAGGAGGTTCTCGGTGACTTCGTGCTGCCGTCCCTCGAGGTCGCCGGCCCGGGCATGCACTGGGTGGAGGTCTCGCGCGCCGTGGCGGCCCAGGGCACGCCGCTGTCGGAGGACACGAAGGCCATGGCCGAGGCGTACGACGAGTACTTCGAGGCCGCGAAGACCGCGATGCGGGCGGGCGCCAGCTGCCACGACGTGCACGTGGCCGTGTCGAAGGGGTTCTCCGACCGCGGCTACCACCTCGGCCACGTCACGGGCCATTCGATCGGGATGACGATGATCGAGTTCCCGAAGGTGGGGGAGGGGGTCGAGACGGAGCTCAGGGAGAACATGGTGCTGTCCATGCACCCGCACGCGATCGCGGCGAACGGCGAGGATTGCCTGTACATGCAGGACACCTGGCTCGTCACCGCCGAGGGCGGCGTCCCGCTCGCAGGCCTGCCGATGGAGATCGTCGTCCGTGGGGACTGATCCCGCGGGGTCTGTCCCCGGGCTCGTCACGGACGAGCACGGGGTGACCAGATGCTGGTGGGGCGGCGGCGAGCAGCTCGACTACCGCTCCTACCACGACGAGGAGTGGGGCATGCCGGTCGTGGACGACGTGCGACTGTTCGAGAAGCTCTCGCTCGAGGGGTTCCAAGCGGGCCTGTCGTGGCTCACGATCCTGCGCAAGCGCGAGGCGTTCAGGCAGGCGTTCGCGGGGTTCGACTTCCGTCGCGTGGCTCGGTTCGGCGCACGAGAGGTCGAGCTGCTCCTCGAGGATGCGTCGATCGTGCGGCACCGCGGGAAGATCGAGTCGACGATCAACAATGCGCGTCGGGCTCTCGAGCTCGTCGAGGAGGAGGGCTCGCTGGCCGCGTTCGTCTGGCGGTTCGAGCCCGAGCCGGCGGCCAGACCCAGCCGGATGACCCACGCCGAGCTGCAAGGGCTCGCGCAGACCGACGCCTCCCGAGCGCTGGCGAAGGAGCTCAAGCGGCGCGGCTGGTCGTTCGTCGGGCCGACGACGGTCTATGCGTTCATGCAGGCGATGGGCCTCGTGAACGACCACCTCGAGGGCTGCGCCGCCCGCCCGCGTGTCGAAGCCGCCCGGGACGCTCTCGATCGGCCCGTGTGACGTAGAATCCGTGTCGTGAGCTGGCCGTGGATCGTCCTGCTCGCCCTCGGCGTCCTCGTGGTCGTCGCCGCGGAGTGGCCGAGGGTCTCGGGCCTCGTCGGCGCCGACGCGCGACGTCGCCGTGACCGCGAGCGGCGCAAGGCGAAGCTCCGCGTGGTGAAGACGGACGACGACGACTTCGTCGAGAGCGTCCAGCGGGACCTGGACGCGCTGCCGACCATCGAAGAGCCCCGCTCGAAACGACCCTAGACGCCGCCGAGCCTTTTCCGAGCTATCGCCGTGACGGCGACGGAGCGACCCCCACCGCCCGTCGCCTCACGGCTGTCCCCCGATGGCGCGTTCGTCCGCGCGCCCTTCGGCGCGCAGGAACGCGAGCAGCGACTCCCCGTCCGCGAAGGTCGTGGAGCGGCCGCTCCGGATGTGCCGGACGACACCGCGCAGTGCCTCCGCCTCGCGCCGCACGAGGTGCGGTGGCTCCCACAGGCGCAAGACGAACGTCTCCGCCAGCGACCCCCCTGCCGGCGGCTCGTTCCCCACGGTCGTCATCGCCTCTCGGTCTCCTGCACGGGCGCATCGTGCGGGGCGGGGTTTCAGGTTCGCTTAGAGCCGCGTGAGGCTCAGCCGTCGGCGCCGGGGAAGGGCGCGGACTCGATCCCGATCTCGTCCATCCGCGCGCAGTACGCGCGGAAGCAGCGGCGGGCCTCGCCGTGGCGGCCGGCCGCCTCGAGGGTCGTGACGAGGCCGAGGTGCGCCGGCTCGTCGTAGGGATCGCGCTCGAGGACGCGGAGGTGGAACCGGACTGCCGCGTCCGCGTCGCCGCGCGACGTCGCATCGGATGCGAGCGCGCGGACGACCTCCGTGTACATGGCCCGGCACTCCTCCCGGAGCGGGAGCGCCCAGTCCTCGTAGGCGTCCTCCTCCAGGAAGTCGCCCGTGTAGGCGGCCTCGGCGGCGGTGAGCCGCTCGTGGGCTTCGGGGACCCCCGCCCGTCGGAGGGCGAGAGCCTCCCCGGCTGCCGTGAGAAACTCCTCGACGTCGACCGAGACGTGCTCGGGCTGGAGCCGCGCCGAGCTACGGTCGGCTGCGACGAAATGGTCGGGCTCGTGACGCTTCTCGGGGTCGAGCACGGCCCGGACGGTGCTGAGGAGCACCGACAGCCGGTTGGCCAGCGGAGCCGCGCTCTGCCCCGGCCAGAGCGCCTCCATCAGGGCTTCACGCGGGGTGGGTCGGCCGCGCCGCGCGACGAGCATCTTGAACAGGTCGCGGGCCTTGCGCGACTGCCACGCAGCCAGGGGTATGACCTCGCCGCCCCGGGTGACGCGAAACCGGCCGAGGGACTGCACGAGCACGCGTGGAGAGGCGTCGGCGGAGACGAGCCGCGAGAACGCCGCCCGATAGCCCCGGGCGCCCAGAGCACGGAGCCGGTCGTCGGCGTTCGAGGTGCCGTGAGCGTCCCCGGTGATCAGGGCGATCTCGAGCGCGACGCGGGCGTCGCCCACCGGGCTGCGCAGGTCTCGCCAGATCGCGGCCGCCTCGTCGAGGCGCTCGATCTCGCCGGCCGGGTGCCGTGAGGCGAGCACGCCGAGCTCGAGCGACTCCGCCAGCCCTGCCCGGTCGCGGCGACGTCGCGCGGTCGCTGCGGCGGCCGCCGCCCGTTCGGCGGCGCGACCCCGTTCGCCGTGCACCAGCGCGACCCAGCCGGCAGACAGCAGGACGTAGACGTGGCTCAACCCCTCGCCGAGCCCGAGCACACGCTCCACGAGCCGCTTCGCCTCGTCCGGCTCGTCCGCGGCCACCACCCGGGCGAGCCCGGCCAGCGAAGGGACGAGCCCCTGTGCATCACCGGAGGCCCCGGCCTGCGCGACGGCCTCCTCGAAGGAGGCCCGGGCGAGCGCCCACTGGCCCCTCATGCGGTAGACCTCGCCGAGCTTCTCCAGCGGGTACGCGACCATGCGCGAGCCGAGCCTCTGGTAGAGGGCCTTCGCGGCCTCGAGATCCGCGACAGCCTCGTCGAAGCGGCCGAGCTTGGAGAGGGCCTCGCCTCTGTTGCTCAGCGCGAGCGCGCGGAACGCGGCGAAGCCGGCGAGGTCCGCGAGGCGCAACGCCAGATCGAGCTCGGCGATCGCTTCCTCGTACGCGCACTCCTCGACGTGACGAGAGCCACGGTTCGTCCGCACGCGGATCAGCTGGAGCACGTCCCCCGCCTCCTCCGCATGCGCGAGGGCTTTGAGGTAGTGCGCGTCGTTCCCGGCGCGGTCGCCTTCGAGGGCGGCGAGCATCGCCAGGACGGTGTGCGCGGCGGCCAGGGCCCTGGGATCGCCGGCCTCCGACGCGACGGCGAATGCGTTCTCGGCGTCCTCCCTGCAGGCGTCCGCGTCCCCGCGCAGCCAGTGCGCCGACGCACGCCACGCGTAGAGGAGCGCGACGTCCCGTGGCTCGCCCTCGACTCCGGCCCGTCCGTACGCCGCGAACGCCTCGTCGAGCCGCCCCGCGAGATGCCGGAGGAGGCCCATCCGCCACGCCAGCCCCGGCGGCAGGGGGTCGGCCTCACCCGCGGCCCGCTCGAAGCAGCGCAGTGCCTCGTCCCAGTCGCCGCGGACCTGGAACGCCTCGCCCGCGAGCTGCTCGATCGGCGGCGTCCTGAGCTCCCGGGGGACGAGCGCGACCGCCTCGAGGACGGCATCGACGGACCCGCGTGCCAGCAACGCGGGGCCCTCGGACGACAGGACGCGGGCGAGCTCGATCACCTCGCCCGCGGCGGCGAAGCAGCGAAGCGCGTCCTCCGTCTCGTCGTGGGCCTCGAGCCATCGCGCGGCCTCGCCCTGCACACGTCGCGCCTCCCCGTCACCGGTGTCCGGGCGCGAGAGCGCGAACTCGCGCACGGGCGACCCGAGCGCGTACCACCCCGCCGCGCCGCCGTCGCCCTGGAGCTCGACGAAGAGCCCTCGCCGCGCGAGCGAATGCAGGATCTCCGCTGCGTCCGCGACGCCCAGAGCCTCGCAGAGCCCTGCGGTGAACCGCTCGAGCGGCGCGACGGTCCTCACGAGCGCCTCGACCTCGGGCGGCTCCCGGGCGAAGACCTCGGAGGTCAGGTAGGCGATCAGGGGACCGCCCGGCCGGCGAATGCGCTCGAGGGCCGCCCGCCGCCCGCCGGGCGGCACGCCGCGCAGCGCCTCCACCGCCAGCCGGACTGCGGCCGGCCAGCCGCTGGTCGCCCGGTGCAGCTCCAGCGCGATCGCTGCGTCGCCGGGGCCCGTCGCGGTCGTGAGCAGCGTCTGGATCTCGTCGACGCCGAAGCTCAGGTCGGCGCTCGTGAGCTCGAGCACGTTGCCCTGTCCGCGAAGCCTCTCGATCGGGAACGGGAGCTCGGACCTCGAGGCGAGCACCAGGTGGAGCTGAGGCGGAGCCTGCCGGCAGAGTGACTCGATCACCTGGATCGCGCCCGGCGAGGTCACCTCGTGGACGTCGTCGACGACGAGCACGACGTCCCGCCTGAGCTCCGACTGCAGTGTCTCGCAGACGGCTGCGGCAAAGCCACGCGCGCGGGCGGGCTCGTCCTCCTCGGCGCCGGGGCCCGCAGAGGCCGTGACCGCTCCCGCGTCGTCGCCGGGGAGTGCCGGCACGCGGAGCCTGAGCGCGTCCGTGATCCCGCGCGCGAACGCAGCGAGCGAGGCGTCGTCGCTGGACGCGCTGTACCAGGCGCAGTTGACGTCGGCCGCCCACGCGGACAGCAGGGTGGACTTCCCGTAGCCGGCACCGGCGACGACCGTTGTCAGCCGTCTCCGGAGGGCCTCCTCGAGCAGGGAGACGAGGCGCTCGCGGCGCAGCAGCGGCGCCGGTGGCGCCGGTGGGCGGAGCTTCGTCGTCGCGGTTGCGCCGGGGCCGCGGGCCGCCGCCGCCGCGTCGGTGCGTCTCGTCGGTCGCATCGCGGCGCTCGAAACGATAGTCACTTGTCCGACAGGGGCACCGCGCGAACGGCCGGAGGTCGGGCGGCGGCTACCGGGCGCGGATCGTGACCGGGACCGACAGCGTCCGCGTGTTGGGCAGGATGCGCGCGACGTTCTCGTTGTTCCGCGTCTCCTGATGGTCCGAGAGCGCGATGCGGAGGCGATGGCGGCCGGGGCGGAGGGTCGCGGTGGGGATCCTGATCTCCGGTCCCACCAGGCGCGCGCGCGCGACGTCGCCGTCCAGCGTCGCCTCGATCGAGCGGACGTCGATTCCCGAGCCGGCGTCTCGCACGCGGAGGCGGATCGGGTCGCCCCTGCGCACGACACGACGGACGAGCGCCGCCGTCGGCGGAGCCGTGTCGTCGGTCCAGAAGCGGAAGCGGTAGCTCCCTGCGCTCGCGCGCGTCGGGCTGTCGAACACGACGTAGTAGGTCCCGGACGTGGGGCGGACGGCGCCCGCGACGGGCACGGGCGAGCCGAACTCGTCGACGTAGGGATTGTGGTTGAGAGGAAGCGCGGCGTAGCCCGTGAGCCGATTCTCGTCGCCGTCCTTCACCACCCGCGGCTCGACCTGGGAGCCCGGCCCACGCGCCGTGATCGCGACCCCGAAGTTCGCGACCGACCGCGTCAGGCGAACGCGGAAGACCTGCTCCGGCCCGGCGAGGCGACTCGACACCGGACCGTCGTTCGGCACCTCGGGATAGCGGTAGAGATCGACCCGAGCCGGCCGGCCGCGCGTGTTGCCTGCGTACGACCCGGGACGGACGAGCGGCGTCGCCTCCTCGAAGGCGAGCCGCGGCGCGACCACCCTGCCCCAGAACGGGACGCGCCGCGCCATGCCCGCGCGGCGGAGGACGACGGTTCCCGCAACCTCGCCCTCGTTCGCGCCGGGAGCCAGGTCGAGCGTCAGGGCGCCGGGCACGGCCAGCTCCGGAGGCGCGGTCAGGGCCGTGCCCGCCGGGAGGTTGGTCGTCTCCACCGTGACGCTCCAGGCCGGCCCGCCTCCGCCTCCTGCGTCCTCGACCGCGACGCTCTCGGTCGCGGCCACCCCCGGCCGGACGAGCCCGAAGGAGACCGCCGTCGGGGTGGCGCGGACGAGTGGCAGGTCCGCTGCGCGCACGTCGACGAGGCCCGCTCCCGCCCGCGTCGGCGCGACGACGGCGTCGCCGGCGCCGATGGGCCGTGCGGTGGCGGTGAGCGCCGCCTTGAGCTGTGTCGGTGTCCAGTCGGGATGGCGCTGGAGCAGGAGCGCAGCCGCGCCGGCGACGTGCGGGGCGGCCATGCTCGTCCCGGAGGAGAGACGCCAGCCGTCGGGCTCGGCCGAGAGGATCGAAGCCCCGGGTGCGACGACGTCGGGCTTGAGCCGCAGGGAGAGCGGGGTCGGCCCGGACGAGGAGAAGCTCGCCATGGCCGGTGCGGAGCCGGACGTCGTCGCGCCCACGGTGATCGCATCGGCTGCGCTCCCGGGCGAGGAGAGCGATCCACGCCCGAAGTCGTCGAAGTCGTTGCCCGCGGCGACGACCGGGACGACACCCGCGGCAGCCGCCGCGTCGAGGGCGAGAGCGACCAGGTCCCGGGACGGCTCGATCTCGGGCTCCCCGATGGACAGGTTGATCACGTCCATGCCGTCGGCGACGGCCGCCTCGATCGCCGCCACGATCTCCGCCGAGTTGCCGTCCAGGCCGACGTTGGCGTCCGTGGGGATCGTCAGAGCCTTGTAGTTGCCGATGTACGCACGGGGGGCGATCCCGCTGATGCGCGTCCCCTCCGCGAGCGTGTTCGCGTTGCCTGCGGCGATCCCGGCGACGTGCGTCGCATGCCCCGACTGCTCGGGGTCGAACGGCTTGGAGGCATGCCGCCAGGTCGCCCGCGGGGGCGGGAACGCGCGTGCGACGATCACCTTCGCCGTCGTGTACGCGGGTTGGCCCTTGGGGAAGCCGTTGGGCATCGGGTAGCCGGTCGGGTCGAAGAACGGGTGGCGCTGGTCGACTCCGTCGTCGATGACGCCGATCTTGATCCCGGCGCCCGCCGTGGCGAGCGTCGGCCCCTGGAGCTCGCGTGCGCGGATCGTCGCGGCGTCGGGGCCGGCCTGCAGGTGGTAGGTCGCCTCCGCGAAGACGCGGCGCACGCCGGGGAGGCCTGCGAGGCGTGGAAGCTCGTTGCGGGGGAGGACCACCGAGACGCCGTTCGCGACCAGCCGATAGCGCCAGTACACCTCCGCGCTCGGGATCGAGCTCCGCAGCGACGCCGCGAAGCGGCGCTGCTCGACGTCGATCCGGCGCCCGGCGTCATCGTCGGGGGCGAGCGCCAGCGGTGGCGCCGTGAGCTGGACGACCACCTGGGTCTCGCCCGCCTGCGCGGGCGGTACCGCATCCGTCGTGACGAGCGCGCCGATCAACGCCGTTGCGGCGAGGACGAGGAGGAGGGAGAGGGCGCGCGTCACCGGTGATTGAGACGCCGGCGGTCGACCGTTGTCGGCTGCACGCCTGCGCTATGCGGATGAGAGGACTTGAACCTCCACGCCCTTACGGGCACACGGACCTGAACCGTGCGCGTCTACCAATTCCGCCACATCCGCGTGGACGATCAGTGTAGCCGCGCCCTCATCGGCTCACGCTCGAGCGCAGCACCGGCGAGCCCAGCAGATGCCGGCGCAACGGATCGTGTACCACCAGCGAGCAGCGCCGCGCGCGAGCGCGGGAAGGGCGGTCAGGCCCCGGCCTCCTGAGCCAACGCTTCGAGCACCAGGTCGGCATGCTCGGCCGGCTTCACCTGGCGGAAGACCTTCGCCACGTTCCCGTCCGCGCCGATCACGAAGGTCGAGCGGTCGACGCCCATGTAGGTCTTGCCCGCGTAGGACTTCTCCCCCCAGACGCCGTACTCGTCGGCCACCCTGTGATCGGTGTCGGCGAGCAGCGCGAAGGGGAGGTCGTACTTCTCCTTGAACTTCGCATGCGACCCCTCGTCGTCAGGGCTGACGCCGAGCACGACCGCCCCGGCGGCCTCGAACTCCCTCCAGGCGTCCCGGATCCCGCATGCCTGCGCCGTGCAGCCGGGCGTGTCGTCCTTGGGATAGAAGTACAGGATCACCGGCGAGCCCTTCAGGGCCGACAACGTGACCGACTCGCCCGAATCGGAGTTGAGGGTGAAGTCGGGTGCTGGGCGTCCCTCGTCGACTGGCAAGCCACACCTCCGTCGTCGGGCCGTCGGGTCGTCCGCGCCTACGGCCGGAGATCGCGACGGCGATCGTTCGTGTCTCCACGCGAGCAACCGAGCGTATCCGGTCGGTCACCGAGCGCGCCCGCCTCGGCGGCCGTCGGGCATCGAAGGCTTCCGCAGTGGCATCTCCGTCGCTGCTTCCCCGAGCCGGAACTGTCATCCTGGGCACGCCGTGTCCGATGTCTGGGCCAACGTCGCCGCTCTCGACGCCGGCACCCAGCAGCGCCTTGCGGAGGTGCTCGAGACGCGTGGTGCCGATGTGCAACAGCAGGCGATGCGGGAGACGTTCCTCGGCGACGTCGAGTTCCCCGCCGATGCGCATGTGCTCGAGGTCGGGTGCGGGACGGGCGTTCTCACACGCAGGCTCGCAGGTCAACCGGGCGTTGGCTCGGTGGTCGGTGTGGATACCGCGGAGTCGCTACTCGAGAAAGCGAGGGCGCTGGCCGCGGACATCGACGACGTCCGCTTCGAGGTGGCCGACGCCCGCTCGCTGCCGTTCGAGGACGGATCGTTCGACGTGGTCGTGTTCGACTCGACGCTCAGCCACGTCCCGGCGCCCGGACGCGCCGTCGCAGAAGCCTTTCGCGTTCTCGTTCCCGGGGGCCGGCTTGCCGCCTTCGACGGCGACTACGCGACGACGACCGTCGCGCTCGGCGACCACGACCCCGTCCAGGCGTGCGTCGACGCGATGATGGCGAGCTCGGTCACCGACCGCTGGCTGGTCCGGCGCCTGCCCGCCTTGATCGAGCGGTGTGGCTTCGAGCTGACCGCCTTCCGGAGCTATGGCTTCGCCGAGATCGCAGGCGGCGGGTACATGCTCAGCGTCGTCGACCGCGGCGCAGACCTGCTGTGCACGAGGGGCGAGATCGGCGACGACACCGCGGCAGCGCTGAAAGCCGAAGCCCGACGGCGAGTGGAAGCGGGAACGTTCTTCGGCCACATCGCCTACGCCGGACTCGTCGGCCGTAGAGCCGACCCAGACGGGCCGGATCGCGGGGCGGGCGCGAAGGGGCTCGAGGGTATCGACTAGCCCTGCGTCAGGATTGGCCCTTCGTCGCAGCACTCCGGGAAGTCGGGGCACGTGCCGTAACAGATGCAGACCTCCTCGGTGACGATGCACGCGCACTCGGCTTCGCCGTCCGCGGCGGATGCCTCGAGCTTGCGCGGGAACTTCACGGAGACCCGGATCGGTATGCGCACGACCACGTCGTCCTGCGGAGTCGGGTACTCGGTGAGCGCCTGCGCCTGAACCTGCCTCGCGCCCTGCTCCATCACGTCGCGGAGGAGCTCCTCCCATACCTCGTCGATCGGCTTGCCCTTGCCCTTGAGCGTGTGCTCTCGCTTCCTCGGCTCACCGCCCGTGCCTGCCGCCTCATCCGCCATCACGCGCCTCCAGTCTCGGGGGGTTCGAGGCGTGTGAGCCTAAGCGACCTCCAACATCGTTGCTCACGGGGGCACCGAGGCCGGCCCCGTTCGCCCGCGAGGCCGCTCCGCTACGCTCGCCGCGTGGCTGGGCTCCATCCGTGGCTCGGTGCGGCGGTGATCGCGGTCTGCGCAGCCGCGGCCTTCACGGGCGGCCTCCTCTACTGGCGGCGCCGCGGCGCCGGAATGATCGCCACGCACCTGCTCTCGCTGGCGCAGACGTTGCTCGTCGCCCAGGTCGCGGTCGGCCTGCTGCTGCTCGCCGACGACCGCCGCGCCGGCGACGAGCTCCACTACGCCTACGGCGCGATGGCCCTCGGGGCGGCGCTCGTTCCCTGGTTCTACGCTCCCGAGTCGGGGCCTCGCCGTCTGCTCTGGTTCTCGGGGACGACCGGAGTCGCGGGCGCGCTCGCGATCCGCGCCTACATGACGGGCAGCTCGTGAGGCGTCTCTGGGAGAACCGCTTCGCCCGCGGCCTGGCGCTGATCGCGCTCGTCTCGCTGGGAATCGTCCTGCTGTCGCTGGAGAACGCGGTCGTCACCGCCGGCGCTCTGATGCGGATCGCGTTCTTCCTGGCGATCGCGTTCTTCCTCTTCCTGCTCTGGCGCGAGCGGCGCTCGGACATCGAGACCTGGAGCGAGCTCTCGCGCAGGACGTTCTACGGCGCGGTCGTGCTCGCCGTGCTCGCGATCGGGGCGCTGATCGGTCTCGGGCCGACGGGCGCCGACGCGATCGCCTTCTTCGCCGTAATCGCCTGCTGCGCCTGGGCGATCGTCCGTGTCTGGCGCCGCGAGCACCGTTTCGGCTGAGGATCGGGTGGGCTCTGCCGGGGCCGAGCCTGCCGCTGTGCCTAGGGCGCCGGAGCGGGGTAGCGCGTGCCGTCGGGGGCCGTGTAGAGGCTCTCCGCGCTGGGGAGCTCCGTCACGGCGCCGTCGAGAGCGTCGAGGGCCGTGCGCACGTCCACGAGCTTCCCGACGAAGATCGGAGTGTCTCGCTCCGTCCACCTCGACGCCTCGGTCTCTCGCAGGGTCATCATCAGATGCATGAAGTCGGCCGGCTCCTCGGTCTCGAACGCGGGGATGAACTCCTGGTCGTCGATCCCGAAGGAGTACGTCGTGTGGTTCGTGACCGTGACGAACTTGCCGCCGACCTCGGCGTGCTCCCGCATCGCGGCGGCGCGCTCCTCGAAGGTGAGGAAGTACCAGGGGCGGCGCTTCACGAAGGGGTACACGACCAGGTAGGGCGCGTTCCGCGGCGCCACACGGCCCTGGCGGACGCGCTTCTTGTCCGTGTAGACCGACGGCTTCGTCGTGCCGAGGTACGAGTACGGCGTCGTCAGCCACGCGGCGAGCGGCGTGCCGTTGAGCGCAGCGCCGAGCTCCAGCAGGTCGTCGTAGCGCTGGGTGATCGACCAGAGGAAGAAATCGGCCTCCGGGCGGACGCCGGTCGTGGAGTAGACGCGGAGGCCCTCCATCCGTCCCGCAAACTCCTCGATCACGTCGGCGAACGCCTCCTTGCCGGCGCCGCGCTCGTCGATCGGGAGCCGCCGCCACGCCGGATCCACCCGGAAGAACCGGTAGCCGACGTACTGCCCGACCTCGACGCCCTCGATGCGCTCGTACCCGTCCGCCATCACCGAGATCCTACGTGCGCCGACATCGATTCGAGGCGAGATGGCCGAAGCGGACCTGGCCCGGTGCCAGGCACGGAGCCACGGCTGAACGGGACAGGGAGTGTCGGGCGGGCAGCCGGCTCAGGCGGGGCGCAGCACGGCGCTCTCGCGCGTGGCCGAGAGCCCCGGATTCACCGGATGCGTGACGGTCAGGGTGAGGCGCACGGGGGCGCGGCCGAGCTTGCGGTTGCGGAGCGAGGCGACGATTGCGCGCCCCCAGCGCCCGTAGCCGCGGACGCGTGCGGCGGTCGCGCCCGTCGTCGTCCGCGTCGCGACGACCTCCCAGGCGCAGTCGAGCGTGCAGCGGAAGCGGACGTCGCGCTTGCCGCCCAGGAACTCCGCCCGCCCCGGGAAACGCACGTTCTTCAGGGCGACGTCGAGCCCGAGCCCGTCGCACCGCGCGATCGATCCGCCGCGTGTCCGGTCGAGGGAGTCGCGCACCGCGGAGAGGCTCGCCTTCGGCGAACCGTCCGCGTAGTACACCCCCGACTGCCAGCTGAGCAGCGCCTTCTCGTCGTGCGAATGGAAGAGGAGCATGCCCGCCACGTTCGGCTGGCAGAACGCGAGCCGGAGGCCGAGATCGTACGCCGCCGCTTGCTTCGACTCGTCCACCGGCTTCGTCGTCGCAGGCTCGTTCCCCGAGTAGAGGCTCCGCTTTCCCGCCGGGACGGCCGACTCGATCCCGAACTCGTCGTAGAGGATCGGCAACGTCGAGCCTGCTTGCGCCGTCCCGTCGAAGGCGGCTCCCAGGAGCGCGACGAGCTTGTCGTAGTCCGCGAGCCCGATCGACGTGGAGCGGGGGTGGGGGAAGTCCGGGCTCTGCGACGAGTTGTCGGGATACGGGTGGATCGCGAACCCGTCCATCACGGGCGTCGTGCGCCCGCTCGCACGGTACGCCGCGCCCATCGTCTGGATGAACGCGGTGGGGGACGACGTCGGTCTCGCGCCGCCGGGTCGATCGCCCCCGCGCGGGGCGAGAGCGCCGCCCCAGACGCGCAGGCCGGGGTCGACAGCCTTGAGGGCGTCGTAGGTGCGCGCGAGCAGCGAGAGGTACGCAGGCGCCGACGCGTTGGCCCCGTCCAGGCCGAACTGCGGCAGCCAGAATCGGTTCAGGTTCGGCTCGTTGCCGACGATGATGTCGTCGAAGGTGGGGATGCTCTCGGCCAGCGCCGCCGCATATCGGGCGAACTGCGCCTGGGCTGTCGGCTCGAGCGGCGTCGTGCGGGAGCCCGGGTGGTAGACGGAGACGTACACCTTCACGCCGGAGAGGCGTGCTGCCGCCTCGATGTTCCGGAGCACCGTCAGCTCGTTGCTCGTCGGCGCCACGAGACCCGGAAGCCAGTTGGACGTCACCCGGACCGAGGTGAAGCCCGCGAGCCGCAGCTGGGTCATCGTCGTCCTCGCGGTGACGAGGTCGGGGGCCCGGACGGCATCCTCGGCGGCCCCCAGCGTCATCTTCGGCCCCGCCCCGTGCGCAGGCAGAGCCAGCGCCAAGAAGGCGATCGTCGGGCCCAGAAGCGTGATGAGGCGGCGCCGCAAGGTGGGGGTACGCTAGCTCGCGTGCGTGAAGATTCCGTTCGGGGCCAGCTTGCTCGGCTGCCGACGGGCCCGGGCGTGTACCTCTTTCGCGACGAGCGCGACGAGATCCTCTACGTCGGCAAGGCGAAGTCGCTCCGGGCCCGCGTGCGCAGCTACTTCAACCGCGGCGGCGACGCGCGCGCGGGCATCGACCAGCTTGTCCGGCGCGTGGGCCGGGTCGAGGTGATCGTCACCCAGAGCGAGGCAGAGGCGCTGCACCTCGAGCAGAACCTCGTCAAGCGGCACCGCCCTCCGTTCAACGTCAGGCTCCGCGACGACAAGTCCTTCCCGTACATCGCGGTCACCGTCTCGGATCCCTACCCCCGGGTGATGTTCACCCGCGAGCGGCACCGCCGGGGAACCGTCTACTTCGGCCCGTACGCGAACGCGAAGAAGGTGCGCGAGACGCTGGACGTGCTCAACCGTGTGTTCCAGTTCCGGCCGTGCGAGGGGCCGAAGCCGGGGCGGCACTCGGGGATCCCGTGCCTCGACTTCCACATCGAGCGGTGCACGGCGCCGTGCATCGGGGCGATCTCGGAGCAGGACTACGGCGCGATCATCGACGGCGTGATCGAGTTCCTCTCCGGCGAGACGCGGCCGATCCGGCAAGCGCTGGAGCGGCGGATGCGCGCGGCGGCTGCGGAGGAGCGCTTCGAGGAGGCCGCGCGCTACCGCAACCGGCTCCACGCGATCGAGAGCCTCGCGCAGCGCCAGGCCGCCGACAAGCGCGCGGTGGGGACGATCGACGTGATCGGCCTCGCCGTGGAGGGAGACCGGGCCGCGGTGCAGCTGTTCCCGCTGCGGGACGGGAAGCTGGTCGACCGCTTCGCGTTCCACCTCGAGAACGTGGCGGGCCAGGACCGGGCGACGATCCTCGAGTCGTTCTGCGTGGAGCACTACGGCGGCGCGCCGGCGATCCCGCCGCAGGTCGTCGTTCCGCCGGACATCGAGGACACCGAGGCGCTGTCCGCGTTCCTGGGCGACCTGCGCGGAGCCCGGGTCGACGTCCGCTCGCCGCAGCGGGGCGAGAAGCGGCGCCTGGCAGCGCTCGCCGAGGAGAACGCGCGCCTCGCGCTCGAGCACGATGCCTCGGCGGCGGAGCAGAAGCGCCGGCGGCGCGTCGAGGCGCTCGAGCAGCTTCGCGAGTCGCTCAACCTCGAGAGCCTTCCCGTGCGGATCGAGTGCTTCGACGTCTCGAACATCCAGGGTCGCGAGATCGTCGCCTCGATGGCGGTGTTCGTGGACGCGCAGCCCCGCACCGCGCACTACCGCACGTTCGCGGTGCGCGGTCTCGAGGTGCAGGACGACTTCGCCGCGATGGCGCAGGTCGTCTCGCGCCGCTTCGCGCGCCTGCGGGACGCGGCCGTGCCCGACCGCTACGACGAGAGCTTCGCGACCGTCCCGAACCTCGTCGTGATCGACGGCGGCAAGGGCCAGCTCGCAGCCGCGCTCGAGGCGATGCACGCCACCTTCGACCTGCCGCGCGTCGCCGTCGTGGCGCTTGCGAAACGCGAGGAGGAGGTCTTCGTCCCCGGCCGCTCGGCGCCGATCAGGCTCGAGCGTCACGACCCCGGTTTGCAGCTTCTCCAGCGTGCTCGGGACGAAGCTCACCGCTTCGCGCTCGGGTACCACCGGCGCCGGCGCGACACCCGCGCCTTCGAGTCGATCTTCGACGACCTCGAGGGCATCGGGCCGGCCCGTCGGCGGGCGATCCTGAACCACTTCGGGTCGGCGGAGTCGTTCCTCGCCGCCTCGCAGGAGGAGCTGGAGGGCGTCGCGGGCCTGCCCGCGAAGACCGCGCGCGCGGTCTACGCCCAGTTGCACAAGGCAGGGCGCGCGTGAAGGCGGCGCTGCGCGACGAGGTGCGAGCCCTGTCGAGACCTGCCTACGCCGCCCGCGCGCAGGCGTACATGTAGAGCTGCAGGCCGTCCCTCGGCGTGCGGATGCCTGACCTGCGCCGCGCGCCTGGCGGGTCGTCCTCGACTCCCACCCGATGGCGAGTGAGCGGGAGCTCCACGTGGTTGCGCGAGCTCGAGTGGCTCCCCGCCGCCGGGACCGCCTGACCGCACGCGACGCTAGGAGGGCGGAGGGGCATCCGGATCGGCGGGCGGCCCCACGACGCTCTTGAACCTCACCGTCCCGAGCGTGAGGAAGATCGCAGTGAAGCCGACGATCACGTTCACGACGGTCAGGGTCAGCTTCATCCCGACGCTGAAGGCGAGGAGCGTCGAGCGCGCCACGCCGACGTCGCGGAAGGCGTAGACGAGCAACGCCTGCTCGGTGCCGATGCCACCGGGCGTCGCCGGGACGAGGGTCGCGAGGCTCATCGTCGCCTGGACGAGCAGCACGTTGCCGATGCTCTGGTGGATGCCGAAGGCGCCGAGGAAGAACCAGATCGTCGCCAGCCGGAGCCCCCAGTCGGCGAGCTGCCAGAGCACGACCGTCCTCGCGTAGCGCGCCGGCGGCTGGAAGACCGCGAACGCCTGGGCGACGCGGGCCCGGAGACGGTTCCAGAAATGGTGAAGGAGCCACGCGCCGCCGGCCACGATCGCCACGAGAGCGATCACCGCGCCGGGATGGATGACGCCGTCCTCGAAGACCCACGAGTAGTCGAAGGCCGGCAGCGCCGAGAGGGCATCCAGCGACGGCAGCACGCCCTGCGTCAGCGCCCACACGAACACGACGAGCGCGAGCGCCATGTCGACGAACGTGAGGACGACCGTCGACGAGATGACCGTCGTGTACGAGCTGCCGGGGATCGCACGATGGGCGAGGAAGACCCTCACGACGTCGCCGCCGCGTGCGGGGAGGATCGCGTTGACGCCGACGCCCGAGACGTAGGCGGCGAGGATCGGGCGCCAGGGCACGCGCGTGTCCGGGTACGCGGCCGCGAGGACGTTCCGCCACGCACGGCTCGTGCAGCAGAGCTTCAGGAGATGGCAGCCGATCGCGGCGAGGAGCGGGAGGATCGCGATCTCCGCGAGGAACTCCCAGAAGCTCTCGCTCGCAGTCCGGATCTCGTCGATCACGCGCTCAAGGTACTCGCGTCGCTCGCAGGCGGCTGTGGAGCGATCGGGACGGGACCGGCGCGCTTTTCCCTTGACGGGAAACGGTGTCTGACACCGACTGGTCGTCCACGGGCCTCACAACGGCAAGGGAGCGCCGCCTGCACCTCCTACGGGGCGTCCGGAATCGCGCGATTCGACGCTCCGCTGCGGGCTCGGGCCTGTGGAGCGATCGGCACCGTATCGGCACAGGCTCCCCTTGACAGGAACCGGTGTCCGACACCGATCGGCGCGCCCGCCGCGGGGCGGGGCGCTTACGCGTCGGGCCGGAGGAAGGGGTAGCGGTAGTCCGTCGGCGGGACGAGCGTCTCCTTGATCGTGCGGGGGCTGACCCAGCGGATCAGGTTCCACATCGAGCCGGCCTTGTCGTTCGTGCCGGACGCGCGGGCGCCGCCGAACGGCTGCTGGCCGACAACCGCTCCCGTCGGCTTGTCGTTCACGTAGAAGTTCCCGGCCGCGTAGCGCAGCGCATCGTGCGCCTGTCCGATCGCAGCCCTGTCGTTTGCGAACACCGCGCCGGTCAGCGCGTACGACCCCGTCCCGTCCACGAGGTCGAGCGTGTCGTCCCACTTCTTCTCGTCGTAGACGTACGCGGTCACGACCGGCCCGAACAGTTCGTCCTGCATGAGCCGGAAGCCGGGGTCGTCCGTCTTGATCACGGTCGGCTCGACGAACCAGCCCTCGCTGTCGTCGACCCCTCCGCCCACGACGATGTCGGCGCCTGCCTTCCTGGCCTCCTCGATTGCGTTCGCCTGCGTCTCGAACGCCGACCGGTCGATGACGGCGCCCATGAAGTTCGTGAAGTCCCGGACGTCGCCCATCGCGATGGAGGGAACCTCCCGCTCGAGGCTCTCGCGGATCTCGCCCCAGAGGTTCGAGGGCAGGTAGAGCCGCGACGACGCCGAGCACTTCTGCCCCTGGTACTCGAACGAGCCGCGGACGATCGCCGTTGCAACGGCGTCCGGGTCGGCCGAGGGGTGGGCGAGGATGAAGTCCTTCCCGCCGGTCTCCCCGACGATGCGGGGGTAGTTCCGGTAGCGGTCGATGTCGCTCCCGATCGTGCGCCAGATCGACTGGAAGACACCGGTCGAGCCGGTGAAGTGCACCCCCGCGAGCTCGGGGCTGCGCACGGCCGCGTCCCCGAGCTCGGCGCCCGGCCCGAAGACGAGGTTGATCACCCCCGGTGGCAGGCCCGCCTCCTCCAGCAGCCGCAGCGTGTACCAGGCCGACAGCGCCTGCGTCGAGGCAGGCTTCCACAGGACGGTGTTCCCCATCAGCGCCGGTGACGTCGTCAGGTTCGCGCCGATCGCCGTGAAGTTGAACGGGCTGATGGCGAGCACGAACCCCTCGAGCGGCCGGTACTCCATCCGGTTCCAGACACCCGCCGACGAATGAGGCTGCTCCTCGTAGACGCGGACGAGGAACTCGACGTTGAAGCGGAGGAAGTCGATCGTCTCGCAGGCCGCGTCGATCTCGGCCTGGTGCGCGGTCTTCGACTGGTTGAGCATCGTCGCGGCGTTCAGGGTCGAGCGCCATGGGCCTGCGAGCAGCTCGGCGGCGCGGAGGAACACTGCGCACCGCTCGTGCCAGGGGGTCGACGACCACTCGGCGTGAGCGTCACGGGCCGCCGTGATCGCGCGTTCGACGTGCGAGGCGTCGCCCTTCGCCACGTCCGCGAGCACGTGGTCGCGATCGTGCGGCATCACGGCCTCGAAGGTCGTGCCCGTCTCCACCCGCTCGCCGCCGATCACGAGCGGGATCGAGACGCGCTCGCCGGACATCTCTGCGAGCCGCTTCTGGAGCTCCGCCCGCTCGGGCGAGCCCGGCTCGTACCCACGGATGGGCTCGTTGACCGCGGCCGGCGGCCGGAAGATCCCGGGGGCGCTCATCGGGGCGATTGTAGAGTCGGTGGGGAATGGACGTGACGCGGCACCGCTATGCGGTGGAGGGCTGGGGCGTCGGCGAGATCACGGTGCACGACGACGTCCTGGTCGCGCACGCGCTGCCGACGAGGCAGCGGCGGCTCTCCCCTCGCCCGGCGGGGCCCCCAGGGGGAGCGAGCACCCCTGAGGTCACGCTAGCCGCCGATCCGTCACGGAGGGGTGACGGGTTCGTGCCGGAACTGTGCCGGCGGATCGCGGCGCACCTCGGGGGCATGCCGGTGAGATACGACGACGTCGCCGTCGACGACCACGAGCTGAGCCCGTTCCAGCGCGAGCTGCTCGCGGCGGTGCGCTCCGTCGGGTGGGGCGAAGTCGTCACGTACGGCGGTCTCGCCGCCCTGGCGGGTCGGCCGCGGGCCGCGAGGGCCGCCGGGAGCTTCTGCGCCCGGAACCGCCTCTCGCTCGTCGTCCCGTGCCACCGCGTGGTCGCTGCGGGCCGGGACGAGCCCTTCGTGCTCGGCGGCTACGGCGCCTCCGGCCAGCCCCTGAAACGACGCCTTCTCGCTCTCGAGGGAACGCTCCTGTGAGCAGCGTCTCGCTCGCGTCGGACGCGCGCGCCGAGCTCGCGGCGATCGTCCCCGAGCGCCGCTGCGACCGGCTGGCGGAGATCTCGGCGCTGTTCCACACCGCCGGTGCGGTCCACCTGCTCGGGCGAGGGAAGCTGTCTTTCCATCTCGACGTCGCGGAGTCGGCGGTCGCACGGCGTGCCTTCGCGATCCTCAGGAGGCTTCGGGTCGACTCCGAGATCCGCACCTATCGTCGCCACGCCTTCGACCGCGGTGCACGCACGCAGTTGTTGGTCGACGGATCGTCGCACGCGATCGAGGTCCTGACCGACGGCGGCGTCCTCGGCCGCGACGGCCTTCCACTCGACCGGCCTCCCGGGCGCGTCGTGGCGCGGCCGTGCTGCCGCTCCGCGTACCTCAGGGGCGCCTTCCTCGGCGCGGGGTCGCTGAGCGGGCCGCGCTCGCCGCATCTGGAGGTTCGGACGCCGCTGCACGGCGGCGCCGCGTTCATCCGCAGCGTGGCCTCTGCTGCGGGCGTTCGGATGCGCGTGATCGACCGCGAGTCCCATTCCGCCGCGTACGCGAAGAGCTGGGATGGGATCGAGGCCTACCTCGCCGTGGCGGGCGCGACCGAGATCGTGTTGACGCTCGAGGAGCGTGCGCTCGTCGCAGGGCTGCGGGCCGAGGCGAACAGGCTCGCGAACGCGGACCATGCGAATCTCGTTCGTCAGAGCCGCTCCGCCCGCGCGCAGCTGGAGGCGGCGCACTCGCTGCTCTCCGACGGAGCGCTCGAGGCTCTGGCGCCGTCTCTCCAGGCGGCGGCGGGGCTGCGGCTGCGCCACCCCTCACTGTCGCTGCGCGAGCTCGCAGCGAAGGCCGACCCACCGCTGACGAAGGCGGCGATGGCAGGACGGCTGGCCCGGCTCGTCGAGCTCGCCGAGCAGGAACGGGCCGCGCGAGCGGCACCGGGTTGAGGACCCGCGGCCGGGACCCCATACTCCACCGGTGGGCCCGCGCTCCCGGGCGGGGGATCCAGACCCCATCCACCGCCTGGTTCCGGAGCGCGCACGTGGGGGAGGGGACTTCCTCGGAGCTCCTCCCTCAGCCCACCGCTCCAGGCGACGGGCGGAGGTACCCCGCTCGCGGCCGGCCGCCCTCACTAGACTCGGTCTCGTTCCCATCCCCGGACGACGGAGGCGAGACCGCATGGCAACCCGGGTCGGCATCAACGGCTTCGGCAGGATCGGCCGGAACTTCTTCCGCGCGCAGCAGCAGCTGGGCGCGGACATCGAGATCGTCGCGCTCAACGACCTCGGCGACGCGAAGACGATGGCCCACCTCCTGAAGTACGACTCCGTCCTGGGCCCGTTCGCGGGCGACGTCGAGCTCGGTGACGGCGTCATCGAGGCCGGTGGGGAGACCATGCAGATGTTCTCCGAGCGCGACCCCGCGGGTCTCCCGTGGAGCGACCTGGGAGTCGAGGTCGTGCTCGAGTCGACCGGCTTCTTCACCGACCGCGAGGGAGCGCAGAAGCACCTCGATGCCGGGGCCAAGAAGGTGATCATCTCGGCGCCGGCCAAGGAGCCGGACTTCACGGTCGTGCTCGGCGTGAACGACGACGCCTACGACCCCGAGCAGCATCACATCGTCTCCAACGCAAGCTGTACGACGAACTGCGTGGCGCCGCTCGCGAAGGTGATCGACGACCTCGCCGGGATCGAGTCCGGATTCATGACCACGATCCACGCGTACACCAACGACCAGAACATCCTCGACCTCCCGCACAAGGACCTCCGTCGCGCCAGGGCCGCCGCGATCAACCTGATCCCGACGTCCACCGGTGCCGCCAAGGCGATCGGGCTCGTGTTGCCGCACCTTCAGGGCAAGGTCGACGGCATCTCCGTCCGGGCGCCCGTCCCGACCTGCTCGCTCACCGACCTCGTGGTGACGCTCGGCCGTGAGGTGACGATCGAGGAGGTGAACCAGGCGTACGCCGCTGCAGCCTCGGACGGCCCGCTCGCGCGCTACCTCGAGTACTCCGAGGATCCGATCGTGTCGACGGACATCGGCGGGAACCCGAACTCGTGCATCTTCGACAGCCCGCTGACGATGAGCCACGGCTCCACGGTCAAGGTGTTCGGCTGGTACGACAACGAGTGGGGGTACTCGTGCCGGCTCGTCGATCTCGTCGGGCGGCTGCTGCCGTAGCGTCGTTGCGCCCGGACGAGCGGAGGCCGTCGTTCCCCGTGGTGGACGCATGAGGCTGCCCCGCTCGGTCGAGACCGCGGACGTCGCCGGCAGGCGCGTCCTCGTCCGGGCGGACCTGAACGTCCCGCTCGAGGACGGGCGAGTCGCGGACGACACGCGGATCCGGGCGGCCGTGCCGACGCTGGAGCTGCTGCTCGAGCGGGAGGCGGCCGACGTCGCGGTCTGCTCGCACCTCGGTCGGCCGAAAGGCCCGGATCCCGCCTTCGCCATGGCGCCCGTTGCCGAGCGCCTCGCGGAGCTCGTTCCCGACGCGCGGCTGCGCGTGCTCGAGAACACGCGTTTCCTCCCGGGCGAGACGGAGAACGACCCGGGGACGGCGCGCACGCTGGCCGAGGGGATGGACCTCTACGTCAACGACGCCTTCGGCTCGGCCCACCGGGCCCACGCCTCCACCGAGGCCGTGGCACGCATCCTGCCCGCCTATGCCGGGCTGCTCCTGCTCGCGGAGCTGGAGCACCTGGGACGGCTGCTGGGGGACATCGAGCGGCCGTTCGTGCTCGTCGCGGGCGGGGCGAAGGTCGAGGACAAGCTCGGCGTGCTCGAGAACCTCGGCGGCCGTGCGGACACCGTGATCGTGGGCGGGAAGATGGCCGAGGAGCTGCGCGACGGTGCGAAGCTGCCGTTTTCCGTCGAGCTGCCGAGCGACGTCGTTGCGGCCGCCTCGTTCGACGAGGAGGCGGAGAGCCGCGTCGCACCGTACGACGCCCTGCCGGAGGGCTGGCTGGGCCTGGACATCGGCCCAGAAGCGCGAGAGCGGTTCGGCGAGCTGATCCGGGCCGCGAAGACGGTCTTCTGGAACGGCCCGATGGGCGTCTTCGAGTGGGAGCGGTTCGCGGCGGGCACGAAGGCCGTCGCGGAGGCCGTCGCGGCCGTCGA
Organism: Gaiella sp.; assembly: GCF_035710885.1. Taxonomy (GTDB): domain Bacteria; phylum Actinomycetota; class Thermoleophilia; order Gaiellales; family Gaiellaceae; genus Gaiella. The sequence continues at coordinate 43,578 of NZ_DASTCS010000057.1, read as the reverse complement.
GGGGTACACGGTCGTCGGCGGCGGCGACTCCGTGCGCGCGATCTCGGCGCTGGGGCTCGACGACGATGTCTCGTGGGTCTCGACGGGCGGCGGCGCGTCGCTCGAGCTGCTCGAGGGCACGGAGCTCCCGGGCGTCGCGGCGATCCCGACCGCCTAGAGCTCAGACGACGGCGTAGACCCGCCACGCCCCCGGTACCCCCTTGAGGTCGTGCTCGCCCCGCTCGGCGAGCTCGAGGCCCGCGCCCGCGACGAGATCTCGCACGGTCTGCGAGACGAGCACCTCGGACGGCCCGGCCAGAGAGCTGACGCGCGCGCCGATCGAGACGGCCAGCCCGCCGATCTTCTCGTCGACCGTTCTGCACTCGCCCGTGTGCAGCCCGGCGCGGACCTCGATGCCGAGCCTGCTCACCTCGGTCACGATCGCCTGCGCGCAGCGGATCCCGCGCGCCGGGCCGTCGAAGGCCGCGAAGAACCCGTCTCCGGCCGTGTCGAGCTCGCGGCCCCGGTAGCGAGCGAGGCACCCGCGCACGACGGCGTGGTGCTCGCGCACGAGGTCCGCCCAGCGGCGGTCGCCGAGCTCCGCCTGGCGCGCGGTCGACCCGACGATGTCGGTGAAGAGGACGGTTGCGAGCACGCTGTCGAGCTCGGCCTCCTCGTCCCGCAACGCCCGCGCGAAGCGCTCGATGGCGTCCATGTACACATCGGGTCGCTCCTGCATGACGGTCGGCGCGGTGCCCGGCATCGTCTCCTGGCGGGCACCGGGGATGAGTGCCGCGAATGCCTTCGCCTCCTCTTCCATGGCGGCGCCGCGGCTGAGCACGAGCGTCGGCACGCGGATCGCCCCGAGGACGTTGCGAACATCCGAGTCGTAGAACATCCGCCACAGCGCCACGGCGTCTCCGGGGGCCGCCGAGAGCTGCATCCACTCGAGCCACCAGTCGACCGTCTCCTCCCTGGTCATGCCGTCCATCGGCCACGGGGCGTGCTCCTCCGCGTACGCCCGCGTGCCCCAGCCCGCTTGCATCCGATCGACCTCGCGCTCGAACTCCTCGCGCCGGAGCCCCCACGGATAGTCGGGCGCCCACGCGATCCGGGGCGCCGTGTTCATCAGGACCAGGCCGAGGGTTCGCTCGGGGTAGGTGGCGGCGAAGAGGCACGAGAGAGGTCCGCCGTCGGAGCCGGCGGACAGGAGCACGCGCCGAGCGCCCGCGTCGTCCAGCACCGCGCGCAGGTCGTCCATGCGCTCCTCGATGGGCGGCAGCCGACGGTCGCGGAGACGATCCGAGAGACCCATGCCCCGCCCGTCGAAGCTGATCGCCCGACCGAGCGAGGCGTATCGCTCCGACATCTTCAGAAGAGGCTTGGGCCTCCGCAGGGCGAGGCTGTAGGCGTACGCCCCGACGCGAAGCACGTCGACTCCACCCGACCCGTCGCCCTCGACCATGTAGGCGATGTGGTACTCGCCGCTTCGCGCGTAGTGGATCTCATCGGTGCGCATGGGACTCTGAGAATAGGATCAGCCCTCGTGCTCGTCGCGGGCAACTGGAAGATGTTCAAGGGAACGCGGGAGACCGTCGCGTTCTTCCAGGCGTTCGAACCGCCGGGCGGCGTCGAGATCGTCGTCTGCCCGCCGTTCACATCGCTTCTCGCCGCCGTCGGGCGCGGGATCCCGGTCTACGCCCAGAGCGTCCACTGGGCGGCGGAAGGCGCGTTCACCGGCGAGGTCTCGGCCGCGATGCTGGTCGAGCTGGGGGTGGAGGGCGCGATCGTCGGGCACTCGGAGCGCCGTCAGTACTTCGGCGAGACCGACGAGACCGTTCGCCTGCGCTGCGAGGCGGCGCTCGAGGCCGGACTTGCCGTGATCGCCTGCGTCGGTGAGACCGAGGCAGAGCGCGGGGCGAAGGAGACCGAGGCAGTCCTGCAGCGGCAGGTCGCGGCGATCCCGTCTCACGAACGGCTCGTGATCGCCTACGAGCCGGTCTGGGCAATCGGAACGGGGAGGACTGCGACCCCGGAGCTCGCTCGGGAGGCCCACGAGCTGATCAAGGGGCTCCACGACACACGGGTGCTCTACGGCGGCTCCGTGAAGCCGGAGAACGCCGCCGAGCTGATGGCACAGCCGGGCGTCGACGGAGCGCTGGTCGGAGGCGCGTCGCTCGAGCCTGCCTCGTTCGCCGCCATCTGCCGCGCGGCGGCGGCGTGAGCACCGGCCGGGCGCCGCTCGTCACACTCGTGATCCTCGACGGCTGGGGCATCGCGCCCCCCGGCCCGGGAAACGCGGTGGAGCAGGCACGGACGCCCGTCTTCGACGACCTGTCGCAGCGGTACCCGACCACCCAGCTCGTGGCATCGGGCCCCGCGGTCGGCCTGCCGGAGGGGCAGATGGGCAACTCCGAGGTGGGTCACCTGACGATCGGCTCCGGTCGGATCCTGTACCAGGACCTCGTCCGGGTGAGCCGCGCCGTCGAGGACGGGTCGCTGCTTTCGAACACGGCCCTGGTGGGTGCCTTCCGGCGGGCGAGGGAGCGCGCGGGCGCGGTGCACCTCCTCGGGCTCGTCTCGACCGGCGGCGTCCACTCGCACATCGATCACCTACGCGCGTTGCTCGAGCTCGGCCGCCGGGAGGGTCTCGGGGAGCAGACCTGGGTGCACGCGTTCACGGACGGGCGAGACGTCTCCCCTCACGCGGCCGTGGTCGACCTCGCAACCCTGCCCCCCGAACGTATCGCGACCGTTGTCGGGCGCTACTACGCGATGGACCGCGACCAGCGCTGGGAGCGGACGGCCAGGGCCCTCGATGCGATCGTCGAGGGCACGGGCGAGCAGGCCGACGACCCGGTGGCAGCGGTGCGGGCGAGCTACGAGCGCGGCGTGACGGACGAGTTCGTCGAGCCGATCGTGCTCCGCGGCGGGTCGCGCCTCGACCCGGCCCGGGACGCCGCGATCGTCTTCAACTTCCGCCCCGACCGTGTCCGCCAGCTGACGCAGCGCCTGCTCGAGGCAAACACCGACGTGGTCACGATGACGCGCTACCGCGACGACTTTCCGTGCCCGGTCGCGTTCGACGAGCAGAAGGTCGAGGACACCCTCGCGGAGGTCCTGAGCCGCGCCGGCCTGAGGCAGCTCCATGCTGCCGAGACGGAGAAGTACGCCCACGTGACCTACTTCTTCGACGGCGGGGTCGAGGAGCCGTGTGCCGGTGAGGAGCGGATCCTGATCCCCTCCCCGCGCGACGTCGCGAGCTACGACCTGAAGCCGGAGATGTCCGCTCCCGAGGTCGCCGCACGCGTCGCCGAGGCCCTCCGTGACGGCTATGCCTTCTGCGTCGTCAACTTCGCGAACCCGGACATGGTCGGGCACACGGGGGCGATCCCCGCGGTCGTGCAGGCGGTGGAGACCGTCGACGGCTGCCTGGGGGAGGTCGTCGAGGCGACGCATCGCGCCGGCGGCGTCTGCCTCGTGACCGCCGATCACGGCAATGCCGAGAAGCTCCTCGAGGACGACGGAGTCAGCCCGCACACCGCCCACACGACGAATCCGGTCCCGCTCGTCCTGACGAGGCCCGACGTCGCACTGCGGAGCGGGGGGGAGCTGTCGGACCTGGCGCCGACCGTCCTCGATCTCCTCGAACTGGAGCAACCGGTGCAGATGACGGGAGCGAGCCTCGTCGAGCGGTAGGCCGCGTCATTCCGCACGGAATCGGTGACACTTCACCGACTCGTAAATTGTTCGTGAAATTCAGGTTCTCGACTGTATGCTCGCGGCGCATTGGCCCTGACGCAGCCCGATCACGGTGTGCTTCGAAAGGCCCAGCGGGGAGACGAGCGGGCGTTCAACCTCATCGTCAGGGCCTACGAGCAGCCCGTCTACAACTACGTGTTGCGCCTCGTCGGCGACCGTAGCCTCGCCGAAGACCTCACCCAGGAGGTCTTCCTGCGCGTCTACCAGGGCTTGCCCGGCTTCTCAGACCGCTCGCGGTTCACGACCTGGCTGTTCCAGGTCACGAAGAACCGCGTGCTCGACGAGCTTCGCGCGCTCGAGCGACGCCCGCGCGCCGTGGTCGCCCTGGACGACATTCCGCCGCTCGAGGTCGTCGACCAGCCGTTCGAGCGCACGGAGACGATCGACGCCGTGTGGCGGGCGGTCGAGGGCCTCACCGTCGACCTGAAGATGGCTCTTCTGCTGCGCGACGTCGTCGGGCTCTCGTACACCGAGATCGCCGACGCGCTCGAGATCACGCTCGCGACCGTCAAATGGCGGATCTACAAGGCCCGCGAGGAAGTCGCGACCGTCCTCGCCCGTGACGGCATCACCGCGCGCACCGCGACGACGACACGCGCTCCTGCGGTCGCCGCCCCGGTCGAGTAGTCCTCCGCTCCAGGCCGCCCGTCGCGTGGCGCGGACGCCGCCGGTCGGCGACCGTACGATTGCGAGGTGAAGGACATCGACCCGATCCGCTCGCTGACCGCGGCGGTCGCAGACCTCGCCGAGGCCGCCTCCGAGCTCGAGCGACCCGCCGACGCGAGCCATGGCGACTATGCGACGACGATCGCGCTCCGGCTCGCGGGGCAACGGCGCCGGCCGCCGCGCGAGGTCGCGGGCGAGCTCGCAGAGCGCCTCGTGGAGCTCGACGGGATCGCCGGCGTCGACGTCGCGGGCCCCGGGTTCCTGAACCTCACCGTGGACGACGCGTGGCTGGGAAGGGGACTGGCGAGCGTGCTGGCGGGCGGTCGCAGGTTCGGCTCCGGAACCGCCGGGCCCCGGGAGCAGATCCAGGTCGAGTGCGTGTCCGCCAACCCGACGGGGCCGATCACCGTCGCAGCGGCGCGGAACGGCGCTTACGGCGATGCGGTCGCGCGTCTCCTCGAGTTCGCGGGCCACGGCGTCCAGCGCGAGTACTACTACAACGACGCCGGCACGCAGATGGAGCGTTTCCGGGAGTCCGTCGAGGCGATCCGCCGCGGGGAGGATCCTCCCGAGGACGGCTACCAGGGGGACTACGTCGCGGAGCTCGCCCGCGGGGAGGGCGACCCCGTCCCGCGGATGCTCGAGCAGATCGAAGCATCGCTCGAGCGGTTCCGGATCCACTTCGACACGTTCGAGCGGCAGAGCGTCGTCGAGGCGGAGATCCCCGATGCACTCGCGGCGATCGACACGTACGAGGCGGAGGGTGCGGTCTGGGCGAGGACGAGCGCCCACGGCGACGACCGCGACCGGGTCGTGATCCGCTCCGACGGCACACCGACCTACTTCGCGGCCGACGCCGCCTATATGAGGCGCAAGTTCGCCAAGGGCTTCGACCGCCTGATGTACGTCCTGGGGGCGGACCACCACGGCTACGTCGCCCGTCTCCGGGCGCTCGCCGAGATGCTGGGCCACCCGCGCGAGGCGGTCGAGGTGCTCATTTACCAGCTCGTCCATCTCACGCGCGGCGGCGAGGCGGCGAAGATGTCGAAGCGGAGCGGGGAGGTCGTCTTCCTCGACGACTTCGTCGACGAGATCGGCACCGACGCTGCGCGCTGGTACCTGCTCTCGCGCGGTCACGACCAGACGATCGAGATAGACGTCGACCTCGCCGCCGAGCGGAGCCAGAAGAACCCCGTGTACTACGTCCAGTACGCGCACGCGCGGATCGCGGGGATCATGCGGAACGCCGAGGGCATCGAGCCGGACTCGCAGCCGACGATTCCCCTCGCCACCGAGGAGCGGGAGCTCGTGAAGCGGCTGCTGGAGCTGCCCGAGGTCGTCCGCGAGGCAACCGCGCGCCGCGCGCCCCATGCGATCTCGGCCTATGCGATCCGCGTCGCCGACGACTTCCACCGCTTCTACCACCACCACCGGGTGCTCGGCTCCGACGCCGAGGCTTTCCGGCTCGCGCTCTGCGCGGCCACCCAGGCCGTGGTCGCGGTCTGCCTCGAGCTGATCGGCGTCGACGCGCCCGAGCGGATGTAGCGGGATCTCGCCGCGGCACGAGGGGGTGACGCGGCGACGGTGCGGAGGCAGGGCGGTCACGCCCGCGAGGCGTCGCGGTAGGTGGGAACGGTGTCAGACACCGAATCCTGTCAAGAGCTAACTGCTCCGAGTTCGTGCCAATCGCTCCACAACGTCCCGGGCTAGGGCCCATGCGGGGTCGAGCCGGTCGGCGCGAACGGCGAGCGCGCCGACCGCTCGAGCCAAGGTCAGGTTCCCGGGGTGTGACTGGGCCGTCGGCCTGTGGACGAATCGGCACGAAATCGACACAGGTTGGCCTCGACAGGATTCGGTGTCTGACACCGAACGCGCCGACCGGCCGCTCGTAGGATCGCGCGATGCGCTGGAACCTCGCACTCGGGGGCCTTGCCGCCTCCTGGGGATTCGTCGCTGTCCTCGCGGCGTCGGTCGAGCTCGGAGCCGAGGCACTCGCCTTCTGGCGCCTGGCGCTCGCGGCGGGCACGCTCGCCGCGATCGCCGTGCTCGTGCGTCGCGTCGACCTCCTGGCGCCCCGGGGCAGGCTTCGTGCCCTGGCTCTGATCGGCGTCGCGCAGGGCGCGCACTGGCTCCTCTTCTTCGAGGCGGTCGAGCACGGCTCGGTTGCCCTGGCCGTGCTGACCTTCTACGCGGCGCCGCTCGTGATCGCGCTCCTCGCCCCGCTCGTCCTGTCGGAGCGGCTGAGCCCCGTCGTTCTCGGCGCGTGCCTCGTCGGCGCGGCCGGCATCGCCGCGATCGCGTTCGACCAGGGTGGGGCCGGAGACTCGCCGTCTCTGGCCGCGGTCGCTGCCGGGCTCGGGTCGGCGGTGACCTACGCCGCGCTCGTGATCCTCTCCAAGCGGCTGCTCGCGTCGGCGACGCCGCCCCTCACGGTCGCGTTCTGGGACTGCCTCGTCGGGACAGTCGCCGTCGCGCCGGTGCTGTTCCTCGCGGATCGCATCGTTCCCTCGGGCGGTGACGAGTGGGCCGTGGCGCTCGCCCTCGGGGTGGTCTTCACCGGCGTCTCGACCCTCGTCTACGCGACCCTGCTGCGGCGTGTCACGGCTCAGTCGGCAGGAGTGCTGACGTTCCTGGAGCCCGTTGCAGGCGTGCTGCTCGCGTGGGCGATCCTCGAGCAGCGGCCGGGTGCGGCGACGCTCGCCGGTGGTGCGCTCGTCATCGCAGCCGGCCTCGTGGTGGTCGTCGTGGAGCCGGCAGGGACACCGGTCGCGGAGGCCCCGGCCGGGGTAGGATCGACCATGGAATGAGCGCTGATCCCGCCCGGACGCCGCCCGACCGGAACCTCGCGCTCGAGATCGTCCGGGTCACGGAGGCGGCGGCAATGGGCGCCTCGCGCTGGATCGGCCGTGGCGACAAGAACGCCGCCGACCAGGCCGCGGTCGACCTGATGCGCTTCATGGTCAACTCGGTCTCGATGCGTGGCGTCGTCGTGATCGGTGAGGGCGAGAAGGACGAGGCGCCGATGCTCTTCAACGGCGAAGAGGTCGGTGACGGCTCCGGGCCGGAGGTCGACGTCGCCGTCGACCCACTCGAAGGCACGCGGCTGACGGCGCTCGGCATCTCTGGAGCGATCTCGGTGATCGCGCTCGCCGAGCGGGGCTCGATGTTCTTCCCCGGCGCTGCCGTCTACATGGACAAGATCGCCGTCGGGCCCGACGCCGCGGACGCAATCGACATCGACGCCTCACCGACCGAGAACGTGGCGAGGGTCGCGGAGGCGAAGGGCATGGAGGTGAACGAGGTCACGGTCGTCGTGCTCGAGCGCGACCGCCACGAGGGGCTGATCGCCGAGTTGCGCGAGGCGGGCGCCCGCGTGAACCTGATCCGGGACGGGGACGTCGCGCCGGCGATCGCCGCCGCCCAGCCCGGCACCGGCATCGACATGCTGATGGGCATCGGCGGCACGCCTGAAGGGGTGATCTCGGCGGCGGCGATCAAGTGCCACGGCGGGGCTCTGCAGGGCCGCCTCTGGCCCCGCGACGACGCCGAGCGCGCGGCTCTCGTGGAAGCCGGCTTCGATGTCGAGAAGGTGCTCACCCATGACGATCTCGTGCAGGGCGACGACGTCTTCGTTGCCGCAACCGGGGTCACGGGCGGCTCGCTCCTCCGCGGCGTCCGTGTCGGCCCCGAGGGGATCGAGACGGAGTCGATCGTGATGCGCTCGCGGTCGGGCACGGTGAGGCGGATCGCGGCCCACCACCCATCGGGAAAGCTCAGGAGATTGCGAACGGAAGGAGGCCGTTGATGGCGGCGCAGGAGCTGAACGCGATCGCCCGCTCGATCGTCGCAGACCACAAGGGCATCCTCGCGGCGGACGAGTCGACGGGGACGATCAAGAAGCGATTCGACTCGATCGAGGTCGAGTCGACCGAGGAGAACCGCCGGGCGTATCGGAACCTTCTCTTCACGACGCCGGGGTTCGAGGACTACGTCGGCGGCGTGATCCTCTACGACGAGACGCTCCGCCAGGCCTCGGACGACGGCACGCAGTTCCCCGAGCTGCTTGCCGCGAAGGGGGTCGTGCCCGGGATCAAGGTCGACACGGGTGCCCACGAGCTCGCCGGCCACCCAGGCGAGAAGGTGACGGAGGGCCTGGACGGCCTCCGGGCACGCTTCGAGGAGTACCATGCGCTCGGGGCGCGTTTCAGCAAGTGGCGCGCCGTGATCACGATCGGGGACGGGATCCCGTCGGATGCCTGCATCCACGTGAACGCGCACGCCCTGGCCCGCTATGCCGCCCTCTCGCAGGAGGCCGGAATCGTCCCGATCGTCGAGCCCGAGGTGCTGATGGACGCCGACAACACGGTCGAGCGCTGCCTGGAGGTGACCTCGCGGACGCTCCGCGCCGTCTTCGACGAGCTGGACCGGCAGGGCGTCGCACTCGAGGGCATGCTGCTCAAGCCGAACATGGTGATCTCCGGCAAGGGATGCCCGACCCAGGCTTCCTCGTCGCAGATCGCCGAGCTCACGCTCGACTGCTTTCTCCGGCATGTGCCCGCGATGGTGCCGGGCATCGTGTTCCTCTCCGGCGGCCAGTCCGAGGTCGAGGCGACGACGAACCTCGACGCGATCAACCGGATCGGCGGTCCTTGGCCCCTCTCCTTCTCGTACGGCCGGGCGTTGCAGGCCTCGGCGCTCCAGGCATGGAAGGGCGACCCGGCCAACGTCGAGGCAGGGCAGGAGGCATTCCTGCACCGCGCGCGGATGAACGCGCGCGCCGTGGCGGGCGACTGGAGCGCGGATCTGGAGCAGGCGGTTCCGGCCTGACACGCGTTTCGTGAGGGTTGCGTTCAGAGGGCCGTGGAGCGGCCCTCTGGCCGTTTCGGCCCGCTAGGCTCGCTCGGATGGCCGCTCGCTCGGCAGCGTTCGTCGCGACCTTCGTGCTCGGGATCCTGGCGCTCGCCGTAACGGCGGACTGGGCATCTGCGGCCGGAACGCGCGTCACCGTCTTCGGCGACTCCGCGGCCACGGCGATGGCGTACGACCCGGACGCGAAGAAGCTCCTCGCGCGAGGGATCGACCTACGGCTCGAGGTGGCCGCCTGCCGGCGGGTCGGTGAGACGAGCTGCCCATACGACGGCGTGAGGCCGTCCAACGTGATCGAGCGGGCGACCGAGCTCGGACGAGAGCTCGGGCCCGTCGTCGTGGTCATCGTCGGCTACAACGACTACGAGTCGACCTACGCGGAGACCATCGAGGCCGCGCTCGCCACGTTCCGCAAGGCCGGAGTGGAGCGCGTCCTCTGGGCGACACTCCGCGCCGAGCGGCAGAGCTACCTGAGCATGAACGAGGCGATCGTCGCGGCGGCTCGCAAGCACCCCGAGATGGCCGTCCTCGACTGGAATGCCGCCGCCCGGTCCAAGCCGGACTGGGTCCAGCCCGACGGGATCCACCTCACACCGGCAGGTGCGAACGGCATGGCCGCCTTGATCAACGACACGCTGGTCCAGCTCGGTGTCGCGCCGAAGCGAGCGCCCGACCCGTCGCGAAGGCTGCTGACGATCGAGTCGCGCGCGCTGCCCGGCGGTCACCGCGGCCGCGTCTACTCCGCGCGCTTGCGCGCGACGGGAGGAACCGCTCCGTACCGGTGGGCCCGCATCGGCGGCACGCTCGCCGCCGGGCTCCACCTCACCGCCGACGGGCGCATCGTGGGCCTTCCGTCCCGGAGCGGGAAGTTCAAGCTCCGGTTCCGGGTCGTCGATCGCACGGGCGCCGTGCGCACGCGCGTCTTCTCGCTCCGGATCGCCTAGGGCGGTCCGGGAAGCGCACGGAGCGCCGTCGAACGTTGTACCCGCCTCTGCCACCCCGACCGGAGGCAGCACACACGCAGGGGCTGATCGACGTCTCCGTCGCGATCATGGAGAAGAACGGCGTCACCGTCGACCAGTTCCGCGCCGTCGACCACGACCTCGCCCCGGGCGTCTACCCGGACATGCGCGAGCACGGCGATCTGCTCCACCTCGCGCGCCTGCTTGAGGACGCGGGAGGCGTCCCGGCGCACGGCACCGGCGCTCGCTGTGGGAAGCCGGCTGCCGCCTCGACTTCGCGAACCCCGACTACCGCTGAGCGCGAACGGTGGCGTGCCGCTTCGCAGGGGCGGACGTCCACAGCCTTGAGCATCGGCCGGCCATTCGTAAGCTCAGAGTGGGGTGATCGAGCTTGCAGGATTCGAAGTCGCGGACGAGCTCATACTCGAGCTCGCCGGCCTGCTGCAGCGCGCCGGGTACGACGAGACCGCCGATCGGCTCACGTACGCGCTGAAGTGGGGCGACGAGCTCGTCGGGCTCCGCATCGCCGACCGGCTCGCGATCCTCGACGTCCTCGACGATGCTCCCGAGGCGTTCGCGGATCTACGGGGCGTGCTGACCTCCGAGCACCGCTGGCGCATCCGCCACGGCCTCGTCTAGCTGCGTAAGCGGGCGATGGGGCTCGAACCCACGACCCTCAGCTTGGGAAGCTGATGCTCTACCAACTGAGCTACGCCCGCGAGGCGTTTACTGTAGCCGTTTCGAGGTGTCTGCTCGCAGCTGAACGGCGACTTCGGTGCGGCACCCAGGGTTCACCCCTGGATCGACCCCTGCAGCGTATGACGACGAGGTCTCCCGAGCGCGCGGCGGTCGATTCTTCCTCGGCCCTGTGCTCTCGACGAGTTCGTGGCCTGCGACTTCGACCAACCAGCGTTCAACGGGCCGGGCGAGATCCCGCTCGAGAAGGTGACGAGTTACGCCATCGACCCGCCCGGCGACGGCGCAGCGCGTGGGTGCTCGTAATAGTGCCCCGCTGGACGGCGTGGTTGCCGTGCGACAGGCCTCGGTGGATAGGCGGCCCCGCGGACTCCCACGCTGCGGCTCCGGTGCAAGCTCGCGGCGGTCGCGATTCGAGTACCTTCTGGGCGTTTGGGGGGCGGGTGGTCGTCGTCCGAATCACTGCGAGACGTAAGGGCCCCTTGCAGGGCCCTTACGTGCTGCGTCTCACTCGTACTCGATTCCGTACAACCGGGCAATCCCGTGTGCCCTTCGCCGTTCCCGTCGACTACTTCGGAACCGTCGTCGTGGTCTTCGGATCCGTCGTTGTCGTCTTCGGATCCGTCGTCGTGGACGGCGGAATCGTCGTAGTCGGCGGAGGTTGATCGGCGTCGTAGCAGAACGAGATGTGGCTCAGTCCGGCGAACTTGCCGCTCGGGCCGGTCGGCGCGTGCAGGCCGGTGTCACCCGTGGCCTCCGGGTTGTAGGTGTAGACGTTGCCGTTTGGCCCGCCTTTCGCGATCACCGCATCGACCCCGATGTTCGACGTCCAGTCGAACACCTGGCCGCCAGCGGTGTCGCGAACATCGATCGTCACCGTGAGCGTCCCGTCCGAGAACGTCCCGTCCGCAACCGGCTCGACCTTGAGTGTGGTCGTGCCGGCGGGACACGACGGATTTCCGGACACCAGTGTCGGAGCGACGTGCGTTCCGAACGCCGTCGCCGCAACCATGAGCGCAACGGTAACCGCCGTGATGGCTACGGTCCCCACAGCCAAGAGCTTCCGCATATATCCCCTCCCCCAATTACTCGCCCACACTCCCCAGTGGAGGCTGATCGCTCCTTTGTACTCCTTCGGAGTCCTCTTGTCCAGGCAGGTCGTCGCGCAGGGAGCTCCCCGTCCTGGGGTGCTTGCACCGCACGGCGCCGGGCGAGGGCCTGGACAGCGGGGGCGCGGAGGAGGGTGCGCCGCCCGGCCGCGCCCCCGTCCAGCGCGCGACGTGTGCACCCCGTCCCTGATGTAGCCCGTCGGGCACGAGGACACCTCCGGCAGAGCCGCGGGCCTCTTCAGGCCGCGCCCTCCCCGTAGGTGCCGATGATCCCCGGATACGCTCGCATGGCTCCTCAAGACGGGCTCACCGCAGAGACGCGTCGACACGGATCGAGCGCGCCGCACGCGAACGATTCGCGATCCTTCGGCGTGTCCGGCGGAGACTCCATGCCGCGAGCACTCCGTACGAGCTGGGCGACTCGAGCGAGGCCGGAGGCGGTGGGCCGTCACCGCCGGCCACCGCCAATCCCCAGCCTCACCTGGAAAGACGCTCGCGGGCGGCAAACTTCCGCTCGCGAGACTTTCCCCCGAACGGGGGACAGCTTGCTGTGTCCGTCGAGTGGGACACTTCGGGGAAGGCGCGGTGCGTCGCGCCCGTCTGTGGTGGTCTCGGCTTTGCTCGAGCCTCTTACTCCCCCGCTCGAGCGTTGCGAGGGTCGGTGTGGTGCCCGCGCCTTTCGCCGGCGCGTGCAGACAGTGGCTGCTTACAGTTCGGTCGAGGCTTCTGGCGTTTGGCTGGGCAGTGGCTCCCAGGCGCATACGTAGTTGGCTGCGAGGTCCGGTCGGTAGCCGAGCTTGCGCAGGGTGGGCAGCAGACGGCGGTCGGGGTTCGTCGATCACGTCGGGTCGTTGCACATGCAGGCGACGCAGCTCTTGCCGAGCTCACCGGAACAGCAGCAGCAGTGCTCGCCGTAGCGGACTCCCACCGTTGCCTCGGCGACTCGCGCTCGCTGGGAAAGCGTTGAACAGTCGCTGCAAGAACGGCTGTCGGCGGGCGCGGCTGGCAGGTCGGCCTCGAGTCCGCCGAGCTCCTCGAACGCACCTACGACCACGAAGCCTGGATCGTCGCGCTCTTTCTCCCGACGGTCGCGTACGGCGGAGGCGCGCTGTCGAACGGATAGCGTGCCGCTCGTGCTCTGGGCCGCCCGTCGTCTGCTCGCCGGCGTGCTCGGCGCGGTAGCCGTCCTGACGCTGCTCGGCTTCGCGTTGAAGAACCAGTGCGCGGAGAACTACGCTCAGCAGCGCGACAAGGCGCTGTGCAGCAACGACATCCAGGTCCTCTACTCGAACCGCGGCCTGGCCGAGCACCGGTTCCCGTACGTCAACGGCGAGTTCGTCACCGTCACCAACCCGGACGGCTCGACCACCGTCGACTTGGTCGGGGGGACGCTCGAGTACCCCGTGCTGACCGGGCTGTTCGCGTGGTTCCCGGCGCTCTTCGTCGCCTCGGACGCCGGCTACCTGCGGCTCACGGCGCTGCTGCTCGCGCCCTTCAGCTTCCTCACGGCCTTGCTGCTCGCGGGGATGGTGCGGTGGCGCGCGCTGCTGTACGCGCTCGCCCCTCCGCTCGTCTGGTACTCCTTCCACAACTGGGACCTGCTCGTCGTCTGCGCCACCGTCGGAGCGTGCCACGCCTGGTGGCGGGAGCGGTGGGCGCTGGCGGGCGGCCTGCTCGCGGTGGGCGCCTGGTTGAAGTTCTGGCCTCTGCTCCTGCTGGCGCCGCTAGCGCTCGACCTCCTGCACCGAGGCCACCGACGTGGCCTGGTGCGCGCGGTCGCGACCTTCGTGGGCGCGTCCGTGCTCGTCAACGGGGCGTTCCTCGTGGCATCGCCCGAGGGGTGGTGGGCCCCCTACGCCTTCCAGCAGCACCGTGCGGCCGACATCACGAGCAACTCGGTCTGGTACTGGGGGTTCGAAGAGCCGGTGCCGACCGACACCCTCAACACGGTGGTGCCCCTGCTCCTGTTGCTCGGGGCAGCGGCGGCCTGCGGGTACGGCTGGCTGCGGGCCTCCCGGGAGGGCGTCTACCCGTTCGTGCAGGTCGCCGCCGCCGTACTGACCCTGTTCATGGTGACCAACAAGGCGCACAGCCCGCAGTACACGCTGTGGCTGCTGCCCTTCTTCTGCCTGCTGAGGCTGCGGTGGGGCTGGTGGGCCGCCTACATGGCCTTCGACCTGCTCACGTACGTCGGCCTGTTCCGCTGGTACTACGCGCTCGGCACGCCGGCGCCTGACTACGGGCTGCCATACCAGGCACTCGTGTTGGGGGTGTGGGGGCGGGCGGCGATGCTCGTGCTGCTCTTCGTGGTGTTCCTGCGGGCGCAACCCGCCTTCGGGGGCAACACCCGGGACGGACCCCTTCCCCTCCTCCCCGCTCGTGCCTAGGCCGAGTGCCGCCGGCTCGAGCGAGCCCTTCCGGGCAGAGGCCCCACCCGGAAGCGGGCCCTCTGCGCCGGGTGATCAGCGGATTGCTCGCTCTCACCCTCAACCTCCGTCGACCGGAGCGGTCACGTCGACAGCGTCGTCGAGTGATCGGAACCTTTGCTTCGGATCAGCTGGGCTAGGCGTTCGGGCCGTACGCAATCACGCGAATCCGCGTTCCGTGCTTGCGATGAGTCGTCAACGCGATATCGACCCAGGTCGAGTTGTTCGTGTCGTTCAACTCCGTGAACCAACCGTCGGGATCGGCCGTCGCCCGGAGCCGGTACTTGCCGTCGCTGAGATTCGTGACGTCGATCCACTGACCCGGCAACCAGAAGCCGTACGTGTCACCCCACCCTACGGAGACGCCCAACGTCACCTCCGTGGCGTTGGGGTTGTCGTGTGCGCACGCCGTACCGGGGTGGTAGACCGAGCTCAAGGGTGAGCCGGGCAACGTCCGGTAGAAGGTCGTGTCGTAGAAGCAGAAGCCCGCCTTCGCTCCCGTCCCGACCTTCACGCCGTTGTCGAGCCGCAGCAGCTCGTAGGTCTCGAGGTTGTTGACGTGGAAGTGGTTGTGTCCGTCGCCACCCCAGCTGAGCTGGACACCGGGGGTCGCGTTCGACACGCTGCCGTCGCTTCCGTACACCCGCTGGACGACCGAGAAGCTGGAGCCCGATGAGCGCGTGGCGAACAGCTCGAACGGGCCTTCGCCGACGTTGACGATCGTCGCCGAGAAGCGGAGCAGCGTCCGCCCGTCGCTCGGCTTGTCGATCTGGAGGTCGGTCAGTCGAGCCATTCCCAGATCGGGGTACTTCAGGCCCGTGACGGGGCTGGCCGGCGATGCCAGCGTCAGCGCCGCGACGAGGGCCGCAGCGAGCGGCGCCGCGAATCCGAGCGCGATCATCGATCGTCGTGCAATCATGAAATACCCCTCCTGGTGAAGCGGAACGGGCGCCTGCGGCGCCATCCGCCGTTCCCCACCCCCGTGGCCAATGCCTTCCCCTTCTGTCGGATGTTGTACAGCGTTCGGGCCTGTCTGTCCACCGTTGCAGCTCGGGGTCTCGGCTCGAGCCGCGTCATTGACCGAGGTTCAGCGACGCACTAGCCTGGTGACTGGAGCGCGGTCAGGCGAGACGGCCCGTTTGCTGGGGGGATCGCGATGCTTGTTGCCGGCGAGGGCACTGGGCTATCGGATCGAGAGGGGAGGGGCATTTGACGAGATGGCTGAAGTTCGCCGCGCTGCCCGTCCTGCTGGCGCTCGGATATCTGGCCGGCTCGGTGGTCGCAGGGCCGGGTCTGGCCGGTCCGGGTGGCGGTGGCGGCCAAGAAAGCTGCCTTCCCAGGGCTACCGACAAGACCGCGGATGATCCCGGCGACTTGGTGACAGTCATTGCCGGGACGGGCCAGGTGATCACCGCGCTGGCTATCAAGGCCAGGTCGGAAAACCAGCTCGACCAGGGATGCTTCTCGTACACGGAGGACGAGTTGGACGGACCGTGTTACACGGTGGAGGGTCTCGGCACTGCCACGGTCAGGATCGAACGCATCGGCTCGGGATCGGGCTGCAACGAGATCTCGCACGTCGAGTGGACGACGACTCCGGGCATCACGACCACGACAACCACCACGACCTCGACGGATCCGAAGACATCCACGACGCCGGCGACCACTGATCGGAAGACCACGTCGCCGACGTCCTGACGCGGCGAGCCAGCGGTGGTTTGATGCTTGACGTCGAGCGAATCGCGCGAGTGCCCCGTCCGCGCGAGGTCCCGCTCGGGCGGGGCCTCTCCTTTTCGACTGGACTGTTGACCTGCGCGGTGCTCGTCGTCACCGCGCTCTCATGTCCGGGCACGGCGCGCGCTGCCGACGCGCCCGAGCCCCGGATCCGCACAGAGCAGCAGGCCACGAAGCTGTTCCTCGGGAATCCCAGCGTGGTCAGGTGGCTCGAGCGCTACCCGCGGGGAGCGGCTGTCGCGAGGGCAGAGTTCAAGAAGCAGCTCAACCGCTGGGACGTCTCGGTGCACTACGGCGAGGCCGGCCAAATCGCCGGCGGCAAGGTCGACCCGTCCGGCTTCGTGATCGAGGCACTCGTGGGGCCCGAGGTCGCCTGGCCGCTGGCGCGTGGCATCAGGCTCGGGGAGTCGATCAATCGCCCGCTCGTCTGGCTGTCGTTCTGCGCCGTGTTCTTCCTCTGCCTCGCCAATCTCAGACGACCGCTGAGCGTGCGAAACCTCGACGTGCTGGCGATCCTCTCGTTTTCCATCTACCTCTGGCTCTTCAACGACGGGCGGGTGTTCGCGAGCACGATCGCAGCGTCGGTGACGCTCACCTACCTCATGGTGCGCTGTGCCTGGATCGGCTTCACTGGGAGGATCTCTCCCGGCGGCACCTTCCTACCGGTCTGGGTGCTCGCCGGGATTCTGGTGTTCGCCGTCGGGTTCCGCATCGGGCTCAACCACGAGCGGTCGTTTGTCCTCGACGTCGGGTACGCCGGTGTGATCGGCGCCGACCGGCTCGCCAACGGCGAGACGCCGTACGGCAATTTCCCGCGCCGGGACACCGGCAAGCCCTGCGCGGAACCGGATCCCGAGGGCGATATCGGCGACTGGATCCAGGAGAACGGCCGCTGTGAGACGGCGAACGCACTCGGCGACACGTACGGTCCCGTCAACTATCACGCGTACCTTCCGGGCCTCTGGCTGTTCGGATGGAGCGGGAAGTGGGACGCCCTCCCTGCGGTTCACTTCACGACACTCCTGTTCGACGTGCTGGCGATCCTTGGGCTCGCCGCAATCGGGTTCCGGTTCGGACGGACGCCCCTTGCGCTGACGCTCGCTCTCGCATGGGCGGTGAACCCGTTGACGCAGTACCCGTCCATGTCGAACACGAACGACGCGATCATGCCCGCGCTCCTCGTATGGGGTTTCTGGGCCGCGAGCTCCGACGTGGGTCGCGGAACCTTCGTTGCACTCGCGGGATGGACGAAGCTTGCCGCGCTCGTGGTCGTTCCCCTCTGGCTGACCTATCCACGGGCGGCGTGGCGGAAGAGCCTCGTCTTCTCCTTGGCGTTCGTCGCCGCGACGCTCGTCTCGTTCTGGGCACTGTTCCTCGGCGGCGATCCGCTGCACGAGTTCCGCGTCTTCTACGAGCGAAGCTTTCAGATCCAGGCCGACCGAAGCTCGCCGTTCTCGCTCTGGGACTGGGGCGACTACCACGCGGAGGGTCTGCCGGACCTGAAGTGGCTCCAGCGGGTGCTACAGCTGTTGCTGGTGGTCGCCGCGATGACGGTAGCGGTCGTGCCGCGGCGCAAGACGCCACTTCAGCTCGCGGCTCTGACAGGCGCGCTGTTGGTTGCGTTCGAGTTGCTCCTCACGCACTGGGCGGCGCTGTACGTAGCTTGGTTCTACCCGTTCGTCGCGCTCGCGACGGTAACAGGCACGGCGCTCTGTCGCAGTCCTGCCAGCGTTCGGGAGCGTGGCATTTCGAGAGAGACAGAAGCACCTCGAGACGCAGTGCCGCGAGCGGTATGAAAGACGGGCTCGCACGCCGCAGTGGTGGCCGGAGATCCGAGAGGTTGACCCGAACGTTCTAGCCTTACCCGTGATGAGCGCGAATAGGGGCGTCGGCGAAGAGACAGCGGCGGTCGCACGGCGCCCGACGCCGCGCGATCCGTATCCGCAGCCCCGGCCGCCCCCGACGGGGAAGGACGAGCGGCCGCACCCCATCGACCTCGGCCCCGACGCGATCGCGGTCCTGGAGGGGCGGACGTTCATGTTCTCGGACTCGCGGGGCGACGTGGCGCCGGGAACGGTCGGAGGTCTCGTGCACGAGGACACGCGCTTCGTGAGCCGATGGGAGCTCCAGCTCGATGGACGGCCTCTCTCGCTGCTCAAGTCGGGGCAGGTCGACTACGACTCGGCGGCCTTCTTCCTGACGAATCCCGACACACCCCGCCTCCGTGCCCACAGCGTCGCCGTCCGTCGCCTGCGGCTCTTGGGCGGCGGCGCCCTCGAGCAGATCGCGGTCTTGAACACCTCGTCCGAGTCGGTCAGCTGCGAGTTGCGGCTCCTCTGCGGTGCGGACTTCGCCGATCTCTTCGAGATCAAGAGCGGCGTCCGCGACCGCAGTGGCAGCATCGTCGCCGCCGGTGCCGGCCGACAATCGCTGCGCTTCCGGTACCAGGTGCCCGGGTTCCTCGCGGAGACGACGATCCGGATCGAGCGCAGCGAGGTCGTCGAGGCGGCCACCGAGCAGGTTGTCGCTGCGGCGCAGCCTCGCGTCGACGGGACGGACGCCGTCTGGGCGCTCGAGCTGCCGCCGCGCTGCTTGCTCCTGACGCTGGTCAAGGTCGGCGTGCGGGTGAACAACGTTACGTTCGAACCCGTGGCCGAGGGGTTCGGCGGGCGGCAGCAGCCCGTCGAGGGGCCGTTGAGCGGCTGGCTCGAGCGCATTCCACGCTTCGAAGCGAAGAGCGCATTGCTCACCAGCGTCTTCCAGCAGTCGGTCGTCGACCTCGCAGCGCTGCGCATCACCGGCGACCTCCTCGGCGAGAGCTACGTCCTCCCGGCCGCCGGGCTCCCGTGGTTCATGACGCTCTTCGGCCGGGACACGTTGATCACGTCGCTGCAGACGCTCTGGGTCGGCCCCGGGCTCGCCCGCGGGGCGCTTCACCTGCTTGGCGCCCTACAGGGCATGCAGATCGACGACTTCAGGGACGAAGAGCCCGGCAAGATCCTGCACGAGGTCCGCAGCGGCGAGCTGACGCGGCTGGGCGAGATGCCGCACAGCCCCTACTACGGCACCGCCGACGCGACGCCGCTGTGGTTGATCCTCCTCTCGGAGTACTGGCGATTCACCGGCCAAGACACGTTCGTTCTGGAGCGATGGGACAAGGTCGTCGCCGCGCTCGCCTGGATCGACCGTTACGGCGATCGTGACGGCGACGGCTACGTCGAGTACCAGACACGGTCGCGAGAGGGCCTCGGCAACCAGTGCTGGAAGGACTCGTGGGACGGCGTCCAGTTCGCCGACGGGACGATCCCGCACCTGCCGATCGCGACCGCCGAGATCCAGGGCTACGTCTACGACGCGAAACTGCGCGTCGCCGAGCTTGCGCGGCGGCTACGCGGCGACGTCAGCCTCGCCGAGCGGCTCGAGCGTGAGGCCGGACAGCTGTACGACCGCTTCAACAGCGACTTCTGGTCCGAGGACCGCGGCGGCTACTACGTCGTCGGCCTCGACGGCGACAAGCGCCCCATCGATTCCATGACCTCGAACATCGGGCACCTGCTCTGGTCCGGGATCGTCCCCAGGGAACGCGCAGGCCTCGTCGCCGGTCAGCTCATGTCGGACGAGATGTTCTCGGGCTGGGGCGTCCGCACGCTGTCGACCGACGATCGTGGCTACAACCCGATCGGCTACCACACCGGCACGATCTGGCCGCACGACAACGCAATCGTCGTACTCGGGCTCGCGCGCGGAGGCTTCCGCGACGAGGCGAACCGGATCGCACTGGCGCAGCTGGAGGCGGCCGCCTTCACGGGCTACCGGCTTCCTGAGGCGTTCGCCGGCTTCGAGCGCTGGGTCAGCCGCTTTCCCGTCCCGTACCCCACAGCCTGCAGCCCCCAGGCGTGGGCCACCGCGGCCCCCTTCGTCTTCATACAGGCGATGCTCGGTCTCGAGGCCCGCGACGGCGAGGTTCGGCTCGACCCGCGCGTGCCCGACGAGATCGGCCGCATCTGCATTCGCCGCCTGCATGCGTTCGGGGCGGAGTGGGAGGTCGAGGCCGTCGGCACCGAAGGGGAAGTTCGCCGCGCGGAGGGCGAGCACGCGTAGCTGTCGTCTACCGATCCCCGTGCCGCAGTAGACGCCCGTCGCTTTCCGGGCACGCTACGGCTCGGGCCGGCGAACCGGAGCCCGACGATGCTCGAAATCGCCGCGGCCGAGGGAAGGTCAGTGAGCCGGCCCGTCTGCTCGCGGGACGTCCCACCCGATCGGAATCTCGGCCCGCAAGGAGGTCCCGGCGCCGGCACGGCTCACGACATGGAGCGCGCCCCCCAGCGCCTCGACTCGATCCGCGAGACCCCGTAGGCCGGATCCGCCGGCCGGGTCGGCGCCGCCGACGCCGTCGTCCGACACCTCGAGGACGAGGCTCGCATCGCCCGCTGCAACCCGGACGCGCACTGTGGATGCCTGGGCGTACTTCACGACGTTGGTCAGCGCCTCGGCGATCAGGTAGTACGCTGCCGCCTCGACGGCCTCCGGCAGCCGACCGTCCGGGATCTCCGTGATCTCGACCGGGATGGGAGCTCGGCCTGTGAGCGTCTCGACGGCGGCTCGCAGGCCGCGGTTGCTGAGCACCGCCGGGTGGAGGCCGCGGGCGAGCTCGCGCAGGTCGTCGAGCGCAAGGGCAAGCTCGTCGCAGGCGTCCGCGAGAGCCGCACGCACGGCGGCTGGGTCGGAATCGAGCATCACCAGCGCGAGCCGCAAAGACAACGAAACCGTCACCAGGCGCTGCTGCGCGCCGTCATGGAGATTGCGCTCGAGGCGGCGCCGCTCGAGGTCACCGGCAGTGACGATCCGAGCTCGCGACGCGGCGAGCTCCTCGAGCCGGGCGTGGAGCTCGGCGTTCAGACGATGGACCTCCGCCTCCTGTGTCTTGCGTTCGGTGATGTCGGTGTAGGCGACCATGTTGCCGAGAACCTGGCCGGATCCGTCTCTGATCGGGGCGGCTGCGATCGAGACGTCGACAAGCGATCCGTCCTTGCGCTGACGCACGGTCTCGTAATCGTTCAACGACTCGCCGGCGTGCACCCTCGCGAACAGCTCCTCGCTCTCGGCACGCTTCCAAGGCGGCGCCATGGGGAGACCGCCACGGCCGAGGATCTCCTCGCGGGACCAGCCGAAGATGCGCTCGGCCGCCGGGTTCCACAGCCGTATGCGCGTGTCCGGGCCGAACTCCGCGAGCGCGAGCGGCGAGGAGTCGATCAGCGCCTGCAGCCGCTCCTCCTGCCGCTTGGTTGCGGAGAGGTCGTTAGCGGACGACGACATGGCTCACCAGGCCGCTCGTCGGGTCCGCCATGCCCAGATTCTAGGCCGCGTCACCCGGCAGGACTGCCCCGGCGAGCTGGAGTTGACCTCGCAGTGATCGGCCCGGCTCGTTCGATCAGCTCGCGGGCGGCCCGAAGCTCGGCGCCACGCCGAAGATCCCCTCGGCGATGCTCCCGTCGTCCGATGCGTAGCAATGCGGCGTGCCGGACGGAACGAAGAAGGCGTCGCCCGGCGAAAGAGTGGCGTCTACGCCGCCTGCCTCGACGCGGAGCTCGCCGCGCGTGACGTAGAGAAGCTCCTCGCCGCCGTGGGTCTCTGCCAGGCTCGTGTGCCCGGCGGGAACCGTCACGGTTCCGACCGTCAGGTGCTCGGTGCTGACGACGAGGCCGACGAGTACGTTGCGGTCGAGCTGCCAGACGGCGTCCCCGCGGCGCACCACACGCAACGAGCGCGCGGCCGGGCCTCCGCCCATGAGGTTGCCGACCACGCCGGCGCGGGCGTAGCTGCTCTCCTCGAGGTACGGCCTCGTCTGCGCGTACGCGCCGGACGTACCCGTCGCCGGGGGCGGCGCGAAGAACTCGAGCACTCGCAGCGCGTCGTCGCCGTAGGAGAAGCCGTGGTGCCAGGTGTCGCGTCTGAAGAAGACGCTGTCGCCCCGCTCGGCGCGCACGACCTCACCGGTCTCCGGGTTGGCGAGCACGAGCGTCCCCTGGAGCACATGGAGCAGCTCGTCGGCGGCGAACACCGTTCGAAAGCTCTCCGAGTGACGGAACGCGCCGCCCGGCGGGAGGCCGAACACGATCGCGTGGAGCAGCTCGGAGGAGACGTAGATCCAGTCCTCGACGAAGCCCGCACCCTCATCGCCCCAGGTGTGCCGCACCGCGTCCGTGGCGCGGATCGCGGTCGGGCCATCGAAGGACGGTCGTGGCGAGGCCCTATAGCCCATCGTGGCTGCGGTGGTCGTGGGCGAGCCGTCCGGCGTCGGGCTCGACGAGCTCGGAGCCGTAGATCGGATCGGGGAAACCGCTCGCGATCGGGCGCGCGACGCCGTCGCGGCCGGCCGCCTGCGCGGCGAGCACGATCTCGAGCGCGTGGTAGGCGTGCTCCGGGCAGGTCACGGTCGGCCGGCCGGTCTCGACGCAGTCGACGAGATGACGCAGCCCCTCGGTCCACTGCCAGTGCGGATCCGGCTCCGGGAAGACACGCCACGCCCCGTCGGCATTTCGCCAGAGCTCCCAGCCCTCCGGGGCCCAGTCGTCGCCGAGGAGCTGGACGGTGCCTTCGCTTCCGTACACCTCGATCGCGGGTGACCGGTAGCGCTGCATCGTGAACCCCGTGGTGACTACCGCGAAGCGCGCGTCGCCGAAGTCGAGCAGCACGTGGGCGTTGTCGTCGGCCTCGACTTCGATGCGGCGGCCGTTCACGTCGCGCTCGGGAACCGCCACCCCGACCATCGCGGTCACGCGCTTCGCCGGCCCGAACAGCGCGCAGAGGCTCGTGATGTTGTAGACGCCGAGGTCGAAGAGCGAACCGCCGCCCTGTTCGTAGAACCACTCGGCCCACCACGGGCCGGCCCAGCCGTAGCGTGCGCGGGCAGTGAGGAGATCGCCGACCTGCCCGTCGCGCACGGCGGCGTGGACGGCGCGGAAGGTCGGGCTCAGAAGGATGTGCGGTGCACAGACGAGCAGGCCCTCCGAGGCCCGGGACAACTCGACCAGCTCGGCTGCGTCGGCCAACGAGGTCGCCATCGGCTTCTCGACGAGCACGTGCCTGCCCGCCTCGAGCGCCGCCTTCGCAAGCGGTCCGTGCTCGTTCATGCTCGTCAGCACGAGCACGACGTCGACGTCGCTTGCGGCGACGACCTGGTCGGGCCCGAGCAGGTCGGGGTGGACGTCGAAGTGCGCCGCGGCCCCTCGCCGCTTCGCGTCGTCGACGTCGTAGACGGCGGCGACGTGCACGCGACCCGCGACTCGCAGGCTCTCGATCATTCCTCGATACGGCCCGGCGAAGACGCTCCCACAGCCGATCACGCCGAGCCCGAGGCTCATGCAGAGCGTCTCGCGACCCGGTAGTAGGCCTCCGTCCAGGCGGGCCGGTCGACGTCGAGCCCACGTTCGATCCCCAGCCGTACGGCCAGGGCGGCCGCGGGGGGGAAAGTCGACACCGCGGCGAGCCGGCGGTCGGCGTGCTCGCCGCCAGGGGCTCGGAGCACCCTCGCCCCCTGGCCCGCGCAGATTGCCTCGGCTTCGGTCAGCAGCGGATCCTCGGCGCCTGCCGGCAGGCTGACCGCGAGTGCTCCGGGACGCAGCGACATCATTGCGGAGGTCGCGCCCTCCCGGGTCTCGACCCCTTCGGCCGGGATGCCGGAAACCTCCTTGAGGAGCAGCGCGGCTTCGAGCGCACCTGCCCACGCCGGTCCGCTTCCGAAGACGATCGCCGTGTCGGCGTCGACCGCGCCGAGCTCGTCGACCCACGCGCGTGCGCCGGCGATGGTGCGCTCTAGCTCATCCGGCAGCCGACGGAGTGCATCGTCCAGGGCCGAGTCACAAGTGACCTGGGCCCAGATGCCGAGCGCTGCTACGACCGCGCCGCAGAATGCCTGCGTGTGCGTGACGGCACGCTGGTTCGGCACGGAGACGAGCGCGCGGGCCTCGGCCCGCAAGCCGAGCGTCGAGCGTGGGTTGGCCGTCACCGCCGCGTACGGCCGCGGCGCGCCGGTGTCGACCGCCTCGACCAGGTCACGAAATTCGCCGGAGGAGGAGACGGCGAGCAGGACGTCGCCCCGCCGCCAGGCGAACCCTCCGCGTGCGAGCAGGCCGCTCGGCACCGCGACGACGTCTGGGCCCGCAGGCCCCTCGAGCGACGCCAGCCACAACGCAACGGCAACGTAGTACGCGGCGCCGTTGCCGCTTGCGACGACACGCCGAACCCCTTCCGCTCCGAGCAGAGCCGCAACGTCCGCGACGCCGGTGGCGTCCTCGAACGTTGCCTCGAGAGACGAGGGCAGCTCTGTCACATCGCGCCAGAGGCCGGTCTCGTCGAGCACGACGCGTAGCCTAGCCCTCCTCTGCGAGAGCCACGAGAGCCGCTCCGACCACTCCTCCGTCCGGCGCCAGCCGCGAGCTGACGACCGGAAGTGGGGGCGTGCGGGGGTATGCGAGCAGTGACTGGCACGCCCTTGCGACGCGCTCCCGGAAGACCGGCTCGGTCCCGAGGCCACCCCCGAGGACGACCAGGGAGGGGTCGAGCGCGTTGGCGAGCACCGCCAGCACGCCGCCGAGTGCACTCGCGGCCGCGTCGACGAGCGCCGTGTGCGCCGGATCCGCGAGAACGTCCTCGGCGCGCTCGAGCCCGGCCGCCCGGGTGAGCGCAGAGCCGCTCGCGACCAGCTCGACCGGCGGCGCACCGAGCACGATCGCCTCGCCGCGCCCGCCCGCGTACGGGCGTCCGTCGAGGACGAGACAGGCGCTCGCGCCCGTCCCGACGATGGCGAAGAGGAACGACGAGACCCCGGCGCCCGCGCCGAAGCGCGCCTCCGCCAGCGCGGCCGCACGCAGGTCTGACTCGATGATCACGCTCGGTGCGTCGATGGCGGCAGCGGGATCGAGGTCACGCCAGTCGATCGTGTCGGCGCTGGTCGGCCGGCCGGCGAGGTCGACCAGCTCGCACAGCCCGATACCCACCGGGATTCGTCCGTGGCCTAGCTCGCCGACGAGGTCGGCACAGTCGCCCAGGACGGCGGCTCCCCCGCGCTCGGGGCGGGTCGGCGTCTGACGCCGCTCCAGGACGGTGCCGGTTCCCAGATCGACGATGCCGGCGGCGATCTTCGTCCCGCCCACATCTATCCCGAGCGCGACGCTCACCCTCTCACCACGCCGGAGAGCGGTCCGCGGGTGTCGGTCCGCCGCTCCCATCGCTCTATAGTCTCGTATTCCGCCGCCCGGGCGGCGACCCCAAAGCCGAGGGAGGGAATGTGAACAGGCGCCTGCTGGGAGTCCTTGCCGCCGTCACACTGCTCGCGGTCACCGCCGGAGCGACCTACGGCGTCGAGCAAGAGAACGTCACCTTGACCATGTGGTCGTACGACAACCAGGACCCGGGCCTCCAACCCGTGCTCCAACAGCTGAGCAGGGAGTTCGAGAAGTCCCACCCGGGCGTGAAGATCAACCTCGTCTTCAAGGACTTCAACAGCCTCGTCGGCACGGTCCCGCGCGCTCTCGCGTCCGGTAACGGGCCCGACGTGACCGAGGGGAACCAGGGCTACCAGACCGACGCGCAGCTGGTGAAGGCGAAGCTGATCCTGCCGCTCACCAAGTACATCAAGAAGTACCGGTGGGACCGACTCTACGCCCCGTCGACCTGGGGGATGTTCCGCTGGACGCCCGACGGCAAGTCGTTCGGCAAAGGCCCCGTCTGGGGCATCGCGCAGACCGGCCAGAACGTCGCCGCGTTCTACAACAAGAGGAAGCTCCGCCAGCTCGGCTTCAACCCGAACAAGATGCCCACGACCTTTGCGGGGTTCGATCGGCTGCTCGCCCAGCTGCGCGCGAAGCTGCCCGACGGCGAACCGGTGATCCAGGAGGGCAACAAGGAGGGGTACGGCTTCATCCACCTCTTCGGCGGCATCTGGGGCGCGAACGTGAAGGCCGCGTCGGTGCGGAACTGGATCTACCACGTCCCCGGCTCGCGCTACGACACGCCCGGGACGATCAGGGCGCTCGCCAAGCTCCAGCAGTGGGCGAAGGCCGGGTACTTCAACGACGACTACAACGCGCTCGGCTACGACGCGTCGGCAACCGAGTTCGCCAAGGGCAAGGGGGTCTTCTGGATCGGCGGCGACTGGGACTCGACGATCATCAAGGCGGGCCTCGGGGCCGCGAACGTCGGCGTGATGCCCATCCCGCCGGGGCCGAGCGGCGTCTGGACCTCGATCGGCGGCCTCTCCGGGCCCTGGCACATCTCCGCGAAGACGAAGTACCCGGATCTCGGCGCCGAGTGGCTCAACTACGTGATCACCTCGAAGCGGGCCCAGACGCTGATGTTCTCGCAGCAGCAGATCCCGTCCGACCGTCGCGCGACGCCGCCCAAGGGCGACCCGTACCTGGCGTCCGTCCACAAGGCGTTCAAGCTCGTCGCCGACGACGACGGGCTGCTGCTCTACACCGACTGGGCCTCGCCGTCCATGTACACGACGCTCCAGAACCAGTTCCAGCTCCTGCTCGCCGGCCGCCAGACCCCGGCCGGCATGGCCAAGGCCGTCCAGGACGACTGGGCGAAGTTCGACAAGACACTCCGCTGATCCACCGCGCGTGGCGGATGGAGAGCGAGCACACGCGGCGCGCTCGGACCCCGTAGGGGCGGGCGCGCCGCGCAGACGCCGTCGTGTCGGCGGCGGCCGAGCCCCCGGTGACCCACGCAACATCGGCTGGCTCTACGTCCTGCCCGGGCTCCTCTTCTACGTCCTCTTCACGCTCGCCCCCCTTCTCCACACCGTCTACTACTCGTTCTTCTCCTGGGACGGCCTGACGGAGAAGACGTGGGTGGGGCTCGCGAACTACAGCGAGGCGCTGCGGGACGACGTCCTCCTCGACTCGTTCGTGCACTCCGCCGTCCTGATCGTCTACTACGCAGTACTGCCGGTGATCATCGGCCTCGGGCTCACTGCGGCGCTCACCCGCACGGCGATCCGAGGGTTTCGATTCTTCCGTACGACGCTGTTCCTGCCGCAGCTGATCGCCGGCGTCGTCGTCGCCCAGGCCTGGACGTGGATCTACGCAAGCGAGGGGCCCCTCAATCGCGCGCTCGAGCTCGTCGGGCTCGGGTCGCTCGCGCGGCCCTGGCTGGGTGACTTCACGTGGGCCCTGCCGTCGATCGGCGCGATCGGCAGCTGGGTCACGTTCGGGCTGTGCATGGTGCTCTTCATCGCGGGGGTGCAGAAGATCCCGACGTCGCTCTACGACGCCGCCCGCGTCGACGGCGCCGGGGCGGTTCGCGAGTTCTTCGTCGTGACGCTGCCGGGGTTGCGCAACGAGATCCTCGTCGCCTTCGTGCTGACGACGATCAACGCCCTGCGCAGCTTCGACATCGTCTACAACACGACGGCGGGAGGCCCGGGCGGGGAGACCATCGTCCCGTCGATGTACATGTACCAGAACGCCTTCCTGTACAACCGGGTCGGGTACGCAGCCGCCATCGCCACGGTGCTCGCAGTGGCCATATTCGTGCTGGCCGGAATCGTGCTGCGGGTCGGCGACCGGAGTGAGCGGACCTGACCGCCGGGCGCCTCGACCGGGTCGGCACCTACCTCGTGCTCGGCACGTTCACGTTGCTCGCGGTCTACCCCGTGCTCTCGATCCTGTTCCTGGCGCTGCACCGCAAGACCGATTTGGTCACCGGCTTCGCGTTGCCGACGCGACTCGATCTGTCGAGCTTCGAGGCCGCCTGGACGGAGGGCAACTTCGCTACCGGCTTCAAGTCCAGCTTCATCGTCGCCGCGGCCGTCACCGCGGCTTCGGCTGTGCTCTCGATCGGCACGGGCTACGCCTTCGGCACGATGCGCTTCGCCGGCGACCGGATCGTGTTCCCGATCATCCTGCTCGGGATCATCTTCCCATACGAGGCGACGGTGATCCCGCTGTACTACGACTTCCAGGACGTCCCGCTCCTCCACTGGAACCTGCTGAACACGTACTGGGCCCTGATCCTCCCCCAGATCGGGCAGTCGGTCGCGTTCGGCACCTTCTGGATGCGCGCCTTCTTCCGCTCGACGCCGCGCTCGTTGATCGAGGCGGCGCGGATCGACGGCGCCACCAGCTTCGGAGTTCTCTGGCGCGTTCTCCTTCCGCAGGCGATGCCGGCGGTGCTGACGATGTCGGTGCTCGTCTTCACGTACACGTGGAACGAGTTCCTGCTCGCGCTCGTGCTCGTCTCGGGCAGCGAGTCGCACCAGACGGCGCCGCTCGGCCTCAGCTTCTTCGCCGGCGCGGCGCGTGCGAGCGATCCGACCAAGGTGGCGGCGGCGGCGGTGCTCGTCGCCCTGCCGATCGTGCTCGTGTATCTGTTCCTTCAACGGCATTTCGTGCGCGGAATGCTCGCCGGGGCGATCAAGGAGTGACATAGGAATGGCACGGATCAAGCTCGCCTACCTCGGCGGGGGCTCGACCAGGGCAGCCGGGACCATGGCCTCGCTGATGGCGAACGGCGCCGACTTCGACGGCTCGGAGGTCGTCCTCGTCGACCTCGACGAGGACCGGCTCGCGCTGATCCGAACCCTGGCCGAGAAGATGGCGCAGGCCCGGGGCCTCGACGTCACCGTCACGGCGACCACCGATCGACGCGCAGCACTCGTCGACTGCGATGCCGTGCTCTCCTCCTTCCGCCCGGGAGGGTTCGAGGCTCGGGTCTTCGACGAGCGCATCCCGCTCGATCACGGCGTGATCGGCCAGGAGACGCAGGGTGCCGGCGGCTTCTTCATGGCTCTGCGCGCGATCAACGTGCTGAAGGACGTCTGCGCCGAGATCGAGGAGATCTGCCCGGACGCGTGGATCTTCAACTACACGAACCCGGTGAACATCGTCGCCGAGGCGGTCACGCATCACTCGCCCGTCAAGATCGTCTCGCTGTGCGAAGGGCCGATCTACTTCGCCCGCGAGATCGCGGAAACGGCGGGGCTCGACCCGGCACGCCTCCGCGTCACGATGGTCGGCCTGAACCACGGCTGCTGGGGCGTGGAGCACGACTACGACGGTCAGGACCCCCTGCCGCTGCTCGCGGAGGCGTGGGAGCGACGCCGGGACGATCCGACGCTCGAGCCGCGCAGGCGGCGGCAGCTCGAGCTCGCCGTGGCGATGGGTGCCGTCCCCGCCGACTACTTCGAGTTCTACTACTTCACCGACGATGTCCTGGCGGAGCTCCGGGCGAAGCCCACCACGCGCGCCGAGGACATCCTTCGCTGGTCTCCGGACTACTGGCGCCATTACGAGGAGCAGGCGCAGAGCGACGACCCTCGGCTCGACCCGTCGCTGTCACGCGGGGGCATTCACGAGCTGGAGCTCGCGATCGACGTCATGGACGCGATCTTCAACGACAAGGACGAGACGCACCCGGTCAACATGCCGAACGTGGGCGCTGCGCTTCCGGGCTTCCCTGACGACCTCGTGGTCGAGGTGCTCGGTCGCTGTCACCGGGGGGGCATCGACGTCGTTCCCGCGAAGAGGCTTCCACGACACGTCCGCGGGCTCGTGGAGATGCTCGGGGAGTATCAGGCCCTTGCCGCGGAGACCGGTTGGAGTGGGACGCGCGACGATGGTGTACGGGCCCTCAGCGCCAACCCGCTCGTCCGCCAGGTGGAGGTCGCGGAACGTGTCTACGACGCGCTCGCGGCTGCGCATCGCCACCACCTACCCGCCCGTCTGCTGCCGGTCTAGGAGCGTGGTGTGAGCTCACTCGTGCTCGGTGTCGACGGGGGCAACACGAAGACCGTCGCGTTGGTGGTTGCGGCGGACGGCACGATCGTGGGCAGCGGCAGCGGGGGATGCGGCGACATCCACAACGCCGGCGGGCCGGAGCCGGCGCTCGTCGAGATCGGACGCGCGACGACGGCAGCGCTCGACGGCGCGCGCGCCACGGCGGCGGATCTCGCGGCGGCTGCCTTCAGCCTCGCGGGCGCCGACTGGCCGGAGGACTTCGTATTCCTGCGCAGCGAGCTCCAGGGGCGTCTCGGGCTGCGCGACGAGCCCGAGGTGGTCAACGACGCGCTCGGCGGCCTGCGCTGCGGCACCGAGGACATGGTGGGCGTGGCGGTGGTGATCGGGACGTATGCAGCGGTCACGGCGCGCAACGCCGACGGGCAGCTCTTCCATCTCGGGTTCTGGCCAGATTCGACGGGCGCGTTCGCGCTCGGCTCCAAGGCGCTCGCTGCCGTGTGGCGGCACATGCTCGAGCTCGGCCCGCGTACGTCGCTCCTCGAGCGTGCGCTCGCTCGCTGGCGCTGCGCGGACGCAGAAGAGCTCCTCCACGCGTTCACGCGGATCGGCGGCCTGGAGGATTCGGAGCCGGGACGTTTCGCGGACGCTGTGCTCGACGAAGCAGAGGCGGGCGATCCGGTGGCGCGCACGATCGTCGAGACGGTCGCCGGCCGCATGGGCGACTACGCACGCGTGTGTGCCGCCCGCACCGGCCTGCTCGGTGCACCGTTCCCGCTCGTGCTCTGCGGAGGCGTTCTCCGGCACCCGTCGACGCTACTCCGCGCAGCCCTCCACTCGCGCATCCCGGAGGGCCGGCCGGTCTACCCGGACGTCGAGCCCGTCGCGGGCGCAGTGCTGATCGCCGCGGATCTCGTCGGTGCACGCCCCGACGTCAGGCGTTTGCAGTCGGCGCTCGCAGGCTCGACGGAGCACCAGGGCTGACGTGGGCGGGATCCGGCTCGAGAAGGCGACGAAGATCTACCCCAACGGGGTCACTGCCCTCGACGCCGTCACACTCGACATCCGTGACGGCGAGTTCATGGTTCTCGTCGGACCGTCCGGCTGCGGGAAGTCGACGCTGCTGCGGATGATCGCCGGTCTCGAGGAGGTGACGGAGGGCAGCATCGTGATCGGCGACCGCGACGTGACGCGATTGCGCCCCCGCGACCGCGACATCGCGATGGTGTTCCAGAACTACGCGCTCTACCCACAGATGACGGTGGAGGACAATCTGGGCTTCGGCCTCAAGCTTCGCCGCGTCCCCAAGCCGGAGCGCGCGAGGCGTGTCCGCGGCGTTGCGGCGACCCTCGGGCTCGAGACGCTGATGGAGCGGCGTCCCGGGCTCCTGTCCGGTGGCCAGCGACAGCGCGTTGCCATGGGCCGGGCGATGGTGCGCGAGCCGACGGCATTCTTGATGGACGAGCCGCTCTCCAACCTCGACGCGAAGTTGCGGGTCTCGATGCGCGCGGAGTTGGCGCGCCTGCACGACCGGCTCGGCGTGACGACGGTGTACGTCACGCACGACCAGGTCGAGGCGATGACTCTCGGCCAGCGGGTCGCGGTGCTACGCGACGGCGTCCTGCAGCAGTGCGACACGCCGCAGAGGCTGTTCCACGACCCCACGAACCTCTTCGTCGCGGCTTTCATCGGGTCGCCGTCGATGAACGTGGTCGAGGCCCGGGTGAGCGATGGCCGCGTCGAGTTCGCCGGGTTCAGCTTGCCGCTGCCGGCGGGGTCGCCCGTGGACGACGGGGCGCGAGACGTCATCCTCGGGATTCGCCCCACCGACCTCCGGCACGCGGCGGACGCACCTCCGAGCGAGCCGCGGATCAGTGTGCGTCCCGACCTGGTCGAGGAGCTCGGGGGTGTCACGAACCTGCTCTTTCCGATCGACGCGCCGCGGGTGCAGACAGACGCGACGCGTGCCGCGATCGAGGCCGCGTCCGACGATGACGCAACTCTGCTCGCCGACGATCGCCGCGCCCGGTTCTGCGCGTCGATCGACGGCAGGCGTCGCGTCGTGCCGGGGGAGGAGCTCGAGCTCGCCGTCGACCATCGGCAGCTGCACTTCTTCGACCCCGCCACCGGGGACGCGATCAGTCGCGGGTCAGGGGCGGGGGCGTGAGCCCCCGCGCGGCGCCCTCGCGGAGCAGCGTCGCCCGGTCGACCGCGCCGCCGACCCCCGTCGGCGTCGTTACGGCGAGGCCGGCGTACAGCACGGCCCAGTGAAGCCGAGCCTCGGGGTCCGCACCGTGGAGATCGGCCCAGATGTAGGCCGCGGTGAGAAGGTCGCCGGCGCCCGTCGTGTCGGCAGGGTTCGCGACCGCTTCGCCGGGAGCCGCCAACGCCTCGCCGTTGCCGAACGCCATTGCCCCTTCCGCGGCGAGCGTGACGACCACGGTCTCGGCCAGCTCCGCGAGGCTCGCGGCGGCATCGGCCGCCGTATCCTTGCCGCTCAACCCGAGCGCCTCCCGTTGGTTGACGAACAGCGCGCGGGCGCCGCCGAGCCCGGCGGGCGGCCGGCCCGCGTATGCACGAAGGTCGTCGTCGCCGCACGTGACGTATGCCGTGGCGCCGTTGGGGACGACGTAGAGCTGGTCGAGGCTCGCCGCGACCGCGCGCGGCTCGCGAGCCGCCACGTCGGAGGCCGAGGCGCGTGCGCCCGGATCGATGGTCACCATCGCGCGGTCGCCGCCGAACGGCATGACCACCGTCGTCGGCGTCCGCGGCGACGGCCTGGTCGCGATCCACTCGACCCCGTCCTCGGCGAGCATCGAGCGGACGATGTCACCCGCGACGTCGTCGCCGAGCGGCGCCGCGACCGCGGCCGACATACCCAGACGTGCGGCCGCAACGGCCGTGATCGCTCCTCCGCCCGGTGAGCGCAGGAGCTCGGCCGCGAATCGCTCCTCACCCAGCATGGGCGGCGACTCGAGGCCCACGAACGTGAGGTCGAGAAAGACGGGCGTGGCAACGACGAGATCCGTCACGGACGTCCGAGAATAGCCGCGTCGAGGATCATGCGAGGAGGGCGCGGATGGCGTCGCCCGTGAGCTCCGCCTTGCTGACGAAGCCGCGTGCCCCGGATTCGGCCACGAGCGTGCCGAAGTCCGCGCCGTCCCTGCTCGACGCGAGCACGATTGCGGCGTCCGAGCCGGCCCGGCGCAGCCGCGCGGCGACCTCGAACCCGTCGATGTCCGGCAACTCGACGTCGAGGAGCACCACGTCCGGGGCGAGCAGGAGCGTCGCGGCGACCCCGGACTCGCCGTCGCTCGCGGTTCCGACGACGGAGAACCCGTCCGTCTCGAGCAGCATCTGCGCGACGGCCCTGAACGACGGATGATCGTCGACGATCAGCACCGACAGCTTCGCCTCGAGCAGCTGCATCGCCTGATCGTCTCACCGATCAGCATCTCGGCGTCAAGGGCATCTCACTTCTGCGCCTCGTGCTTCCCCGCCCAATGACGCCAGGGCACGGCTCGAGAACGGCTCGAGACCGCGCACACACCTACCACTCGAAACTGTCGCCGCATGCTCCCTGGAAAGCTGATGCTCTGCCAACCGAGCGCGGCCCGCGTGCGGAGGACGAGACGGGCGGCTCACGGAACCCTCACACACGCGTCTTAGGCTGCGCTCCGCCGATGCGCCTGCTCGCTCTCGCCGCCTTCGCCACAACGCTGACCGTCGGTATCGCGTGTGTCGGATCGACACAAGGGCGGGCGGCACCCGACCAGCGCACGGCTGCGGACGTGTTCCAGGGACTCGGCACCTGGATCGACATCTACGACACGAAGCTCTACAAGACGCCGAACGTGACCGCGTCGCGGATCGCCGCCCGCGGCGTCCGGACCGTGTGGATCGAGACGGCGAACGACCGCTCGGCGACGGACGTCGTCGAGCCGGCCGGTCTCGGGCGGATCGTCGACGCCCTGCACGAGCGCGGCATCCGCGTCGTCGCCTGGTATCTCCCGGGGCACGACAGGCACGCGCGCGACCTGCGTCGCGCCAGGGCGATGCTCTCGTTCAGGACGTCGCAGGGCGGCGGCTTCGACGGTGTGGCGCTCGACATCGAGTCTCTCAGGCACAAGAACGTGGGGCAGCGGACCGCGCGGATGCTCGCCCTGCTCGGCCGGATGCGCGCGGAGGCCGGGACGACTCCGATCGCGGCGATCACCTACCCGCCCCGTGCCTTCGAACGGCACCTGAGCTGGTGGCCCGGCTTCCCGTGGGCGCAGATCGCGGCCCAGGTGGACGCGCTCGTGCCGATGCTCTACACGGGCGGCGGGTTCAAGGGCTACGACGCGACCTACGGGTACGTCTCACGGTCGCTCCGCCTGCTGCGCGCGGCGGTCGGGGACGGCATCGCCGTCCATGCCGCCGGTGGCGTCGCGAACCGGATGAGCGCCGAGGAGCTGAAGGCGTTCAACGACGCCCTGCTCGACGACGGGAAGATCAGCGGCTGGAGCCTGTACGACCTGCAGACGATGACGCCCGCAGGCTGGACGGCGATGGCCCGTTTGTCCGAGACGCTCGGCTAGCCCCACGCCGCGCGCAGCCGCTCCCGCGTCGCATGGAGGTGCTCGGGCACGACCTTGATGTCCGCCAGCACGGGCATGAAGTTCGTGTCCCCGGCCCAGCGCGGGACGACGTGCTCGTGCAGATGGCCGGAGATCGAGCCGCCCGCGACCTCGCCGAGGTTCCAGCCCACGTTGAACGCATCCGGCGAGTAGACGCGCCGGAGGGCGTCGATCGCCCGGGTCGTGAGCTCGTGGATCTCCGCTGCCTCGGCGGCCTCGAGGCCGGCGAGCTCGCCGACATGTCGCAGCGTGGCGACCATCACGTGGCCCGAGGAGTACGGGAACTTGTTGAGCAGCACGAACGCGCGCTCGCCGCGCTCGACGACGAGGCTCTCGACGCCGAGGTCGCCTCGCGCCTCCGCGCAGAAGACGCAGCCCTCCTGCGCGCCCGCCTCGCTGATGTACTCGAGGCGCCAGGGCGCCCAGATCGGTCTGGTCACGCGCGCATCCTCGCAGGCGCTCCTCTACTCGCGCGCACGCCCGTGAACCAGCTCGTGACGGATGCGCTCGCGTGTCTCCGCGAACTGCGTCACCTCGTACACCACCACCGCCACGAGCACGAGGAGCGCGAGGGCGAGAGTCCAGACGGCGGGAAGCTCCCTCGCGAGAGGAAAGAGCGCGAGCAACACGACCGCTCCGGTCAGCCGCTGCATGCTGAGCGACCCGACGAGTCGCCGGCGGAACCCGACGTGGCCGAGGAGGTACAGGGCCAGGCCGCCGACGAGGGCAGCGGCCGGGACGGTTGCGAGCGGGTCGTCAACGTGCTCGAGCGTCTTCTTCAGGCCGAGAGCGGCGAGCACGATCCCCGCGACCATCGGGAAATGGAGCAGCGAGTAGGCGTCGCGCGCCAGCTCGTTCTGCTCGCGTCCCGGCGTCGCCTCCGAGAGCCGGCGCTCGGCGAGCCAGGCGATCACGTCGAAGTAGAGCCACCAGAGGGCGGCCGCGATGGCGGAGCCAAGGGCCGCGGCTGCGACGACGCCCGCATCGACGACTGCGTTCGAGCCCACGCCGATCGCGACGATGGACTCGCCGAGGGCGATGATCACGATCAGCCCGTGGCGCTCGGCGAAGTGGGCGGGCACGAGCTGCCAGCCCTCCGACCAGAACAGGAGCGGCGCGCCCACGTCGAGGACGAGCGCGAGGGCCCAGATTGCGCCCTGGAGCCGACCGTCCGCGAACGACGCGCAGGCCAGCAGCGTGATGCCGGTCGTCGTGCTCGCCGCGAGCCCCGTGACGGATCTCCTCAGCTCCGGCTCGTCACGGCTGGCCATCATGAACAGCCAGATGTGAGCGATCCGGACGATGGCGTACGCGCACGCGAACGCGAACGCGTCGTCCCCGAACGCGTCCGGGACGCAGAGCGCGGCGACGAGGAACGCGGTCATGGCGGCGAAGATCGCGATCCGCACTGCGCCCTCCTCGGGGTCGAGGACGCTCGTCACCCACGCGTAGCCGACCCACGACCACCAGAGGACGGCAAGCACGAGCAGCCCGCGGGCGAGCCCCTGCCACGTGGGGTCGGCGGCCATCAGCGCGGTGCACTGCGTCAATGCGAGGACGAAGACGAGGTCGAAGAAGAGCTCGAGCGCCGTGACCCGGGAGCCTTCACGCCGAACGGCGGTCAGGCGAGGCGTCCGGGACGGCGTCTCCACGAATAGGATCCTCGCACGCCGGTGCCGGTGAGCCCCGGCCGAGCCCTGCTCGCGCCGGCGCCGCGATCCGAGAGGATGGCGCCGTGGCGTACCCCTTCGTCGAGAGCCCGAACAAGACCGTCGCGAGGGGGCGGGCAATCGACGTCGTCGTGATGCACACGATGGAGATCGCCGAGCGGCCGGACGCCGCCGAGATCTGCGCGCGCTGGTTTCGGACCCCCGCGTCCCGGGTCTCCGCGCACTACTGCGTCGACGCGAACGGCGTGATCCAGTGCGTGCGCGAGAAGGACATCGCCTGGCACGCGCGCGGCGGGAACACGCGCTCGATCGGCGTCGAGCTGGCCGGGTTTGCGCGTCAGACGACACGTGACTGGGAGGACGCCTACTCGCGGGCCGTGCTCGCGCGCGCCGCGACCCTCGTCGCCGACATCTGCCGACGCAAGCGGATCCCAGTGCGGTGGCTCCTCGCCGACGACCTGATCGCCGCCCGCAGAGGCATCACCGGCCACGTCGAGGTCAGCAAGGCGTTTCGGCGGAGCGACCACTGGGACCCCGGGCCAGGCTTTCCGATCGAGTCGTTCCTCGACCGTGTCAGGAAGGCGCAGCAGGCCGCTCGAACCGCCCGGCCGAAGGTGTAGAGCCGCCGGCGGGCTATCGAGCGAGCGTGACCTTCGCCAGGCCGTGCGGCGCGTCGGGGTCGAGCCCGCGCGCCCGAGCGAGCGCCCAGGCGAAGAGCTGGCCGGGCACCACGGAGAGCAGGGGGGAGAGAAGCGCAGGCGTCGGCGCGGGTACGGGCACCCGGTAGGCCGCGCCTTCGATCCGATCGGCTGCGACCCCGCTCGCGACGAGCGTGGCCCCCATCTCTCGCGCGCGGGCGGCCGCCTCCTGCACGGGAGCGAGCGTGGGGTCACCCGACGCGATCGCCCAGACGGGGAAGAGCGGGTCGAGCGCCGCGACGGGCCCGTGGGCGAGGTCGGTCGCGGTGAGCGGCTCGGCGGCGATCCTGCACGTCTCGAGCAGCTTGAGGGCGATCTCCCGCGCGGTGGCGAACTCGACCCCCCGCCCGATCACGAACATCCGGCCCGTGTAGGCGAACGGCAGCGCGAGCGCCGCCGTCGTGCGCTCGAGGCCCGGGAGCGCGTCCTCCAGGAGCTCACCCGCCTCCCGGATCCCGGCGGCCAGCTCCGGGCCGCGGCCGGCGACGTGGCCGGCCAGAAGCGCGAGCACGGCGAGGGTGTTGACGTAGGTCTTCGTGGCGGCGACCGCGAGCTCGGGCTCGGTCGCGAGTGGAATCGTGGCGTCGGCCGCGTCGGCGAGCTCCGAGCCGGGGTCGTTCGTCACCGCGATCGTGAACGCGCCGGCCGCCCTCGCACCGCGCACGTACTCGACCACGTCCGGGGTGCGGCCGGATTGCGAGAGGCCGATCACCGTCGAGCCGCCCATGTCGAGCGGCGTGCCGTAGTGGACGGTGAGCGTGATCGAGTCCCGCATCGCCGTCCATCTCGGCAGGAGCCCGAATGCGTAGACCCCGTACGAGGCGGCGTTGTCCGACGAGCCGTGACCGACGATCCTCACGAGCCGCAGGTCGCGCTCCCGGAGGATCGTCGCGATGCGGGCGATCTCGCCGTCGTGCTCGAGCAGGCGGCGGAGCGCGGCGGGCTGCTCGCGGATCTCCGAGAGGAAGCGCGTTCCGGCCTCGGTCCCGTTCTCAGCCTGGGACACGGGCCTCCTCGCCGACGAGGGTGCGGACGACCTCGAGGGAGTCGTCGAGGACGACGACGTCCGCCGGCCCACCGGGGGCAAGTCGTCCGTGCTGGGGCAGCCCCAGGATGCGCGCGGGCACCGTGCTCGCGGCCTCGAGCGCCTGCTCGAGCGGCGCTCCCATCGCCACGAGGTTCCTCACCGCCTCGACCATCGTCAGCGCGCTCCCGGCGAGCACGCCGTCCTCGCGGCGGACGACGTCGTCGGAGACCACGATCTCGATCTCCCCGAGCGCGTACGTCCCGTCGCCCAGCCCGGCGCCCGCGATCGCGTCCGTGACGAGGGACATGCGTCCGGCCGCGACCCGCCAGAGCAGTCGCACGACGTCCGGGTCGAGGTGGATGCCGTCGACGATCGCCTGGACGACGACCTCGGGCCGCACGAGCGCTGCCCCGACGACGCCGGGATCCCGGTGCAGCATCGGTCGCATCGCATTGAAGACGTGCGTCACCGTCCGCACGCCGCGGTCGAAGGCGGCATGTGCCTCGACCGCCGTCGCGTCGGTGTGGCCCAGGGAGACCGTGATCCCGCGGGCGTGCAGCAGGTCGATCAGCTCGAGCGCCCCGGGCAGCTCCGGGGCGAGCGTGACGAGGGTGACGGGCCCGGCTGCGAGCAGTCGCTCCATCAAGGCGGGGTCGGGATCGCGACGCGCAGCCATGCGGTGCGTGCCGAGACGGGTCGCAGCCAGGAAGGGCCCCTCCAGGTGGGCTCCGAGGATGCGCGCGCCCGGCGCCGAGTCCGGCACGGCCTCGAGCGCCGCCACGAGCTCTGCTTCCGCCGAGGTGATCAGCGTCGGCAGGTAGGCGGTCACGCCAGTCTCGACCAGCGCCTCGCCGGCGGTCGCGTACCCCGCCGCGTCGGCGCCGAGGAAGTCGACCCCGGCGAAGCCGTTGACCTGGAGGTCGATGAACCCCGGCGCGGCGATGCCGCGACCCGCGCCGCCCAGCCCCACGGCGGTGACGCGTCCGTCGTCGACGGCGACGTCTCCGGGGACGAGGCGGCCCTCGACGAGCGCGGCTTCGACTCCCAGCCTCACGACTCGAGCGCCTTCCGCACGACGCCCTGCGCGCGGGCGAGCCGCTCGCGCGCGGAGTCCGCGTCGATGCCCTCGAGGAGCGAGACGATCGCGACCTTGGCGTCGCCGCCGGCGGCCCGGAGCGCCTCGTCGACGCGATCGTCCGCCTCCCCGGTGGCGAGCCCGACGATCCGGCGGACGCGACCGCGGAGCTTCTCGTTCGTCGCGACGACGTCCACCATCAGGTTGCCGAACGTCTTCCCGACCCTGACCATCGTGACGGTCGAGATCGTGTTCAGGACGAGCTTCTGGGCGGTGCCGGCCTTGAGCCGCGTCGATCCGGCGATGAGCTCGCCGCCGACGACGACCGCCACGTCGTGGTCGGCGAGCCTCGCGAGCTCGGACCCCGCCACGCATACGACCGCGACGGTCAGGGCTCCCGCACGACCCGCCTCCTCGAGCGCGCCCATGACGTACGGGGTGCGCCCGCTCGCGCTGATCCCGACCACCACGTCGCCGGAGCCGACGGTGAGCTCCCGCACCTCTCGGGCGCCCGCCTCCGCGTCGTCCTCGGCATGCTCCTGGGCGGCTGCCGGGCTTCCGGTTCCGCCGGCAAGAAGGGTGACCACCCGACCAGGCGAGATCGCGAACGTCGACTGGCACTCGACTGCGTCGACGAGCGCGAGCCGTCCCGACGTCCCGGCTCCGACGTAGACGATCCGGCCGCCGGCCTCGAACCGGTGGGCGATCGCGTCGATCGCGCTCACCAGCGCGTCGTGGGCCCGGGCGACGGCGGCCGCCACGGTTGCGTCGGCCTCGTTCATGAGCGCGACGAGCTCGGACGTCGAGCGGAGGTCGAGGTCGGCGTGGGCGGGGTCCCAGGCCTCCGTCACGAGCTCACCGAGGCCGGGATCGTTGCGAACCGTCTCCACGTGTGCCAGTCTATGCACGCCGTGGTAGAGTGGTCAAGACCAGTGTGGAGGAGGGTGGCCCCAAGTGGTCTACCTCCCTGCGACTCTCGGGCGACCGCGCGCGGGGAGCGATAGATGGCGACGATCGAGCTCGAACACGTCACCAAGGTCTACGGAAACGGCTTCGTCGCCGTCGACGACGTGAGCCTCTCGATCGCCGACCGGGAGTTCATCGTCCTCGTCGGCCCGTCCGGGTGCGGCAAGTCGACGCTGCTGCGCATGATCGCGGGACTGGAGGAGGTCACGGTCGGCACGGTGCGCATCGACCAGGCCGACGTCACCGACCTGGCCCCACGGCACCGCGACATCGCGATGGTCTTCCAGAGCTATGCCCTCTACCCCCACATGACCGTCCGGGAGAACCTCGGCTACGGCCTCAGGGTGCGGAAGGCGCCCAAGGCCGAGGCCCGCCGGCGCGTGGAGGAGGTCGCCTCGCTCCTCGGGCTGACCCAGCTCCTCGACCGCCGGCCCGCCCAGCTCTCGGGCGGTCAGCGGCAGCGCGTCGCGATGGGCCGCGCAATCGTCCGCGAGCCGCGAGCCTTCCTGATGGACGAGCCGCTCTCCAACCTCGACGCCAAGCTCCGGGTCGGGATGCGCGCCTCGCTCGCGGAGCTGCATGCGCGCCTCGGGGTGACCACCGTCTACGTGACCCACGACCAGACGGAGGCGATGACCCTCGGGCAGCGCGTGGCCGTGATGCGCGAGGGGAGGATCGTCCAGGTGGACACGCCCCAGGCGCTCTACTCGAGGCCGCGGGACGTCTTCGTCGCCGCCTTCATCGGATCGCCGTCGATGAACCTCGTCGAGGCGATCGTGGAGAAGGACGAGATTCGCTTCGGCGGGCACGCGGTGCCGCTCGAACCGGGCCGGCGCCCCGGCGCGACCGGCCCCGTCGTCCTCGGCATCCGCCCGGAGGCGTTCGCGGACGGCGCGCACGCCGCAGCGCACCTCCCGCGCCTGACCGTCACGGTCGACGTGCTCGAGGAGCTGGGCGCCGACACGCACGCGTTCTTCCGGGTCGACGCGAGGCGGCCACAGGTGGGTCTCGACGCCGACCACGAGGACGCGTCGCTGCTTCCGGACGAGACGACCCTCTTCACGGCGCGCATCGATCCCCGCACATCAGCGCGTCAGGGCTCGGGCCACGAGCTCGCCGTCGACCCGGCGCAGTTCCACTTCTTCGACGTGGACGACGGCGGCGCGCTCGTCGCGGAGCCGGTCGAGCTGCCCATGGGCGAGCGGCTGCCCGTCGCGGCGGCGGAGGAGTGGTCTTGACCACGAAGAAGCAGAGCGGAGCGCTGTCCACGGGGCAACGCGCCGTGCGGGCGAGCACCGACAGGAGCGGCATGAAGCGGACCGAGACGAAGCAGAGCGAGACGCGCAGCAAAGTCCTGGATCTGATCGAGCAGCTGGGGGTGGGAGAGGCGATCCCCTCCGAGCGCCAGCTGTCGAGCGAGCTCGGCGTCTCCCGGCTGACAGTGCGCGCGGCCCTCGACGACCTCGTGCGCGAGGGGCTTCTCGTCAGGCGCCACGGGAGCGGGACATTCGTCAGCGAGCCCAAGATCGCGCAGGAGCTCACGATGACGTCGTTCACCGAGGACATGCAGCGTCGCGGGATGGTGCCGGGGAGCCGGACGCTCGATCTGCGCGTCACGCCGGCAGGGGCGCACCTCGGGCGGCTGCTGCACGTGTCGCCCTCCGAGCCCGTGGTGATCATCCAGAGGCTCCGGCTGGCCGACCGCGAGACGATGGCGATCGAGACGCTCCATGTCCGCGAGTCACTCGTGCCCGACCTGTCGGCCGCGGATCTCGAGCGGCAGTCGTTCTACGAGATCCTCTCCGAGAGGTACGGCATCGACATCGTGGGTGGGCTCCAGACCATCGAGCCGACCGTCACCAACGAAACCGAGTCCGATGCGCTCGGCGTGCCGCTCCATTCACCGGCGTTCCTCTTCGAGCGCACGACGCGCTCGGCAGCGGGGGAGATCGTGGAGTACGTCCGCTCCATCTACCGCGGCGACCGCTACAAGCTCGTCACCGAGCTCAGCCGCTCGCCGTCCCGGCGCAACGGACCCCACGGCTGACGCGCAACCCGTGTGGTCAATACCAGATCGAGACCGTCCAGTCTTCCGCACGGGTAACCCGATCGCAGCGCAAGGGCATGAACGCGACAATCCTGGTCGAAACAACCGATGTCGTCGGCAAAGTGGTCTTGACATCATTTGATCGTTGTGCCAGTGTTCCGAACCGTGGCCAATTGGTATGAGCCAGTAGGCGGTTCGGGCGTCGTTCACCCCGCCGGCCACCGGGGCATCCTGACGACGGACGCCGCCTCTCGATGCGCTTGGGGGACAAGCCCATGAGAGCACGAATCATCTGCGCCGCAGTTCTCGTCGGCGCAGCCCTCGCCGTCGTGGCGTCGACCGCCTCGGGCGGGACGGCCGCGACGAACAGCATCACCGTCTGGCTGCAGACGGACGCCGACAAGGACAACTGGAAGGCGATCATCCGGGCCGCCACCACACAGTTCCAGCGCGACCATCCCGGTGTCGCCGTCGACGTGCAGTTCCAGACGTGGGGGAACCATCTCCAGAAGTTCGACGCGACGCTCGCGGGCGGGAACGCCCCCGACGTGATCGAGATGGGCAACACGGAGATGACGAAGTACATGGCGGCCGGCGCGTTCCAGGACATCACGTCCGACCGCGGCTCGTTCGCGAACTCCAGCACCTGGCTCGACGGCCTCGCGGCCGCCGGCCGCTTCGGCGGGAAGCTGTACGGCGTGCCGTACTACGCCGGGTCCAGGGTCGTCACCTACCGGACCGACCTGTTCCGCGCGGCGAAGCTCAAGGTCCCGACCAGCCTCGCGGAGTTCACCGTGGCGGCGAAGAAGCTCGGAGCCCGGAACGACACGCGCGGGTTCTCGCCCGTCTACGTCGCCGGCACCGACTGGTACGTCGCGATGGGCTTCGTCTACGACCACGGCGGTGCGATCGCCAAGCAGGTCAGCGGCAAGTGGAAGGGCACGCTCGCTTCCCCGAGGTCGATCGCGGGGCTGA
The DNA here is from genome assembly GCF_035710885.1 of Gaiella sp. Classification (GTDB taxonomy): domain Bacteria; phylum Actinomycetota; class Thermoleophilia; order Gaiellales; family Gaiellaceae; genus Gaiella. Next base: position 562 of record NZ_DASTCS010000057.1, on the reverse strand, counting down.
CGGCGTACCGGAACTTCTTCCTCGCGGCGTCGCGCGCGAGCAAGACGACCGACGAGACGCATCCCAACCCGTACGACGTCTACGCCCAGGGTCGCGCGGCGTCGATGGTCGGGCCGGGCTGGTTCAGCTGTTGCGTCGGAGACAAGTACAAGGCGACGACGGGGCAGTTCGTGATGCCGAGCCGCACCAAGGGCCAGCCGATGCCGGGCTTCCTCGGCGGGTCGCTCCTCGCGGTGCCGGTGGGCGCCAACAAGAGCCTCGCGGTCGACTGGATCAAGGCCTACACGAGCAACGCATCGATGCAGGGACTGCGCGCGATCGGCAACATCCCCAACACGACGAGCCTGCTCGGAAACACCGTCTTCGAGCGCGCGGCCCGTCGCAGTTGGTTCGTGCCGACCGCGAAGAACTGGGTCAACGTCGAGAACGGCAACATCCTCCGCAACATGCTCGACCAGATCCTCACCGGCAAGCTGAGCGTTCGGCAGGCGGCGAAGTCGGCGAGCGACAACATCACGTCGGTCCTCAACGCATGAAGGTGACGCGGGACGCCTACGTTGAG
>NZ_DASTCS010000056.1:0-23865 GCF_035710885.1 Gaiella sp. | reverse complement strand
TCCCGAGGGACAGTCCCCGCGCCCGCGGCCACCCGGCCTGCTCCACCAAAGGTAGCGCGGGGCGGCCGCCGCGCCAACCGGCTCAGCACGCAGACACGGCGCCCGTCCTCGGGAGCACGACCTCCGGGACCTCGCGGCCGTCGGCGAGGAGCGACCGGCACTCGGGGCAGGCGAGCACGCCGCGCAGACGCATCACGAACTCACCGCAGCAGAGGCACTCGAAGCTCGCGCCACGGGACAGCGCGAGCAGCTCCTGGTCGAGCGTCCGCGCGAGGGGTGTCACCTGGGCGGTCATCCGAGGCTCCTGAACACCCCCACGACCTTCCCCAGGATCTGCACGTGGTCGGCATAGATCGGCTCGAGGGCGGCGTTCTCCGGCTGGAGGCGGACGCGGCCGTCGGCCTCGCGGTAGAAGGTCTTGACCGTCGCCTCGTCGGCGGACTCGTCGTCGCCGACGAGCGCGACGACGACGTCGCCGTTGCGGGCGTCGTCACGGCGCTGGACGACGATCGTGTCCCCGTCGAGGATCCCCGCCTCGATCATGGAGTCGCCGTGGATGGTGAGGAGGAAGTCGGCGCTGCGGCCGATCGACTCGGGGACGGCGACGACGTCCTCGACGTTCTCCTCTGCGAGCAGCGGGCTGCCCGCGGCGACGCGCCCGAGGAGCGGCAGGCGCGGCACGTCCGCGGACCCCGGCGACTCGACGCGCCGGTGCCCGGTCAGCTCGATCGCGCGCGGCTTGGTGGGATCGCGCCGGATCAGCCCGACGCGCTCGAGGTTCGCGAGGTGCGCGTGCACCGTGGAGGGGGACGCGAGCCCGACCTCCTCGCCGATCTCGCGGACGGTGGGCGGATAGCCGTGTCCGTCGACGTACGTGACGAGGAACTGCCAGATCTCCTGTTGACGCGCGGTGAGAGGTGTCTCGGCCGGCACGGGTCGCCTCCTGGTGGGGTTCGACGAACGTATGTTCGTCATGAAGGGTAGGGATCCTTCCGGACGACGTCAATGGCGTCTGCGCGATCGACGCCCGCCCGCGCGCGGCCGGAGGCCGACGTTGCCGGCGGCGACGCCCGATCGGCACTGCGGCGTACTGCGCTGGAGGAGGCGCGGGGGAACCAGGGGGGTTCCCCCGCGCGACATGCGCTGGAGAGGACTTGAACCTCCACGACCGCAATGGCCACCAGGCCCTCAACCTGGCGCGTCTACCAATTCCGCCACCAGCGCGTGGACACGTGATGATAGCGGGAGGTGCCCGCCGCGACGGGTTACGCGAGCAGGCGGTAGAGCACGATCGTGTTCGCCGTGAACACGATCGCGACGGCGACCGTCAGCCGCGTCAGGTTTCTCTCGACGATGTGCGTGCCGCCCTGCGAGGTGGGCGTGAACCCGATCCCGCCGAAGCCCGCGTCGCGCCCGGAGTGCATCAGCACGAGCCCGATCAGGCCGGCGCCGAGAATGACCTGGAGGACCGCGAAGACGGGGATCATGACCGCGCCATGGTACCGGCGTCGTGAGGTCGTTACGCTCGGGCGATGGCCGCCGGCGACGACGCACGGGCGAGGATCCAGCGGTTCCTCGTGACGGGCGACAACAGGCTGAAGCAGGGCGTCGCGCCGGAGAAGGTGCGCGAGAGCTACGAGCAGGCGCTCGCCGTGGCGCGCGAGGCGGGCCTGGAGGACGCGGTCCGCCCACTCGTCGAGGTGCGCCTCGCGGACCTGGACAAGGCCTCCGGGGTCTGAGCGCGGCCGGTTCCAGCCGACGGGTTCGACAGACTTTTCCCGTCTCCGACCTCGGAAGGGAGCCAGTAGCCATGGGGAAGACCCAGAAGTACCTCGCCGAGGCGCTCGGCACGTTCGCGCTCGTCGGGATGGGCTCGTTCGCGATCGTGTCCGCGTCCGCCGGCGACAGTCTCGGGATCGTGTCGATCGCGCTCGGCTTCGGTCTGGCGCTCCTGGTCGGCCTCTATGCGTTCGGCGAGGTCTCGGGCGGGCACTTCAATCCCGCCGTCTCACTGGCCGCGTTCCTCGATCGCCGCATCACGATGGACGACCTGATCGGCTATGTCGTGGCGCAGGTCGTGGGGGCGATCCTCGCCTCCGTGGTCGTGCTGATCGCCTTCAACGACGAGGCGGTTGCGGCCACGACCACCCAGGCATCCGACAACTGGGCCGCGATCGTGGTCGAGGTCATGATGACCGCGCTGTTCGTCGCCGTCATCCTCCAGGTGACGAAGAGCGGCACCTACGGTGGGACGGCCCTGCTTGCGATCCCACTCGCCCTGCTCGCCATCCACGTCGCGATCATCCCGATCAGCGGCTCCTCCGTGAACCCGGCGCGGAGCCTCGGTCCCGCTTTGGTGGGCACGGAGTTCAGCGATCTCTGGATCTACCTGATCTTCCCGTTCGTCGGCGCGATCCTCGGGTGGATCGCCCACAAGATCGCCGTCCAGGGGGACACGAACCTCAGGGACGACTTCGACGCCGTCCGCCGGGGCGGCGCTCCCGCCGCCTAGCCGTCGACGGCCGGGGCGCCCGCGACGGCGGGCGCCCCCGCGGCTCGCTCCAGGACCGCCTCTATCCGCAACACCTGGCCGTGGATGTCGTGGCGCTCGGCCACGGCGCGTCCGGCGAGGTTCGGGCGCGGCATGGCCGCGGCGTTCGCGAGCGCGGCGGCGAGCGCTAGCTCGTCGGCCGGGTCGACCAGAACGCCGGCCTCCGGCGGCACGAACTCGGGCGGGCCCCCGACCCTGGTGGCGACCACCGAGCGGCCGCCCGCCAGCGCCTCGAGCGTCACCAGGCCGAACGGCTCGACGAGGCTCGGCTGGCAGACGACGTCCGCGGCGGCGATCCAATGTGGGATCCGGTCGTGTGGGAGGGTGCCGGCGAGCCGGATGCCGGGGCGGCCCTCGAGCGCGCCGCGCAGCGGCCCCTCCCCGAGGAACGCGAGCGTCCCCTCGCCGTGGCGGGCGAATGCGCGGGCCAGGCGGAGCACGTTCTTCCGCTCGGTGAGCGACCCGGCGCAGAGGAAGGCGGTGCCCTCGACGTGCCAGCCGAGCTCCTCCCGGGCCGCGCGGGCGTCGGCGGGCGCGAAGCGCTCGAGGTCGACGCCGCAGTCGATCACCTCGATGCGGCCGCGGCCCTCGGGCACCGCCGACTCGAGCCGGTCGCGAAGCCAGTGCGAGACGGCGATCACGCCTGCGGCCCGGCGCACGGTGAGACGAGTGGCGGCGCGCACGATCCGGGAGGTGAGGGCGTTCTCGACGTCCTGGCCGTGCGCGGTGACGACGGTCGGCGCACGGCCGCCGAGGACGGCGAGCAGGCCGGCCGGCACGAGGAAGTGCGCATAGGCGACGTCCGGCCGAAACCGCCTCGCCGTCGTCGCCACGTCACGCGCGAGCACCGCATGCCGCGAGGGCCCGCCGCGCCGGTCGACGACCGCCCGCGCAAGCTCGTGGCCACGGCTTGCGAGCCCGGCCTCGAGCTCGGCGACGAACGTGCCGAGGGCCGGCGCGTCCGGCCCCGGGTACATCTGGGAGACGAGCAGGATGCGCACCGACGCTCCTACCGCGGCGTGACCTGGAGGACCCCGAGGCACATCTCGTCTGTCGTCCCCTCGCCCCAGAGGACGTACCGCGGCTCGCCGCGGCGCAGGCGCGCATCGTGCCGGCACGTCACCCGCAGGACGTCCTCGGGCCCTGCCTCCACCGGCCGCCGGAGCGTGTAGGAGGCCTGCCAGTGGAAGCTCCACCGCGGGATCTCGAGCAGGAGCCGAGCCCGGGGTGTGCCGGGGTTCAGCTCGACGCGGATCGAGCGGCCGAGGAGGTGCATGTGCCCCGCGACCGCCTGGATCGTGACCGGCCGGTCCAGCCTCCGCTCGCACGAGGACACGACGCTCGGGACGGGACGGGCGGCGTCCTTGCCGCACAGGAGGAGCAGGCCCGACGCCACGAGCGCCGAGTCGGCACCGAAGCGATCGACCTGGTCGAAGACTGCCGCCGTGCGTTCGCACAGCGGCCCGCTCTCGCCGCGCCGGCAGGCGAGCTCCACCGGCGCGGGCAGGAGCAGTGTCTGGACGGGAGTCAGCCGCCTGTCGGCGGGGACCGTCGTGAGGACGGCCCGCGACCGGTCTGGCCGCCTGCCGTTGAGCAGGTTGTAGTGCACCTGCATCACGATCCGGCTCCCCGCGGGCATCTCGATCCCGGTGCCCGTGCGCAGCCGGTCGGAGCCCCAGCCCGGCGCCCACGCCGCGATCCAGCCTGCGTCGTCGAGGAAGCCTCTTCCCCCGCTCGTGCCCCCGCCGACCCCGGGCCCGCCGAAGCACGTCCAACCGTGGCCGGGCGTTCGTCCGTCCAGACGTCGCGCCTCGCCGACCGCTGCCGCGGGCAGCCGGTAGAGGATCACGTGGTGCACCAGCGCGGCCGCGCCGGGGACGATGCGGGCCGAGGTGACGAACCCGTCGTTCGTGAGCTTCGGGTCGAGAAGGAAGCAGCGGTAGTCGTCGGTCGACCCGTTCGCGCCCGCGGGCCGGTACGCCGCGGGCATGGCGACCTCGCGGCGGGTCTCCCCCGGGAAGGCCCTCTCCGGGGTGGGTTTCGGCGCCAGCGGTGTCCCGCGACGAGCCGGCCCAGGGCGGACGAGCTGCGACCGAGCCCACCGGACGAGCGTCTCCCGCTCGCGGCGGTCGAGGGTGCGGGCGGCCTGGCCGAGGTAGGCGGGGGAGCGGGCAGAAGGCGGCCACGGCGGCATACGGCCTTCCGTGAGCGCGGCCACGATCAGCGAGGCGCGGCTTGCGAGGTCGCGCTCGGTGCGGAAGGCGAAGGGCGCGATGCCCCCGTCGCGGTGGCAGCCGAGGCATGTCTCCCGGACGATCGGCGCGACGTCCCTCGCGAAGTCCGGCGCGGCCGCCGTCGCGGCGGGAGCGCTTCCGCTCGACGAGAGCGCGAGCAGCGCGGGCACGCCCAGTGCGACCAGCGCCCCGGCTGCGAGGACGAGCACACGTGAGCTGACGACCCCGCTCGGCACGCGCGTCATGGTACGGGGAGGCTTCGACCCCTCAGGACGCGTCGTAGGTGCCCCAGAGCTCCCGGAGAGCACCGCAGAGCTCCCCGATCGTGGCCCGCGCGCCGAGGGCCTCGCGGAGAGCGGGGAGGAGGTTCTCGCCGGACCCTGCGACCCGCCGCACCTCCGCGACGGCGGACTCGACGGCTGTCGCGTCACGCGATGCACGGAGGGCCTGCGTCCGCGCGCGCTGGGCCCGCTCGATCTCCGGGTCGAGCCTGTGGAGCTCGACCCGCTCGGGCTCGTCGGTCGTGAAGCGGTTGACGCCGACGATCACGCGATCGCCGCTCTCGACCTCACGCTGCCAGCGGTAGGCCGACTCCTCGATCTGCCCCTGCATCCAGCCCGCCTCGATCGCGGCGACCGCACCGCCGAGGTCGTCGATCCGCTCGATCAGCTCGGTCGCGAGGCGCTCGAGCTCGTCGGTGAGCGACTCCACGTACCACGAGCCGCCGAGAGGGTCGGCGGTGGCCGTCGGCCCGGCCTCGTGCATCAGGACCTGCTGCGTGCGCAGCGCGAGGGTGGCCGACCGCTCGGTCGGCAATGCGAGCGCCTCGTCGAAGCCGTTCGTGTGGATCGACTGGGCGCCTCCGTAGATCGCGGAGAGCGCCTGGGCGGCTATGCGCACGAGGTTGTTCTCCGGCTGCTGCGCCGTGAGGGTCGATCCGCCCGTCTGGGCGTGGAAGCGGAGCGCCTGCGCCCTGGGGCTCGTCGCGCCGAAGCGGCCGCGCATGATCCCAGCCCACAGCCGCCGCGCGGCGCGGAACTTCGCCACCTCCTGCAGCACGTCGTTGTGCGCGTTGAAGAAGAAGGAGAGGTGCGCTCCGAAGTCGTCGGGCGAGAGGCCCGCCGCCACCGCCGCCTGGCAGTAGGCGATCCCGTTCGCGAGCGTGAACGCGAGCTCCTGCGCCGCCGTCGACCCCGCTTCCCGGATGTGGTAGCCGGAGATCGAGATCGTGTTCCACTTCGGGATGCGCTCCGCGCAGTACGCGAACAGGTCGGTCGTCAGGCGCATCGAGGGGCGCGGCGGGAAGATGTAGTTGCCGCGGGCGACGTACTCCTTGAGGATGTCGTTCTGCACCGTGCCGCGGAGCGCCTCGCCGGGGACGCCTTGCTCGGCGGCGGCGAGCTCGTAGCAGAGGAGGAGCAGCGCCGCGGGCGCATTGATCGTCATCGACGTCGACACCTCGCCGAGCGGGATCCCTGCCGTCAGGCGGGCCATGTCCTCGACCGAGTCGATCGCGACCCCGGTGCGGCCGACCTCGCCCTCCGCCGCCGGGTCGTCCGAGTCGTAGCCGAGCTGCGTCGGGAGGTCGAACGCGACCGAGAGCCCCGTCTGGCCTCGCGAGAGAAGCGTCCTGAACCGGGCGTTCGTCTCGTCCGCCGAGCCGAAGCCCGCGTACTGGCGCATCGTCCACGGCCGGCCCCGGTACATGTCCGGATACGGGCCGCGCGTGAACGGGAACTCACCGGGTTCCTCCGCGGGGCCTGAGGCGTCCTCGGGGCCGTAGACCGGCTTCACCTCGATCCCGGACTCGGTCAGGCGCCGCTCGGGCGTGGTGGCCATACCGCTGATCCTACGTTCGGCCGGGGTAGCCGTCCGTGCCGCCTCCCTCGTGGACGGACGGCAGTCGCGACCTCGTGGCGGGCGGGTACAGGCGCCCGCGGCAGGCGCGGATCGGAGCGGAGAGCGGGCTAGAGCGCCCCGCCCGCGCGCTCGACCGCCTCGAGGGCGATGCGGCGCCCGGACTCGACGTGGCGGGTGATCGCCCTACGCACCGCCGCCCGGTCGCGGGACTCGAAGCCGGCGACGATCGCCTCGTGCTCGGTCACGAGATGCTCGTGGCGCTCGACCCGGCCGCCCCGGATCACCTGCATCATCAGGTTCACGGACAGCTCGCTGTAGAAGCGGGAGAGAAGCCTGTTGCCCGCGAGCTCCACCTGGGCGTCGTGGAACGCCGCGTTCGCGACGTCCCACTCGTCGTGCGAGATCGCCTCGACGGTCGCCTCGTGGAGGTGGCGGAGCTCTGCGACCTGCTCGTCGGAGGCGGTGTCGACGGCGACGTCGGCGGCGTGGAGCTCCAGCGCCAGCCTGACCTCGTAGCCCTCGAGCAGCGCCTGGGCGTTCACCGGCGTCACGAAGTAGCCCCGGCGTGCCTTGACCGTGAGGAGGCCCTCGGACACGAGGCGGGTGAGCGCGTGGTGGACGGGGCTCCGTGAGACGCCCAGCTCGGCCGCGAGCTCGTGCAGGCTGAGCTTCGCTCCCGGGCCGGGGTCCCGCATCAGGATCCGCTGGCGCAGGGTGTCGTAGACCTGGTCGTTGAGGTTCGCGCGGGGAAGGAGAGTCGCCATGGGAGACATGTAACATGACACCGCGTCGGGCGCCACCCGCCGGATACGCTGGCCGGCGTGAAGGTCGCTGTGAAGCTCTTCGCCGCGCTGCGCGAGCAGGCGGGCGCGCGGGAGCGGGCGCTCGAGCTGGCGGACGGGGCCTCGATCGACGACGTGTGGCCGGCGCTCGGCCTCGGCGAGGAGCCGTCGGGGCTCGTGTATGCCGTCAACCGCTCGTACGTCGAGCGCGGGACGCCGCTGGCCGACGGCGACGAGGTGGCGCTGATCCCGCCCGTCTCCGGCGGCGCGTTCCGCCTTTCGAAGGACCCGCTCTCGATCGAGAGCGTTGCCGCCGAGGTTGCCTCCGACCGGGCCGGGGCGATCGCGACGTTCGTGGGCACGACCCGTGCCCGGTCTCGCGACCGCGACGTGATCCGCCTCGAGTACGAGGCCTACGAGGGCATGGCGGAGGCCGAGATGGAGCGCATCGCGCGGGAGGTGTGCGAGCGCCACGAGGTGCTCGAGATGGCGATCCACCACCGCGTCGGCCCGGTCGAGATCGGAGAGACGAGCGTCGTGATCGCGGTGTCCGCGCCGCACCGGGCCGCCGCGTTCGACGCCTGCCGCGACGCGATCGACACCCTCAAGCAGACGGTGCCCCTCTGGAAGAAGGAGCTGTACGTGGGCGGCGAGGAATGGATCGGGCAGGGCTCTTGAACCGGTCACGCGCCTCGGGAGCCGGCTCGCCGTGAGCGATCCGCGCTACCGCGACCTCGACCCGGTCACCGCACCGGAGCCGCGCACGCTTCCTTCGGAGCACGACCGCTCGCGGCGATCGCTGCTCGGCAAGCTGCTCGCGCCGCTCGTGGTCGCGATCGGGCTGATCGTCAAGTTCGGCGCCTTCACCCTGAAGTTCTTCGGGATCTTCCTCGCCGTCGGCGGTTACGCGCTCATCTGGGGCTGGTCGTTCGCGATCGGCGTCGTCCTGCTGATCCTCGTCCACGAGCTGGGCCACTACGTGGAGGCCCGTCGGCTGGGGCTCGACCCTCAGCTTCCGGTCTTCATCCCGTTCCTCGGCGCATACGTGGCGCTGCGCAACATGCGCTTCGACCCCTGGGTGAACGCTCGGGTCTCGCTCGCCGGGCCGATCGCGGGCGGCATCGGCGCCGCGGCGTGCCTGGCGGCGGCGGAGTCGCTCGACTCCGACCTGCTGCGCGCGCTCGCCTACGCCGGGTTCCTGCTGAACCTCATCAACCTCGCTCCGATCGGGATCCTCGACGGGGGTCACGTGCTCCGCTCCTGGCGCGTCCTGCGCGCGGGCGGAGGCGCGGCGAGCCCGACGCGGGCGCGGCGGCTCGCCGGCGTGGTCGTGCTGGTCTCGGTGATCACGGTGGCCGGGCTCGTCCTCGGGATGCTCGTCGCCCACGTCCCGCAGGATCGCCTGTGAGCCAGCCGAGCGGGCTCGACCGCCGCGTGCTGCGGCGCTCCCAGGAGACGTTCGCCGGCGACGTCTCGCTGATCGCGTCCGAGTTCCTCGCCGGCTTCCAGGCGGTGCAGCAGATCGATCGCCCGGCCGTCTCGATCTTCGGCTCCGCCCGCGTCCCGGACGGGTCGCCCACCTACGAGGCCGCACGCGAGACCGCTCGGCTCTTCGCGGAGACCGGCCTTGCCGTCGTGACCGGCGGTGGCCCGGGCGTGATGGAGGCCGCGAACCGCGGGGCGAAGGACGGCGGCGGCCTCTCCGTCGGCTTCAACATCGTGCTCCCGCACGAGCAGGGGCTGAATGGGTACTGCGACATCGCGCTGACCTTCAAGCACTTCTACGCCCGGAAGGTCATGTTCGTGAAGGCGGCCGAGGGGTTCGTGATCTTCCCGGGCGGCTTCGGCACCATGGACGAGCTGTACGAGTCCTTGACCCTGATCCAGACAGGGACGATCGGCACCTTCCCGGTCGTCCTGTTCGACTCGGACTACTGGGAGGAGATGGTCGAGTGGCTACGCGAGGAGATGCTCGCGGACGGGTACGTCTCGTCGGGTGACCTCGACCTGCTGTATCTGACCGACGAGCCGGCCGAGGCGGTCGAGCGGATCGTCGCGGTGATCGGCTCGCGCCGCGAGGAGGGCTCGACCTGAGCGACGACCTCGGGGAGGCCCTCGCCGCGATCCGGGCGCAGACCGCCGTGCAGCCGGCCGTCGGGGTCGTGCTCGGGAGCGGGCTGGGGGGCTTTGCGGACGCAGTCGAGGAAGCGGTCGCGATCCCGTACGGCGAGATCCCGGGCTGGCCGCGGTCGACGGCGGTCGGTCACAGCGGCACGCTCGTCCTCGGTCACTTCGGCGGCGCCCCGGTGGCGGTGATGAAGGGCCGCGCGCACCTGTACGAGGGGGTTCCGCCGGCGAAGGTCGTCTTCGGCGTGCGCGTCCTCGGCAGGCTCGGGATCGGCAGCCTCGTGCTCACGAACGCCTGCGGCGCGATCGACCCGTCGCTCCAGCCGGGGCGGCTCGTCGCGATCTCCGACCACCTCAACCTCCAGGGCTCCTCGCCGCTGATCGGCCCGAACGACGACACGCTCGGGCCTCGCTTCCCCGACATGTCCGATGCCTACGACCCCGAGTACCGCGCGCTCGCGGGCGAAGCCGCCGGAAGGCTCGGGCTCGAGCTCGGCGAGGGTGTCTACGCAGCGTGGCTCGGGCCGGCGTTCGAGACGCCCGCCGAGATCAGGATGATCCGGGCGCTCGGCGGGGACCTGGTGGGGATGTCCACCGTGCCCGAGGTGCTCGCCGCGCGGCACATGGGGATCCGCTGCCTCGCGCTCTCCTGCGTGACGAACGCGGCCGCGGGCGTCTCGCCCGACCCGATCGACCACGAGCAGGTGCTCGAGGTGGGTGCACGGGCCGCGGGCGACCTCGTCGCCCTCCTGCGCGAGGTGATTCCCCGGCTCGGCAGTTCCTAGACTGAGACCGTGCACCTGCGCGGCCTTCCCTCGGTCGACCGGCTGCTCGCCGACGACGCCCTCGCGGCAGCCCCGCGGTCGCTCGCGACGGAGGCTGCCCGTCGTGCCCTCCACCGCGCGCGGGAGGCGATCCAGGCCGGCGACGACCCCGGCGACGTGACGGCCTCTGCCCGCGCGGAGCTCGAGCGCCTTCGCGCTCCTTCCCTGCGACGGGTGCTGAACGCGACCGGGGTGATCGTCCACACGAACCTCGGCCGGGCGCCGCTTGCACCCTCGGCGCTCGCGCGGGTGGGCGAGGTCGGCGGGGCGTACTCGAACCTCGAGCTCGACCTCGACACGGGCGCACGAGGATCTCGACAGGAGCATGTCGCCGACGCGCTGCGCCGCCTGACCGGGGCCGAGGCTGCGCTCGTGGTCAACAACAACGCGGCGGCGGTCCTCCTCGCCCTCGCCGCGCTCGCGGAGGGCCGCGAGGTCGTCGTCTCGCGGGGCGAGCTCGTCGAGATCGGTGACGGGTTCCGGATCCCCGACGTCCTCGCGCGCTCCGGCGCGCGCATGGTGGAGGTCGGCACGACGAACCGGACACGAGCGGCGGACTACGAGAGCGCGATCGGCCCCGGGACGGCAGCGCTTCTGCGCGTGCACCAGTCGAACTACCGGATCGTCGGCTTCACGGCGTCGGTCGCGACGGGAGACCTGGCGCGGATCGCGAAGCGAGCCGGACTACCGCTCGTCGACGACCTCGGATCGGGGGCGCTCCTGGATGTCGGCGACGAGCCCACCGCTGCGGAGAGCGTTGCCGCCGGCGCCGACCTCGTCTGCTTCTCGGGCGACAAGCTGCTCGGTGGTCCTCAGGCGGGCATCGTCGTGGGACGTGCCGGCCTCGTCGAGCGGCTTCGTCGTCACCCGCTCCAGCGCGCGCTGCGCGCGGACAAGCTCACTCTGGCCGCGCTCGAAGGGACACTCGAGCTGTTCTCGGACCTCCCCAGGGCCCGGCGGGAGGTTCCCGTGCTGCGCATGCTGGACGAGCCGCTCGAGCAGGTGCGGGCGCGTGCCGAGCGCCTCGCCGGGCTTGTCGGGGGCGAGGTGGAGGAGACGGTCGCCCGGGTCGGCGGAGGCGCGCTCCCGCTCGCGGAGCTGCCGAGCGCCGCGTGCGCGATCGAGGAGGCGCTCGCCGCGCAGCTGCGGCTCGGGGAGCCGCCGGTCGTCGGGATCGTCCGCGATGGCCGTCTGCTCCTCGATGCGCGCACCCTGCGCGGGGAGGATGTCGACGAAGTTGCGCGGGCGGTCCTGCGGGCACGCCGGGCGTTGTGTTGAATCGACACCAGCGCATCCCGAGCCCCACTGCGCTCTGTGATTCCAGCTCGTGCTGACCCGACACGAGCTCCCGAGGTCGCGCGAGCCATGGCGCTGACCGTCGGTACCGCGGGGCACGTCGACCATGGCAAGACGACGCTCGTCCGCGCGCTCACCGGCAAGGACACCGACCGCCTACCGGAGGAGCGCGCGCGCGGGATCTCGATCGACCTCGGCTACGCGCCGCTCGCGCTGCCCGACGGGCGCACGCTCTCGCTGGTCGACGTCCCCGGTCACGAGCGGTTCGTCCGGACGATGGTCGCGGGCGCGACGGGGATCGACCTCTTCCTCCTGGTCGTCGACGCCGCCGAGGGCGCCCGGCCGCAGACGCACGAGCACCTCGAGATCCTGCGTCTCCTCGGTGTCGACCGCGGCGTCGTGGCGGTCACGAAGGCCGATGCCGTCGACTCCGAGACCCTCGAGCTCGCGCTCGAGGAGGCACAGGAGCTCGTTCCCGAGGCGCAGGTCGTCGCGGTCAGCGGCATCACCGGAGTCGGCCTCGACGAGCTGCGGACAGCCCTCGGCTCGGCCGCGAGCGGGACGACCCAGCGCAGCGCGGGCTTCCCGACGCGCCTCTACGTCGACCGGGTGTTCACGCTCCAGGGCATCGGCACGATCGTCACCGGCACGCTGTGGTCGGGCGCGATCGCCGAGGGCGCCCGCCTGAGGCTCGAGCCGGCCGGTCGGGACGTCCGCGTCCGGTCGGTGCAGGTACACGACACCGCGGTCCCGCGCGCCGAGGCCGGGCAGCGCGTGGCGGTCAGCCTCCCCGGCGTCGAGCTTCAGGACGTCCGTCGCGGGGACGCGCTCGTCGCGGCCGCGTCGTTTCCTCGCTCGTACCGGCTGGAGGTCGCCCTCGAGGAGCTGGAGCCGATCCCGAACGGCGCCCGGCTGTCCGTCCACCACGGGACGAGCAGGATCCCGGCGCGCGTCGTGCGCGTCGGTGACCGGCATGCACAGCTCCGCCTCGCCGGCCCGGTCGTCGCGGCGCGGGGCGACCGCGTCGTCCTCCGGGGCGAGACCACCGTGGGCGGCGGTGTCGTGCTCGACCCCGCACCGCCGCGCCGCGTGGACGCCGAGCGCGACAGGCTGCTCGGCGAGGCCGATCCCGCCTCGATCGTCCGGGCGCTCGTCCACGCTCCGGTGAGCGTCGAGCAGCTCGCCGCGCGAGCCCTGCTCGGCGGAGCGGAGCTCGAGGAGGGCCTCGACGCCGTTCGCGTCGTCGACGGGTGGGCGTTCTCGGACACGTGGCTGGAGGAGACGGCTGCTGAGGTCGAGGGGCGCCTGCGCGCACGGGCCGAGCGGTCGCCGCTCGATCCGGGGCTCGTGCTCGCCGAGCTCCTGCCGGCCGAGCCGTGGGCCGCGGCCGTGCTCGACCTGCTTCCTGTCGAGCGCCGTGGGGCGAAGGTGGTGCTCCCCGGCACGGCCGCCTCGCTCGGTGCGCGCAGCGACGCTGCCGAGGCGCTCGAGCGGGCGCTCGCCGCCGGCGGATTGGCGGCGACGAAGGTCGACGATGCCGAGCTCGCCCGGTTCCTCGAGTCGGACGGCCGGCTGGTGCGACTCGGCGACGGCTTCGCCGTCGGCGCAGGCGCCTACGAGGTCGCGCGCGACCTCGTCGTGACCGAGTGCGGCGCGGACGGAGAGGTCACCCTCGCTCGGTTCCGCGACCTCGCCGGCGTCGGCCGCCGAGACGCCCAGCTCCTGCTCGAGCGGATGGACGTCGACGGGCTCACCCGACGCATCGGCGACCGTCGCGTGCTGCGTCGGTCGGCACGCGACGCACGGTGACGCCTCGCGCTGCGAGGATGTGCGCGTCGTCGTCCGGAGAGGAGGCCCGACGTGGCCGGAAAGCCCGACTTCACGGAGCAGGAGTGGGAGCAGCTACGAAAGGGCGCCACGGGCGCCGGTCTGCTCGTCGCGGTCAGCGACCGGGGCTTCTTCGACACGTTCAAGGAGGCGTCCTCGCTGGCCAAGCACCTCGCCGGGGCCCGTGACGACGCGAGCCAGCTCGTCCGCGACCTCGCGTCGGAGCGCCCCGGGGGTTTCGGCCTGACCGACTCTCCTCCCGAGGTGGAGGCCGAGACGGTCGCCGCTCTGGGCGCGGCTGTGGAGACCCTCCGCAGCAAGGCGCCCGACGAGCTCGACGCCTACCGCGTCTTCGTGTTGCAGCTCGCCGAGGCGGTCGGCAAGGCGGCCGGCGGCGGCGATCAGCCCGAGGCCGGAGCGATCGCGAAGATCAAGGCCGCTCTCGACTAGCGGGGCCCACGCGGGGGGTCGTACGTGCGTGGCTCCCACTCGGGCTCGGGATCGGTCCCGACGCCCTCGGCGATCCGGTTGATGTAGTTGAAGTACGCGATCACCTGGATCGCGTCGTGGATCGCCGCGTCGTCGAGGCCGACGGCCCGCAGCGCGTCGGCGTCCTCGGCGCCGACCGCGGACGGCACGTGCGTCAGCCTGCAGGCGTAGTCGCAGAGGGCGCGCGTTCGCTCGTCGAGATCGGCGCGACGCCAGTCGTGCTCCGCATGTGTCGCCAGCTCGTCTGGGGCGCCCTCGGCACGGAGGTCGTCGGAGTGCGAGCGCCGTCAGTAGTAGCACTCGTTCTCGGCGGAGACGACGGTCGCGAGCAGCTCGCGCTCCTGCCTGCTGAGCGGGGAGGGGCCGAACATGATCGCCTTGTAGAGCTCCATCGAGGCGTGGAGCACCTCCGGGCCGAGGCTCATCGAGCGGACGATGTTGAACACCTTTCCCGCCCGCCCGATCGCGGCCTCGTACTCCTCGGCGAGCGGTCCCCCGGCGTCGTCCGGGTCGATCAAGCGCAGGTGGGCCACGAGGCGATCGTACGGACAGATCGAGCCGCGTACCAAGGGGTGGCGGTCCGACGACAAAGGGCCCTCGTAGACTCGGGAGGGCCGGCGCTCGCACGATCCCGGGCCCCGACTGACGTCATGCTCCGCCTCCCAGTCCTCGCACTCGGCCTGGTCGTGCTCCTGCTCGCGCAGTCGGGCGCCCGCGCAACGACCGGCGGGGTAGCCGGTGCTCCCGTTCCCGGCGCCCTGACGCACGCGTACGCCTACGCCGACACGTGGCGCGGGTGGCCGGTCACGCCGCTCCACCGCCAGCACCCGATCCGCGGCTCCCTCGACGACCCGCGGCCGAGCGGCTACCACATCGGCCTCGACATCAGCGTGCGAGACGACCTCCCCGAGGCGGGCGCGCCCCCTGGCCGGACGCATCGCGTCCATGCGGTAGAGGGTGGGACGGTGTCCCTGGCGCCGAACGTCGCCGCGGTCGGTTGCGTGAACCGGATCGTGCGGGTCGGCCACTTCGCCTACTGGCACGTCGACCCGGTCGGCACCGTGGTGTCCGGCCAGGTCGTCGCCCCGGGCCAGCCGATCGGCTGGACCTGCAAGGACCTGTGGCACGTCCATCTCTCGGAGTGGGTCGAGGTCGGAGGGGTGCGCACGTGGATCGACCCGCTTCATCCCGGCGGCAAGCTCGCGCCCTTCGTCGACACGGCCAGGCCGGCCATCCGCTCGATCCGGTTCTTCGAGCCCGCTCCCACGACGTTGCAGGAGGACGGCGCCGTGGTGGTCGCGCCCGCCCGCGGGGTCGAGCTACCCGCGACGGCGCTCCACGGTCTCGTCGACGTCCGCGCGGAGATCGACGACCCGCAGTCCTTCCGCGGCTGGTTCGCCGGCCCGCGCGCCGGGCTCTACGCGCCCCACCACCCGTACCGCGTGCGCTTGACACTCAGCCGGGCGAACCGCCCTGCCGCGCTCCTCGACCGCGACGTGTTCCGCGGCGATCGGGTGCTCGGGAAGGGCGAGGAGGTGACGGTCATCGAGCCGAGCGTGGCGTTCGCCGGGCACTTCGCCCCCCGGACGCGCCAGAACCTGGGCGCGAAGCGGTGCGTCCAACAGTCACCGGCCCCGTGCGCGGGGAGGACGGTGCTGCGGCTCTTCGCCGGCCCGGGCGGTCGGCGCTTCTGGAACACCCGCCTGCTCGCCAACGGCAGCTACCGGCTGACCGTCACCGCGTGGGACCGCAGAGGGAACCGAGCGACGCGCTCGGTCACCGTCGCCGTCTCGAACTGACCGGCGACGCGAGCTCGGGGTCGTCCCGCCGGTAGCCTCGGCGGCGGAGCGGCACGGGCCCGGTGGCCCAGCAGGTCTTCAAAACCTGTGCGGTCGTGTAGCCCACGGCTCGGTCGGTTCGACTCCGGCGCCGCTCCGTTAAGCCGATCTCGGCTCGGCGACGAACGTCGCCCAGCCGGACGGCTCGACGAGCGACCAGCACCGCGGGCCGCTCGAGACCGCTCGGAACCGCATCGCGAAGCCGTGGACTGTGGTGGCGATGTGGCGAGAGCCAGCCAGGGCGTGGTCTGTGCCGGACGCCTCGGTGAGAGCCCGACACAGCACACGATGACTATTTCTTGAAGCCGCGGATCGCCTTCATGAGCTTCATGCCCGCGCTCCACGACAGGTCGTCGCCCTCGTACTCGCAGCGGTAGAGACCCTGCAGGTTGGACGGGACCGGAAGGCGTTTGTCCCACACGAGAACGACACGCTTGTCGTAGAGGACGAACGCCGCGCCGATCTCGATGAGGACGTTGTCGTTGAGCATGTAGTTGCCGGCAGCGTCCTTGTGGCTCTCCTCGACGCTGCACACGATGATCCCCGCAGTGCAGCGCCTCATTGCGTTGAGCACTTTCTCCGGCACTGGGATCGCCGTTGTCTCCTCCGCCTCGGCGATCTCGGACTCGATGTCAGCGAGCTCGAGCATTGTCTCCACCTGCTCGACGATCGCTGTGTTCTTGCCATGCGAGATGAAAGCGCGATGCTCCTGCGCGTGCGGCGGCGCGAGAGGTTCCGGCTCAGCTTCTTCCGTTTCACTGCCGGCGTCCTCCGGGGCAAGCACGTCTTCCGCCTCCTGGACGTCGGTCGGTTCGTCGGTCTCTTCTCCGGTAGCGGCCCACGGCGGTGCGGTGGGGCCCGCCTCGATGTAGGCCTTCAGTGCCCCTTTGTCGACGACGAGCCGCGTCGGGTTGTTGCGTCGCCCGAGCACGAGCTTGCCCAGTCCCGCCGCGTCCGCCAGGTTGAACGCAAGCGCGTTCTCGCGAACGGTCGACTCGGCGACGTCGTTGGATCCGAGCGCGGCCTTGTGGTGCTCGTGCCAGTTTGCCGCGATGTCGACCACGCTCGCGGAATCGAAGCCCTGATGGAACATCCACTCGGCGGCCGAGCGGTAGGGCGTGACGCTGTCGATGATCTGCCTGAACACGGCCTGCTCCTGCTCGGGCTTGCTGCGCGCCAGCCGCTGCCCGGCGGGCTGTTGCTCGGGTCACACACGGTTGGATCCCCGTCAGCTAGCCGTGGGGCGTCCTACGACGCCATCAATCCGAGTGGAAAGCCGGAAGCCGACGCGCTGCGAGAGCCCGGAGAGTCAAGCGCTGGATGCCCGAGCGTGCGGGAATGTCGCTCGAGGTTCGTGCAGTCAGTCGCCTCAGTCGCTGCTGTCGCCTCCGCGACGGGCGGCGAGGCCGATGATCTATCCGGGGGGAGTTTGCGGGATAGCACCCAGCTGTTGCATCAGCGTCAGCGCGTCGAAGACGCCCCAGTGCTCGCGGGCAAGCCCGTCGTCGCCGAACCGGGTGATGTCGATCAACTGGACGGCGACGCGCTTGCCGGTGGCGGGCATCCCCAGGAACTCGCCCTGGTGTGTTCCGGTCGCACGAACGCGCGCGACCGCCTTGTCACCGCTCACGAGGACGTCCTGCACCTCCATGCGCAGATCGGGAAACGCGGCCCTGTACATGTGGAAGAGCTGCTTGACCCCTTCTTTGCTCGGCTCCAGTCCCGGCATTTCCTCGTGCTCAACGAAGTCATCCGCCAGGAGCTCGCCAAACCCGTCGATATCTCCAGCGTTGATCAGGTCGTACAAGCGCTTCATCGCGGCCGCATGATCCATCAGGTCCTCCGTTCACCGCGGTTGCGTGTGGGGATGTGGTCAGCGCGGCGCCGACCACGGGCGCTGCGGGGCATGCAAGGGTTCGGTCATGCCTCAACGAGGATCACGAGCGTTTCCGGAAGGACCCCGTCATGCGCCATGGCTTCGGCCGCCCCCTCCGTGTCCATCGCCGTCTGGAGGGTTTCCATGTCCGGGACGTCCATCAGCAAGCCGACTCTCGTGGGGTTCTGCGGGTCGACGAACGTCCGGATGTTCGTGACGCCGAGCGGGCCAAAGAACTCCTCACGCTTGGGCGAGGCGAGCCAGTGATCCCTGTCCTTCACGTCGTGATAGCCAAACACGGTGGGCATCGTTACTCCCTCTGGTCAGCCGGCAGCGCCTATGCGCACCTGGCACGGAGAACCTACGCCCCCGCGACTCGACGTGCCCAACCAACGGGAGGACAGTCGCCTGTCCGAGTCTCCTGTCGCCAGAGCCAAGGATCGCCGTTTGACTGTGGCAAACGCCGTGGCACGTCGGCTTTGCCCACCTCCAAGGCCAGCGTCCGTGCGCGATACGACGCTCTACCTCTCCAAGACTTCAAAACCTGTGCGGTGTGGCAGCCCCACGCTCGGTCGGTTCGACTCCGGCGCCGCTCCGTAGGACAGTTCCGGCTCCCCGACGGCTCCCCGACGGCGCCTCGCCACGCGTCGCCCTCAGACGTGCGACGCCGACGGCCCGAGAACGGTCCGCGCCGCCTCGCAGGGTGGCGGAGTGTGGCGCGGACGAAGCTGAAAGGGCTGGACGCCGTAGACCGGCCGGAGGTCAGCCCATGTCGAGCGCGACCGGGACACCGTTCCGCCCCATCGTGCGAAGGTGCCTGAAGTGCGACCGGAGGGCTGCACGCAACGAGTGCTGGGTGACGTAACGGACACCGTGACGCTCAGCGTTGCGCTGGACGATCTTGGCGATCTGCGGGTAGTGCGTGTGCTGCACCCGCGGGAACAGGTGATGCTCGATCTGGTAGTTGAGGCCTCCCACGAACCAGCCGAGGACCGCGTTGCGCGGGCAGAAGTCGACCGTCGTCTCGACCTCGTGTACCGCCCAGATCCGCCGCTCGGAGGTCAGTTGCTCGGCGGAGGCGAAGTCGGCCTCCTCGACGCAGTGTGCGAGCTGGAAGGTCACAGCCATGATCAGGCTCACGGTCATCGAGTAGACGAGATAGGCGCAGACGACAGCCCACCACGGGTAGACGAGCATCGGCACGACGATCACCCAGCCGACGAAGATCATCTTCCCGCCCAGGAGACCGGCGAGGTCCCAACGTCGAGGCATGCGCAGCGTGCTCGTCCCGATGCTCCCGCGAGCGAAGGCGGCGACGTCGCCGACCGTCTGCCAGCGGAGCGCCATCAAGCAGTACAGCGCCCAGATGTAGTAGTGCTGCAGTCGGTACCAGGGGCGGGGGAGCTGTCCCGGCACCAGCCTCGCGAAAGGCACCTGCGTGATATCGGCGTCGTAGCCGTCGACGTTCGTATACGTGTGATGGGCGACGTTGTGCTTCACGCGCCACGCATAGCTCGAGAGCCCGAGCAGCGCATCGGCGGTCCAGCCCATCAGATGGTTCAGGCGGCGTGTTCGAAAGTACGCGCCATGATTGGCGTCGTGCATCACGCTGAACGCGATCAGCGACGTCCCGAGAACCAGCCCGCCGAAGCAGAGCAGACCGAGCCACAGGCCGGGGTGGCCGAGAACGAGAATCAGCCACGAGCCGACCAGCACCGCGAACGCGACGACGCCCTTGGCATACAGCGCCGCTCGGCCGCGTGCGACGGTACGAGGATCGGACAGGTACTCGTCGACCTCGCGACGCGTCTGCCGGATGAACTCGCCGCCGGTGTCGAACGAAAGCTTCGGCGCGCTCTTCAGGGTCTCCCTGTCGGTGATGTGCAGCTCCTTCCACTCTCTCGGCGAGATGACAACTCGCCGCCCTCGACCTGGCTCGCGGGGCGGGCGCCTTTTCTCTTCCCTACGCGCGCACGCGCGCCACGCGAGACAGTGACCGGTGCGGAGGGTACCTGCCCCTCGATGCAACGATCGTGAGGGGACGGGTCAGGGCCCTGTCTCACTCCGACCCGTGCACGCGTGGACCCCCGACCGGCCTCACGCACGCCGCTGTCGTCGTTCCCCCTCTTGATGCCCATCGATGGGCCGGTTAGGTTCGGCTGGTGGAGAAACCGGCTGCAGCGGCGATCCCGCGCGACCCCCGACTGGAGCGTCCGCGCATCCCGGTACCCACCCTGCCCCTCGCGGTCGTCATCGCCGGAGGGCCTGGCGCCGGAGGGCGCAGGTGCACCGGAGAGTGACCGTATCTCGAGCGTCGTTGTCCAGCCGGACATGTCGTAGCCGCGCCGTCGCGGGTGGCGGGTGGTGAGCGTGGATCCGGCCGAGAGCTCCAGCGGCGTTCCTCGTCAGGCCATTCTTCTGGCGGCGGCGATGTTCGTGTTCGTGATCGACACGTCGTTCATGAACGTGTCGATCTCGGCGGTCGTCCAGGATCTCGACACAACGGTCAGCGGTGTCCAGTCGGCTGTGGCGATCGAGGCACTCGTGTCCGCCGCGTTCATCCTGATCAGCAGCAAGGTCGGTGATCTGGTCGGGCGCAAACGGGCTTTCGTCGTCGGCATGGTCTTCTACGCCGTCGGGGCCCTCGCGATGGTGTTCGCGCAGGGGCTCGCGGCGATCATCGTCTTCTGGGCGATTGTCGGCGGCCTCGGAGCGTCGCTGTATCTCCCCGCGATGCAGTCGCTGATCCACGGCAACTTCGAAGGGAAGACGCGCGCGAAGGTCTTTGCGCTGGTCGGTGCGTCCGGGGCGATCGCCGCTGCGATCGGGCCCCTGATCGGAGGCTTCGTCACGACCGTCGTGTCGTGGCGCGTCGGCTTCCTGATCGAGGCGCTCATCATCGCCGTCGTCGTCGTCGGAAGCCGTGGCATCCGTGACGTGCCGTACACCGGTGATCGATCGGTCGACGTCGTCGGAGCGTTGCTCTCCGTGATCGGCATGGGCGGACTCGTCGTCGGCGTCCTCGTCTGGCAGGAGGGCGGCGAATCCGTGGCGCTGCTGCTCGCGATCGGAGCGGCGGCGATGGCCGGCCTGGTCTACTGGCTCGTCCGCCGCAAGCGCGAGGGGAAGCCGACGCTGCTCGATCCGACGCTGTTCGCCTCCAAGGTGTTCAGCATCGGCGTCTCCCAGATCTTCCTCCAGCAGGTCGCCCTGGGGGGCATGCTGATCGCCCTCCCGATCTACCTGCAGCTCGTCTGGGGATACAACGCGCTCGAGGCCGGCATCACGCTCGCCCCCTTGTCGCTCACCATGTTCGGGGTCGCGCTCCTCGCAGGCCGGAGAGCCGGGAGGCGGCGGCCGAGCGGCATCGTCCGAGCGGGCTTCGTGCTGCTCGCGGCGTCGATCGTGATCCTCATCCCGCTGGTGCCGCGGGCGGACTCCGGCTGGCACCTGATCGTCCCGCTCATGCTCTCGGGCGCCGGCCTCGGACTGCTCGCCTCCCAGCTCAACAACTACGCCCTCGCTCCCATCTCGGAGGAGCGCGTCGGCGAGGCCGCGGGCGTCACGTCGGCGACCGGGTCGTTCGGCCTCTCGTTCGGGCTCGCGTTCGCCGGCGCGATCATGCTCGCCACGTTGTCGATCTCGTTCACGAACATGGCCGAGTCGAGCACCGTCCTCCCGCCGGCCGACCAGCAGCGCGTCGCCGACGTGCTCGAAGAGGACGCGCAGGTGATGAGCGACGCGCAGCTGGAGGGGCTCCTCGCCGGTCAGCCCCCGGCGATCCAGGAGGAGATCCTCAGCATCAACACGGACGCCCGCCACCTCGCCCTCCAGGTCGCGCTCCTCGTTGCGCTCCTCGCATCGCTGGTCGGCATCGTCAACGCATTCCGCATGATGCGGCTCCCCGATCCCGCCCCCTCCGCGGCAGCCGAAGGCATGGCGCTCGGCTGAGAGCGGCTCGCGGTCCAAGCCGCTGGCCAGGACTAGGCTGGAGTGAGTAGCGATGAGCGCGACGAGCTACGACGAGATCTGCGCAGGTCATCGCTGGGAGGTGCCGGCGCGGTACAACATCGCCGCCGATGTCTGCGACAAGCACGCGCGTAACAAGCCGGCGATGGTGTGGGAGAGCTTCGACGGTTCGACCCGTGAGCTCGAGTGGGGCGAGCTGCAGGACCTGGCGAACCAGGCGGCGCACACGCTGGCTGCGTGCGGCGTCACGCAGGGCGACCGGGTCGCGGTGGTCCTGCCGCCGACGCCCGAGGCGGCTGCGACCTTCTTCGGAGTCTGGAAGCTCGGCGCGATCCTGCTCTCGATGTCCGTGCTGTACGGGGACGATGGGATCGAGCATCGGCTCTCGGACTCGGGCGCGAAACTGCTCGTCACCGATCCCGGCAACGCGCCGCGCTTCGACCGACCGTGGGCGCCGGACACGCTCGTGCTCGAGCCCGATACCCTGGCAGCGGCCCCGACGGATTTCGTTTGCGCCGACACCGCGGCCGACGACCCTGCGCAGCTGTACTACACGTCCGGGACGACGGGGCTCGCGAAGGGGATCGTCCACGCGCACCGCTACATCCTCGGCCACGAGGAGTTCCTCTACTGCCACGAGCTACGGGACGGCGAGCGCTTCCACGGGATGGGCGAATGGGCCTGGGCCGCGGGCATCGCGCCGCTGCTCGGCCCATGGCGGCTCGGCGCGCTGCAGTGCGTCTACCGGCGCGAGGGCGGCTTCGACCCGCACGAGCAGCTTGACTTTCTGAGCCGGCACTCGGTGACGAACGTGTTCACGACGCCGACGGCGATGCGCTCGATGATGGCGGTCGAGGATGCGGGGACACGCTACCCGCAGGTGTTCCGCCGCGTGTGCTCGGCGGGAGAGCCGCTGAATCCGGAGGCGATCCGCTGGTTTCGCGAGCAGTACGGCGTGACCGTGCTCGACTATTACGGCCTGACCGAGTCGTATCCACTCGTCGCGAACTACCCGTTTCTCGAGGTGCGTGAGGGCTCGATGGGCAGGCCGATGCCGGGCTGGGACGTGAAGCTCCTCGACGAGGACGAGCAACCGGTCGAACAGGGGGAGCGAGGCGAGATCTGTCTGCGCGCCCGCTCGAACCCGCACTACCCGCTCGGGTATTGGCGCAACGACGAAGCGAGCGTGGAGACCTTCGGCGGTGAGTGGTTTCACACAAAGGACGCCGCCGTCCAGGACGAGGACGGCTACATCTGGTACGTCGGACGCGCCGACGACGTGATCATCGCAGCGGGGTACCGAATCGGCCCGTTCGAGGTCGAATCGGCGTGCCTCGAGCATGCAGCGGTTCGCGAGGCAGCAGTCGTCGCGTCGCCCGACGAGCTCCGGGGCAACGTCGTGAAGGCGTTCATCGTCCTCGCAGACGGATACGAGCCGTCGGAGGCGCTGACCGACGAGATCAAGCGCCACGTCCGCGAACGCCTCTCGGCGTACGCGTACCCGCGCCGTGTCGAATTCGTACCGGGGCTGCCGAAGACGCTCACCGGCAAGATTCGCCGAATCGAGCTCCGCCAACTCGAGCTCGACCGCGCCGGCGTGGACACGGACTCCTGACACGCCGTCCGCGGCGGTGCAGCAGCTGGTGACTTCTGTGTGGACGGTTTGGGCGCGAACATCGCCGCGCTCCGTGCACGGACAGCATCTGCAGCCTCAGGGGCGCTTGCCGGTGGGACAGCGCGAGCGGAGCTCGCCGGCGTTCATGTCGTCGGGCAGGGACGGCATGGGTAGTGCTCAGAATGCGTTCGCGGAGGACTTCCACTCGCGGAGGCGCTCCGCGATGAGATGGGCGCGCTCCTCCTCGCTCCCGCCGTCCAGCACGTCGAGGTCTGAGGGGTCGGCTCGAAGATAGATGCCGGAGGTGCGGGCATTCAGCCCGGGGTCGCGATCCGACCGTGTGGTCCAGTACCCCGTCGCGCGATCGGGGGTCTCCACCCTGATCTCGCCGGTGCCCTCGAGCTGAGGGGCATTCGCGTGCCGAGGGCGCTCGCCCTTCCAGAAGTAGAGGATGCCGGCCGGATCCCTACGCTCCTTCGCAGCCTCGCTCCAGTAGCGGGCCGAGAGGGTGCCGTCGTCCTGCCAGGCCCTGCCGGTCACGTTCAGGTCACCGTCGCGGTCTCGTGAGATGCGTAGG
>NZ_DASTCS010000055.1:0-19110 GCF_035710885.1 Gaiella sp. | reverse complement strand
CGAACGCCGTGCGTCGTCCCGGGCGGGTGATGGCGCCTCGGCCGCGGACCCACCTGGAGGCGCGCCTGCAGCTATGCTTCCGTGGATCTAGAGCGAGTCCGGTTCGCGCGCCTGCGCCTTCCCTATCCGTTCGTGAGTTTGGTAAGGGAGGTGTATTTCAATGGCAGAAGGAACCGTGAAGTGGTTCGACGATGCGAAGGGGTATGGGTTCATCACCCCTGCCGAGGGGTCCAAGGACCTCTTCGTGCATCACAGCGGCATCGCCGGTGACGGCTTCAAGTCGCTCCCCGAGGGGGCGAAGGTCTCGTTCGAGGCCCGCGAGGGTCAGAAGGGCCCCGAGGCGACCAACGTCGCCGTCGTGGCGTAGCTGAACGTCGGCAGCCCATGGTCACCCCGGTGGCCACGGGCTGCCGCACTCGTCCCTCGTTCGGCGAAAGGAGGCGGCCATCGCCGTCAAGGAAGAGAAGCTGGAGATGGAGGGCGAGATCACCGAGTCCCTCCGCAACCGGATGTTCCGGATCACTCTCGACAACGGTCACGAGATGATCGGGTATACCGCCGGGAAGATGAAGCGTTACCGGATCAGGATGGGGCCCGGCGACCGGGTGCGCGTCGAGGTCTCTGCGTACGACCTCGACCGGGGTCGCATCGTCTACCGCCTGCGCTAGCCGCGGCGATGGCCAACCGAGCGGAAGAGCTGCGCCTCGAGCTCGAGGAGCTGCTCGCGAAGCACGAGCCCACGCTGACGGACGGCGAGCGCGCCGACCTCGTCGAGCTCGAGGAGCGCCACGGCTGGCGGCCCGGACGCAGGCCCGCCCGGCCCGAGCCGAAGATCGCAGCCTTCCTCGACCTGTTCGACCGGGCCGAGCAGGAGGAGATCACCTACCGGACGCTCGCCGGCGGAACGGTCGCGGAGCTCCGGCTCGCCTTCCGTCTCGGTCTCACCGAGCGGTCGAGCGCCGCGTCGTAAGACCCCGCCGCAGCGGCGCCGATACTTCTCCGTATGCGCCTCGCGGACGACAGCACGCTCGCGCTCTCGCCCTCCGACCTCTCGAAGCACCTCGCGTGCCCGCACCTGACGACGCTCTCCCTGCGCGTCGCGCGAGGAGAGCTCCTGCAGCCGCACCTCGATTCGCCGCACCGCGACCTCATCTTCCGCAAGGGGAACGAGCACGAGCAGGCGTACCTGGCGCGGCTCGAGGCCGCGGGGCGCTCGATCGTGCGGATCCAGACCTACGACGACGAGACGTTCGACGCCGACGAGGCTCGGCGCGCCACGGTGCATGCGATCCGCGCCGGGGCCGCGGACGTCGTCTTCCAGCCGTACCTCGTCGACGAGGAGGGGCGCTGGCGAGGGTTCGCCGACTTCCTCGAGCGGCTCCCCAACCGGACGTACGAGCCGGTGGACACGAAGCTCGCCCGGAGCGCGAAGCCCGCGCACGTCCTTCAGCTCTGCTTCTACGCGGAGCAGGTGGCCCGGATCCAGGGCGCGCCCGTCGAGCACGTCCACGTCGAGAACGGCCGGGGCGAGCGCGAGACGTTCCGCGTCGCCGAGCTGCAGGCGCACTACCGGCGGATCCGCAGGAGGTTCCTCGACGCGGTCGCCGACGAGCCGGAGACCTACGGCTGGCCGTGCGACCACTGCGGGATCTGCGACTTCCGCGCGCTCTGCCGCGAGCAGCTCGTGGCCGACGATCACCTCACCCTCGTCGCCGGGCTGCGCCGCTCGCACGCCGAGACGCTGATCGAGGCGGGCGTCACCACGCTCGAGGCGCTCGGCGACCTCACGTCGGCGGACGCGCCGGGCCTCGACGAGATCCGTCCCGAGACGTTCGAGAGGATCAGGCGGCAGGCCGCGCTCCAGCTCCGAGGCCGCAGGACGGGGACCTACCACTGGGAGCTCCTCCCCGACGAGCCCGAGCGGGGCTTCCGGCTCCTGCCCGCGCCCGACGAGGGCGACGTCTGGCTCGACCTGGAGGGCCACCCCTTCTACGAGACCTCCCGCGGGCTCGAGTACCTGTTCGGGTACTGCTATCGCGACGCGTCCGGCGAGGTCGTGTACGAGGCGCTGTGGGGGAAGGACCGCGACGGCGAGCGCGAGGTCTTCGAGCGGTTCGTCGACTGGCTCGTCGCGCGCCGGCGGCGCTACCCGCGGATGCACGTCTACCACTACGCGGCCTACGAGCGCACCGCTCTCACCCGGCTGATGGGCGAGCACGGCACGCGCGAGGAGGAGGTCGACGCCCTCCTGCGCGGCGAGGCTCTCGTCGACCTCTACCGCATCGTGAAGCAGTCGCTGCGCGCCTCGCTGGAGAGCTACTCCATCAAGGCCGTCGAGAAGCTCTACGGGTTCGAGCGCACCGCCGACGTCTCCGGCGGCGACGAGTCGGTCGTGCGCTTCGAGGAATGGCTCGAGACGGGCGACGACGCCCTCCTCGGCGACGTCGAGCGCTACAACGAGGAGGACTGCCGTTCGACGGTCGCGCTCCACGAGTGGCTCGTCTCGCTCCGTCCGCGCGACGTGCCCTGGCGGCTTCCTCCCGAGGAGCGCCCGCGGAGCGAGGAGGCGGAGGAGCGGGACGTCGAGCGGGCGGCGCTGGAGGCCGAGCTGCTCGAGGGCGCGGAGGAGGGGTCGGCCCGGCGGCTGCTCGGCAATCTCGTCGACTACCACCAGCGCGAGGCGCGGCCCCAGTGGTGGGCGTGGTTCCGTTGGCCGCAGCTCGACGACGACGAGCTGATCGCCGACCGGACGGCGATCGGCGGGCTCGTCCACGACGGCGCGCCGCCGGTGGTGGAGGGCCGGAGCCACGCGTACCGGATGAGCTTCCCTCCGCAGGAGCACAAGCTCTCGGGCGAGGGGTTCGATCCGGACACGCGGGCCCCGTTCCGGCTGCGCGTGGACGACGACTCGGGGACGGTCACGCTCCTGCGCGGGACGGCGCGCGAGGGGGAGCCGCTCCCTCGCGGGCTGACGCCGGGCGGGCCGGTGCGGGACGCGGTCAAGCGCGAGGCGCTGATGCGCTTCGTCCGGGCGTACGCCGCTGGGGACACCGGCCGTTACCCCGCGGCCGCCGCGGTGCTGGAGCGCCGGCCGCCCGACGCGCGCCTCGGCGTCGACCCCGTCGAGTCGGCGCTGTCGCTCGGCGAGAGCTACCTCTTCGTGCAGGGCCCGCCGGGCTCGGGCAAGACGTGGCAGGGAGCGCGCATGGCGATCGCGTTGATGCGCGCGGGCAAGCGTGTCGGCGTCACCTCGCTCAGCCACAAGGCGATCCACAACATGCTGCGGGCGATCCAGCACGAGGCCGATCTGCAGGGCTACACGTTCGCCGGTGCGAAGCGAGGGCGAGTCGAGGAAGGGTCGGACTCCCAGTTCGAGAGCAGGTGCTTCGTCACGTCGGAGGACGTCGACGTCTGCGCCGACCCGTCCTATGCGCTCGTGGCAGGCACGGCGTGGGCGCTGACGCGCCCCGCGATCGAGATCCATGCGGCCGAGGTCCCGCTCGACGTGCTGATCGTCGACGAGGCGGGGCAGTTGGCGCTCGCGGACGTGCTGGCGGCGGCGACGTCCGCGCGCTCGCTGATCCTGCTCGGCGACCCGAACCAGCTCCCCCAGGTCTCGCAGGGATCGCATCCCGAGGGGTCGGAGCGCTCGGTACTCCAGCACCTGCTCGGCGAGGACGTGACCGTGCCGCCCGACCGGGGCCTGTTCCTCGCGGAGACCTGGCGGCTACGGCCGGAGCTCTGCGCGTTCACCTCCGACGCGTACTACGAGGGGCGGCTCGACCATGCTGCGGTGACGGCGCGCCGCTCGCTCGCGCACGGGAACGGGCCGGTGTGGTTGCCGGTCGACCACGTCGGGCGCAGCCAGTCGTCGGTGGAGGAGGCGGACGCGGTCGCCGCCGCCGTGGGGGAGCTCGTCGGCTCGCCGTTCACCGACCTCGACGGGACGACGCGACCGCTCCGCGACGGCGACGTGCTCGTCGTCGCGCCCTACAACGCGCAGGTGCGGATGCTCCGCTCGCGGCTGCCGGCGGGGGTCGCGGTGGGCACGGTCGACAAGTTCCAGGGCCAGCAGGCCCCGGTGGTGCTCGTCTCGATGGCCAGCTCGGCGCCCGAGGACGCGCCGCGCGGCGTCGGTTTCGCGTTCGACCGGCACCGCTTCAACGTCGCGACCTCGCGCGCCCAGTGCCGCGCCGTGCTCGTGTGCTCCCCGCGGCTCCTCGATGCCGACTGCAAGACCGTCGCGCAGATGCGGCTGGTGAGCGCGGTGTGCCGCTTCGTGGAACTGGCGCAGGCCGAGTCCGGGGCGCTGGTGCCCGGCTGAAGCCGCCGCCATGTCGATCGCTTCCCGTCGGGATCGGCCGTCGGGATCGGATGTGGTCGAGACGACCGTGGCGTCCGTCCGTCCGGGGTGGGATGATCGTGGCTGTCGACGAGGGTTTGGAGGAGGTCGTGGCAACAGCTTCCCGGGAGTCCCCGCCCGCTGTCTGGCTGGCGTCGGTGTTCGGGTTCGTCAAGGCGGGTTTTCTCGCGTTCATGGGGATCATCGGGGTCGTGACCTGGGACGACGTCACGGAGCCATGGGGGATCGGGGCGCTCGTGCTCGCGGCCCTGTTCGCCCTCGCGTCCTTCGGGCTCCTCCGCGGCAGCAGCGCCGCACGCATCGTCCTCGCCGCGCTGGCGGTCGTGGGCGGCGTGATGGCGCTCGTGTATGTGTTCGTCGGGCCGACCAGCGCGATCTTGCCGTCGCTCGTGACGGCGGCGCTGGACGCGGTGCTGGTGTGGCTTCTGTACGGCTCGCGGGGCGCGCGGGCCTTCTTCGGTTCGTAGCGGACGACGCCCCGGGGCCGGAACCGGCATGCGTAGAGTGGCCGAGCACATGGCGTGCCAATTGCCGCAGGGAGGACGATGAGCTCGCCCGCCGCCGTGCCGAACGATCGGATCCGTGAGCGGGCCGAGCGGTTCGCGAGCGGCCCGGTGCCGCTCGCTGCGCTGTCGATGGCGTTCGAGGAGAGCAGGGCCTCGTCCGCCGAGGTGCTCGTCGAGGGTCGTTCGTTCTATCCGCCGATGCTGGAGGACATCGCCGCGGCCTCGTCGTCGGTGCACATCAACCAGTTCGGCTTCCGGCCCGGCGTGGTGGGCGAGAGGTTCGCGGAGGTGCTGGTCGCGAAGGCGGCGGAGGGAATCCCGGTGCGGCTGGTCGTCGACCGGCAGGGCTCCGATCCCGAGCGCGGCTCGCAGCAGCTCTACGAGCGGCTCACCGCAGCGGGGATCGAGGTCTGCGTCGTCCGCGCGACGGTGGCCCGTGTGCAGGTCGGCCCGCTCGGCGCGGACGGGGCGACGCGCTGGAACCTTCGCGCGCTCGGGCACATCGACCACCGCAAGGTCGCCGTCATCGACGGTCGGATCGGCTGGGTGGGAGGCGCCGGGATCGAGGACCACTTCGAGGACGGGCGCTTTCACGACCTGTTCGTGCGGGTCACGGGCCCGGTCGTCCGGCAGCTGCAGCTCGTCTTCGTCGGCGGCTTCCGTTGGCTGGGGGGGCGTGTGCAGGTCGACGACCTGGAGACGCTCTTCCCGGAGACGGGCGACGAGGGCGAGGCGATCCCCGCCGTTGTCTTGCACAACGCGCCGGGGCGCTACCGGCCGATCAGCGATGCGATCGCGCGCATGCTCGAGAGCGCGGGGGAGACGCTCGACGTGGTCAATCCCTACGTCACCGACCGCGGCATGATCCGGCGGGTCGAGCAGGCTGCGCGCCGCGGTGTCCGCGTGCGGCTGTTCGTCCCCGCGAACGCGAACAACTGGGCGTGCGCAGCCGCGCAGCAGTTCCACCACGCCACGCTGCTCGACGCCGGCGCGCGGATCCTCGAGTACCCGACCATGCTCCACGCCAAGGCGTTCGTGCGCGACGGCGAGGAGCTGCTCGCGGGAACCTGCAACCTCGAGGCCTGGAGCCTGAGGCGCTTCTTCGAGATCGACCTCCGGCTCCACTCGACCACCGTCGCCGCGCAGTTCGAGCAGCGGTTCAGCGCACCGGCCGAGGCCGTGTCGTCTCCCGGGCGCCCACTCACCGGCCGGCGCGAGCGGGCTCGCGCAAGAGTCTTCGCAACCCTCTCGCCGCTGCTCTGACAGCCGAGCCGATCGCGTTCACATGGGTGAGGCAGCGCGGTGGAGTTGGCGCGCCGACCGAAGGCGGCGTAGGTTGTCACGCTGACTGCGACAAGGAGGCCACGTGCTCGCCGCGGACTACCCGTTTCTCGATCTCTTCTGGACGATGCTCATCTTCTTCTTCTGGATCATGTGGATCTGGCTGCTCTTCACGGTCTTCGGAGACATCTTCCGCAGGCACGACATCTCCGGCTGGGCGAAGACCGCCTGGATCGTCTTCGCGATCGTCCTGCCGTTCCTCGGCGTCTTCATCTATCTGATCACGCAGAACGTCGGGATGACCGAGCGCAACCTCGCGCGCTCTCGGGCGCAGCGGGAGCAGTTCGACGACTACGTGCGCGAAACGGCGGGGGGCGGCGGCGCGGCCGCCGAGATCGAGAAGGCCAAGCAGCTGTTCGACTCGGGCGCGATCACGCAGGCCGAGTTCGAGGCGATCAAGCAGAAGGCGCTGGCGTAGAGAGGCACCGAGGAGGAGCAACGAGGGAAGAGATCGGGCCGGCGCTCCCCGACCCCGTCGGGCGGACACCATCTGCCTGACCGACGTCCCGTTCGCGGGAAAGGCGGACGGGGCGAGATGGTCGGCTTCGATGTCTCGGGCTGTTGATCTGCCGCCGGCCAGGGCGCGCGGCCGCTGAAGCGAGGGAAGGCGTGGACGAGCAACCGACCCCGGAGGGGATGCCGGTGCCGCGTGCCGGCGTCGACCGCCCGGTCGAGCTCGTGCTCGGGTTCGCCCACGCCGGCCACGCGGCGGGATACCCGACCGCGGACCTGGAGGAGCGGCTGCTCGTCCTCGCGCGCGCCGTCGGCCAGGCGGACGCCCAGGTCTCGGCTACCCCGACCCTTGTCGAGGTCTCGCTGGGGTCGATCCCGGAGCAGCGGAGCTACACGATCCGCGTCCGTCCGCGCCCCGTCGACCTCGACGCGATCGCACGCCTGGACGAGCTCGTCCAGGACATCGCCGGCGGGCGTCTCGGGGTGGAGCGTGCGCTCGCCACGGTCGCCGACATCCGCGACGATCCTCTCGAGCGGCCCTGGCCGCTCCTCCTCGCTGCGTACGGGCTGGCCGGCGCCGCCCTGACGCCTGTGCTCGGCGGTGGGTGGCGAGAGGTCCTCGCGGGCGGGCTCGTCGGGCTCGTCGTCGGGGGCATCGCGCTGCCCGCACAGTGGACCGTCCGCCTCGAGCCGATGGTGGCGCCGGTCGCGGCGCTCGCCGCCAGCTTCTGCGCCGCGGCGCTCGCCCGGCTCGACGTCTCCGATGCGCCCGACCTCGTCACGCTCGCAGCGCTCGTCACGTTCCTCCCCGGCATGCGGCTGACGATCGGGATGCGCGAGCTCGCGACCGAGCATCTGCAGTCGGGTGTCGCAAACACCGCGAGCGCGCTCGTCCAGCTCCTCGGTCTCGTCTTCGGCGTCGGCATCGGCCGTTCCATCGCCGCCGCGTGGTTCGGCGCCACACCGGAGGTGGACCCCGCGGCCGCCTTCTCGGCGCCGTACATCGTCGCGGCGCTCGCCACGGGCCTCGCCTTCACCATCACCCTGCGGGCGAGATACCGGGATGCCCTGCTGATGTGCACCGCGACCGTTCTCGCCCTCGTCGCCAACGAAGCCGGCACCGCGATCTTCGGCCGCGACGCAGCCGTCTTCGTCGCCGCTGTGACGGTTGGGGTCGTCGGCGGCCTGGTGGGCTCACGGCTCCGACGGTCGCCGCTCGTGTTCATCGTTCCGGGCGTGCTGATGCTCGTGCCCGGGAGCGCCGGTTTCAACAGCGCCCTGCAGCTCCTCAGCAATCAGACCGTGAGCGGGATCAACGCCGCCTTCGACACGTTCGTGACCTCGATGTCGATCGCGTACGGCCTGATCATCTCGGCGTCGCTGTTCCCCGGGCACTCCTCCGCACCGTCGCGCGGGGACGACCTCCGCCCGTCATGAGCTGCCCGGCCGTGGTCGGTTGCGGGCCCGGAGCAGCTCGAGCCCGGAGGCAACGCCGACAGCCGAGAGCCCGAGGCTCGCGGCGACGACCAGGAGCAGCCCATAGCCCACGCTCGCGCCGAGGACCTCGCGGCTGTCGCGCCAGCTCGTGAGCGCCGTCCAGCCGATCACCAGGGCCGTCCCGAGCACGCCCACCACCCCCACCCACGACCCGCGCGCCATGGATCGGGCCCAGAGGAGTGCCGGCACCGCGAGGATCACCACCAGCCAGCCGTCGTGCGGGCCCTGCGTCCCGTTGAGGCTCACAGGGCCCTCCTTCGTCCAGGTGCAGAACACCCCGATGACCGCGACGGCGAGCGCGATCGACGCCCCGATCTGCGTCCACGAGCGCCCGGGCACACGGCGTGTAGCTTCCTCGGGCAATGAGCGGCGACGCTAGCACGGACGTTCGGCGGCGTCGGCTTCGGGATGCCCTGGGAATCCTCGGGCTGCTGGTGGCAGGCCTGTTCGTGCTCGTCTACCTGCAGGTGCTCGGGATCACCCAGCGGCCGAGCTGGCCCCCAGACTCCGACGCGGTGACCTCCTCCGGGGCGGAAGCCGCCACCGAGGCGTTCGCCGCGCGCGACGGCGTGCGCCCGCACGACGCCGATCTCGACTTCGCCTGGTCGACCGCCGCCACCGTCGAGCCGTGGGTCGAGGGAAAGACCTTCTTCCCGCGCATCTTCGGCGATATCGAGGCCGCCCGCTCGTCGGTGCACATCCTCATGTTCGGCTGGCGCGAGGGCGAGGTCGGGAGGGAGATGGCGGCGCTCCTCGAGCGGAAGCTGGCCGCCGGCGTCGAGGTGCGTGTGATCGTCGACGGCTTCGGCTCGAGGCCCTTCGGCGACGCCGAGGAGATGTTCAGGGGGCTCGCGGCCGCCGGCGCGCAGATCGTCGTCAACGACGTGATCCCGGTCGACCGCGATGGGCTGTACCCGGACGACCGGCGGCTGGACTGGCGACAGGACGAGGTCGGTCGCGCCGACCACCGCAAGCTCTACGTCGTCGACGGCGCGGTTGCGTGGACGGGGGGCGCGGGGATCGAGGACCACTTCGAGGACGGGGGCTTCCACGACGTGATGGTGCGCGTCACCGGTGACGTGGTCCGGCAGGCGCAGGCGGCGTTCCTGACGAGCTTCCGCGGCCACGGCGGACCGATTCCGGCCGACCTCGCGCGCTACTTCCCCGAGCCGGCCGACCCGGGCTCGACGCCGATCGCCCTCGCCCAGGTGATTCCGGGGGGCTTCGTGGCCGCGTCGGCGGCGATCCGAGAGCAGATCGACGGCGCGCGGCGCCGCCTCGACGTGATGAACCCGTACCTGACCGACCGGGACGTCCTGGAGCGCATCCTCGCCGCGGCGCGCCGCGGCGTGGCAGTCCGGCTCGTCGTGTCCGAGACGTCCAACAACGCCCAGGCAAGCGCCGCCCTGCGCGACCGATACGACGACCTGCTCGGAGCGGGCGTCGCGATCTGGGAGCTTCCGGGCACGGTCGTCCACGCCAAGGTCGTGGTGGCCGACGACGTCGTCAGCTTCGGCACGGTGAACCTCGACTCGTGGGCGCTCTACCGGAACTCCGAGCTCGCGATGATCGCGCGCAGCCCCGACGCCGCGGCGCTGTTCGAGGAGCGGCTGTTCCGGCCGGACATCGCACGCTCGGAGCGCGCCGAACGGCCCTCGGGCGCGCGTCAGCGCTTCCAGAGCTGGCTCTGGGACAAGCTGACCTACTTCCTGTGATCACCTGAGGCGTCGCCGCAGCCGGGTCTCTCCTCGCCGGCTGAGCCGTTGACTGCGCCTTGCGGATCGCAGGCCGCGCCGGCCGAGCATGATGCACAGATGGGCGGCGCGCAGGAGAGAGGGCCCGCTCCACCTCGTCGTCCGTTGATCGGTGAGCGGCTCTCCGGCTTCGTGTACGGGACGATCGTCGTGCTGGCGGTGCTCGTCGGAGGCGTGCGGGCGTTCCCGGACGACGCCGGGCGCATCGCTGCGATGGTCCTCGTCACGTGCCTCGTCCTGTGGGTGGCGCACGTGTATGCGCACGCGCTGGCGCACAGCGTGGCCCACGACGAGCGCGTGTCCGTGGCGGAGCTGCGTCTCATAGCCCGCCGTGAGGGCTCCATCGTCGAGGCGGCAGTCCCGCCACTCGCAGCGCTCTTGCTCGGGGTCTTCGACGCCGTGTCGACGAGCACCGCGGTCTGGCTCGCGTTCGGGGCCGGGCTCGCCGTGCTCGCTGCTCAGGGCGTCGTCTTCGCCCGCATCGAGCGGCTCCGCTGGCCGGCCACGCTGCTGGTCGTCGGGGCGAACCTTGGCTTCGGCCTCGTCTTGGTCGCCCTGAAAGTGCTCCTGACCCACTGATCGAGGGGCCGGTTGCCCGCCGAAGCCTGGCACAGGGGGCGACGCCGAGTGTGCATGATCATGACGCCAGGACGACGATTGGGAAGGAGCAGGGTGCGAGATCCGGCCATTGGCCACGACGATCCAGGGGCCGTGCCGGGGGACCGGCACGCTCCCCCGTCTCGCGGCGAGACTGCAGGGCCGCGTCGGTTCGACCGGGGCGATGTCCGAGCGCGCTGATCTGCGTCACGGCAACGAGGTCGTCCCGCTGGCCGAGGCCAAGCTCGCGGCGCCTCGACTGCGCGCGGAGCTCGTCGAGCGGCCGAGGCTCTCGGTGGCGCTCGACGCCGGGCAAGGCAGGGCGGTGACGCTCGTCGCAGCGCCGGCCGGGTACGGGAAGACGACGGCAGTGCGCGCGTGGTGTGCGGCTCGCGGCGCCGCTCCGGCCTGGGTCACGCTCGACGTCGGCGACAACGACCCGGTCCGGCTGTGGTCGTATGCGGCGACCGCCGTCGAGCGTGCGCACGAAGGTCTCGGGCGCGATGCCCTCCAGCGGCTGAGTCACGCCGGAAGCTCCCTGGAAAGCTCCGTCGACGCGCTGATGAACGCGATCGCCACCTCCGGAGAAGGCGTCGTGATCGTGTTGGACGACATGCAGGCCGTGGAAGACGAGGAATGCCTGGCGACGATCGACCATGCGGTGAAGCGCCTCCCGCGCGCGGCACGGCTGGTCCTGATCGCGCGAGTCGATCCAGGGCTCGGACTGGCCCGGCTGCGTGGTCGCGGCGACCTGCTCGAACTCCGTGCCCGCGAGCTCACGTTCACCCCTGCCGAAGCTCGCATGCTCGTCGTCGAGCGTGGCGGAATCCAGCTCGGGCCGGACGAGGTCGAGCTCCTGTGCGAGAGGACCGAGGGTTGGCCCGCTGCACTCGCGCTCGCCTGCATCTGGCTTCGCAGCGTTGACGACCCGCGCGGTGCGGTGCGCGACTTCGGCGGCAGCCACGGCTTCGTGGTGGACTACTTGACCGACGAGGTGCTCGCCTCGCTCGACGACGACGTCCGCTCGTTCCTGCTCTCCGTCTCCGTTCTGGGTCGGTTCACCCCGGAGCAGTGCGACGGCGTGCTCGGGCGCACCGATTCCGCGTCGATGCTGGCGCGGCTCGGGCGGTCGAACCTCATCACCCGCCTCGAGCGCGGCGGCTGGTTCCGGGTCCACCCGCTGTTGGCGGAATTCGCCGGATCACAGCTCGAATCCGAGCAGCCCGGCGCCAGAGCCGCGATCCATGCCCGCGCCTCGGCATGGCTCCGGTCGCACAGCCTCCTGGTGGAGGCCACGGAGCATGCCGCTGCCGCCGGCGACGACGAGGCCGTCGCCCAGCTCTTGGTCGAGAATCACCTCTCGCTGATCAGAGCGGGACGGGCCAGGTCGCTGCTCCGCTCCGTGCGCACGCTGCCCAACGACAAGCTCGTCGAGCATCCGGTGATCGCCGTCGGGGCGGCGACGGCGGCCCTGATGGCGGGTCAGAGCACCCTCGAGCAACGCCGCTTCCTCCATCTCGCGGATCGCGCGCGCGCAAAGCACCCGGAGCGCGTGGGCCCGTATGTCGAGGCCGTAGCGGGGATGGTGCGCGCCGCCTCGGTCGACGGCGACGTCGGCAAAGCGGTGGCTGCCGGCCGCCGCGCGGTGGAGTTCGCCGCGGACTCCGACGACGTGCTCGTCGCAGCGCTCGCTGCCCTGGCCAGCGCCCTGTACTTCGCAGGCGAGCTCGACGAGGCCTGGGTCGTGGGGCTCCGAGCGCTCGAGCATCCGGAGGCC
The DNA here is from genome assembly GCF_035710885.1 of Gaiella sp. Taxonomy (GTDB): domain Bacteria; phylum Actinomycetota; class Thermoleophilia; order Gaiellales; family Gaiellaceae; genus Gaiella. Next base: position 6,822 of record NZ_DASTCS010000055.1, on the reverse strand, counting down.
GAGCTGCGTCCGCCGGGCCACGCCGTTGCACGCTCCGCCCTCGCACTCGTCGCGGTCGACCGGAAGCGCATGGGCACTGCCCGGACGCATGCCGAGAAGGCGCGGGCGATCGTGGGCAGGCTCGGCACCAGCCGGAGCTGGATCGGCGCCAACGCCTCCGCTGCCTTCGGTGCCGTGCTCGCGGGCGAAGGCGACCATGCCGCCGCGGATCGGGAGCTCGCCTACGCCGAGCACTTCTTCCGGGACGAGGTGGCGACCGTCCACCACGCGTGGATACTCGGCGTGCTCGCCCGGGTTCGCACTCGCAGGGGACGCCTGGACGAGGCGGAGGCGGCGCTTCGGTCGGCCCTGGACGAGATCGCCGAGCTCACCGATCCGGGAAGCGTCCTTGCCATGGTCGAGGACGTCGGCCGGGAGCTCGGCGAGGCGAAGTCGCGGGCCGCGGACGGCGAGGTGCTCGAGCTTCCGAGCACGGCAGAGCTCGCCGTGCTGCGGCTGCTTGCGTCCGAGCTCTCCGTTCGCCAGATCGGCCGCGAGCTGTTTCTGTCCCCGAACACGATCCGGTCGCACACGCGTGCGCTGTACCGCAAGCTCGGCGTCAACTCCCGCATGGACGCTGTCGCCCGCGCAGAAGCGCTGGGTCTGCTCGGCCGACCAGAATCACCCATGTGATCACGATGTTCGACGCGCCGCCGACGAACCGAGCGCGCAATGCTCCTCGCATGCACAGTCGGCGGTACCGCCTGGTCGTGCAGGGCGAGTTGAGCGACCGCGTCGAGGCGGCGTTCGAAGGGATGACGCTGACGCGCGACGAGGGGAACACCAGGCTCGAGGGCTCCGTCCGCGACCAGGCGGAGCTCCAGGCGCTCCTCCGGCGCGTGTCCGATTTCGGCCTGACGCTCCTCAGCGCGACCACGATCGGCGAAGAGACCGGAAGGAGAGCCCAAGCATGAGCACGGAGACGGAAACGGCGATCGGCGCGAACTCGGAGGTCGGGAAGCTCAGAACGGTGATGGTCCACCGGCCCGACCTCGCGCACGAGCGGCTTTCGCCCTCGAACTGCCATGAGCTGCTCTTCGACGACGTGATCTGGGTCCGCCGCGCACGCCAGGAGTTCGACGCGTTCGTCGACCTCATGCGGGATCGCGACGTCGAGGTCCTGCTTCTCCACGAGCTCCTGGCCGAGACACTCGAGGCCCCCGAGGCCCGCGAGTGGCTGCTGTCCCGGCGCGTGCGCCCCGAGGAAGTGACGGTGATGTTCGCCGACCCGATCGCCGACTGGCTCGGCGAGATGCCGGCCGACGACCTCGCGACACGGCTGACCGGCGGTGTGACCGTCCAGGAGCTCCCCGACGAGATCCGCTCCGCGATCGGTCCGGCGCTGCAGTCGACCAACTTCGTGCTCGCGCCTCTGCCGAACCAGCTGTTCACGCGAGACCCGAGCGCCTGGCTCTACGGCGGAGTCTCACTCAACCCGATGTTCTGGCCGGCGCGGCAGCTCGAGACGCTCAACGTCGAGGCGATCTACCGGTTCCATCCGCGCTTCCGGGACGCGGGCTTCCCGATCTGGTTCGGAGGCGCCGATCACGACTGGGGCAGCGCCCGCCTCGAGGGCGGCGACATGATGCCCGCCGGGGACGGGGTCGTCCTCGTCGGGATGGGCGAACGGAGCACGGCCCGTGCGGTCAGCATCCTCGCGCAGAACATGTTCGAGGCCGGCGCGGCGCGGCTCGTGATCGGGGCGCAGATGCCGCGTGAGCGGGCCGCGATGCACCTCGACACCGTCTTCAGCTTCTGCGACCGGAACATCGTCACGCTCTACGAGCCGGTCGTCTCCCAGATCCGGCCGATCCTGTTCACGCCGGGCGGACCGGCCGGCGTGCAGGCCGAGGTGTCGGAGCGCTCATTCCTCGACGAGCTCAAGGACGCGCTCGGGATCACGGACCTGGAGGTCGTCACGACCGGCGGCGACGAGTTCGAGGCCGAGCGCAACCAGTGGGACGACGGCAACAACGTCGTCGCGCTCGAGCCCGGTGTCGTGGTCGCCTATGAGCGCAACGAGGCGACGAACGCGAAGCTGGCCAAGGCAGGTATCGAGGTGCTCGCCATCGCCGGGCAGGAGCTCGGCCGCGGTCGCGGCGGGGGCCACTGCATGACCTGTCCGATCATTCGCGACGCATGACGAAAGGAACGAACGCATGAGCACGATGGTCGACCTTCGCGGCCGGAACCTGATGAAGCTGGCGGACTTCTCGCCAGAGGAGATCACGTACCTGATCGACCTCGCCGCGGAGCTCAAGGCGGCGAAGAAGGAGGGGCGCGAGGAGCAGAAGCTCGTCGGCAAGGAGATCGCGCTGATCTTCGAGAAGGACTCGACCAGGACGCGCTGCGCCTTCGAGGTGGCCGCCTACGACCAGGGGGCGAACGTCACCTTCATCGGCCCGGGTGGCTCGCACATGGGACACAAGGAGACCGCGAAGGACACCGCCCGCGTCCTCGGCCGCATGTACGACGCGATCGAGTACCGGGGCTTCGGACAGGACACCGCGGAGGAGCTCGCGCGCTGGGCCGGCGTGCCGATCTACAACGGCCTCACCGACGAGTGGCACCCGACGCAGATCCTGGCCGATTTCCTCACCTTCCGCGAGCACGTCCCGAAGCCGCTCTCCGAGGTCGTGTTCTGCTATCTCGGCGACGCGCGCTTCAACATGGCCGACTCGTACCTGATCGGCGGCGCGAAGCTCGGGATGGACGTCCGGATCGCGAGCCCGAAGTCCCTCTGGCCGCGCGACGAGATCACGGAGCTCGCGCGTTCGGTCGCGGCCGAGACGGGCGCGACGATCACGATCACCGAGGACGTCGCCGAGGCGGTGCGGGGCTGCGACGTGCTCCTCACCGACGTCTGGGTCTCGATGGGCGAGGCCGACGAGGTCTGGGCCCAGCGGATCGAGCTGCTGACGCCCTACCAGGTCAACGCCGAGAAGATGGCGGCGACCGGCAACCCCGACGTGAAGTTCATGCACTGCCTGCCCGCGTTCCACAACACGGACACCGAGGTCGGCAAGGAGATCTTCGAGAAGTTCGGGATGGAGGCGCTCGAGGTGACCGAGGAGGTCTTCGAGTCGCCGGCCTCGCTCGTCTTCGACGAGGCCGAGAACCGGATGCACACGATCAAGGCCGTCATGGTCGCGACGATCGGGAGCTGAGGGTGCGCGTCGTCGTTGCGCTCGGCGGGAACGCGCTGCTCCGGCGCGGGGAGCCTCTGACGGCGGAGAACCAGCGCGCCAACACACGAGTGGCGTGCAAGGCGCTCGCGCCGGTCGCGCTCGAGCACGAGCTCGTCATCTCCCACGGCAACGGCCCGCAGGTCGGGCTCCTCGCGCTGCAGGGCTCCGCCTATACCGAGGTCGACCCGTACCCGCTCGACCTGCTCGGAGCCCAGACGGAGGGGATGATCGGCTACCTGATCCAGCAGGAGCTCGGGAACGAGCTGCCGTTCGAGAAGCGGCTCGCGTCGCTCCTCACGCTCGTCGAAGTCGACGCCGACGACCCGGCCTTCGGCGATCCGACCAAGCCGATCGGGCCGATCTACTCGCAGGAGGACTCCGAGCGGCTCGCCCGGGAGAAGGGGTGGGTGTTCAAGCCCGACGGCGACAGCTACCGGCGCGTCGTGCCCTCGCCGCTGCCGCAGCGCGTCTTCGGGCTGGAGCCGCTCGAGTGGCTCCTCGATCAGGGTTGCGTCGTGATCTGCGCGGGGGGCGGCGGCATCCCGGTCATGTACACGCAGACGCCGGTGCCGGCCGGGCGGCAGCTCGTGGGCATCGAGGCCGTGATCGACAAGGACCTGGCAAGCGCGCTGCTCGCCCGAGACCTGCGCGCGGACGCGCTCGCGATCGTCACCGACGTCGACGCCGTGTACGAGGGCTGGGGCACGCCTGAGCAGCGTGCGATCAGGCGCGCGACGCCGGAGGCTCTCGCCGGGTCGGAGTTCGCGGCAGGCTCGATGGGGCCGAAGGTCAAGGCCGCGTGCTCGTTCGTCGAGGAGACCGGCGGCCTCGCGGTGATCGGCTCGATCGGGGACACCCCGGCGCTCCTGCGCGGCGAGGCGGGCACGGTCGTCACCCGCGACGCGGAAGGAATCGAGCTTGTCGACGTCGCATAAGGAGATTTGATGAGCGAGCACGCCGCCGAGCCGGAGCCGAAGTCCGGGTTCAGGCTTCCCTCCGCCTACACGATCCTCTTCGCGCTGATCGTCCTGGCCGCGATCGCGACGTGGATCATCCCGGCGGGCACGTACGACCTCAATGCCGAAGGCGAGCCGGTCCCCGGGACGTACCACGAGGTCGAGCAGAAGCCGGCCCGGATCCTCGTCGACTCGCTCACCGCGCCGATCAACGGGATGTACGGCATCGAGGACGCGACCGGCAACATCAACTACTACAACTCCGGGTCGCTCTTCGGCGCGATCGACGTCGCCCTGTTCATCCTCGTGATCGGCGGCTTCCTCGGCGTGACGATGAAGACGGGTGCGATCCAGGCGGGCATCGGCACGCTCGTCCGACGCCTGGAGGGCCGGGAGCGCTGGATGATCCCCGCGCTGATGGTCGTGTTCGCGCTCGGCGGCACGAGCTACGGCATGGCGGAGGAGAGCCTCGCCTTCTACGCGCTCGTGATCACGGTGCTCATCGCCGCGGGCTACGACGCCCTGACCGGCGCCGCGGTCGTCCTCCTGGGTTGTGGCATCGGGACGCTCGGCTCGACGATCAACCCGTTCGCGACGGGGATCGCATCCGGGTTCGCGGGCGTCTCGATCAGCGACGGCCTCCCCGGCCGGGTGGTCATCCTGCTCGTCGGACTGGCGATCGGCATCTTCTTCGTCCTGCGCTACGCCGATCGGGTGAAGGCCGACCCGTCGAGGTCGGTCGTCCACGACATGAGGGAGGAGAACGAGGCCCGCTTCAAGTCCGAGAGCGAGGGCGGGGCGATCGAGCTCACGGGAACCCACAAGCTGATCCTGATCGTGTTCGCGCTCGCCTTCGGAGTGATGATGTACGGCGTCATCCCCTGGGAGGACATGGGCGTCCCGCTTCCGACCTGGTGGTGGTGGTTCCCCGAGATGACCGGGTCGTTCCTGCTGTTCGCGATCATCATCGGGCTGATCGCTCGCATGGGCGAAGGGGAGCTCACGGGCACGTTCGTCGACGGCGCCCGCGACCTCCTCGGGGTCGCGCTCATCATCGGGATCGCCCGCGGGATCACGGTGATCATGAACAACGGCGAGATCACGGATACCGTCCTGCACTGGTGTGAGCTCGCGCTCGGCGACGTGGGTGAGTCGACCTTCGCGATCGTGATGTTCCTGCTCTTCCTGCCGCTGTCCTTCCTGATTCCGTCCTCGTCCGGGCTCGCGACGGTGGCGATGCCGATCATGGCGCCCCTCGCGAGCTTCGTGAACGTGCCCGAGCAGCTCGTCGTGACTGCCTACCAGAGCGCGTCGGGGGTCATGAACCTGTTCATCCCGACCTCGGCCGTGGTGATGGGCGGTCTCGCGATCGCCCGCGTGCCGTACGACCGCTACCTCCGCTGGGTGTGGCCGCTCCTCCTCGCGCTGAGCGTCCTGTGCATCGTCGTCCTCGGCGTGGGGGCGGCGCTCTCGTGAGCCCGACGAATCGACAAGAGCAAGGAGAGGCGTGATGGGTGACGGTTTCAGATGGGCGGTCGTGCTCGCGGCCACGCTCGTTCTCATCGGCCTGGCGGCCTACGCCCGCGGCCCCGAGCACTACCGCGGCGACGAGGTCGGCTCGCACGGCACGAAGGTCGTCCTCGTCCGGACGGACGACGAATGAGCACCGTCGCGGCTCAGACCGCGGGCCCGCAGGCCGTGCGTGACGCGAACTGGCACGGCCTGGCCGCGGACGACGCCACCGCGCACTTCGGTGTCGACCCGCGGACCGGGCTGGACGCCGCCGAGGTCGAGCGGCGCCGCGCGGAGGTCGGCCCGAACAAGCTCGCGGAGGCGGAGAAGGAGCCCGCCTGGCGGGCGTTCCTGCGGCAGTACCGCGATCTGATGCAGCTCGTTCTCCTCGGCGCCGCAATCGTCAGCATCGTCGCGCTGCAGGAGTGGTCCACCGGTCTCGTGATCATCGGCCTGACAGTGCTCAACGCCGTCCTGGGACTCAACCAGGAGGGCAAGGCCGCCGAGAGCGTGGCCGCGCTCCAGAAGATGCTCCTGATCCACGCCCATGTCCGCCGCGGCGGCGAACGGGTGGACATCCCCGCCGAGGAGGTCGTCCCCGGCGACATCGTCACGTTCGAGGCCGGCGACAAGGTCCCCGCCGACGGGCGCCTGATCCTGGCCGCGACGCTGGAGATCGAAGAGGCGGCGCTGACCGGAGAGAGCACGCCGGTGCTGAAGTCGGTCGACCCGGTGGCAGGCGAGGACGTCCCTCTCGGGGACCGCCTCGACATGGCCTACATGAACTCGACCGTGACGCGCGGGCGGGGCGAGATGGTCGTCACGGGGACAGGGATGGCGACCGAGGTCGGGCAGATCTCGGGGATGCTGGCGGGGGTCCAGCAGGAGAAGACGCCGCTCACGCGCCAGCTCGACCAGCTGACCGTGCTCATCACGATCATGGCGGCGGTCGCGCTTGCGCTCGTGATCGTGTTCGGGCTCATCCGCGGCGACGACTTCGACGACCTGTTCGTGATCGGCATCGCCCTTGCGATCGCGGCGATCCCGACGGGCCTGCCGGCGGTCGTCACGACCATGCTCTCGCTCGGGACGCAGGCGCTCGCCGCGAAGGGGGCGATCGTGAAGCG
>NZ_DASTCS010000054.1:0-118489 GCF_035710885.1 Gaiella sp. | reverse complement strand
GCCGGCCTCGTCACACTCACCGCGATCTTCCTCAGCTGGGCACTCGACGGCTTCGGCGCGCTCGCCCACGAATACGCCACCGCGATCGGCTTCACCCTCCTCGCCCTCGGCACCCAGGTCATGCTCGGCTCCTTCTTCGTCGGCCTGCTGACGATGCGCACGGGCGAACCGTCGCGCGCGAGAGTCGTCGAGCGGGTCCCCGTCCCGTGAGTGGCTACGTGCCGCTCAACGAGCGGCCCCAGGGCGGCCATGCGCGGCTGCTCGCGCTGGCGCTCGCCGACGGCCCGGGACGGGTACTCGACGTTGGATGCTCGTCGGGCTACCTCGCCCGCCCCCTCGTCGACGCCGGTGCCCGCGTCGTCGGGGTCGAGCTCGACCCGGCCGCGGCCGAGCAAGCGCGATCTGTCTGCGAGGAGGTCGTCGTCGGCGACGTCGAGTCGCTCGACCTTCCGCTCGAGCCTGCGTCGTTCGACGTGGTGCTCTGCGGAGACGTGGTCGAGCACCTGCGCGACCCGGGCGCCGCGCTCGCCCGCCTCCGGCCGCTGCTGCGTCCGGGCGGGCGCCTCGTGCTCACGACGCCGAACGTCGCCAACTGGGCGATGCGCCTGTCGCTCCTCGCGGGGAGGTGGCGCTACACGGAGCGGGGCATCCTCGACCGCACGCACACGCACCTCTTCACCCGCAAGACGCTCGTCGAGACGGTCACGGACGCCGGGTACCGCGTGGTCGAGCTCGACCACACCTCGCCGGTCCCGCTCGTCGGCACGCCGCGGATGGAGCGCGTCGCTCACGCGGTCGCGTCGCTGCGGCCCTCGCTGTTCGCGTACCAGCTCCTCCTCGCAGCGACCCCCCGGTGATCTCGGTCGTCATTCCCGTCAAGGACGGCGGCGCGGATCTCGGCCGCTGCCTCGCGGGGATCGCCGCACAGCAGGTCGAGGAGGAGATCGAGGTCGTGGTCGTAGACTCCGGCTCGACCGACGGCTCTCCCGACCTGGCCCGAGCTGCCGGAGCCGTCGTGCACGAGATCCCGCCGGAGGAGTTCGGCCATGGACGCACGCGAAACCTCGGCGTGAGCCTCGCCCGAGGCGACCTCGTCGCGTTCACCTCGCAGGACGCCATCGCCCACGACGAGCGCTGGCTCGCCCGCCTGGCGATCGCCGCCCGCTCCGGTCCCGACGTGGCCGGCGCGTACGGCCGCCAGCTCCCCCACCCCGATGCCCGGCCACCGGAGCGGTTCTTCCTCGACTTCCTCTACGGCCCAACGGCGCGCGTCCAGCGCCTCGACGCGGGCGAGGAGCTGACGTTCGAGGCGACCCTCTTCTCCAACGTCAACGCGGCGGTCCAACGCCCTCTGCTCGAGCGCTACCCGTTTCGCGACGACCTGACGATGAGCGAGGACCAGGAGTGGTCGCGCCGCGTCCTCCGGGACGGGTACTCGCTCATGTACGAGCCGCTGGCGGCGGTGCGCCACTCGCACGCGTACACGATCGCCTCGGCTTTCCGTCGGTTCTTCGACTCCGGCGTCTCGGCCGAGCACGCATACGTCGAGGGGGACGCCTCGCGCGCGGCGCTCCGACGCGCCGGGTCGCGCTACGCCCGTGAGGAGCTGGCATGGCTGTTGCGCACGGGCCGGGGGCGCTGGATTCCGTACGCGGCCGTGTACGAGCTCGGCAAGTTCGCAGGCCTCCAGCTGGGACTGCGCCACGACCGCCTGCCACGCTGGCTCGTCTCGAGGCTGAGCGGGCTCCCGCTGCGCGAGAACGCTCCTATGACTCACGGGCCCGATATGCACGCGGACTGAGCGTCAGCGCGACTCGGGCAGCCGAACGACGACGACTCCCTCGTTCGCGAGAACGGTTGTTCCGTTGAGCGTCGCCACAAGATCGGGCGTGCACTCGGGGTCCGCGACGGCGTAACGCACGCCGAGGCGCGCCGCCACCATCGCTCCCGCGGGCCTGCCCGCGAGGATCGTGGCCGCCTGGCGCGCGAGCGGCAGCCTGTCGACAAAGCCGACCTGTCGTTCGCTGAAGGCGGGAAGCGTCGGCCGGCGCAGGAGATACGGAGCCGCGAAGTGGAGGCACCCATCGCTGACGATTCGCTCCGAATCCGGGAGCACGCCGCGGTCGAGCTGTTCCCGAAACGACGTGAGGCCCGAGACCCCGGCGGTGCGTGGCACGGACTCCAGGACGCGCTCCGGCAGCCGGAGCCCAACCGAAGTACGTTCGACGTAGAGGAACACGAGGACGAAGGCCGCGATCCAAGCCGCGCTGGCTTTCCGCCGCAGAAACGCAGTCCCGATCAGGAGCACCAGCCCGACACCGAGGTAGTAGACGACGCGCTGGTAGTCAAACGCCACATGCACTCTCCAAAGCTGACTGACCGCGACGCAGGCGAGCGTGAGCGAGGCGACCGCAAGTAGGGCGGGGTCGCGGCGCAGCTGCCGAGACGTGAGCACGAGCGCGACCGCAACGAGCGAGACGACTAGGAACGGCACGCCGAAGTAGTGCTCGAGCGATGCGCGGTCGAGCCACTCCGGATCGAGGAAGCGGTAGTTCACGGGCCTTCCCAACGCACGGCCCTGGAGCCAGAGGTGACCAACGACCCCGGCACCAAGGACGCACGCGATCCCGACAGCCGACGCGACCGGCCGCAAGATTCCGTTGCTCCACCAACCACGGAGCGCGGCTCGCGGCTCGCCCCGACCTCCGACGAGCCGGACGGTCAAATCCACCAGTGGCGCAACGACGACCATCACGCCGACGACGATCGCGCTGGTCGAGTGCGCGGCCGCGACGCCGAGCAGCCCCATGCCCAGGACGAGGATGTGCCGCCGACCGCGCGCTCCGCGAAAGAGCAGCCCGAGCGACAGGACGACGAGTGGCACGAAGACCATCGCGAGCGTCGTCCCGAGACCATGCCAGTACGCCGGATCGAGCCGGATCGGAGCGACGGCGTACGCGGCTGCTGCGACGAGGCCCGCGCCGGCGCCCCACAGCGCCGCCGCCGATGCGTAGACGCTCAGCACGGTCAACGCGGAGATGACGACGATCCCGATCGTCAGCGACCACGACGAGATGCCGTCGAGAAGGAGGAAGCTGCCGTAGAGCGCGCCCACCGCGGGCGGGTCGGCGAAGATCCGGCCTTCCTCGCCGGCGAACGGATCGTCGATGAGTAGGTGACCCTGCGCCGCGACCTCGTCGGCGTAGAGGAGGTAGTGGCCCCAATCCGAGCGCGGCTGGAACGGATAGGCCTTGTCCCAGGACGAGGCGAGCGCGAACACGACAATGGCCGCGAGCGCGAGCAGCGTGAGAAGTTCGCGTCGGTTCGAAACTGCCCGATCGTCTCGTCGCGTCGCTCCGCGCGTGACGGACACGACGGTCAGCGGAATGACGAAGGCAGCCACCACGAGGGGGATCGAGACGTCGTCGAGCGGGACACCGAGGATCGAAGCGGTCGTGAGCAGCGCCGCGAACGACGCAAGGCCCAGGGCAGGCGCGACCGTGACACGCACCGAGAGGTGGCCGAGCTCGTCCGGCAGGTAGGGGAGGAGGGCGAGCCCACAGGCACCGACGAGCAGCGGCGTCGCGCCGAGGTACGAGTCGCCGACAAGGGCCCGCACGGAAGGAACGAGAACGACGAGCGCGAACGCCGCGACCGCGGCGCCGGGCCGCGGACTCGGGGCGAGCTTCATGTCGGCAGAAGATGCTCGCGCAGCACGTCCTCGCGGACGTCGCAGCCCCAGCCGGGCCCGGACGGCACGGCGAGCTCCCCATCCACGATCTCCGGGATCGCCGTCGTCAGCTCCTCGCGCCAGGGGACGTCATCGACGTCCACCTCGAGCAGCCGCACGTTCGGGATCGCGGCGCACCACTGCGCTGCGATGAAGGTGGCCAGATGGCTGTAGTAGTTGTGCGGCGCGCACGCCACCTCGTGGGTGTCGGCGAGCGCCGCGATCTTGAGCGACTGCGCGAACCCGTTCCAGATCACGTCCACGGAGGCGACGTCCATCGCGCCCGCCTCGAAGTACGGCCGGAAGCCCCGCAGCGTGTAGAGGTTCTCGCCGGAGCAGAGCGGGATCGGCGAGCGCCGCCGCGCGTGGGCGAGCGCCGCGGGATCGTACGAGTCGACCTCGAGCCAGGCGAGGCCGAACGGCTCGAGCGTCCGCGCGACCCGGACGATCCCCTCGGTCGTGAGGTTGAAGTTGAGGTCGACGATGGGCAGCGCCTTTCCGCCCGTCCCCTCGCGGAACGCTTCGAGCAGCCGGGTCAGGGCGTCGAGCAGCTCCGGCGTCGGGTTGCGGTCGGTTCCGCCGTCGCGTCCGAAGCCGGGCATGAGGACACGCGGCTCGTCCCCCGGGACGACGATGTTCGTCTTGAAGGCCGTGTAGCCCCGCCCGACGACCTCGCGTCCGAGCGCTGCGACGGCGTCGTACGAGTCGAGCTTGGGTGTCCCCGTCGCCTCCCAGGCGCGTGCCCTGGTCGTACCGCAGTGCGACCAGTAGAGCGGGATCGTTTCCCTGGTCGGGCCCCCGAACAGCTCCGCGACCGACACGCCGAGCGCCTTGCCTTTGAGGTCGAGCAGCGCGTTCTCGATCCCGCCGATCGCTTTCTGAACGATCGAGCCGGGGCTCTGTCGCGTCCGCCGGTAGAGGTCCCAGTGGATCGCCTCGAACGCGCTCGGATCGCGGCCCACGACCAGCGACGCCAGGTCGGAGACGACGCCGGCCAGCCCGGTAGGCGATCCGTGCGAGTCGGTCACCTCCGACCAGCCGACGAGGCCGTCGTCAGTCGTCGCCTTGACGAAGAGCCACGGTCGCCAGCCGGCGTCGCAGGACAGCGTCTCGAGCGCGGCGAGCCTCACGGGCGAAGACGATACGGCACATCGCGGGCATCACCGGGTCGCCCCGACTGCACCACGGTTTCCCGCCGAAACTGCGCGAGGCACCCGACAGCGGCGAGCGACACCGCGGCAGCCGTACCGACCGCCTGGGGCTTCCTCAACCCGCTGAGCGCATCGAGCCAGATCGGATGCCTCACCCACATCTGCTCCCGCAGGCAGTCGTAATAGGCCGTAGTCGGCGGCGGTCCACCTCCGGGGCAGACGGACGTCTCGTGGAAGAAGAAGAAATCGCCCACGACGTCGGCGTGCCAGAGGAACCCGATGTGCGGCAGCGCAACCAGAAGGACAACGGCAGTCACAGCGACCAGTCCTGCTTCCGGAGCCAGGACGCGACTGATCATCGGCGTCAGCGTGTCACCGAACGCGGCGAGGGAGAGCAGCAGGATCGGGAACACCCACGGCAGGCTGAGGCGTGGCCCCCAGGCCCACCAGCCAAAGGGAGCCCACCATGCGGCGAGCCCGGCGACGAGGCCTCCGATGATCGCCGCCAGCGCGAGCGAGACCCACGCATCGCTCCACGCCGCCTCCTGTCGGAGCGCACGCGCCACCGGGGACACCAGCAGAAGCGCGACGAGGAACGACGCAAGCGGCCAGAAGAACAGAATGCCGCCGTTCGGGGCGACGAACAGCCCGGCCGCGATCTCGAAGAACCATTCGACGGTCGCGGTCCGTAGGGCCGGATCGAGGTAGTACGCGTTCCTCGGTGTCCCGAACCGGAGCAGGTTCAGGGCGGAGCCCGCGCCGACCGCGAGGGCGATCCCGCCCACGAGGAGGATCACGTGCCGGCGGATCGGCTCGCCGGTTCGCCTCCGCGCGAGCAGCAGCGCGACGAGCCCCAACGCGACGACGAAGGGGTATCCGGTCTCCTTGGTCAATCCCGCCCCGAACGCGGCGAGCCCGACGAGCACAGGACGGGCACGGAGGAGCCCCGCGGCGACCAGCAGCGTCAGCAGGCCGGCCGCGAGCATCTCCCCCCACGTGGCGCTGCCGTACGCGAGAGCCGGGCCGGTTACGACGACGAGCAGAAACCCCCACCGCCACTCTGCATAGCTCAGCCGCCGGAGGACGATCCAGGCGGCGCCTACGGAGGCCACGACACCGACGCTGCTCAGAGTCGTGAGGACGCGGTCCCGACCCTCCGTCGACGGGCCCGCCGCATCCGCGACGAGATCGGGGAGGTACTGCATGATCGGCCAGGGGCCGATCGGCGTTGCCTGCTCGCACGAGACGAGGTCGAAGTCGGTCAGGCAGCGCCTGAGCGCCTCCGTCCCGGCCATGAGCTGGCCGCTGTCTCCGCCGACGACTGTCTCCGCGAGCCAGGCGAGGACGATCCCTGCGAGCCCCAGGCCGACGGCGGTCTTCGGCCACTGTTCGGCGAGTGACCGGCGCATGTCTCGCGGCTCGGCAGCCGCGCGGTCACTCACGCGAATCGGCCCGCTGGGCGAGCTTCACGGCTCGCCAGGGTAAGGCTCGCGGTTGACGGAGACGAGTGACGCGCGCCCCTCGGAGACGAGCTCCTCGGCGCGCGCGAAGTCATCCTCCTCGTCGATGTTGAGGCCCTCGTAGCCTTCCGTGAGGTACGGCGCGAGCATGCGGCCCTCACGCGTGCCGGTGGCTGCCACGACGCGCGTCCACGCGATCTCGAGCGCGCTGTTCTGGACGTACACGGGCGGGAGCGCCTGGTACTGGCCCGCATGCCACGCGACGTCGAGGTGCGACTGGTCGAGGAGCGGCCGCATCAGGCGCCCGAGCTCGTCCAGCACCCACATCTTTCCGGGGTGCTGCTTGACGCGCTCCACCGCCCGGATCGAGTCCGCTTCGGGAGTCGCCAGCAGCTGCGCCAGCCCTCGTCGGATGACGTCGGGACCTCTGAACGGGTTGGTGGCCCGCACGACTGCGAACAGGTCGAAGTGCTCCTCGAGGCGGGGCAGCGTCCAGGCGATCCACTCGATGTCGGGCGAGGTCGAGGTCGCGTACTCGGCCGGGCGGAGGAAGGGCACCTCGGCCCCGTACCAGCGGGCGACCTGTGCGATCCGCTCGCTGTCGGTCGAGACGACGATGCGCTCGAAGACATCGGACTGGCGCGCGGTCTCGATGGCGTAGGCGAGCAACGGGTGGCCGGCGAGGCGTCGGACGTTCTTCCCCGGGACCCGCTCCGAGCCGGCGCGCGCGCCTATCAGCGCCACCGCGCTCGGCGTGGGGCTCATGCCCCCGGCTCCTTGCGGTAGAGGATCGTGCCGCCGCGCCGCCCGACCTCGCGAAAGCCGCGTCGCTCGATCTCGGCCGCGACCTGCCCGACGGTCGGTGAGCCCCAGAACTTCATCCCCGGGTCGAAGACGACGTACTCGAGCTCCCGGGCGAGCTGCTCCCGATCGACGCCGTCTTTCACACCCACGCGAACGGGCAGCATCGGCTCCGGGAGGACGAAGAGGCGCTTGCGCTCGGCAAGGTGGGCGAGTGCGTGCATCGGGGCGGACACGCTCGCTCCCTCGGGGATCGCGTCGAGCACCGCCCTTCGGTCGTCGCGCCTCGGCCACTCGAACCGAATCTGTCGGACTATCGCGCTGCCCCACTGGAGCGAGAGCACCGTGAGCAGGACTCCGGCAGCGGCCCCCCAGCGCAGCCATGTGGCCGTGCCCGGCGTCCGAACGCGTCCGGCCCCGACCGCTCCGGCTGCCGCGACGGCGGCGGCCGCGACGATCCAGTAGTGGTAGGAGATCGTGTGCTGGAGGTCGTAGGCCGAGAGGAGGTTGAGCGCGGCCGCGGGGACGGCGACGAGGAGCCTACGCGGGGCGAGAAGGCAGAGCCCGCCCGTCGTGAGCACGAGCATCAGGAGAATGCCCACGTCGTTCGGCGTGAGCGCGCGGTCGACGGCACTGAACGGGTGGACGAGGCTGTAGCGCACGACGTCGGCGAACGAGTCCCCCCGGTCACCCGCGAAGCGCGGCCCGAACTCCTGGTCGGCCGCGGTGCCGAACGCCGGGAGCACGACGTAGACGGCGAACGCCGAGTATGCCGCGGCGCCGAGGGCGAGCGCGCCGCCGAGGCGCCGCCGCCCTTCCCAGAGCAGCACGAGCCCGAGCGCGGCATAGGTGAGCCCGACATCCTCCTTCATCGAGCACGCGACGACCGCCGTGAGGACGAACCAGACGTAGCGATCACGGGCGACGGCGAGGCAGCCCCCGACCAGCAGCACGGGGACGAGCGCCTCCGGGTGGAAGTCGTGCAGCGCGGGCCGCAGGACGACGGGCGAGGCGCACCAGAGGAGGGCGGGGACCGCCGCCACCCATCCGCGCGCACCGTGCGCGCGGGCCAGAAGAAGGAGCAGCGGCGCAGTCGCGGCAAGCGCGAGCGTCTGCACGACGAGGATGCCGGGCGCGCCCACCCCGAGCGTCCCGAGCGGGGCGAAGAGCGCGATGCCGGGCTCGACGTGGTCGCCGAGCAGCGTCCGGAGGTTGATCGTGTTGAAGGGCTCGTGGAAGTTGCCGAGCAGCCAGATGTACTGGGAGAAGATCCCGTGGTCGAAGTCCGAGGCGAACGACTCGTAGCGGAGGAGGGCGAGGATGCCCACGACGAGCGCGTACGCCGCTGAGACGCCGAGCACCACGCGGGTGACGACGCGCTCGGAGCTCCAACTCCCGGTGGCGGGCTCGGGCTCGAGGGAAGCCCGCCGTTTCATCGTGCGGACGGTGGCCGACGTCATGCGGCCTGGCTGGACCGCGCCCACGCATCGGCCATCAGGGCTTCGAGCACGGGCGTCGGGATCCCGAGCCGGCGGCCGGCCCGTACGACGGCGCCGGCGATGGCGTCGAGCTCGGTCGGTCGGCCCGCCGCCGCATCCCGTGCCGTGGACGTGGTCAGGTCGTGCGGCAAGGACTCGATGATCGCCCATTGACCGGCGGGATCGAGTTGGACGCCGTCCGCCGCCGCGACAGAGCACGCCTCCTCGAGGGCGGCGCGCAGCCGCACCCGCCACGTGCTTTCGTCCCGCAGCGTGCCCACGGGCCTGCCCGAGGCGAGCGTCGCCGCGGAGAGCACCGCGAGCCGTGCCGCTTTCTCCCACAGGACGGCACGCTCGTCCCCGGCCACGACGACGTCGATGCCCGAGACGCGCAGCGGGCCGAGTGCGGCCTCGAGCCGCGCGCGCCCGCCGTCACGCGACGCCGCCGTGATGAGGGCGGCACCAACCGTGCGCTGCACGACGACCCCCGGCTCGGGCGAGTACGCCTCGACCCGCCCGATGCTCCCGGCGGCGACCACGGTGTCCCGTGCGTCGAGGCGCTCTCGGATCAGCTCGACGTGCTCGAGCCCGTTGAGGAGCGGGAGGATCACAGCGCCTTCGACGGCTTCGAGGGCGATCCGGCCGAGCGCCTCTTCGAGGGCGTAGGCCTTGACCGCGACGACGAGCAGCGAGACCGGCTGCTCGAGGCGCTCGACGGCCTCCGGGCGGACGACGGAGGACTCGTCGCCGTGCTTCAGCTTCAGGCCACGGCCGCGGACGACGTCGACGCTTCGCTCGGTTCCGACGCAGAGAGCGCGCGTGCGCGCGGCAACCATTCCGCCGATCCCGCCGAGCCCGAGGACGGCGACCGGCGTCGTGCTCACGCCGGGGCCCGCGGAGGGTCATGGGGGCCCGACGTCCCGCTCACGCCAGCGCCGGGTCGACGACGAGGTTCACGTACCGGGTCTCCGAGTAGACGTCGAGCGCCTCGACGCCCGCCTCCTTCCACCCCGTCCCCGACTGCTTGACGCCGCCGAAGCCCATGTGCGGCTCGCTGCCGTGCGTCCCCGCGTTGACCACGACGACGCCGGCTGCGACCCGCTCGGCGAACCGCATCGCCCGGTGGATGCTCGCCGTGTGGATCGCGGCCGTGAGCCCGTAGGGCGAGTCGTCGACGAGCGCAACGGCGGCGTCGAGGCCCGATACCCGATACAGCGCCGCCACCGGGCCGAAGAGCTCCTCGCAGGAGAGCGCTGCATTCGGCGCCACGCCCTCGACCAGGGTGGGCGCGACGTGCCACCCACGGTCGCCCACCCGCGTCCCACCGGCGATCACGGTGGCGCCGCCCGCCCGGGCGGCCTCCACCGCACCGAGGATCCGCTCCATGCTCCGCTCGCTGATCACCGGGCCGATGCCGTCGAGCCGCTCGAGGGCGGCGAGCAGCCGCTCGCGAAACTCGCGGTAGACGGCGTCGAAGACGACGATCCTGCTCGCCGCGGCGCAGCGCTGCCCCGCGTTCGAGAACGCCGAGGCGAGCGTCCATTCGACCGCACGACCGAGGTCGGCGTCGTCGCAGACGACGAGCGCGTTCTTGCCACCCAGCTCCATCACGGTCTTCGCAAGCCGACGGCCGGCCGCCTCGGCGACCAGGCGGCCCGTGGCGGCGGAGCCCGTGAAGCTGACGAGATCGACGTGCGGATCGTCGACGAGCGGCATCGCGGCTTCCGGCCCGAACCCCTGCAGCACGTTGAGCACGCCTGGCGGCAGCCCGGCCTCGAGGCAGAGCCTGCCGAGCCACCACGCCGAGAGCGGGGCATGCTCGGAGGGCTTCAGCACCGAGCCGTTGCCGCAGAAGATCGCGGGAAAGGCCTTCCAGGCGACGTTCGGCAGGGGGGTGTTGAACGAGATCAGGAGCGCTGCGACTCCGGCGGGGCGGCGGAGCGTGAGGACGGTCCGGTGCGGCATCGACGCGGTGGTCGTGCGCCCGTACGAGCGGCGCCCCTCCCCCGCCACGAAGAAGCCCATCTCGACCGCCGCATCGGTCTCGCCCCGGGCGACCTCGAGCGGCTTGCCCGTCTCCGCCGCGACGAGCGCGCTCGCCTCCTCGCGCCGCTTGCGGAGGAGCTCCGCGATCGCGCGGACGATGTCTCCCCGCTCGACCGCCGTCCGCTCCGCCCACTCCTCCTGGGCGGAACGGGCCGCGGCGACCGCGGCGGCAGCATCATCGGCGTCCGAGCGAGCGACCCTGCAGAGCGGCGCGCCGTCCTCCGGTCGCGTCTTGTCGAGCCACCTCCCGCCTGCTGCCGGCCGCTCCTCGCCGTCGACGAGGTTCGGCACCTCCGCAGGGATCACCAGGCCGACCAGCCGCCGTCGACCACGAGGTTCGCGCCGGTGACGTACGACGACGCATCCGAGGCGAGGAAGACCACGGCGCCGACGGCCTCCGAGACGTCCATCAGCCGGCCGAGCGGCGAGCGGGCGGCGAAGGCCTCGACGAAGGGCGCCGGCTGCCCGTTCTCGATGCCGTGCGGCGTCAGCGTGTTGACACGGACGCCGCTACGGCCCCAGTACGTCGCCAGGTAGCGCGTGAGATTCGGGAGGGCCGACTTGGAGACCGAGTACGCGACCGGCTTGAAGAACGTCTCGCCGGCCGTACGGCGGAAGTCGTAGAGAGCCTGGTCGGGCGAGAGGAGCCCGTAGACCGAGCCGACGTTGACGATCGACCCACGTCCCTCGCGGGCCATCGCGCCGCCGATCACCTGACAAGGGAGAACCACGCCGACCACGTTGACGTGCACCACCCGCTCTAGCGCCTCGAGCGGCACGTCCTCGAACGGTCCGACCTCGGCGGCGGGAGCGTCAGGCGGCGAGTCGAGCGCGGCCGCGTTGACGAGCAGGTGCGGGACGCCCCAGTCGACCTCGACGAGCGCCAACGCGGCCTCGACCTGGCCTCGATCGGTCACGTCGCACTCGTGGACGCGGATGGTGCCGTCGTCGAGGCCGGTGCGGAGCCCTGCGGCGCCCGGGCGAGGCTCGGTGTCGACGTCGAGGATCCCCACGCGCATGCCCCGCGCGGCGAGCGACACCGAGAGTTCCGCCCCCAGCTGCCCCATCCCGCCGGTGACGACGGCGACGCGCCCGGAGAGCTCGAAGAGCGGGTCGGTCACGGCGCCGATCGTACTCGCCGCCAACCTCCCATCGCCGTAGTCTCCCGGAGCGTCGGACCCCACCGGAGGGGCAGAGACATGGGCCTGCTTTCTGGAGGGCTACTCGTTCTCGCGATCGCGATGCTCGCCGCGACCGGGATGGCGGCCGCGTTCACGTTGCTGATCGGATCGCTCGCCGAGAGCCTGCTCGCCGCATACGTCATCGCGTGGGCCTGGCTCGTTGCATCACTGACGGCGCTCTCACTCGTGGGGGGAGTCTCGGCGCCGGGCCTCTGGGTCGTCCTGATTGCCGGCGTTGCATGCTCGGGGACGGCGTGGTACGTCGCCGGTCGACCGAGGCTCGCGCTGAAACCATCCGTCGTGGGTCTCGGTGAGGCCATCCGGGTCGGCCCCGTGGCGGTGCTCGCCGTCTCAGTCGCCCTCGGCGTCGCATATACCCTCGTCGCCGGCATCGGGGTCGCGCCGAACGACGGCGACGCGCTCGCATACCACCTCCCGCGCGCCCTTCTGTGGAAACAGCAGGAGTCCGTCGGGTGGATCCCGGACGCAACCGACTCGAGACTGAACGTCATGCCTCCGGTCGCCGAAATGGGACAGCTGGCGACGATGCTCGTGTCGGATCGTGACCGCTTCGTCGCGGTGGGACAGCTCGCGGCGCTGTTCGCGACGGCAGGGGCCATTGCGCTGCTCGCCCGCAGGCTCGGGAGCGACACGCGCGGCGCGGTGTTCGGAGCGCTGCTGTTCGTCTCGCTCCCTGTCGTGATCCTTCAGGCGGCGAGTGCGCTCAACGACCTCGTCGTGTGCTCCTTCCTCGCCTGCACCGCGGCGCTCCTCCTCTCGAATAGCCGGGCGGCGGTCGCCGTCGGTGCGCTTTCGACGGCTCTTGCCGTGGGTACCAAGGTGACCGCCGTGTTCGGCCTTCCCTGGATCGCTCTCGTCGTCCTGACGTCGATGCGCCAAGGCCGTCTGCGTTCCATCGCGGCACTGGTCGGAGGCGCGCTGCTCGGAAGCGGGTGGTACTGGATGAACCTCTGGCACACGGGGCACCTCGATGGGGGGTACGGCTCGGAGAGCGGACAAAGGCCGGACGGGATGGGCGTCGTCGCGACCACGCTGCGCCAACTCGGTCTCGATCTCCTGGATCGGAGCGGGGTGAACGGGCGAGACGTCTCGGTCTACGGAATCGCAGCGCTCGTGCTGGCGGCTGCGGCGATTCTCCTGCGCGCACGCGGCAAGCCTTGGCTGGCGTTGCTCCTGGGAGCCGTACTCGTGGCCGTCGTTCCCGTGGTGCTCGCACCCGTCGGGAGCTTGCTGCTCCAGGGATGGCAGGAGGCCTGGACAGCGCTGGGAGACGCCGAGCTCGCCGTCCAACCGCCGACCGAGTTCGAGCTCTCCGTTCTGGCGGACGCGACGGAGTCGTGGTACGGGCCGGTGCTCGTCGTGTGCCTGGTCCTCACTCCTGTCGCTCTGCTCTGGCGGAGCCGGCATCGATCTCACCGCCGCCTGCTGACGGCCCTCTCAGCGGCTCCGATAGTTTCGCTCGTCGCCCTGGCTGCGCTCCTCACCTACGATCCGTTCAGAGGTCGTTTCCTGATGTTTGCGGTCGCGCTCGCCGCGGCCGGTTGGGGCTCGCTTCTGCGCTGGCCCGCAGTCGCCTGGGGTCTGACGGGGTTGGCGATGGTGACGGCCGGCATGTCCATCGCGATGTCGATGGGGAAGCCATCGGGCCTCGTGCTCTTCGAGGACGACCCGGGTCCGGTCAGCCGGGACTCCATCTGGGGGCGAACGAGAGCTGCTCAGCAGGGTCAGCTCCGGCCAGGAGGCGATGAAATCGACGTCGTGGGCTTCGTCGAGACCGCCGTACCCGAGAGCGCGTCGATCGCGCTCGCCCTGCGCCCCAACGACTACCTGTCCCCGTTCTTCGGCGCGGGACTCGGCCGGCAGGTCGTGCTCATCCAGAGGGAGCGCAGCGAGGGCCTCGCGGGCGCCGCCTGGCTCGTGACCGCACCCCGGACCGGCGCCGGCGAGTGTCCCGACGACTGGCGCGAAGAGTTCGGGGTCGGCGACTGGAAGGTGTTGAGGCGCGTCGCCAACGGATCGTGCCAGGTGAGGTAGCCAGGAACCCACCCCACGGGAGGCGCCGGGGCCAAGAGCCCTTCAGCATTCTCATGCACGCGACGGCAGCATCCGTCAGGTCCGAGCGGTTGTGCTGGTAGAACCCGCCGATGCGCGTCCGCATCGGGCTCCTCGCCTGCCTCGCGATCGTCGGGCTCGTCGTCTTCGGGGCGATCGAGCCCCGCTTCCACCATCCGTTCCCGTCGATGGTCGACGACTGGAGCGCGATCGCGAACGCGCCGGAACAGCTGCGCGAGGTGCTACGACTCGGCAATCCCGAGGAGCAGCGTTACCGCCCGGGGTTCATCGCCTGGAACGCGCTGCAGTGGCACACCCTTGGAGCCCCGGAGGCGTTCGCCGGCCCGCAGCTGTGGGGCGTGCTGCGCGTCGCCGTCCTCGTACTGGGCGTGACGCTGCTCGGGCTGCTCCTGATCGAGTCGGGGCTGCGGAGAATCGCAGGGCTCGATCCCGCGTGGCTGCTCGTCCTCGGCGTGCCGCTCGCGGTGATCACGGCGCCGTCGCTCGCGATCGACCTCGCCCGCTACGGCCCGCAGGAGCCGCTGCTGGTCGGGTGCATGTCCCTCGGGGCGGTGCTGCTCGTGCGCACGTTCGACGAGCTGCTGGCGACACTGCCGGTGCAGCCCTGGGTCGTCGCGGCGGCGGCCGGCGGGGTCGCGCTCTGGGCGTTCGGCGTCCTGCAAAAGGAGACGTCGGCGTGCGTCCTGTTGCTCGCCCCCTTCCTGTGGCCCACTGTCCGCCGGCAGCGCGAGCGCTGGTCCGGGCTCGACGGCGGGCGGCGCGCCGCGATCGGGGTCGTGGTCGGCGCGATGCTGCTGCCGTTCGTCCCGATCGTTGCTCGGACGGTCGAGCTCGCGCTCGCTGACGAGCGGGTCTACGAGGACGCCGCGGCCGCGAAGGGCTTCGTCGACAGGCTCTCGGATCAGCTCTCGCGCGCTGGTGAGGTGCTCCACTCTCCGCTGCCGATGATCCTGTTGGCCGCCGCGGTCGTCGTGCTCGCAATCAGGACGTTCCGGCTCGGCGCGGACTGGATCTCGACTGGCCTGCTCGTCGTCGCGCTGGCGTTCCTCCTGTTCGCGGCCGAGGCGGGAGTCGTCGCGAGCCGGTACTACCTCCCGTCGATCGCACTCGGCGCCTTTGCGCTCGCGCGGAGCGTCGTCCCGCTCGGCTCGGCCGCCGTGGTGGCGACGGGCGTCGTCCTCGTCGCAGGCGGGATGTGGCAGGCCTGGGAAGGCCACGGCTGGGTCGAATGGTGGGTGGACGGGGAACGGGCCCAGGAAATCCTGGTGCGGGAGGCCGCGGCCCGCGCTGCCGGCGGCTGCGAGGTCGGCGTCATCGGCCTCAACGTCGAGCTGGTCAAGGCGCTCCCTGTCCTGATGCCGCTCGCGGACGAGCCTCCTCGCAACTGCGCCGCCGAGGAGCGGTACCTGGTCGTGATCGACCCGGGCGGCCCCGGGACCGAGACGCCGCCGGACGATCCTGTTCTCTCCGCGTGCGCTCCAGAGGCGGAGCCCGCGTGGAGCTCCAATGTCGGCAAGATCCTCCGCTGCACGGCATGAGGACGTCACCCCAGGCGCGAACGGCCACGGGCGCAGTCCAGACGACGTGCAACCTCTGCGGCGCGGCCGTGCGGAGCGCGGCGAGCCTGCTCTTCGAGAAAGACGACCACGTGATCGTCCGCTGCCCGGTCTGCGGGCTCGTCTTCCGCGGCACGCTGCCGACCCGAGACGAGCTCGAGGACATCTACGGCCCCGCGTACTTCGGCGGCAGCGGCGGGCTCGAGGGCCGAGAGGGATACCTGGACTACGTCGCCGACGCGGACGTCCACCGGGCCAACGCACGGCGACGCCTGCAGCGCCTCGAGGACGTCACGGTGCCGGGGAGGCTGCTCGACGTCGGCTGCGCGGCCGGGTTCTTCGTCGACGAGGCCACGCGCCGCGGGTGGGAGGCCTGTGGCGTCGACGTGTCGCGCGCAATGATCCAGTGGGGTCGGCGCCACATCGCCGCGGAGCTCCGTGTCGGGACGCTGCGCGACGTTCCCATCGACCCGGAGGTGTCGTGCGTGACGATGTGGGACTACATCGAGCATGCGCTCGACCCGCGCGGCGATCTCGAGCATGCGTTCGCGCGTCTTCGTCCCGGCGGCGTCCTCGCGTTGTCGACAGGGGATGCCGGCTCGGCCCTCGCGCGGGCCTCGCTGGCGCGCTGGCACCTCATGACGCCCCGCCACCACAACTTCTTCTTCAGCCGCAGGACGATCACGCGCCTGCTCGAGTCGGTGGGCTTCGAGGTGCTCGCCGTCGGCCATCCGGCTGCGGTCTTCCCACTCCGATACCTCGCCCACAAGGCGTGCCTCACGGTGGACGTCTCGCTTCTCGACGCACTCGCCAGACGGCTGGCGCGGTCTCGGTTCGGCGCTCTGACTGTGCCGTTCAACCTCCTGGACGTGATGACCGTCCTCGCGCGCCGTCCTACGATGTCGGCTCGTGCAGGGTGAGGCGGCTCGCGACCTGCTCGCCGGCTCCGTGCTGCTGAGGCACCTGCCGTGTGCTGCTTCTCCGCCCTCGTCGGGATCATGCGCCTCGGCCGCTGAGCGGGCGGCGTGCTCACCCCGGGGCCGCCTCGTCGAACCCGTGCGCGGCGCGGACGACGTACAGCGGACGCTGCTTGACCTCATCCGAGATCCGTCCCACGTACTCACCGATGATCCCGAGCACGATCAGCTGTACCCCGCCGACGAACCCGACGAGGATCATCACCGAGGTCCAGCCCGGCACGACTTCAAGCCCCGCGAGCTTCGAGACGACGGCCGAGATGCCGAACAGGATCGACGCGGCCGAGACGAGGAACCCGAGGTTGAGGGCGAGCCGGAGCGGACGGTCGGAGAAGCTCACGATCGCGTCCGTCGCAAGCCGCAGCATGTGGCCGAAGGTGTACTTGCTGCGACCGGCCGCCCGCGGCGGGCTCGAGTACGGGACGCCGTCCTGGTCGAAGCCGACCCAGCTGAACATCCCGCGCAGATAGCGGTTCGACTCGCGCATCGAGCGCACCGCGTCGAGCGCCCGGCGATCGACGAGCCGGAAGTCGCCTGCGCTTGCCGGGACGTGGATGTCCGTGAGCCTCGTCAACGCGCGGTAGAAGACGCGGGCGGTCACGTCCTTCATGTGGGACTCTCCCTGCCGCTCGACCATCACGCCGTAGACGACCTCTGCGCCGGCGCGCCAGCGCTCGACGAGCTCGGCGATCACCTCGGGAGGATGCTGCAGATCGCCGTCCATCGTGACGACCGCGTCGCCTGCCGCGACGTCGAGCCCGGCGGAGAGCGCAATCTGGTGGCCGAACGTCCGCGAGAGGCGCACGACCTTGAACCTCGTGTCCGCCTCGCGTAGCTCGAGTGCCCTTGGATAGGTCGCGTCGTCGCTCCCGTCGTCGACGAGGATCACCTCCCAGCGAGCGGTGAGCCGGTCGAGAGCGTCCCGCAGGCGCTCGGACAGCGGCCCGACGTTGGCCTCCTCGTCCTTCAGCGGCACGACGACGGAGAGCAGGAAGTCGACTGCGCCCATCGCGGACGAGCCTACTCCGGCTCCGCGACGGCGCCGGGTGGGTCACCTCCCGCGGGCGCCAACCGGGTCGCAGAGCTCGTGCAGGCGGGGGAGTCCGCAATTCCATCGAGCACGCGGGGCGAACAGCGCGAACGCCGGGCCAGTGTGCTCGGACGCTTCTGGGTGTCGTTACTCGATCGAGGAGGCGGCGCGAGAGCCCGCGGGCAGCCGGCCTTTCTCCGCGGCCGCGCAGCCGACATCGTCGGCCCTGAGGGTCTCCTCCTCCACCAGCGGGCGCACGAGCGGCCTGCCGAGCAGCTCGTCGAGTGCGTACGGCGGTAACCCGCTGTCCGCGGGCGACTTGGCGACGAGGTCGCCCGCCGCGAGGACGTGCCCGGCGGGAAGGTCACGTGACGCGACGAGCTTCTTCCCCATCTTCTCGAGCGGCTTCTCCTCGCTCGGGAGCGGTCGCTTGACCCCATCGCCGATCGCGGCCGGGACGCGCCTGAGGTCGCGAACGAGCTTCCGCATCCCTTCGGGCATCAGCGAGAACGCATGATCGGTGCCCTTCGCGGTGTGGCTCAGCGTGAAGTGCTTCTCGATCACCCGGGCGCCCAGCATGTAGGCGACCAGCGCCATCGCGATCCCGTCCTGATGGTCCGAGAGGCCGACGACGACGTCCGGGTAGCGCTCCCGGAACGTGGTGATCACGCCCAGCTCGAGCTCCTCGACCGAGGCGGGATAGGCGGCGGTGCACTGCAGCAGGCAGAGCTTCGAATTGGTCGGCAGGACGGTGTCCAGGGCCCGGTCGACGTCCTCCAGGGTCGCGCCGCCCGTCGAGAGGACCAGCGGCTTGCCGAACGCGGCGACGTGGCGGAGGAGCGGCGTGTTCCGGAGATCGCCGGACGCGATCTTGTACGCGGGCAGGTCGAGCTCCTCCAGGAGGTCGGCGCTCGTCTCGTCGAAGGCGGTGGCGAAAAAGACGAGCTCGAGCTCGGCGGCGTAGTCACGGAGCTCCAGGTAGGCGTCGCGGCCGAGCTCCAGCGCCTCGCGGTGCTCGCCGTACGTTGCGCCGAAGCTGTTCTCGTTGTCGTACGGGCTGTCGTACAGCTCCCGCGTGAAGAGCCGCCGGTTGTCGCGCTTCTGCAGCTTCACGGCATCGGCGCCTGCGTCCTTCGCCGCGCGGAAGAGCTCCTTGGCCTTGTCGAGGTCTCCCTGATGGTTGTGGCCGATCTCGGCGATCACGAAGCAGCCCGTGTCGTCGCCGATCGTCCTGCCCCCGATGACGAGCTCGCGCACGGCGGGGATCGTACCCCCCGTCCCGACCGTTCCCGCGACGCCGTCGACACCTCTGCGCCGGGGTCGGGGCGCGCCTGCAGTGTCTTCCGTCACGCCCCAGGCGCGACGTGCCGATAGGGGTAGGGTGCCGCGGATGCCCCACTCCCTCTCGATCCTGATGCCCGTCTTCAACGAGCTCACGACGGTCGAGCGCGCCATCGACGATGCGCTGACGGCTGAGCTTCCTGTCGAGTCCCGCCAGCTCGTCGTGGTCGACGACGGGTCTACGGACGGCACGCGGGACCTCCTCCGGGGAAGAGACTGGCCGGAGAACGTGACGCTCGTCATGCACGACCGGAATCGCGGGAAGGGGGCAGCCCTCCAGACGGCCCTTCAGCACGCGACCGGCGAGCTCTCGGCGATCCTCGACGCCGACCTCGAGTACCGGGCGGCCGACCTCGGACCTCTCCTGAAGCCCCTGCTCGACGGCGACGCGCACGTCGTGTTCGGCACACGCTCGTGGGCGAGCCACTCCGCGTTCAGCTTCTGGTACGTGATGGGCAACAAGGCGGTCACGTTTGCGACGAACCTGATCTACAACTGCTGGATCTCGGACGTCATGACGTGCCACAAGGCGATGAGCACGGAGCTCTTCCGCTCGCTGCGCCTCCGCGAGCGCGGCTTCGGGATCGAGCCGGAGATCACGGCGCGCGTGCTTCTTGCGGGAGAGCGGATCTACGAGGTGCCGATCACCTACGCGGCCCGCTCGCGCGAGGAGGGCAAGAAGCTGACGGCCTTCGACGGCCTGCGTGTGCTGAAGACGCTCGCGCGCTGCCGGCTCCGCTGACCGGCGCGAGGCGAGTCGAAAATCCTGGCTCGCGTCGGCGCGCCGCTCCTCGCCCACGAGTCGTCCGTGACCTCACGACTGCGTCAGCCGCTCGTACAACTCCACCTGCGTCCAGGCAGCCGTCTCGAAGGAGAAGCGGCGTCGGGCGCTTGCGGCCGCATTCGCCCCGAGCCGACTGCGCAGCTCTGCATCGTCCAGGAGCGACTCGATCGCCGAACGAAGTGCGCGGGGATTGCAGGGCGGCACGAGTAGCCCGTTCATCCCGTCCTCGACGGCGTCGACGAGACCGCCGACCGCCGTCGCCACCACGGGCCGCCCGTACGCCATCGCCTCGCGCGCGACAATGCCGTAGCCCTCGCGGCGCGACGGGACGACGACCACCGCCGCCCGCCCGTAGTACGGGCCGAGCTCGTGCGGCGGGACGAAGCCGACCGCCTGCGGGAAGAGGGAGCGCAGCGGGCCGTCGCCGACGACGACGAGCGGCAGGCCCTTTGCGGCCTCCGCCAGCTCTCGGACGCCCTTCTCCTCCGACAGCCGCCCGACGTAGAGCGCATGGGGCGGCTCCTCGGGCTCTCCGACCGTCTCCGGGATCGCGACCCCGGCCGGGATCACCTGGACGTCGTATGCCCCCAACGCGCCGGCGTCCTCCGCGAGCGCGGTCGATGCGACCACCACGACGCGGGCGCGTCGTACCAGCCACCGCGCGAGCGGCCTCGCACGTCGCGCGAGCGCGACGTCCGAGCCCCACAGCTGGAGCACGAGCGGCTTGCCGGTCGCAAGAGCGGGGAGCGCGGAGGGCAGCCAGTGCGCGTGGACGACGTCGGCGTCGCGCGCCGCCCGTCGCGCCGCGGCGGCGAAGGACGCGAGGAACAACGGCAGCGCAAGCGCCTTCCACGGCGAGCGGCGCAGGTTGTTGACGATCCCGTCGCCGTACGCGATCCCGTAGTGGCGGAAGCTCGCGGGCGAGACGACCCGAATCTCCACCCCCGCGGCCCGCACCGCTTCGACCGCGTCGCGCACGAAGGTCCCGGCGACGTCGTCCGCGTCGCGCGGATACGACGTCGTCAGGACGACGACCCTCACCGGCGTTCGGCGAGGTCGTGCGCGAGCGCGGCCGGCGCGGCGATCATGAGCAGCGCGAGCACGTAGAAGTAGTAGAAGGACATCGTCAGGTAGAAGACGTTCGAGACCATCGTGGAGACGAGCGCGGCGGTCAGCCCCCAGCCGAGCGGGCGGATCCGCGCTGCGAGCGGATCGCCCGCCGCGGCGAGCGAGCGGCCGATGCGACGGGTCAGCCCGGCCCGCCGGAAGAGGTACACGATGAACGCTGCGAAGAGGAGCGTCCCCACCAGGCCGTACTCGACGAACGAGGCGACGTAGAAGGAGTGCGGCCCGAAGTTTGTCTTCCCTGTCTGGAACTCGTAGTAGACCGAGAACGTGTTCAGACCGAGACCGAACAGCGGGTTCTGGGCGAGGACGTCGGGAATGAACGAGTAGACGATGAAGTGCGTGTCAGCGCTCCGTCCCTCGGTCGAGAGACGCGAGTTGAGCACCTCCGTGAAGAACTGGGCGCGCTGCGCCACGAACACGGCCAGCCCCGCCAGCAGGACGCCGAGCGGGATGAGGAACTGCGGCCGGAGCAGCACGCGGCGGTAGGGAACAGCGAGCACGAGGAAGCCGCACCCGAGGCCGAGCAGGCCGCTGCGCGAGAGGGTCGCGAGGTCGACGATCGTGAGGAACACGAGCAGGAGAGCGAGAGGGACGCGGAGCCGATGGCCGCGCTCGAGGCGGAGGTAGATGGGCAAGAGAAGCAGGATCCCGGCCGCAACCTCGATCCCGAGGTGGTTCGGGTCTCCCGTGAGCGCGTTGACCCTGTAGACGAACGAGCCCTCGATCGCGCCGAAGATGTTGATCTGGCTGGCGCCGCCGGTGATCGGCTGCAGCCACGCTTCGTCGAGGTTCGCGCCGCTCGTCTCGGCGACGGCAAGCTGTGCGAGCCCGTACGCGCCGTTCGCCGCCAGCCCACCGACGAAGGCGGCGAGCGTGAGCCAGTAGAAGCGGAGACCGCGCCGCGCGATCAGCGCCACACCCGCGATCAGGAAGAGGAAGTGGAGGAGGAACTTGATCATCCCCTTCGTCCACTGCGCGAGCGACTCGGACGTCTCGAGGTTGAACCAGCCGACCAGGTAGACGAGCAGGAACGCGACGAAGAACGCGAGCGTCACGGCAGCCGCCCGGGCGAACCGCCCGTCGAATCGCTCCACCCGGTAGACGACGAACGCGATGATGAAGAAGAAGGTGACGACGTCCGAGAAGGACATCGTCCCCGCGACCTCCCACTGGAGCTTCGCGAACGTGACGGTGAACACGGTCGCGAAGAACAGCCCCTCGACGAAGGGCGCGCGCTCGGCCACGGCGCGCGGGCGGTCGAGGGCGATCGCGGTCATCGTCGCGGCATCGTAGGCGTCAGGAGGGCTCGACCTCGAGCCAGGCTTCGAGGCCTGCCCCGCGCGCCTCGGCGACCGAGCTCGACCCCTGCTCGTACGACGTGATCCCGTCGTAGAGCACCTTCCAGCGCCCGCACCCGTCGCCGCGCACCTCGGCGTCGACGTAGCCGACACCCTGGACGCGCGAGAGCAGGCGCTCGGCCTCAGTGGTCGTGGCGCGCCGGCCGAAGACGAGGTCGAGCTCTCCGGTCTCGCCGGGCGACGCCAGCTTCACGCAGTCTTCCGGCGAGGGAAAGCGCGCGCCGTCAGCGGCGACGACGAGTGGATAGCCGAGCAGTGGGACGGCGACGATCGCGGCCGCCGCGACACGTGCCCCGGAGCGCGTCACGTCTCGCGCTCCCGGTTCCCGGTCCAGGCCGACGCGACGAGCAGGGGCATCGCTGCTGCGGCGAGCACGACGATCGCGCCGGTGTACCGCACGATCGGGTTGAGCGCCTCGTTCTCGGTGATCGGGAGGTCCCGGTACGAGTACGTGACCCACGCGCCCCCGAAGAACACCAGGATGGTCAGCACGGCGAAGAACGCGGCGAGGCGCCGGTCGCCCCACGCAAGGCCGATCGCGAGGGCGATCACGAGGACGAAGGGGACCACCGACCAGAGGCTGGTGTCGAAGAGGACGTTCCACGAGAGCCGGAGCGAGTCGAGCGCCCGCTCGAATGCAGCGCCTGCCCCGAGGCTCGGGGGCGCCTCCCCGGCGATGTCGTGCGACCGGTACCAGAGCCGCCATGGGACAGCGGCCGCGATCACGACCGCTGCCACCGAGGCGAGCGCGGGCCACGCGACGCGCTTCCGCGACCAGCTCGCCGCGAAGGCGACCACGAGTGCGAGCCCCACGTAGAGCAGGCCCTCACGCTTCGTCAGCGTCGCCCCGGCGAAGAGCACCGCAACGGCCGCGAGGCGCCAGCCGCGCCAGTCGCGAAGGGACAGCGCCAGCAAGAGGGCGCCGAGGACGAAGAGCACGTCCACGAGCACGTCCGCCTGCGGGGTCATGAGCCGCTCACCGAAGCGCGGGACGACCAGTACGAGCAGGATCGACGGCCACAACGCCCAGGCAGGGGCATGGCGGTACAGACAGCCCGCGATCGCGACGACGGCTCCCGTGACGAGGAACCAGAACTGGAGGTGGAAGGTGACCGTGTCGGCGCTCCCCATTGCATGGAAGGCGGCCGCGTCGACGATCGGGACGAGCGGCGGGTACGTCGGCCCGGCACTCGTCGTGAACACCTGCTCGTCGAGCCCGCCGAAGAAGTAGATCGCCTTCGCCTTCGGCACCCAGAAGGCCCACGCGTCGAACGCCTGCAGGCTCTGGAGGCGGGCCGAGCGGAAGAACGCCTCGAGCAGGAGGCCGACCAGAGCGACACCCGACGCGGTGACGAGCAGGGAGGCGGTCGAGGTTGGCCCGAGCCCGGCAAAGCCGCGGGGACGGGAGCGGCCGAGGCGGACGCCCACCAGGCACGCCGCCACGGTCCCTCCCACCAGCGTGAGGATGACGCCCCACCCTCCGAACGGGAGACCGAGGACGAGGAACTGCGTCCACACAGTTCCGAAGGCCGCCACGCCGAGCAGGTACCCGAGGCCGCCGAGCCGGAGGGCGTCCGACCACCGGGCGAACCCACGAACCGCCCAGAGGAAGGACGCGCCCATCACCGCGAACCCCACGTTCAACGCCACGAGACCTGTAATCGCACGGATGGTCATCGCGGAAGGCTCAGGATCGCCAGGCCGTCCTCGCCCTCCCAGACGGCCTCCGCCTCCGGGAATGCCGCGCGGTCGCAGGCGAAGCAGAGGATCCACGGTGCGTTCGGCGCCGCCCGGCGCGGGAGGAGGTAGTAACGCGCGTACGTCTCGGCGAACGTCGCGGTGAGGTCGGTCCAACCCTCCTGTCGCTCCCCGACGGCAACCGCGAACGTCCCGTCGAGGGGGATCCGCCCCCGTGCCTCGATCATGAGCCCCTGGTCGGGCACGACCGAGTTGCCGCCGCCGAGCTCGCGGTCGCTCAGGTCGAGCGACGCGTTCGCGCGCGCTGTCTCGTTCGCATCGTGGAACGTGTCGGGGTAGCGGACGACGATCGCGACGAGAACCACTCCGAGCCAGTAGGCAATCACCAGCCCCCGGATCCCGGCCGCGCGCAACAGCCGACGTGCAGCTAGGTCGTCCGTCGGACGAGGGTATCGCGCAGGACGGCCGCCATCTCCTCGACGCGCGTCCTGCGTGACAGCCGGTCGCGCCACTCCGGCGTCAGCTCGACGTCGGGGAGCCCGCCGTCGCGCCAGCGGGCATGGAGCTCTCCGAGCGCTGCGCGGATCGCGGTGGGATCGTCGGGGGCCGCGACGACGCCGGCGCCCGTCTCGCGAATCAGCTCCGCAGCAGCCCCGTCCGGCGGCACAGCGGCGAGGATCGGGCGGCCGACTGCCATGTACTCGAAGACCTTCCCGGAGAGGACGCCCTTGCCGCGGCCCCCTGCCTCCGGGATCAGCAGGAGGAGCGCTTCCGAATCGCGCTGCAGCGCGAGCGAGTCGGCGCGCGGCGCGTACGGGAGGAGCTCCAGGCGGTCGCCGAGGCCGAGCCCCTCCGCCCACTCGCGGTCGCCCTCCCTGAAGTCGCCGAGGAACCGAGAGACGACGTCGAGTCCCGAGTCGTGGAGCGCCTGTAGGAACGGCCGCGGATCGCGCCGCCCGAAGAAGCTCCCGGTGTGCGTGATCCGGAACCGCTCCGACGGATGGTGCTCGAGGCCCGCGACGTCGTCGAAGTCGGCGCCGTTCGGGATCGTCACCACGGGGCCCTTCGGCTCGAGCGCGCGTGTCTCCGCGCTGATCGCCTCCGAGACGCACGTGATCGCATCGGCCCGCGACGCGACCAGCCTCGCGACCTGCTGGTGGAGGGAGGCTTTCGCCCTCGTCGCCGGCGTGTCGGCCCGTCGGTGCGCGTGGGAGACGAGCGAGTCGCGGAGGTCGGCTACCCAGCGGCCGCCGGTCGCGCGGGCGATCGCCGCGGCGATCAGGTGTGTCGACCCGGGCGGGGAGGTGGAGACGACGACGTCGATCCCGTGCTCGCGCACGAGCCTGATCCCGGCGGGAATCGCGGTGATCGCCCAGGTCGCGTTCTCGTCGGGCACGACGAGCCGTCTGAGCTGGAGCCGCGCGCGGGTCATCGCGCGCTCGAGACCCTGCGTGCCGACGAGCACCTCGGAGGGCTTCCCGCCGCTCACGCCGACGTAGCGGGCGCGGTGCACCCAGGCCTGGGACGGCATCCGGAGCCCCGCGTCGCGGTGCAGCCAGCGCGGGTCATCCGGGGCTAGGACGTGAGTCTCGATGCCCATGGCGGGCAGGTACTGGGCCAGCTTGAGCGGCCGCTGCACCCCGCCGCCGCCAGCGGGCGGGAAGTAGAAGCTGATGATCAGGGCTTTCATCGCGCGGGCGATCGTAGTGCGGATCGGGGGGCCGGCCGTCAGCGCGGGGAAGCGAGGGGCGGCTTGGACACGGGCGCGTCGACGGTGCCTGCATCCTCCGGCCGCCGCGCGCGACGCCCGCGCGCCCAGAGAACGGAGGCCGCGCAAAGGATCAGGGTGGCGACGAGCAGCGACCAGCGCGGCCGCGCCGTCATCTGAGGCGTGGCGAGCACGAGCGCGGGCAGCATCGGTAGCAGGGCGACAACCCCACGGCTTCGAGCAAGGTGCAGCCCGATGGCCAGCGTCACGCCGAGGACCACCACTGCGACGTCGCCCTCGAACGTGCCGTGCTCCTCGTCCGCAGGCAGGAGCTGCGGAGCGACGATCACGACGAGCAGCCAGGCACCGAGCGCCCCCGTGAGCAGTGGCCATTCCGCCCGCATCGCCGGCCGGAGCGGCAGTCGCGCCAGCGCAACGGCGCACGCTGCTGCGACGAGAGCGGCGAAGAGCGCCGCGCCGAGCCAGGGAGCATCCAGCCCGGCTCGCCCCACGACCGTCTCCACGATCTCGGAGCGCCCTAGCCGGCCGAGCCAGGTCCCGATCCCGTACTCGACGCCGGTCAGCGGCCCGGCGAGCGTGGCGAGAGCCATGACGGCGACAGAGGCGACGCCGACTCCCGCCACGACGAGCGGCCTCGTGCGCAACAGGAGCGCCAGCGGGAGGACGAGGAAGGGCAGCGCCGGCACGAGGAAGCGTGGCCCCGGGCTCTGGCCGCCGAAGGGGAGGTAGTAGGCCGCATTGTAGGCGAGGAAGAGGAACGGAACTGCGGCACAGACCGCTCCCTCCGCCCGCCGGCCGGTACGCCAGAGAAGCGGCAACCCGGCCGCAGCCGCGATCGCCAGCGGCGTCACGATCAGCAGGCCCTTCTCGGACACGAGCAACGAGAGGGCCGCGCGCGGGTCGGGGAATCCGACCCCGTAGAACCCTTCGTCGTTCGCCCCGACGACGGGCGCCCCCGAACCCGCCGGTTCCTTCAGGGCGTTCGTGTAGCCCAGCGTCAGCGGCGAGCCGAAAGCCCACGTGTTGTAGGCGAGGAGCGGGACGAGCCCGGCGAGCACGCCGCCGCAATACGTCGCCCCACGCCGCAGTCGTCGGACTCCCGACGCCGCGTAGAGCGCGAGTACGACCGTCACGATCGCAAGCGGGAACTCGACCACCGCCGCAAGGCCGGCGAGCACACCGGCCGCGGCGAGCCACCAGGGGGGCGAGCCCCTCTCACGCGCGACGAGCAGGACGACGAACGCCGCGAAGCCGAGAGCCGCCGACAGCACATGATCGAAGAAGAGCGTCGAGAACGGAAGCAGGAGCGTCCCGGCTCCGAGCAGCACCGCCGCGGGGAGGCCGTAGCCGGGCACGACGCGTTCCGCTGCTACGAGCATGAGGAGGAGCAGGGCAAGCATCGGCAGCACTGCGCCGAACAGGCCCAGCTCCCAGACGCGATCCCGGTAATTCTCCGCGGTCGAGCGCGGCGCGTCCTGGAGGCCGAACGCCCTGAGCGCCCCGTACCACGGCAGCGTGAACATCGCGAGCCCTGGTGCCTTGGCGGCGTAGTAGCGACCGTCCACGTACGACGCGTCGATCGTCTCGGAAGGATCGATCTCGGCCGTCCCGGACGCCAGCGACCGTACGAGTGCGAAGTGCGCTGCCTGGTTGGGCCCGCTGTCCTGGACGACCACGGCGCAGGCGAGAGCAAGAACCGCGAGAGCGATTGACGCGCGCGCCGACACGGCTATTCGGCGAGGGAGCTTCCCACGGCCCGTGAATGTACTCCCCGTTGCCCGAGACTGGCGGCTACCCTGTGGCCGATCTACGGCCTGGAGCGGGCGGGACCAACGTTGTCGAATCCTCACGAAATGGGCAGTCTGCCGCTCTCATCCGACGGTGGCGCGCAGGCCGCGGCGGGACGACAAGTCGCACCGTCGGCGCCCTCGAGCGACGAGCTCGCCGGCCTTCGGAGCGAGCTCGAGGCTTGCACTCGAGAGCTCCAGGTGGTCAGGGGGCAACTCGAGGCGACGCATGGCTCGCTGTCGTGGAGACTCACGGCGCCGCTACGAGACGCCAAGACGGTGCTCGCCCGCTTGGCTCGAGCGCGGCGTCGCGCCACACCCGACAGGCACTCGGCCGTTTCCCGGTCCCCTGCTCCTGACTGGACGCATGACGATCCACCCGTGCCGCTCCTTCAGTCGCCGCCCAGGCTCCCCCGAACGAGCGTACAGACCGTGGCCTTCTACCTTCCACAGTTTCATCCCATCCCAGAGAACGACATCTGGTGGGGACGCGGGTTTACGGAATGGACGAACGTCACTCGAGCCCGACCACTTTTCACGGGCCACTACCAGCCGCGACTGCCGGGTGAGCTCGGGTTCTACGACCTGCGAGTCATCGACAACCAACGGCGTCAGGTGGAGCTCGCGAGGCTCTACGGCGTGGACGCATTCTGCTTCTACGCATACTGGTTCGGAGGCCGGCGCCTCCTCGAGGCTCCTCTCCATCAGTACGCGAGTCGGCCCGAGCTCGACCTTCCGTTCTGCATCTGCTGGGCGAACCAGAACTGGACCCGTCGTTGGGACGGGAGCGACTCGACCGTCTTGATGGCCCAGTCGCACAGTCCCGAGGACGACATCGCATTCATCGAGCACTACTCGCGATATCTCCTCGATCCCCTGTACCTACGGATCGGCGGTCGCCCGCTGCTCCTGGTCTACCGCCCCGAGCACCTGCCGGATCCGCCTGCCACGGCCGAGCGCTGGAGGACGTGGCTCGACGAGGTCCACAAGACAGAGCTCTTTCTTGCCTACGTCCAGGGGGTGGACGATGTCCACCCCGATACCTTCGGATTCGACGGTGCGGTGGAGTTCCCGCCCCTCCGCCCGCGCGGCAGGCCTCTTCCCCGCGAGGTCACGTCCGAGCTCGACCCCACGTCGACCGATGTTCGTGCCCGGGTCTACGACTGGCGCGACCTCGCCGCCGACAGCCTCGACTATGCACCACCCGGGTACCGTCTCTTCAGAGGGGTGTGCCCATCGTGGGACAACACCGCGCGACGGGGGAGCTCCGCGTCCATCCTCTGGCACAGCTCACCTGTCGAGTTTCAGAACTGGCTGCTGCGAGCGCTCGAGGAGACGGAGGGACGGCTTCACGGGGACGAGCGACTCGTGTTCGTCAATGCCTGGAACGAGTGGGCAGAGGGCTGTTATCTCGAGCCCGACCTGCGGTTCGGTTACGCGTATCTCGAGGCGCATCGTCTGGCAACGGTACGGGCTGGGCTCCGCCGTATCGACCCGACCGAGGAACTGCAGCTCGGGATTGCGCTGCACGTGTCCTCTCCCGACCTCCTGACCGAGATCCAGGGCCGACTCGAGGCGCATCCGGGTATCCCGGTCGTGGTGACAGCCGTGCCAGAGCACGTCCCGGCGATTGCGGCATCGCTCCACGGGTCCACCACTGTCGAGGTCGTATCGGCCGAGAGCTGGGGAGGTGCCTCAAGGGCGTTTCTCCAGGTCGTTCCGCATCTCGAGTCGGTGGGCTGCGACCTGGTCCTCAAGCTCCAGACCTGCGCATCATCAGACCCGGACGACGGTGACGTCTGGCGGGACGTCCTGGACGCGCTCCTCGCGCCGGAAACCATCTCGCAGGCTCTGACCGCGTTCGCGGATGACCCGTCGCTGGGCATGGTGGGTGCCCCGGGCGATCGCCGTACGACAATCGCCCACCTCCGGGGCAACGCGCAGCGGTTGAGGGCGTTCGCGCACCGCATCGGCATCGAGACGCTGCGTCCGGACCACTCGTTCTTCGCGGGGGCGATGTTCTATGCACGCATCGACGCGCTCGCACCGTTGAGAGCGATCCAAGTCGAGCGAAGCGACTATGAGCTGGGGGTTGGGCAGAGCGGCGCAGTGCTCGCCGACGGCCTGGCGCAGTGGTTCCCTCTTTCCGCGGAGGCTGCCGGCTTTCGAGTCGCCGACACACGTCAGCTCGTGGTCGCCCACTCGACCTTACGCCCGCCGACCAGCGCTCGCCCACCGGGCCCTCACGCTCACTCGTCGAGCCGGTAGAGCACCCACTGCGCGTCGCGGTGGACGACCGGGAGCTCCGGTGTCACATCGGGCCACCGCTCGCGGTCGACGACGATCCAGCTGGCACCACACCTACGTGCCGGGGTGACGACGTCACCGGCGCGGGCGAACCTCAGGAACTCGCGCGCGCGCTCGCGCGGGCGGTTGTCGACCGTGTCGGCGACATGGCTGATCGGGTTGACGCACACGCGCACGGGCGCGTACGCGCCGAGCCGGTAGCTCGCCTGGGGGTCGGCGTAGACCACCGCTCCCGTCGGGACGTGCTCCCGGACAGCCGCGAGCAGGCCGTCCGAGAGCGGGTTCGGGAGGCGCGCGTCCGACGGAGACCAGTTCGTGAAGCCGTGCACGTACGTCGGCAGCAGCACGAGCGCGGAGGCGAGCGCCGCGGTGCGCTCGAGCGGCGGACGGCGCCGGAAGCCGACCACCAGCGCGACCACGGCGCCCAGCACGCCGAACCCCGTGGCCCAGGCGGGCCCCCCGTCCTCGAGCGTGTAGCCGAAGTCGCCGGGGTGCAGCACCTGGAAGACGATCCCCGCGCCCAGCGCGAGGGGAAGAGAGAGCGGCCCGATCAGTCGCGCCAGCACCCCCATGCCGCCGGCGAGCGCGAACGCAAGCGGCACGAAGCCGGCGAGGCGGCGGGATTGCGAGAGCGAGACGACGTCCGAGAACGGCGTGAAGACCCACGGGATCAGGCAGACGGCGAACACCGCGAGCGAGCCGCCGACGACGTATGCCGCCCAGCGACGCCGGGCGGCCAGGCCCGCAAGGGGGATCAGCAACAACG
Organism: Gaiella sp.; assembly: GCF_035710885.1. Classification (GTDB taxonomy): domain Bacteria; phylum Actinomycetota; class Thermoleophilia; order Gaiellales; family Gaiellaceae; genus Gaiella. Next base: position 88,087 of record NZ_DASTCS010000054.1, on the reverse strand, counting down.
CGGCGACAGCGACTGCGCCAGTCCGCGCGAAGAGCTCGGGCGTGACCGAGAAGAGGTCGACCGTCCCGTCGAGCTGACCCGCGTACTTCTCGAACCCGCGCTCCCGCTCGCGCGCGTCGGGGCTCACGGACGCGGTGTCGGCGATCACGGGGAGGAGCCACGCGAAGAAGAGGCCGGCCGGGACGACGAGCGCGGCGAGGGCGAGGCCTCCGGAGCGCGCGTCCCGGCGCTCCCAGAGCCAGCGCACGGCGAGGAACCCGGTGAAGGGGATCCAGAGGAACAGGGCGTACGTCGGATGCACGGCGGCGAGGGCGAGCGACGCAACCGCAGCCGACGCGAGCATCGCGGCGGTGGGTCGCCGCGTCGCCTCCACGGCGAGGGCGAGCGCGGCGGGCAGGAGGAGCTGGCGCGACGCGGTAGCGGGCAGCGCGAGAGCCGTGAAGGATCCCCCGGAGGCGGGAGCCATGGCGACGATCGCCACGCCCGCTGCGGCCGAGGCGGCCGCCGGCACGACGCGCCGGAAGATCGCCCATCCGGCTTCGAACCCGAGCACCACGGCGAGCACCGCGAGCACGGTCGGGCCGTGCAGGACGACGTCGACCGGGTCGGCCCCCGAGACCTTCGCGACGAGCGCGAGAAAGCCGTGCCAGAGCGGGAAGGCATAACCCGGATGCAGCCCGCCGTCCGGGAACTCGTTCGCGCTCTCCAGCGAGAGGTCGTCGAACGCGAGGAGCTTCTGGACGCGAGCGAGGTGGAAGAAGCCGTCGCCGCCGACGTTCCCTGCGACGCGCCAGAGGAGGAGCCCGAGCAACGCGCCTGCGCCGACCACGCCAGCCCGCGCCGGAACGGTGCGCTCGGGGTGTCGCCGAAGGGCTGCGGGCAGGGCCGCGAGCCCCGCTACGAGCACGAGGACGAGCGTCAGCGTGAGGGAGGCCGAGACGAGGAACGTGACGGCGAGCGCGGCGAAGACGAGCGCAAGCGCCCAGGCGAGCGTCGCGGCGGCGCTGCGCAGGCCGAGGGCACGGGCGAGGATCGCCCCGGGCGCGAGCACCACGGCGAATCCGAAGACGAGCTGCGCGAGGAGCCAGATCGCGCTCATCGCAGCCCGGGGACTGACCCACAAGGGGTCCGTCCCCCGTGACCGTCGCTGGCGTCAGTCCCCTTGGGGGACAGACCACACGACCGCACCCCGTGAAGCTCACTGCGGTCAGCCCCCTGCGGGGACAGACCCCTCGGACCGCACGACGTCATCCGGCGAGCAACGCCTCGACGTCGCCGGAGCCGAGCCAGGCCGCGACCTCGCGGTAGAGGCGCGCCCGCTCACCGCGATGCAGCCGGCCGCGGACGACGAGCGACGCGTGGAGCAGCTTGCGCGCACGCTCGGCCTCGCCCGGTCGGCCGTGGAGGGAGAGATAGCGCAGGTGCCCGCGGACGTTCTCGCGGAACATGCGCCCGGCGTGGGCCGCGCCGCCGACGTGGACGCAGCGCGCGACGGGAGTGAACACGACGGACCAGCCCCGGTCGGCGGCGCGGCGCATCCAGTCGACCTCCTCGCTGAACAGGAAGTAGCTCTCGTCGAAGGGCCCGACCTCGTCGTACGCGGCCCTGCGCACGAGCATGCAGGCGCCCATCACCCACTCCACCTGGCGCTCGCTCGCGTGGTCGAACCCGGCCCCGTAGAAGGAGTTGAACGCGCGCGAGCCCGGCGCGAGCTTTCGCAGGTAGAGGTACTCCGTCGCGAGGCGCCAGAGCGTCGGGTAGCCGCGCACCGACCGCTGGAGCGTGCCGTCGGGGTTGAGCAGCCGCGGGCCGATCACCGCCGCGCGGGGATGTGCGTGGGCAACCGCGAGCAGGCGCGTGAGGGCGTCCTCGACGAGCCACGCGTCGGCATTCAGGACGAGCACGTGATCCGAATCGGTCTCCGCGATGCCCCGGTTCCAGCCGGCCGCGAGGCCGCGGTTCTCGTCCGCGACGACCCGGACGGACGGGAAGCGCTCGCGGACGAAGTCGGCCGTGCCGTCCGTGGAGCCGTTGTCGACCACCACGGTCTCGGTGCCCGCGACGCTTCGGAGGCACTGCTCGACCCAGGGGAGCGCGTCGTGCGTAACCACGACGCACGCGACGCGCGAGCGCCCGTCAGCCATGCTCCAGCCGCGGGCGAGAGCCGCCGCGGATTCCCTCCCAGAGCAGGATCCCGGCGCCCGGCAGCGCCAGCGCCGTCGTCACGAGGAAGAAGAGGAAGCCGGCGGCGAAGGCCTGATCCGCAGGGACGCCGACGTTGCCGAGGAAGCTGACGAAGAACGCCTCGCGCACGGCGATCCCGTTGAGCGTGAACGGGACAAGCAGGATCAGGAAGAACAGCGGCCCCATCACGTAGTAGATGCGCGGGCCGAGGTCGATCCCGACCGCCTTTCCCGCGGCCCAGATGGAGAGGATCCGCACGGCCTGGATCACGGTCGTGAACACGAACACCGCGACGAGCAGCCGGACGTGACCGCGGAAGTGGTGGATCCCGTCGTAGAGAGCGCGAAGCGGGCGCTCCACCCGCAGACGCTCGAGCAGCGGCCGCGACCGCGCGAGGAGGGGTTGAGCGGAGCGTGAGAAGAAGAGGAAGATCAGCACGAGCGTGCCCACCACGAACAGCCCCTCGAGCCACAGGTAGGCGCCCACGTCGTAGGTGCCGAGCGCGAGCAGGAACCCGATCGCACCGAGCAGGACGGTGCCGGCCCCGCCGAGGCCACGCTCGAGCAGGATGATCCCGGTCACGTCGCCGGTGCGGCCGGGATGCCTCCGGGCCGTCTCGTAGACCCGCATCGCGTCCCCGCCGATGGACGTCGGCAGCACCTGGCTCGCGGTGTACGAGACGAAGTACGCGCGGGTCAGCCAGAGGAAGCTGTCGTCCATCCGCTGCGCCCGCATCAGCCACTGCCAGCGAAGCGCCATCGGCAGAGCGGTGCCGATCATGATCCCCACCGACAGGGCGAACCACCACGGATCCGCATCGAGCAGCGTGTCGACGGTCTCGCGGATGTCGACCTTCCAGACGAGGTAGCCGAGCGCGAGCCCCGTCAGCAAGAGCGTGAGGACGATCCGGAGGGGCCGCTTCATGCCGTGAGGCGCACGTACACCCGGCGGATCGCGTCGACGGCGTCGAGGACGTCCTCGTCCGTGTGGGCGGGCGAGAGCGGCAGCGAGAGCACCTCCTCGCCCGCGCGCTCCGCGACGGGGAGCGGGGGCTGCGCGGGATAGCGCTCGCGGAACCACGTCAGCAGATGCACCGGGAGGAAGTGGATGCTCGTCGCGATGCGCTCCTGCGCCATCGCGCGCTGGTACTCGTCACGCGTGCCGCCCGCCCGGGCGGGATCGACCCGCACGACGTAGAGGTGGAGCGCGTGCGTGTCCCGTGCGTCGCGCGCGAGCGGCTCGATCCCCTCGAGGTCGGCGAGCCCCTCGTCGTACAGCGCGAACTGCCGCTCTCGGAGCTCGGCGTGATGCCCGAGCTTGTCGAGCTGGACGAGCGCGATCGCGGCGAGGACGTCCGAGAGGTTCGCCTTGAAGCCCCAGGTGAGCTGGTCGTAGCGCGAGCCGTCGCCGCGGCGCGTGAGGCGCATCGAGCGAATCCGGTCGGCGACGTCGCCTCGGTTGGTCGCGACGAGCCCTCCCTCGCCGGCGGTGAGGTTCTTGGTCGCGTAGAGCGAGAAGCAGCTCGCGTCGGAGAGGCCGCCGAGCTTGCGTCCCCGATAGCGGCCCTCGAGCGCATGCGCGGCGTCCTCGACGACCGGCAGGCCGAGCTCGTGGATCGCGTCGAGGTCGCACGGCTGGCCGGCGAGATGGACGGGCAGGATCGCCTTCGTCCGCTCGGTGACGACGTTCGCGACAAGCGAGGCGTCGAGGTTGAGGTCCCCCTCCCGCACGTCGCAGAAGACCGGCGTCGCGCCACAGTGCTCGATCACGTTCGCCGTCGCCGGCCAGGTGATGGGCGACGTGACCACCTCGTCGCCGGGGCCGATGTCGAGCGCCATCAGGGCGAGGTGCATGGCCGCCGTCCCGGAGCTCACGGCCAGCACGTGCTCGGCCTCGAGATATTCGGCGAGGCGGTCTTCGAGCAGCGCGGCGCGCGGGCCGGTCGTCAACCAACCCGAGCGGAGGGCCTCGGCGACGGCGGCGACCTCCTCGTCCCCGATCGCCGGCGGCTGGAAGCCGAGCGGGGTGCTACGACGCGTCCGCATCGATCCGGAAGCGTACGGCGTCCGCCGCACGACGACCCCGCTCGAGCGCCTCCTCGCGCCCGCCGCCCGTGGCGAGCACGGCACCCGCGCGGTCGACGCCCCGCCGGAAGGGCCCGAAGACGTGCCCGGGGCGACGGTAGACGCGCACCCACTCGACTCCCGGAAGGGCCTCGGCCTCGGCGACACCTTCGACCGCGACGAGCTCACCCTGCGGGGGCACGAGGAAGAGGATCGCGGCTCCATGGGGACCGACCCCGAAGGGGTCTGTCCTCCGTGACGCGTCCCCATGGCGATGCGTCGCCGGGGTCAGTCCCCCGACGGGGACAGACCCCACGGCAACCGATCCCAGTGCGAAGTCGACCGCGAGCCCGTTCAGGTCCACGCCTGTCGCAGCCCGGCAGAGCTCCGCGTCGTGGCCGCCCCCGAGCCGGGCGGCGACCTCGATCGTGACCGGTCCGTCGCGTCCGAGGCGGAGCTGCGTGTACGAGGGCCCTTCCCTGATCCCGAGCGCCTCCACCGCCGATCGCGCCACGTCGACGACGGGCTCCACGTCGTGGAGGGAGGGCCACACGTGCGCCAGCGCGACCCCGAAGGCGGGCGGGTCGGCGGTGAGCCGGTCGGTCACGGTGAGCGCGAGGAAGCGGCCCTCGACCGAGACGGCGTTGACCGTCACCTCTGGGCCCTGGACGTGCTCCTCGACGAGCAGCCCCCCGCCGCGTGACTCGGCGGCCGCGGTCCCGAGCGCCGCGTCGAGCTCCTCCCGCCGCTGCACGAGCGTGAGCCCGCGCTGGCCCTGCCGGTCGGGGGCCTTCACCACGCAGGGGAACGGAAGCGCGGGGTCGCGCGGGTCGAACGCGCGCGCGTGGGGGACACGGGCCGCGGCGAAGGCCTCTCGCTGCCTCGCCTTGGACGTGGCGAGCGACCCCGTGCGAGCGTCGATCGGATGGGCGAGGCCGATCCTCTCCGCGACCCGCGCCGCGATCCCGACCGGCCAGTCGGCCCCGGGGGAGACGATGCCGTCGACGTCACGGGCACGCGCCAGGCGATCGACCCCATCCTCGTCCTCCGACGAGAGCACGGCCCGCTCGTCCGCGAGGGCGAAGCCGGGCGCCTGCGGGTCGCGGTCGACCGCGATCACCTCCAGGTCGACGCGCGCCCGAGCGGCCTGGAGCAGGCCGAGCTGGGCGGGGCCGGCGCCTAGGACGAGGAGACGCCGACGCGCCCGAGGACGCCTCGCCACCAGGCCTCGTTGTCGCGATACCAGGCGACGGTTCGCTCGAGCCCCGCCTCGAAGCCGATCGAGGAGCGCCAGCCCGTCAGTCGCGCGAGCTTGTCGGTCGAGCCGATGTGGCGGTCGACCTGGCCGGGACGCTCGTCGACGTGCACCGTGCCGGCCGCGGATTCGCCGACTGCCTCCAGCACGAGCCCGGCGATCTGGGTGATGGAAATGTCGACGCCCGTCGCGACGTTCACGACCTCGCCCGCGACCTTGTCGAGCGGCGCCTCGATCAGGGCCTCGATCGCCGATGCGGTGTCGTCGACGTGCAGCCAGTCCCGGCTCGCGTGGCCGTCCCCGTGGATCGTCAGCGGCTCGCCCGCGAGCGCCTGCGTGACGAACCGCGGCACGACTTTCTCCGGGTGCTGGCGGGGCCCGTAGTTGTTGAACGGCCGCACGATCACGATCGGGAGGCCGTACGTGACCCAGTAGCTGTACGCGAGCCTGTCGCCTCCCGCCTTCGTCGCGGCGTACGGGCTGCGCGGGTTCAACGCGTGCTCCTCGTCCATCGGGTCGCGCTCGGCCGTGCCGTAGACCTCGCTCGAGGAGATCAGCAGGAACCGCTCGATGGGCGTCTCGCGGATCGCGTCGAGCAGGATCTGCGTTCCCTCGACATTCGTCGTCACGAACTCGGACGCGCCCTCGCGGATCGACTTCTCAACGTGCGACTCGGCGGCGGCGTTCACGATCACGTCGACTCCGCCCACGACGTCGCGCACGAGGTCGGCGTCGCGGATGTCGCCGTGGACGAACTCGAGCCGGGAGTGGCTCATCACGTCCGCGAGGTTCTCGAGGTTCCCTGCGTACGTGAGCGCGTCGAGCGAGACGACGTCGTGGGCCGTGTGCTCGAGCAGGTGGCGGATCAGGTTCGACGGGATGAACCCCGCGCCGCCGGTGACGAGCACCCGCCTTCGCGTGGGGGAATCCATGGTTCCCCCACGAGCCCCCTCCATCTCGCTCACGCATGGGTCGCTGCGTCGTTGGGCTCCCGCCGGGCCAAGCCCGGCTTCGCCCGCGGAACGGCCTCGCATCGGAGAGGGCGGGGCGCCCGGGGTCACGCCTTCAGAGCTCTCTGTCGATCAGATAGAGGGGGCGGTGCTCGACCACGCGCTGAATCCTGCCGAGGTGCTCTCCGACGAGCGCGAGGATGAAGCCCTGCACCCCGAGCACCGCCACGACGAGCGCCCCGAGAAGCAGGGGGCCGGGGAAATCCTCCCTGGAGATCCAGTAGACGAGCCCGTAGACGCCGAGCGCGAGCGAGGCCAGCGAGCACACCGTTCCGAGCAGGATCCCGGCGGTCTGGATGGGCTGAGGCCAGAAGCCTGCGAGCACGTGGAGCGCGAGTCGGGTCAGCCGAAGAGGGGTGTAGCTGGAGGCGCCCTGCCTCGGCGCGTGCCCGACGTCGACCTCGACCACGGAGGCCCCACCGGAGAGGACGAGCGCTTTCGTGAACTTCTGGCGGCCGATCGCGCCGAGCATCGGCTCCACCGCGTCGCGCCGATAGGCGTTGAACGCGCACCCGAAGTCGGTGATGTCGACCCCGGTGAACCGCCGCAGCATCCCGTTGATCAGTCGAGAGGGCATGGTGCGCCCCCACGAGTCGTGCCGGGCCGCGCGTCGCCCGCTCGCGACGTCGTACCCGGCCTCCACCGCCTCGACCAGCCGCGGCACGTCCTCCGGTGGGTTCTGGAGGTCGCCGTCCATCGTCACGACGATCGTCCCACGGGCGCGGGAGAGGCCCGCGTGCATCGCAGGGTGCTGGCCCGCGTTCCGCTTGAGGCGCACCGCGCGCACGCGGGCGTCGTCCGCGTGAATCCGCTCGAGCTTCTGGAACGTGCCGTCGGTCGAGCCGTCGTCGACGTACAGCAGCTCGTACGCCCGGCCGAACGCCTCGAGGGCCGTCGTGAGTCGCCGATGGAGCTCCTCCAGCGTGGCACCCTCCTCGAAGAGCGTGACGACGACGGAGAGCTCGGGCCGGGGGACCGCGTCGGCGCCGCTCTCGGGCGCGCTCAGGCTCTCGGGCCGGGCCATCGTCCCGCGGAGCGTACCCCGGTAGCGTGGGCTCGGTGGCCTGGCAGAGCGGCGAGGTGATCGTGCACCGGGAGGTCTGGCGCGGACAGCCCTGGTGCGCGAGCCCGGTGGTCGTCGTCGACGACACGCCTGAGCTGCTCGTCACGTACCTGCCGGAGGAGTCGCCGTTCGCATTCCCGCCGAGCGCGGACGGCCGTCCGCATCCCTGGCACGGCAAGCAGAGCTGGCGCGGTCACGGCGTCCTCATGCTTCGCCGGCCCGGAGAGGCGTACTCGGTCTGGCACTTCTGGGAGGGGCGCAACCGCCGGTTCACGGGCTGGTACCTGAACCTGGAGGAGCCGGCCCGCCGGACGTCGATCGGCTACGACACCCAGGATCTCGAGCTCGACGTGTGGATCCCGGTCGACGGCGGGTGGCGCTTCAAGGACGAGGAACTGCTCGAGCAGCGCCTGCTCGACGGGCGGTACACACCGGACCAGGTCGCCGCCACGCGGGCGCTCGGGGACGAGATCGGCGCGATGCTCGAGCGCGGCGAGCTCTGGTGGGACGAGAGCTGGGCGTCGTTCGAGCCGGATCCGGCGTGGCGGGCGCCGTCGTTCCCCGACGGCTGGGAGGCGGCGATCGTGCCTCCCGCCCCCACCCCTGCCGAATACCGCCGTCTCGGCGACTGACCCCGCACCGACGCTGTGGGCGAGTCGGCACTTCCTCGACACGATCATCCCTTGACAGAGACCGGTGTCTGACACCGACCGCTGTCAAGGGCAGTTCGCTAGAGCCTGCTCGCAGGGGCGTGTGGAGTCATCGTGACGAAGGCGACACGAAGGTGTCAGACACCGCTATGCGGCCTCGGCGAGCGGTTGCTCGGTCGCGGCCAGCGTCCCACGGCGCCGCGGCCGGGCGGGCATCGCGAACGCGGCGACCGCTCCGACGGCGACCACACCGGCGCCGACGAGCACGGCGGTGTTCGTCCCGTCCGAGAACGCCTGCCCCGACCCGTAGCCACCGACGTGGGAGAACACGGCGGCGAGGACGGCGACCCCGAACACGCCGCCGAGCTCGCGGATGGCGTTGTTCGCGCCGGACGCCTGACCCTCTTCGTGCGGGCGCACCGCCGAGAGGACGACGTTCGCCACGGGCGCGAAGAAGAGCGCCATTCCGACCCCCGCGACGACGAACGGAACGATCAACGACGAGTACGGCACCGTCGGCGTCGAGACGAGCCCGATCCACGCGAGCGCGACGGCCTGCAGGCTGAGCCCGGTCCCGATGATCAGCTTCGGGCTGATGCGGTCCGACAGAGCACCGGCGATCGGCGCGATGAACATCGGCGCGAGCGTCCACGGGAGGATGCGGAGCCCTGCGCCGAGGGGTGAGTAGCCCTGCACGGTCTGGAAGAACTGCGCGAGCAGGAAGATCGAGCCGAACATGCCGAAGAACATCAGGAACGAGGCGGTGTTCGCGAGGGCGAAGTCCCGCGAGCGGAAGAACCGCATCTGCAGCATCGGCGCGGCCGAGCGGAGCTCCCAGGCGACGAACGCCGCCACGAGCGCCGCGCCTGCCGCGAGCGAGCCGACGATCTCGGGGCTGCCCCATCCCTGGCCGTTGCCGCGGACGAGCCCCCAGACGATCCCGAACAGTCCTGCGCTCGCGAGCGCGACGCCCGGGAGGTCGAGCCGCCCCGCCGGCCCACGGCTCTCGTCGAGCCGCCGCACTGCGAGCGGCACGAGGACGACCCCGATCGGCACGTTGAGCCAGAAGATCCACTGCCACGCGACGCCCTCCACGACCGCTCCACCGACGAGCGGGCCGAACGCGATCGCAAGCCCGCCGATCCCACCCCACGCACCGAGAGCGAGGCCGCGCCTCTCCGGCGCGACGGCGGCGCTGAGCAGCGTGAGCGTCAGCGGCATCACGATCGCGCCGCCCAGCCCCTGCGCGGCGCGGGCGAGGTTCAGCGCTTCCGCGCTGGGCGCGAGGGCGGCGGCCACCGACCCGAGCGTGAACACGGTGAGGCCGATCGCGAACATCCTCCTGCGGCCGAACCGGTCGCCCAGCGCGGCGCCGGTGAGCAGGAAGACCGCGAAGGCGAGCGTGTACGCGTTGACGGTCCACTCGAGCTGCTCCAGCGACGCGCCGAAGTCGGTTCGGATCACCGGGATCGCCGTCGTGACGACGAGGTTGTCGAGCGAGACCATGAACAGCGCGACCGACGTGATCGCGAAGGTCCAGAGCGTACGGGGGCTCGTCTGCATCTCGTCTCCTATGATTCGTGATCAGTCACTCACAACACTCGGCAAATCAAGAGGGTTTCATGCGCCCCGCGCGGCGCGAGCAGCCGCCAGACGCTCAGGACCGATCGTCCCTTCCAGCAGACGGCGCGCCCACGGCTCCCGCGCACCCCAGAGGTCCATCGCAGCGATCACGTTCAAGAGCATCCCGTGGGCGAACCAACCCGCGACGGTCGCCTCGTCCAGCCCGGAAACCGTCTCGACGAACAGGTGGAGCTTGCCGTAGCCGGAGCGCATCGCCTCGCGAACGTCCGGGTCGTCGCAGGCGGCATAGGCCTGCATCTGCGCGAGCAGGCGTGTCCGGTCGTCGAGCAGCATCGCGACGTAGGCGGCGCCCATCGCGTCGAGCGCCTCCTCCCCGCGCAGATCACCGGCCGCGGCGCGGAAGAGCTCGAGCGTGTCGGCCATGCATCTCTCGACCGTCGCGACGAAGAGCTTCTTCTTCGTCCCGAACAGCCGGAACAGGTACGGCTGCGAGATGCCGGCCGCGGCCGCGATCTCCTCCGTCGACGTGCCGTCGAGGCCGCCGCGGGCGAACGCCTCCTGGGCAGCGGCGAGCACCGCCTCGCGCCGCTCGTTGGCAGTCTGGCGTGTGCCGGTGACGCTCATATGTGAGTGATAACTCACATAACTCGTCATGTCAAGTCTGCCCAGGAGCGATGTGGTTGTCTTTCTCCCGTGGAGGTCTACTCTCCGACCACGCTCGACGAGGCGCTCCGCCTGAGGGCGGAGCACCCTGACGGCCGGTTCGTCCAGGGCGGCACGGATCTGATGGTCGAGCTGAACTTCGGCCACTCCCGCCCGCCGAGCCTGATCAACCTCGGCGAGCTGGAGGAGCTCCGCGGCTGGTCGCGCGAGGGTGACGTCCTCCGGCTCGGTGCCGCTCTCACGTACACCGAGGCCATGGCGCCGGCCCTCGCCGGATCGCTGCCGGCACTTGCCGAAGCGTCGCGGACGGTCGGCTCTCCCCAGATCAGAAACCGTGGCACGATCGGCGGCAACCTCGGCACCGCGTCTCCTGCCGGAGACGCGCTGCCGCCGCTCCTCGTCGAGCACGCGGAGGTGGAGCTCGCGAGCGTTCGCGGCGTGCGCACGCTTCGCCTCGAGGAGTTCCTGCTCGGCGTGAAGAAGACCGCCCTCTCCCCGGACGAGCTCGTCACGTGCGTGCGGCTCCGGCCGAGCGGAGGCGCCCAGACCTTCATGAAGGTCGGTCCGAGGAACGCGATGGTGATCGCGATCTGCTCCCTCGCCGTCGTCGTCGACTCCACGGCCGGCGAGGTGCGCGCGGCCTTCGGCTCCGCCGCCGTCACCGTGAAGCGGGTCACGGTGCCGCTGGCGGACGCCGCCGGCCTCCCCGAGCGCGTCGTCGCGGCAGCCGCGCCGATCGACGACGTCCGCGCGACCGCCGCCTACCGTCGCCATGCGCTGCGGGTGCTCGCCTCGCGCGCGCTGGAGAGGTGCCTCCGCTCGTGAGCGTCGCCCGGAGAGGGGCCCGATGAGGATCACGCTGACCGTCAACGGCGAGCGGCGGGAGGCCGACCTCTGGGGCGGCGAGAGCCTCCTCACGCTGCTGCGGGACACGCTCGAGCTCCCTGGTTCGAAGAACGCCTGCGAACAGGGCGAGTGTGGCTCGTGCTCGGTGCTCCTCGACGGCGCCCTCGTCTGCTCCTGCCTCGTCCTCGGGGCGCAGGCCGAGGGTCACGAGGTCGTCACGGTCGAGGGGCTGGCCGACGGCGAGCGGCTCCATCCGGTGCAGGAGGCATTCGTCCAGGCGGGCGCCGTCCAGTGCGGCTTCTGCACCCCGGGGCTCGTCGTCGCGGTCGCAGACCTCCTCGTGCGCGTGCCCGACCCGTCCGAGGACGAGATCCGCGAATCGCTCTCGGGGAACCTCTGCCGCTGCACCGGCTACGTGAAGATCTTCGATGCCGTGCGGCTCGCCGCGGAGGCCCGATGAGCGTCGTCGCGCCGCGCACAGGGCTCACCGTCGGTCGGATCGGCGAGCGCCTGCTCCGTCACGACGCGGTGCCGAAGGTCACGGGGGAGTTCGAGTACGCGAGCGACCTCTCGGCGCCGGGGATGCTGTGGGGCGACACCCTGCGAAGCCCCCATGCACACGCGCACATCGTCTCCGTCGACCTTTCGAAAGCGCTGTCGCTTCCCGGGATCCACGCCGTCCTCACGCACGCCGACGTCCCCGGCAGCAAGCACTACGGCCTCGAGTTCGCCGACCAGCCGGTGCTCGCCGTGGACAGGGTGCGCTACGTCGGCGAGCCGGTCGTGGTCGTCGCCGCCGAGCATCCGGAGCAGGCGAAGCGCGCCCTCGGCGCCGTGGTCGTCGAGTACGCGCCGCTCGAGCCGGTGGTCGACATGGAGCGGGCGCTCGAGCAGGAGCCCCTTCATCCCAACCGGCCGACGATGGGTCACGGCTACCGCGACGATCCACGCCCGAACGTCGTCCGTCACCTCGTGATCCGGCATGGCGATCCGGAGGCGCCGGGCGACGTCGTCGTGACCGGCACGTACGAGCTCGGTATCCAGGATCAGGCGTTCCTCGGCCCCGAGTCCGGGCTCGCCGTGCCGGACGGGGAGGGCGGCGTCGACGTCTACGTCGCGACGCAGTGGCTGCACGTCGATCGTGACCAGGTCGCGCCGTGCCTCGGACTGCGGCCCGAGCAGGTGCGGATCCACCTCGCCGGCGTCGGCGGCGCGTTCGGCGGCCGCGAGGACCTGTCGATGCAGATCCACGGCGCGCTGCTCGCATTGCACACGAGCCGGCCGGTGAAGATGGTCTATGACCGGGCCGAGTCGTTCACGGGTCACGTCCACCGCCATCCGGCGCGGATCAGGTGCGAGCACCGCGCGACGCGCGAGGGGAGGCTGACATGCGTCCGGATGCGGATCCTCCTCGACGGCGGCGCGTATGCATCGAGCTCCACCGCGGTGGCGTCGAACGCCGCCTCCTTCGCGCTCGGCCCCTACCGGGTGGACAACGCCCTGATCGAGTCCACGGCCGTGTACACCAACAATCCACCGTGCGGGGCGATGCGCGGCTTCGGCGCCGTGCAGACCTGCTTCGCCGGCGAGGCCCAGATGGATTTGCTCGCTGCGGAGCTCGAGATCGACCCCGTCGAGCTGCGGACGCTGAACGCGCTCGAGCCCGGCGACACCCTCCCGACCGGGCAGCTGATCACCGGGTCGCTGCCGACCCGCGAGGTGATCCGCCGGGCCGCTGCGCTGCCACTGCCCGAGCCGGAGGAGCTGCCACGCGAGTCCGTGCGCCTTCCGGGCGGCGCGGGCAATACGACGCGCGGCGAAGGCGTTCGCCGCGGCGTCGGCTTCGCACTCGGTTTCAAGAACATCTGCTACTCGGAGGGCTTCGACGACTTCTGCACGGCCCGCGTGGTGCTCCGGGCCGACGGCAGCGCCGTCGTCCACTCCGCCGCGGCCGAGGTCGGTCAGGGTGTCGTCGGCGTGATGCTCCAGGTCGCTCGCACCGAGCTCGGCACCGACGACGTCTCGCTCGCGCCCCACACGACCGCGGCCGTCGGCTCGGCCGGTTCCGCGTCCGCCTCGCGAATGACGTGGATGGTCGCGGGGGCGGTGCGCGACGCATGCCGGGCCGCACTCGAGCAGCGCGAGCGGCAGGCCGGAGGCGAGGTCGACGTCGAGCGGGTCTACCGACACCCTCGGACCACGCCGCTCGATCCGGAGACGGGCCAGATCACCGGTGAGCGGGCGCATGTCGCGCTCGCGGTCGCCGCGATGCGGATCGTCGTCGAGGTGGACGTCGAGCTCGGTCTCACGCGCGTGGTCTGGGTGGGGACCGCACAGGACGTGGGCAAGGCGGTCAACCCGCTGGCCGTCGAGGGACAGATCGAGGGCGGGATTGCGCAGGGCCTCGGTCTCGCCGTGATGGAGGAGCTCGTCACGCGCGACGGGGAGATCCTCAACGCGAGCTTCACCGACTACCTGATCCCGACCGCGCTCGACATGCCACCCGTCGACATCGAGCTGATCGAGGTCGCCGAGCCCGACGCCCCCTACGGCGCGAAGGGCGTCGGCGAGCCGCCCACCGTGGTCTCGACCGCCGCCATCCTCTCGGCCCTCCGGGATGCGACCGGAAGGCCGTTGACGCGGGTACCGGTGCGCCCGGACGACATCTGCCTGTGATCGTGGGGGAATCCATGTTTCCCCCACGAGCCCCCTTCTTCGGCGCAGTGACCCGTCGCGGCGTGTCTGGCCTCCCGGCCGGCAGAGCCGGCCTCCGGCCGCGGAGTGCGGGCTCCCCCGTGGCCGCCAGGAGGAACGGTACCCGTGCCGCAGCGGCTACACGAAGCGTGCCAGGGCAGTCGTCACGCGGTCGACGTCGTCCTCGGTCAGTGTCGCGGCGAAGGGCAGCGCGAGCGCGCGCGCGAAGGCCGCGTCCGCGCCCGGGAACGCACCCCGGTCGCGGTACGCGCTGAGTCGATTCACGGCGTACGTGCCGATCTGGGCCTCGATCCCCTCGGCCCGCAGCCCGGCGAGCGCCTCGTCGCGGCGGTCGAGCGTCACCACGTACGCCTGCCAGCCGTGCCGGTCGCCCTCCGACGCCCCGGGCGTCCCGACGAGGGGCTCGAGACGCTCCGTGTACCACCCCGCAACCCGCTCGCGTGCGTCGAGGAGCGCGTCGAGCCGCTCGAGCTGCGGGATGCCGAGCGCGCAGAGGACGTCCGCGAGACGGTAGTTGAGACCCGGCGCGGGGATGTCGAACCCGCCGGCCGTGATCCCATGGTGACGCAGACGGCGAACCGCGCCGGCGAGCTCCGCCTCGTCGGTGGTGACGGCACCGCCCTCGCCCGTCGTGACGATCTTGCGCGGATGGAACGAGAGGCAGCCCATCAGGCCGAGCGCCCCGCAGGATGTACCGCGGTACGTGGCGCCCAGCGCGCCGGCCGCATCCTCGAGGAGGACGACCTCCTGCGGCACCGCCGTCTGGAGCTCCTCCCACTCGACCGGACGGCCGAAGAGGTGGACCGCGAGCACGGCCCGCGTGCGCCGGGTCACCGCCTCGGCCACGAGCTCGGGGCGGGCGAGGAACGTCTCGGGGTCGACGTCGACGAGCACCGCCCTGCCTCGGCAGAGCTCGACCGCGTTCGCGGTGGCCGGGAACGTGTACGCGGGCACGATCACCTCGTCCCCCTCGCCGATGCCGAGGGCGAGCAGCGCGAGGTGGATCGCAGCCGTGCCGGACGAGACCGCCACTGCCTCGGCCGTGCCGACAGCGTGAGCCAGACCCGCCTCGAACGCCTCGACCTGCGGCCCCATCGTCAGCTGACCGGTCGCGAGCACATCCGCGACCGCGGCGAGCTCGGCCTCGCCCACGTCCGGCCGCGCGAGCCGAATGCCCGCGCGCTCCTGGCCGGCGCCGGCTGCCGCCGGGCGGGGCCCGGCTCGGCCCACTGACGCCGCTCGCGGCGCGGTGCCCTCCGGGCCCGTGTCACTCATGCCGTGCCCTCCCTCCCCCACTGCGAGCGGCGCCCCAGGAACGCGCGGAGCTCACGCCGGCGCGCCGAGACGTGACCTGTACCAGGCGATCGTGCGCTCGAGCCCCTCGTCGAGCTCGACCTGCGCCTCGAACCCGAGGAGCGTGCGTGCCTTCTCGATGTTCGGGATCCGCAGCTCGACGTCGGTGTAGTCGAGCGGCACGAAGCGGATCTCTCCCGGGCAGCCGGTCAGGCGCTTGATACGCGTGGCGAGGTCGTAGATCGTGACGGCGGAGCGGGCGTTGCCGATGTTGAAGCTCTCGCCGACGGCCGCGGGGTGCTCGAGGGCGAGCAGCATCCCCTCCACCATGTCGTCGACGTAGCACCAGGCACGGATCTGCGAACCGTCGCCGTGGATCTCGAGATCGCGACCCGCCAGCGCGGCTTCGATGAACGCCCGGATCGCTCCCCCACCGATCTGGCCGGGCCCGTAGATGTTGAACGGGCGCACGGAGACGGCGGGCAGCCCGAGCTCGGAGTGGTAGGCGTGAGCCATGTGCTCCCCGGCGAGCTTCGAGACGGCATACGTCCAGCGCGCCTCGCCGACCGAGCCGATCGTCGTCACCTGCCCCTCCTGCACGTTGAACGCGTGCTGGCCGAACACCTCGCTCGTCGAGAACTCGACGATCCGCTCGAGCGTGTCCCGCGTCGCCACCGCCGCCTCGAGCGCGTTGTAGGTCCCGATCACGTTCACCCGCATCGTGCGGACGGGGCTCGTGAGCACGGTGTCCACGCCCGCGATCCCCGCTGCGTGGACGATGTGGGTGCTACCGGCCGCAAGCTCGGTCAGCCCCGCGAGCTCGAGGACGTCGCCCTCGACGAAGCGAAAGTTTGGGTGCTCGGCGAGGTCGGTGCCGGAGAGCGCATCCCGGTGGAGGTTGTCGACCGCGACGACCTCGTTCGCGTCGACCAGCTGCGCGGCGAGCGTCGTCCCGATGAACCCCGCGCCGCCTGTGATCAGGATGCGCTTCCCGGTCAGTGGCACTTGGAGGATCGTAATGGTCGACCGCGCCGGAGCTCGTCTCGTGCAACGGTGGGGGTGACGGATCTGCGCCCGGCGGCGTAGTTTCGTGGCAGGTGCGCGCGCTTCTCGTCCTCGGCTGTGCCCTCGCGTTGCTCGCCCCCGTCGCCCGGGCGGCGCCCGCCACCGTGCTCTCGATCACGTACGTCGAGGACTCGGCCCGGCCATCGAAGCCCCTCCGCTGGACACTCCGGTGCGACCCGCTCGGCGGAACACATCCACGACGGGCGGGGGTGTGCCGCGAGCTCGCCCGCCTGGGCTGGCAGGCGTTCCGGCCGCCGTCACCGACCACAGCGTGCGCCGAGCTCTACGGCGGGCCGCAGGTGGCCCTGGTCACCGGCCGCGTCCAGGGACGCCGCGTCTGGGTGCGGCTGAGCCGCGTCGACGGCTGCCAGATAGCCCGGTGGGGAAGGGTCCCGTCGCTCCTGCCGCCGGGCGGGGTGCGCTGACCCGGCCGACAGACGCCGAACACCCCCTCGTTGCAGGCCCGCAACCCGTCGCCACAGCTAGGCCGCCGACGCACGACGACCCTTATCGCCGGCGACACGCCCACACGACCTCCAGCGCACCGGACGCCACCCGCTCACCTGGCGACAACGGCCATGTCCAGCCCAGCCACACTCGGGCCACCGACCTCCTCCCCACGGCTCTAGCCTAACCTGACAACACGTGCGAGTGGGTTACGTGATCGTGCCGATTCCGTGCCGGTCGCTCCACAGGTCGGGAACCCTCCGTACGGCGGCCATCGGCTCGAGCACGCTCGTCCGAGCGACCGGTGGCCGCCTCCATCGCGTCGCGCTCGTTGCGGTCGAGCGCGTTGGTCCGAGCGAGGCTCCTGCGTCGCCCCGAAATCGCCGATCCCATCTAGCATCGCGCCGTGCCGAGCGTCCTCTTCGTCGGGGCGGGGCGCCACCAGCGTCGCGCGATCCTCCGGGCGAGGGAGCGTGGGCTGCGGGTCGTCGCCGTCGACCGCAATCCGGAGGCTCCCGGGCTGCGCGTCGCCGACACGCCCGAGGTGGTCGACTTCGCGGATGTCGACGCCGTCGAGGAGGTCGCGCGGCGGAATGCGGTCGACGGCGCGCTGACGGTCTCGGCCGACCGCGCCGTGCCGGTCGTCGCGGCGGTCACCGAGCATCTCGGACTGCCGACGATCGGAACCGAGGTGGCCCACCGTATGACGCACAAGATCGCGATGCGGCGGACGCTCGCCGAGGAGGGCATCCCGCAACCGCCTTTCGCGGCCGTCAGGAGCCTCGCCGAGGGGCGAGCGGCGATCGCGACGGTCGGGCTCCCGGCCGTGCTGAAGCCGGTCGACTCCGGGGGCCAGCGCGGATTGTTCCGCATCGACACTCCCGGCGACCTCGAGTCGAACCTTCACGCGGCGCTCGCCGAGTCGCCCGGCCACGAGGCGATCCTCGAGGGGTTCGTCGAGGGGATCGAGATGAACGGGATCGTGGTGTCGCGCGGAGGCGAGGCACGCGTCCTGACGCTCTCCGACCGGCTCCGGCCGCCCGGGATCGGCTTCGGCGTCGGATGGATCCACGTCTACCCGGCGTCGATCCACTCCGACCAGCTCGCACTCGCCGAGAGGATCGCCGAGCGGTCGGTCTCCGCCCTCGGACTGCGGGACGGAATTGCGTTCCCCCAGCTGATCGCCTCCCCGCACGGCGCCGTCTCGGTGGTCGAGGTCGCCGCGCGCATCCCCGGCGGCCAGATGACGGACCTCGTCCGCCACGCAGTCGGTGTCGACCTCGTCGACCTCGCCCTCCGGTTCGCCCTGGGCGAGCAAGTGACCGACGACGTCGCGCTGCCACGCTTCTCCCAGCCTCTGGCGATCCGCTTCCTCACTGCCTCGCCCGGGCCTCTGCCCACCGGGAAGGTGATCCGGATCGGCCCGCTGGACGCCGTGCTCGACGCACCGGGCGTCGTCGAGGCAGAGACCTACCTCGTCGAGGGCGAGACGATCCGTCCCGTCCGGCTCGACGGCGATCGTCGCGGCTACGTGATCGCGACCGCCGCCACGTCGATGGAGGCCCTGAGGCGGGCCGAGCGGGCAGCGGCGCTGCTCCAGGTGGAGGTCGAATGAGCGATCCGCGGACGGCACTTGTCGCGGCCGGCTACGACGCGATGATCGACACGTGGGAGAGCTGGAAGGCCCGGATCACGGACGATCCGCGCGACGAGTGGTGCGACGAGCTGGTCACGCGGCTGCCCCGGGGCGCGCGGGTGGTCGAGCTCGGCTGCGGCGGCGGCACGCCGGAGACGCAGCTGCTCGCCGAGCGCTTCCGGCTCACCGGGGTCGACCTCTCCCCGGAACAGCTTCGGCGCGCACGGCAGCGCGTTCCGGGCGCGGCGTTCCTCCACGCCGACTTCACGGAGCTCGAACTCGAGCCGGGCTCGGTCGACGCGGTCGCGTCGTTCTACGCCTTCAACCACGTTCCGCGAGAGCTGCTCGCCGGTCTCTTCGCGCGCGTGCACGGCTGGCTGGCGCCGGGCGGGCTCTTCCTGACGACGCTGGGAGCGAGCGACACGCCAGGCTGGACGGGTGACTTCCTCGGAGCGCCCTCGTACTTCTCGGGCTTCGAGCCCGATACGAACCGAGGGCTGCTCGTGGACGCCGGGTTCGAGCTGCTCCGCGACGAGGTCGTCACCATTCGCGAGCCCGAGGGCGACGCGAGGTTCCACTGGGTGCTGGCGGGCCGATGAGCTGCGCGTTCGAGCTGACGCACTACCGGGAGCTCGTGCAGGCCGCCAGGGCCGGCGGCTACCGCTTCGCCTCGTTCGAAGAGCCCCCAGGGCCCGGCGATCTCCTGCTCCGGCACGACGTCGACCTCTCGCTCGACGCCGCGCTGCGCATGGCGGAGCTCGAGGCCGAGGAGGGTGTGTCCGCGACGTACTTCCTGATGACCGAGTCCGTCTTCTACAACCTCGCCTCGGAGGAGGGGGTCACGGCGATCGCCCGGTTGCGCGAGCTCGGCCACCGCCTCGGGCTCCACGCCGTCCATCCGCGTGTCGTCCTCGACGAGCGCTTCGATCCGGTCGTGGCCTGGCACAACCCCGAGCCCGAGTACATGACGAGCCCGATCGAAGGCGCCGTCAACGTCATGCAGGAGGGATATTTCGACCCCGCGACCTACCGGTCCGACTCGAACCAGCGCTGGCGGTCCGGCTGCCCCCACGAGGAGCTCGGCGCCGGTGCCTTCTCCTGGCTCCAGCTCCTCACCCATCCGGAGATCTGGACGTACCCCGGCTCCACGATGGGACAGACGATGCGCGCGATGCTCGACTTCGAGCGCGAGCGGAGGCTCGCCCAGCTCGCCGAGGACCGGATCGACCTGACGTGAGCCTGCGCCGGATCACCGTGCTCGTGTCCGCGGCGGGCGCTCCCGGGACCGCAGCGCTCCTTCGAGGGCTCCGCGAGAACGGTGAGCGCGACGTGCGGCTCGTCGGCACCGACATGTCGGAGCGCTCCGTCGGCCGGCACCTCTGCGACGCCTTCCACCTCGTGCCCGCGGGGTCCGATCCCGACTTCGCGAACGCGGTGCTCGACGTCGTCCAGCGCGAAGGCGCGGACGTCGTCCTGCCTCAGTCCTCGTTCGATCTCGAGGGGCTGGCTGCGCACCGCGGCCGCTTCCCCGTGCCCGTGCTCGTCTCCGGCCCGGACACGATCCACCGCTCCAACGACAAGGCGGAGACCTACGCGCTCCTGCACCGCATCGGCGTACCCGCGCCCGGCTTCCGTCGCGTGAACGGCGCGGCGCAGGTCGCCGCGGCGGCGCGGGAGCTGGGCTACCCGGAGCGCCCGGTCTGCTTCAAGCCCGTGTTCTCGTCCGGCTCCCGTGGCTTCCGGGTGCTCGACCCGACGGTCGACCGCGCCCACCAGCTCCTGCACGAGCGCCCCGGCTCGGTCGCGATGCGCCTCGAGGAAGCCGTCGAGCTGCTCCCGGAGGAGGGTGGGCCCGACCTGCTCGTGATGGAGCTCGCGACCGGCGGCGAGCGCACGATCGACGGGATCGCCGACGGGAGGCGCGTCGTCCTCGGCCATCCGAAGACCCGCGAGGCGATGCGCGCCGGGCTCGCGATGTACTTCGTCACGCTCGACGACCCCGCTCTCATGGAGATCGCCGACCGCATCGTCGCCGAGCTCGGCATCGAGTGGTTCTTCAACATCCAGCTCGTCGGGGAGCACGTGATCGAGGTCAATCCGCGGATCTCGACGATCGTCTACCAGGAGGACTTCGATCTGCCGTACCTCGGTGTGAAGCGTGCGCTCGGGGAGATCTCGGACGACGAGCTGGCGGCCCTGCGGGGGCGCATACGCCCGGGCCGCACGGCGCTCCGCTACTTCGACCAGCTCGAGTGGGACTGACGTGGGGGAACCCATGGTTCCCCCACGCACCCCCTCCTTCCGGCGCTCGGCAACCCCGCGGCAGTCTGGCCTCCCGGCCGGCAAAGCCGGCCTCCGGCCGCGACGCACAGCCGTCCCCGATCGCCACCAACCCGAAGGCCCCTCCCCGCTCGGCACCCCGCGACTCCTCGTATCCTCGCCGGTCTGATGGCCCGCGTGAAACGCCCTCTGCGCGTCGTCCACTGCCCCGTGAACACGGCGGGCGTCCCGTGGACGAACGTCCAGGCGCTGCGGCGCCGCGGCGTGGACGCGTCGCTCGTCGTCTTCAACCGCTACACGCTGCACCCCGAGGCCGACCGCTCGCTGGAGCTGGAGGGTGGCCTTCTCCGCCGTCAGCTCGCGCAGTGGAAGGTCCTCGCGGAGCTGCTCCCGCGCACCGACCTGTTCCACTTCACGTTCGGCCTGACCCTCGTGCCGCAGTCGCTGCAGTTCCCGATCCTTAGGGCGTTCGGCAAGCGCTCGGTGATGCACTACCTCGGCTCGGACATCCGCGGCAAGGTCCCGGAGGAGCTGGCGTACGGGAAGAAGGCCGGCGCGGAGATCGTGGGCAGCTACGACGCGATCCGGTGGGTGCCCGAGGCACGGGTGATCCCCCCGGGGGTCGACCTCTCGACCATCACCCCCGCGCCGCCCTCCAGCCGCCGTCGCCCCGTGGTCGTGCACGCGCCCTCCTCGCGGCGCCGCAAGGGGACGGATCATGTGATCCAGGCGTGCGCTGACCTCGACGTCGAGCTCGTGATCGTCGAGGGCCTGCACCACGACGAGGCGCTCGCGCGCTACAGCGACGCCGACATCGTCGTCGACCAGCTGAACGCCGGCTGGTACGGCCTGTTCGCGATCGAGTGCATGGCGCTCGGCAAGCCGGTCGTGACGTTCCTCCACGAGGAAGCGGCCAGGAGGACGGAGGAGGCGTACGGCCTTCGGGTACCGATCGTGAACGCGACGGCCGAGACCCTGCACGCGCGGCTCGAAGGCCTGGTCGAGATGGGGCCGGTGGGGCGGCAAGAGCTCGGGCGCGCATCGCGCGAGTACGTGGAGCGGGTACACGACCTCGACCGCGTCACCGACCAGCTGCTCGAGCTCTACGCGACGGTCCTCGAGCCGAAACGCCGCGCGCAGGACGAGATCGTCGTGCCGTCGGCCCCGCCGACCGATCTTCCGCCCGCGCTCCCCCTCGGGGACACGGACCTCGAGACCACCGTCCCCGTCGAGCCGGGGCGACGCGGTCGCGAGCCGATCGCCCCGCCGGCGGGGCTCGGGAGGCAGCTCAGGCGACTGGGACGGCACTCCGTGATCTACGGGATCGGCGGCCTGGTCTCCCGCGTGATCGCGGTGCTCCTGCTCCCCGTCTACACGCGCTACCTGACACCGACCGACTACGGGCACATCGAGACGCTGCTCGCGCTGACGACGGTGATGGGGCTGATCCTGCGCGCCGGGATCACCAGCGCCTTCTTCCGCTTCTACTTCGACGTGGACGACGACCAGGGGCGGCTTCGCGTCCTGCGCACGTCGTTCTGGTTCACGATGGGCGGCGGGACCCTGGGCCTCGTCCTGCTCCTCGCCCTCGCCGAGCCGGTCTCCACGCTGCTGTTCGGCAACTCGGATGCGTCCGAGCTCGTCCGCGCGGCGGGGGTCTCGCTCTGGGCGACGGTCAATTACGAGCAGCTCACCGCGCTCTTCCGCGTCGAGGAGCGGTCGGTGGCGTTCGTGTCCGCGAGCCTGACCAACGTGCTCGTCACGATCGGGGTGACTCTCCTGCTCGTCGTCTCGCTCGAGCAGGGGGCGCTCGGCGTGATAGTGGGCAACTTCAGCGGCACGCTGATCGTCTACCTCGCGCTCATCGGCTACCGGCGCGAGCAGCTCGGGCTCCAGTTCGACCGGAGCCTGCTCCGCGAGATGAACCGCTTCGGCATCCCGCTCGTCCCCACGGCGCTGTTCCTCTGGGTGACGAACTTCAGCGACCGCTTTTTCCTCGTCAGGCTCGCGGACGTGGCCGAGGCGGGCCTCTACTCGGTGGGAGTGCGGATCGCATCTGCGATGGTGCTCCTGCTGACGGCCTTCCGCCTGGCGTGGCCGGCGTTCGCCTACTCGATCCAGGACGACCGGGAGGCGCGCCGGACGTACGCCTACGTCCTCACCTACCTCACCCTCCTCACGGCCTGGGTGGCGCTCGCGCTGACGCTGCTCTCGCCGTGGATCGTCGATCTCCTCGCGACGGCGGAGTTCGCCGAGTCCTCGCGGGTCGTCGGGCCGCTCGCGTTCTCGACCGTCGCGTACGCCGCGTACGTCGTCGTCGCGATCGGCGTCGGCCGCGCGAGGAGGACGCAGTTCAACTGGGTGGTCACGGGAGCGGCGGCGGGCGTCAACATCGCGCTCAACTTCGCGCTGATCCCGAGCCACGGGATGATGGGAGCGGCGATCGCGACCGTGGCCGCGTACACGACGATGGCCGTCGGGATGGCCTGGTGGTCGCAGCGGATCTATCCGGTCCCCTACCAGTGGCGGCGCGTCGCGACTGCCGCTGTGGGGGCCGTCGCGCTCGCCGCGCTCGGGAAGGAGCTCGACGTCGGCCTCGCGGCTGCGGTCGCGCTGACGATCGCCTACCCGCTCGTGCTCGTCCTGCTCGGCTTCACCACGCCCGCCGAGCGCAGCCGCGCCCGTGCGCTGATGAGCCGCTGAAACGCCCCTGGGCGGCGCGCGTCGCTCAGCGCGTCACGGCATCGTGTGCGAGCGTCCGGCCTCTCTCCGTGAGCGCGAGCGCATCGGCGCTGCGGACGACCAGGCCGCGGCGCTCCGCGCCGCGCACGACACGGTCGGCGAACTCGCGGTCCCAGCGCAGGTGCTCCCCGAGGTGGGCGACGCGGTTCTCGACCTCCGCCTCCGGGCGCCCCTCGTGGTTCGCCAGGTGGATGGCGAGCATCGCCTGCGCGAACTCGAGCCGCTGGCGCGAACGCCGCCGGGCGGCCGCGAGGAGGCCTCGACCCGGCGCGAGCGCCCACGCCAGCGCGAACGCGATTCCGCAGCAGGCCGCGATGCAGCCCGCGATCGACGCGTCCAGCACGACCGCGAGCCAGTAGCCGGCGAGCGCGGAGGCGCCGCCGATGCCGCACGCGATCGCCGTCATGCGCCCGAGGCCGTCCGTCAGCAGGTACGCCGCCGCCGGCGGGGCGATCATCAGCGCGACGACCAGGATCGAGCCGACGGCGTTGAAGGCGCCCACCGCGGTCACCGAGACCAGCGTCATCAGCACGTAGTTGAGGAGCACCGGCGCGAAGCCGAGCGCGAGCGCCAGCGCGGGGTCGAACGTCGACAGCTTCAGCTCCTTCCAGAGGATCGCCACCACGACCACGTCGACCGCGAGCACCGCGCCCATCAGCAGGAGGGAGGCCGGCCCGAAGTCCCACCCCCACGCCTCGAGCCGGTCGAACGGTGCAAACGCGAGCTCGCCCAGGAGCACCGCGTCCGTGTCGAGATGGACGCCTTCCGCATACCGCGAGACCACGATCACGCCGATCGAGAAGAGCGCCGGGAAGACGAGCCCGATCGCCGCATCCTCCTTGACGAGCCGCGTGCTCGTCACGACCTCGACGAGCGCGACCGTGACGACGCCGGTCAGCGTCGCGGCGACGAGGAGCAGCGGCGACGTCGTCGATCCGACGACGAGGAACCCGAGCGCGATCCCGACGAGCACCGAGTGCCCGATCGCATCCGAGACGAGCGACTGCCGCCGCAGCACGAGGAACGTCCCGACGAGGGCGCAGGCGACCGCCGTGACGACGGCGATCGCCTGGATCTCGAGCTGGCCCTGCGTCATCGCCGTCGCGCCTCCTCGCGCCCGCGCTCGGTGAGCGACCAGTTGCCCTCCGAATCGCACCGGACGAGGCCGTCCTGCTCGAGCCCCCGGAGCGCGGTCGTGGCGTCGGCCTCCTCCATCACGCCGATCGTCGCCGCGGGATGGCCGTGCGCCACGCCGCCGTGGCCGTCCTCGAGCACGGCGAGGTCGGCCAGCACGGCGTGCGCGGCGAGCCGCGAGCGGGCGCGCCGCGCCCGCAGCCTGCGCACGAGCACCCCGCGGGGCGCCACGAGGAAGGACCCGATCACGATCGCGGTCGCGACGAGCACGATCGTCGGGCCGGTCGGCAGCCGCTCCACCTCGGAGGACGCGACCGCGCCGATCGCGCCTGCCGCGGCGCCCACGCCCGCGGCCACGAGGGTCATCGGCCCGAGGCGGTTCGTCCACTGACGGGCCGCCGCCGCGGGCGCCACGATCATCGCGCTCATCAGCACCGCCCCGACCATCTGCAGGCCGATCACGATCGCGACGACGAGGAGCGCCGTCAGGGCGATCTCGACGGCGTGCATCCGCATCCCGAGGCTCGCCCCGAACTCCGCGTCGAAGGCGAGGAGCTTGAGCTGCTTCCAGAGGACCGCGACCACGGCCAGGGCGAGGGAGCCGACGACAGCGATCGTGACGACGTCGTCACGCAGGACGGTGGCAGCCTGACCGAACAGGAACCGGTCGAGCCCCGCCTGCGAGGCGTCGGGCCGCCGCTGGACCCACGTCAGCAGGACGAGGCCGACGCCGAAGAACACGGAGAGGACGATGCCGAGCGCGGCGTCGGTCTTGACGCGAGTCGTCCGCACGATCCCACCGACGGCGAGCGTCGCCGCGAAGCCGGTGACGGCCGCGCCGAGCATGAGCCACTGCGAGGCCTTCGTCCCGAGCAGCACGTACGCGAGCACCACGCCGGGCAGTGCTGCGTGCGAGATCGCGTCGCCGACGAGCGCCTGGCGGCGGAGGACGGCGAACGTCCCGAGCGCGCCGCCCACGGCCCCGAGCGCCACCGCCCCGAGCGCGACGGTGCGCAGGGTGTAGTCGTCGACCAGGAAGACGGCCGTCATCGCCCGTCGGGCCCGAAGAGGGCCGAACGGCCCCCGTACGTCTTGCGCAGGGCCTCCTCGGTGAACGCCTCCTCGACCGTGCCGCTCGCGACGAGACGGACGTTCAGCAGCACCACCCGGTCGAAGTACTCGGGCACGGTCTGGAGGTCGTGGTGGACGGCGACGATGGTCTTGCCGCGCGAGCGAAGCTCGCGGAGCAGCTCCACGATCGCCCGCTCCGTGGTCGCGTCGACGCCCTGGAACGGCTCGTCCATCAGGTAGAGGTCCGCGTCCTGGACGAGCGCCCGCGCGAGGAAGACCCGCTGCTGCTGGCCGCCCGAGAGCTGCGAGATCTGCCGGTGGGCGAACGCCTCCATCTCGACCCTGCGGAGGGCGTCGAGCGCCGCCTCACGGTCCGCTCGTCCGGGCCTCCGCAACCAGCCGAGGTGGCCGTAGCGGCCCATCAGCACGACGTCGAGGACGTCCGTCGGGAAGTCCCAGTCCACCGACCCGCGCTGCGGCACGTAGCCGACGCGGCGCCTGTTCGCCTCGTAGGCGCTCCCGAGGACGAGCGTTCGGCCGGCGGCGGGCTCGACGAGCCCGAGGATCGCGCGGATCAGCGTCGTCTTGCCGGCGCCGTTCGGCCCGACGACGGCGGTGAGCGTCCCCTGCGGGATCTCGACGTCGACGTCCCAGAGCACCGGCTTCTCGCCGTACGCGACCGTGAGGTCGGTGACCTCGATCGCGGCCGGGCCGCGCGCGGCGCTCATTCCTCTCCCCTGAGCGCACTCGTGATCGTGTCCGCGTTGTGCCGCACCATCCCGACGTAGGTGCCCTCCGGCGTCCCGGCGGTGCCCATCGCGTCGGAGAAGAGGCTGCCTCCGATCTCGACGTCGAAGCCCCTGGCGCGCACCGCCTCCTTCACCGCCTCGATCGTGCGCGGCGACACGGACGACTCGACGAAGATCGCAGGGATCCGTCGCGAGGCGATCAGGTCGGCGAGCCGCTGCACGTCCTTTGCGCCCGCCTCGGAGGCCGTCGAGATCCCCTGGAGGCCGACGACCTCGAAGCCGTACCTCCGGCCGAAGTAGCCGAACGCGTCGTGGGCCGTGACGATCACCCGCGCGGCCGGAGGGACGGTCGCGCTCTCCCGCCGGACCTCCGCGTCGAGGGCCGTGAGCTCGTCGAGATAGGCGGCGGCGCGCTCGCGATAGCCGGCTGCGTGCGCCGGGTCGACAGAGGCGAGCGTGTCGCGGATCTCGCGCACCGCTCCCTTCCAGAGATCGACGTCGAACCAGACGTGCGGGTCGTACTGCCCGTTCCCCACCGAGATGAGCCCGGAGCGCGGCATCCCGTCGGTGACGGCGCGCGTCAGCCGCCGTTCGCCGATCCGCTCGAGCACGTCGGCCATCTTCGCCTCGAGGTGGAGCCCGCCGTAGAAGATCACGTCGGCCCGCTCGAGCCGCCGCACATCCCCCTCGCTCGCCTTGTAGAGATGTGGGTCGATCCCGGGGCCCATCAGGCCGTCCACCTCGACGCGGTCGCCGCCGACGCGCTCGACGGCGTCCGCGATCATCCCCACGGTCGAGACGACGCGGATCGTCTCGCGGTCGGAGAGGTCCGGGACGGTCGACTCGGGGATCGGCCCGCAGCCGGCGGCGAGTGCGGCGCACGCGGCGGCGAGGGGGAGCAGGACGACGCGCACGCTGCGGTCCTACCCGATCAGCAGGCCGGTCGCCCACATCGCGGCGATGCCCGCGAGGTAGCCGCCGACCACCCAGCCCGAGCGCAGCCCGCCCGGCGCCGTGCGGGCGACGTACCGGCCCACCTCGACCACGACCTGGAGCGCGGCGCCGGCGGCGAGCGCGAAGAAGAGCGGTGTCAGCACGTCGCTGGAGGCGTAGCCACCGAGCCACGTCCCGAGGATCGCGGGAGCCCCGGCGACGAGCGCGAGCGCGAGGAGCTGCCGGACCGAGACCCGGGTGCGGCTCGCGGGGGCAGCGATCCCGAGCCCCTCGGTGACGTTGTGCACCATGAAGCCGATCACGAGGAATGCTCCCAGCTGGAGCTCGCCGGTCGCGAACGAGCTGCCGATCGCGAGGCCCTCCCCGAGGTTGTGGACGCCGATCCCGATCGCGACGAGCAGTGCGAGCGCGAGGCCCGTCGCTCCCGCCTTGCCTCTCGAGAGGCGAGACGAGAGGAACGTCATGCCGAGCGCGCTCGCAGCGAGCCCGAGCAGCACGAGGCCCGGCCCGCCCAGCGCCGAGGGGAGCACGGCCTGGAGCTCGAGTGCCTCGGCGAGCGCCTCGACCCCGAGGAAGGTGAGAAGGCCGCCCGTGAGCGCCATGAACGCGGCGATCCAACGCGGGTCGGCCCGCCGGAGCGAGGGGAGCCAGAGCAACCCGAGCGCGACCGGCAGGATGCCCACGAGCGCGCCGATCAGGCCGTAGCCGAGAAAGCCGCGCACGCTCGGCTGGGGGGTGAGGACCGCGGCGGGCACCTCGTGCGTCGTCTGGATGCCGGTCGAGCTCGTGACGCCGATCGCGATCGGCTCCTCCTCGACCCAGTCGTAGGGGACGACGATCGTGCTCGAGCGGAGCCGGCCGAGCGTGGCCGGGCCGTCGAGCGTGAACGGGACGATCGCGTCGTCGACGGTCACGAGGGCGATCGTGAGGTCGTCCGGCTGGGGGTTTCGCACCTGCACCCGGATCACGCCCGGGCGGAACTCGACGCGGCGCACGTCGAACTCGTCGGCGGGCGGCGGGTTGCCGCCCACGAGGTCGACCACGCGGTCCCCCTGCGAGACGACCCCTGCGACGGCGACGGCGAGGAGGACGATCGGGACGAGGGCCCAGAGCCGCCAGGCGACACCGCCCGGCGCGGCCTCCGTCCGGGCTTCCACTAGTCCTCCCCCACCTGGAAGTAGCCCATCCAGCCGAGCTCGGTGAACTCCGACTGGTGCGCGTGGAACATGAAGGTGCCGGTGTTCGCGAAGCGCATCTCGAGCACGCCCCGCTGACCCTGGCACTGCATCACCGTGTCCGTGTACTCCCAGTGCTCGCCCGTGCCCGTGGGCTGGTAGCGGAAGAAGTCCGCGTGCAGGTGGAACGAGTTGATCAGGTCGAACTCCGTCAGGTTCGCGAGGTAGAGCCGCACCAGCTCGCCCTGGCGCACGCGGATCGGATAGCGCGCGTAGTAGAACGTGCGCCCGTTGACGGTGTAGAAGTTGTTCTCTCCGTCAGCGTCGGTGTCGAAGCCGTTCATCACCATCACGAGCTCGCGGGCTGGCTCGCGCGGCTTCTTCGGGTCGATCACGAACGCGCCGTAGAGGCCCTTGTGGATGTGCTTCTTGAGCGGCGTCGCGTGGCAGTGGTAGAGGTGGAAGCCGGCGGGCCGCGCGGGGAACTCGTACGTGAGCTCCTTGCCCGGTGAGACGATCTCGAAGACGCCGTCCATGTCCGTGGGGTGGATGCCGTGGAAGTGGATCGTGTGCGGGTGCACGCCCGCGTTCACGAAGCGCACACGGAGGATGTCGTCCTCGGTCGCCCGGATCACGGGGCCGGGGACGGTGCCGTTGTACGTCCACGCCGGGAAGAACACCCCCGGCGCGATCTCGATCTCCTCGTCCGTGGCGACCAGGGTGTAGTCACGCACGCGTCCGGGCCGGTACGGGAGAGCGGGCGGCGGATACAGCAGGTCGTCGAGGTCGTTGGGGCCGCCGACCGCGGGGGCGCCCTCCCCGATCATCGCCGCGTGGCCGATCATCGCGGCCCGCTGGTCGTGGGTCGCGAGCGAACGGTGCGCGCTGTGGTCGTGGGGCGCGGCGGTGACGTCTCGCCCGCGCGCGACGGCAGCCAGCCCGAGCGGCGCGGCCGCGAGCGGCGCCGTCGCACAGAGCAGGCCTCGCCGGGTGAGTTTAGCCATGCCTAAACTCTATCCACAGACTTTAGTCCTGTCTAAATCCCGCACCTCGCCCCGGGTAGGCCGATGAACCGGAGCGTGCCGCGGCAGAGCCCGACCGCGGCACGGCGCCTCACGGCGGGCCGCGCCAGCTGCCGGTCCTCGGTCGGGTTCGTCATGAAGCCCAGCTCCACCAGGATCACCGGCACATCGGCCCAGTTGAAGCCGGTGAAGTCCGAGCGCTCCTGGATCCCGCGGTCCGGGAAGCCGAGCGCGCGCACGAGCTCCGTCTGGACGAGCCCGGCGGCGCGCCGGCTCGATCCGTAGACGTCGTCCGTCCATCCCGGGCGGAGGGCCGGAGTCAGCGTGTGTGTGCCGCGCGCGTCGCCGCTCGCAGAGCCGTCGGCGTGCACCCGCAGGAACAGCGCAGCGCCGGCCCGATTCGCGATCCGCGCACGGGCGACGTTCCCCATGCTCACCCCGGCCGTCCTCTCCCGCGTCATCAGCACGCGCACCCCTGCCCGGCGCAGTAGCGTTCGCAGCCGCAGCGAGACGTCGAGGGTCAGGTCCGGCTCGCGGATCCCGGTGACGACGCCGTGGGTGCCGCCGCCGTCCTTGATCTTGAGCGTCGCCGAGCCCGGGCCGATCGGCTCCGTGGCCGGGTTGGCGAGCAGGTCGTGACCGGGGTCGACGACCACCACGGGCGTCGCCGCATGGGCCGTAGCTGCGAACGCCGTCGCGACGGCGAGCGGAAGCAGAACGCACAACCTCGTCACTGCGGCGGGATGCGCATCCGCAGCCAGACGTACGTGACCAGGGCCCCGGGGACGAAGAGGATGGCGGAGGCGGCGATCAGCGCCTTCGCGGCGGTGGAATCGAGGTCGACGGCGAGCCCGGCGATCAGGCAGAGCCCGCCGAGCACGCAGAGACCGGCGCCGATCATCCCGGGTCGCATCGCCCGAGGCTACGCGACGAGCCGGTAGACCTGGAACACCTCGGCGAACTCGCGGTTCACGTTCGTCCCGTGCACTCGGGCGAGGTTCCAGATGTACTGCTCGTCCGCGTAGCGGCGGTGCTGCTGGGATGCGTAGCGGCGGACGGCGGCGACCTTCCTCTCGACATGGTGCCGCTCCAGCGCGAGGTAGGCGCCGTAGGAGAAGTCGAAGTTGTTCCACGGGATCTCGTAGCCGAGGATGGTCGTGCGCTTGAACGCCCTCAGGCCCTCCTGGGCGACGGTCTGGTGGTCCTGGTGGACGTCGTGGTGCGAGGGCTGGAACACGATGTCCGGACGCCACTCGTCCCAGAGCGCGACGAGGAGCTCGAGGATGTCCTGACGCCGCTCGGGGAAGGTCCTCACGTCGAGGTCGTGCACGGTCAGGTGCGAATCGGGGATCCCGAGCTCGGCCGTCGCCTCGCGCACCTCGCGGGCGAGCGTGTCGGGCTCGAAGCCGGGGGGGAGCGAGCGGGTCGCGATCGAGAACGCGACGTAGCGCACCTCGCAGCCGGTTTCCACGAGGCGCGCCATCGTGCCGCCGCACCCGAACTCGCCGTCGTCCGTGTGCGGCGCGAGGACGAGCGCGCGTTCGAGTCCGTGCAGCACGGCGCGAGTCTACGGCGTGGGCGTCGGCGCCGGTTCGGGCACGGGCGGCGGAGCAGGCTCGGGAACCGGCTCCACCGGGCGGGGGGTCGTCCTCTTCGGCACGCGCGCGGTGAGGGCGAGCAGGCCGAAGAGCGCCCACGTCATCGGGTCCTCGAAGAACGCAGCGTAGAAGAGGCTGTGCACGGTGATCGCGACCAGGACAACTCCCGTGGCGAGCGAGACGCGCGACGTGAAGCCCCGGCCGAGGCCCGTGAGGGTGGCGAGGAACGCGGCCGCGAGAAGCCAGCCGAGGAGCCCGAGGCCGACGATTCCCTCCTCGGCCGCGACCGTCACGGGCATCGTGTGCGAGGCGACCCGCTTCGGGTCCCTGCCCGGGATCCCGAGCCGACGGGCGTACTCGTGCGAGAAGCCTCCGGCTCCGACCCCCGCGATCGGGTGGTCGAGGGCGATCCGGACGCCCTGGCCCACGAGGTTGGCGCGTCCCGAGGTGATCCGGTTGAAGCCCGAGCGCGACTTGCCCACGAGCTCGTCGCGCACCTGAGGGACGGCGAGCACCACGACGGCGGTGAGCGCGCCGACCGCGAGGAGCGCGAGCGTCGCCCTGCGGCCCCAGGCGACGGCCACGGCGACGACGATCCCGGCCGCGAGCGCGACGAAGCTCGACTGCGAGAACGAGATGAGCAGCCCGAGCCACGTCGCCACCACGACGGCGTAGAGCCCGGCAACTCGCCAGCCGCGGACTCCGCCGAGCACGATCCCGGCGAGCGACGCGAGGATCGCGACCGTGAGGTAGCGCCCGTACACCGAGGGGTCCCAGAAGACGGAGTTGACCCGGAAGAAGGGTGCGTACGCGTTGAACACCTTCACGCTCGGGTTCCAGAAGACGTCGCGGGTGAGCCACTGGTACCCCCCGACCAGGGCGTAGGCGAGCGCCGTCGCGACCAGCCCGCTCCAGAGCCAGGTCAGCCACCGTCCACGCCAGGGCAGCCGCGCGAAGCCGAGCGCCAGCAGCCCGAAGGGCAGGAGGAACGCACCGAGGAGGATCGCCCCCCGGCGGACGTCGACCGCCCAGACGAGCGAGAGCCCGGTCCATCCCACGAACGCCGCGAGCGGGAGCGCGACCGGGCCGAGCTCGCGCGAGCGGTCGTCACCGCGGAGGAGCGACCACCCGAGCGCGAGCGCGAGCCCTCCGATCACCGCGTAGAGGGGCAGGAGGAGGTTGACCTCGTCGCTCCCGATGTCGACGGGCAGCCGCAGGGGGATGCAGGCCAGCGTCGCGAACGCGAGCAGGTACGGCCACCGCCGGAGCAGTACCGCGACTCCGACGGAGACGACGACCCCGCCGACGGCCGCTGCGGCCACCCGGGAGCGGCTGAGGTCGGGCAGGAGATAGACGCCCAGCACCCCGAGCGCGGCCGCCCACGCGACGAGGCCCGCGAGGCGGGCAGACCGGGTGGTCCCGAGGTACAGCGCCGCGAGCCCGGCGGAGCCGATGACGCCGGCAGCCTGTGCGGCGGCGGTCACGAGGGGGCCTCGCGGACAACGACGGCGGCCCGCTCGACGTGGCCGTTTGCCTCGACCTCCAGGGTGTAGCGTCCCGGCTCGTCCGGCGCGCGGAGGCGGAGCGTGCCCGGGCGGGCCGCGCCCGAGCGGCCGCCCAGCGCCCAGCGCAGGGTCCGTGCCTGCGAGATCGCGAGGATCGCGAAGCGTCCGCCGGGCCTCGTTACGACACGGTCTCGGCCGAGCGCCAGGAAGGCGATCCGGACCGTGCGGGACCCCGAGCGCGGGCCGAGGTTGCCTGCGAGGTCGCGTGCGACGAGCCGGAGCTCGTGTGGCCCCTCGGGAAGCCGCTCTCCGCCCGCGACGCCGAACCAGTCCATCGTCCCCGTCGTCCGGGTGCCCAGCCTGCGCAGCGCCCGCGTCCCGCCGACGAAGAGCTCCACGGAGGCCCGCTCGCTGACGCGATAGCGGAGCTTTGCCCGGTCGAAGCGTCCGTCGCCGTCGGGTGAGATCACGAGGGGGCGCGCCGTGAAGCTCTCGACCCGCGGTGGGGTCGTGTCGACGCGGATGCGGTTCGGCATCACGATCGTCCGACGCTCCTGGTCGAGGTGGATCCGGGGGCGATACGTGCCCTCGTCGGCGACGCGACCCTCACCGTCGCGGCCGTCCCAGACGTACGAGACGAACGTGCGGCCCTGGGGCCGGTTCCGTGCGAGCTCGCGCACGACGTCGCCGGAGCCGTCGACGATCTCGACGCTGACCCGATCGGCGTTCCGCAGCCGGAAGCGGATCGCGGCGGAAGCGGTCTCGCAATCACAGACGGGCGAGAAGGTCTTGTCGACCGTCGGGCCCACGATCGGGTTGCGCGTCAGCTTCAGCTTCTCGGTCACGACGAACGCGGCAGAGGTGGCGACGAGCAGCGCCGTCACGAGCGCCACGGGTGCGAGCCGGGCGCTCATCGCCCGCCCTGCACGGTCGCCGAGCCGCGCCGCGTCCGACCCGGGCGGGGCCCCTCGTCGTGAGAGCAGCTCCCGGCCACCTGAACGGCGATTGTAAGGACGGGTCGGCGGCACCCGACGCGCAAGGCACACTGGTTGCTCGGCACACCGGAGCCGACCCCGCCCAATGCGCCGCCGACTCCTCTTCGTCCTTGCAGCCGTGCTCGCAGTGGCCTTCGGGGCCGGGGTCGCGCTGCTGACCACCCGGTCGCTCCCCTCCGGGAGCCTGGAAACCGACGTCACGGACGTGACCGTGGTGGCCCCGGCTCCGCCGCCCCCGCCGACGACGCCGCCGAAGCCGAAGCCGCCCTCGCCGAAGCCGAAGCCGGAGCCGGAGCCGCCACGGGTGGTCGACCGTCGCTGCTGGACGATGTTCGGCGGGGGTCCGAAGCGCGACCTGGCACGGCTCTCGATCGACCTCGGCGTCCCCGGCAAGCGGCTCTGGGCGCGCGGTCTCAAGTCCTACGTCGAGTACCCGCCCAGCTACTGCGACGGGATGCTCTACGTGAACACCTTCAAGGGCGACACGTGGGCGATCGACGCGACCACCGGCAAGGTCGCCTGGCGCAGGGTGACGGACGCGCACAAGCCCTCGACACCGGCGATCTCGGGGGACAATTTGATCGTCAGCGCGAAGGACGGGACGGTCACCGCGCTGACGCGGAAGACCGGGAAGGTCGTCTGGCAGCTGCGCACGAACGCGATCGTCGAGTCGTCGCCTGCCGTCGTGGACGGGGTCGCGTACTTCGGCGCCACCGACGGCCGGCTGTTCGCGGTCGATGCCGACACGGGACGGGTGCGCTGGGCCTACGACACGGGCGGGCGGATCAACTCGAGCCCGTCTCTCGCCCGGGGTCGCGTGTGCATCACGACGTACGCGGGATCGATCTTCTGCGTCCGCCAGCGCGACGGCAGGAAGCTCTGGAGCACGTACGTGCGGCGGGACGCCTTCCGGTACGAGAGCTTCTACGCGAGCGCCTCGACCGACGGCGAGCGCCTCTATACGATCGCGCGCTCCGGGCGGATCGTCACGCTGGACGCGTCGAGCGGACGGGTGATCTGGACCGACAACGTCAACTCACTCGGCTACTCGACCCCGGCGGTCGGCAGCGACCGGATCTTCGTCGGCGACTTCAACGGCGGCCTGCGCGCCTACCGCAAGACGGACGGGAGGCTGCTGTGGCGGACACACGTCGGGGGCAGGATCCTCGGCGGTGCCGTGATCGTCGGCGACCTCGTGTTCTTCTCGACGCTCGAGACCGAGACGTATGCGGCGCGGGTCTCCGATGGCAAGGTCGTGTGGCACTTCCCGATCGGCAAGTACTCCCCAGGTATCGCCACCGAGCGCGCGTACTACTTCACGCTGAACGGCATCCTGGTCGCCTTCCGCGGCAAGGACGGGCCGGTGTAGCACCGTCCCCACGGGACGCCTTGACGCGGAGCGGTGTCAGACACCGTTCGCTGTCAAGAGCAAGCCGTGCCGATTCGGTCTCGATTCGTCCACAGGCGCCGGGCCCGTGCCGCTGCGCGGTTCGGGGCGCGGTGTGGACAATCGACGCGGGCTGCCTCGTCCGCCCCGGTGGGCGTAGGGCCGAAAGTGTCAGACACCGGGCTTCTGGAGAACCGCGTGACGCCGGCGCCAGAGCGGCGAGCGCTGCGTGGCCGCACCGACGGCACGCCAGGCAGAGGTCTTGGCGCGGTAGGCGGCGAGCTGCGCGCGGTCGTGCCCACGGCCGGAGACCTCGTAGCCGAGTGCGTGGAGCAGGTCGCCCGCGACGTGCTCGAACGCCGCGCCTTCCTTCGCGGTCATCTCGGTGCGCCAGTCGCGCACGCCGGTCCGCGGAGGCTCGCCCAGCCGCTGCTGGTGCTCCTTGCGCGCCGAATCGGTCTGCCCGACGTAGGCGAGCATGTCCTCGTCGAACACGAGCCCGGCAAAGTCGCACACGCGCCGCAGCCCGGCGGATGGGTCGGCAACGAGAGCCTCGTAACGGATCTCGAGGTAGCGGGCAGCGCCGACACGCGCCCCGAGCGCCCGCGCCGCACGAACCTCGGTCGCCCATTGGCATGCGAAGCCCGCAGCGTCACGCGGGTGTCCCCATCCCTTGGTCATGATCCCGGTGGGCACCGAGAGGAACGACAGCGCGGCGTCCCGCCCGTCTCGGACCAGGTGGACGAAGAGCGCGTCAGGGAAGAGCCGCTCGAGCAGCGGCAGGTGCTGCATGTACAGCGGCGTCTTGTCACCCCAGCGCGGCTTGCCGCGCTCGGCGGCGTAGGCCTCGAACACCGCCGCGATCGCGGCACCCGTGGCCATCCCGGGACGAAGACGTGGTGCGACCACGTCCGGTGAGAGGCCCCACTCCACGAGCGTCGGCAGCCGCCGGAGGTCGTC
This sequence comes from Gaiella sp., assembly GCF_035710885.1. Classification (GTDB taxonomy): domain Bacteria; phylum Actinomycetota; class Thermoleophilia; order Gaiellales; family Gaiellaceae; genus Gaiella. The sequence goes on along the minus strand of NZ_DASTCS010000054.1, from coordinate 52,041 downwards.
CAGAAAGGCCCTCGGCTGGACCGCCCGGCGGTGACGGCGCGCGAGCTGCGGGACGAAGTACGACTCGTCCGGTACGGCGAGCGCCGGGTTCCGATCGAGCATCACGCGAAGCAGCGTCGTGCCCGACCGGCGGACGCCGAGGACGATCAGCGGCAGGCCCGGTTCGGTCACGCGGGCACTGTACGGACTGGTATTACTTCCCGAAGTGAAGCGAGAGCGACGCGCAGACCCCTACCGCGACACGCAGCTGATCGACGAGCGAGCGCCACGCTTCAACCAGGTCGTCGTGGGTCTCGTCTCGCTGCTCGGCGTTGCGATGGGCTGGTGGTGGCTCCTCGCCCTTCTCGCCTTGCAGCTTGCGCTCGGGTTGACGCTCGGCCGCCGCTGGTGCCTCCCGTGCGTCGCGTACTTCGAGCTCGTGCAGCCGCGTCTCGGCGAGGGGCGCCTGGAGGACGCCCGCCCGCCGCGCTTCGCGAACATGGTCGGGCTCGGCGTTCTCGCGGCGGCATCGACCGCCTATGCAACCGGTCTCTCCGGCCTCGGCACAGTGCTGGGGCTCCTCGTGGCTGCCCTGGCGCTCCTCGCTGCGACCACCGGCTTCTGCGCCGGCTGCACGGCCTACAAGCTCGGCTACCGGCTGACGGGCCAGCGGTTCGTCTCGTGCCCGCTCCCCCCGCCGCTCGCCGGCGACCGCTCGACGTAGAACGCGGCGCCCGTGCCGACCTACACTCGGCCCGTGCCCGGGGAGATCGTGGTCCGGCGAGCGACGCGGGAGGACGCGCCCGCCCTGGCCGCGTTGAGCAACGAGAGCAGCGCGTACTACGCGAGGCTCGCGCCCGAGCTGTTCGCGGAGGGCGACCTGGACGGTTTCGCCGAGTGGATCGCCGTGGAGTGGGACGACGGGCCGAGAACGCTCGCGCTCGTCGCGGAGCTCGCCGGCGACGTCGCCGGCTACCTCGAGGCTGTGATCCAGGAGCCGGAGGAATGGCGACGGTTCTTCGGCGCGCGCGACTTCCGCGAGCGGCGGCTTTTCGTCAACGCGGTGCTGACGGCGGAGGCCCACCGCCGCCGCGGCGTCGCGACGTTGCTCGTCGAGAAAGCCGAGGCCTGGGGACGCGAGCAGGGCGCGAGCGTCGTGCTGCTCGATACCTGGGCGGAGAGCCCAGTGTCGGTGCCGTTCTGGGAGCGCATGGGCTACGGTCGACGGTCGATCGTCTTCCGGAAGACGCTCTAGCGGGCCGGGTCCTCGCCGGGGGCGGCGGTCGGGGCGACGCTGCGAGTCGCCAGCCAGCGCCCCAACACGACGAGCGCTGCGATCGCGGCCGCGATCGCGCCCGCCAGCACGATCATGTCCGCTCCAGGCGGGTCGACCAGCTTCACGCCGGCGAGGGTCAGCGTCGCGGCCAGCGCGATCCTGAGCGCTCGGTCGGGAAGCCTGACCGTGAAGTGCCCGCCGATCAGGACGCCGGGCACGGAGCCGATCAACAGCCAGCCCGTGGCCGCGAGGTCGACGTGACCGGCGACGAGATGTCCCGCGCCCGCGACGGCGAGAAGGATCGCCGCATGGAAGATGTCCGTGCCGACGATCTTCGCGGCGGTCAGCGGGAACGCGATCAGCATCACGAGGCCGAAGAGCGTGCCGCTGCCGACCGACGTGAGGCCGACGACGAAGCCGCCGACGACGCCGGTCGAGAATGCGATCGCGCGGTCGCGGTTCGTGAGCAGGAACGGCTTGTCCTCCGGGCTCGAGTGGAGGTACGCCTTGACGAGGAAGGCGATCCCGCAGACGACGAGCGCAACGCCGAGGATCGCCTTGGCCGTGTCCTCGTAGCCGTCCCCGTACTCGCGCTTGAGCCACCACGCGAGCGTCACGCCGAGGATCGAGAACGGCGCGGAGCCGAGCAGCATCCAGGCGGTCAGGCGCGCGTGGACATGCCCCAGGCGACGATGCTGTACCGCCCCGAACGACTTGAAGATCGCCCCGTGGACGATGTCCGTGCCGATCGCGATCGACGGCTTGAAGCCGAAGAACAGCACGAGCAGCGGGGTCATCAGCGAGCCGCCGCCCATCCCGGTGACGCCGACGAGCAACCCGACCAGGAGCCCGGCGAGGGAGAGCTTCCAGTCCACGTCAGCGCCCCATGGCGGGCCGGCGATCAGGCGAGGGGCGCCGGATCATCGGGCACGGGCGCCGAGGCCAGGAGCACTTCCTTGAGCGTGTCGCCGCGGAGCCCGAGCCTCAGCGTCTCCAGCGGGATCACCTCGTCCGGTGGGATGTTGCCGAGGTTGACGTTCGGCCCGAAGTGCTTCACGAACCAGGCCTGCGAGGACTTCGTGGGCGCTTCGAAGAGCACGTTCTCGATCGGCACCCCGTGCGCGATCTCGTCGAGCAGTCCCGTCCGCATGTCCCCGTCGGCGCGGAAGATCCCGGCCGTCCCGCCCTCCCGTCCTTCCGTGATCACCTTCCAGGCACCGGCGGCGAGCTCCTCGTTGATCCACTCGACCCACTGGTAGGGCGCAAAGACGACGTCCGAGTCCTTGGAGCCGACCTCCGAGAGCACGGTGAAGTCCCGGGCGAAGTCGGTGATCAGCTCGAGCTTCCGTTCGCGAGGGATCTCGACGGTGCCGTCCGAGATCTCGACGTGCGAGAAGCGGTGCTCGACGAGCCAGGTCTTGAACTCGTCGATCCGGCCACGGCCGTACACCGCCTCGAACAGGGTTCCGCCGCAGACGACAGGTGTTGCGAACGACCGGTAGAGCGCGATCTTCTTCTCGAGGTTGTTGGTGACGTAGCTCGTCCCCCAGCCGAACTTGACGATGTCCACGAACTGCCCCGCGGTGTCGAACAGCCCTTCGATGTCGCGGAGGTTGAGACCCTTGTCGATCACGTGGGTGACGCCGACGTCGCGAGGCTTCCCGGGGCGCGACGGGACGCCGAGGAAGCCGTCATTGAAGTCGGGCATAGAGCTCCTCCAGCTTCGTCTTCGCGCGGTCCTGAACCTCGCGGTACAGCGATCCGCCGTGTGCGTCGATGCCCACGATCAGCGGCCCGAAGTCCTTGACGCGGAACTTCCAGAGGCACTCGGGCATCAGCTCTTCCCAGGCGACCTCCTCGATCTCCTCGATCTGTGTCGTCTCGAGCGCAGCCGCGCCGCCGACGATGGCGAAGTAGACCATCCCGAGCCGCTCCATCGGCTCGATCGCCTCGTCCGGGAAGCCACCCTTGCCGCAGATCGCGCGCACGCCGTACTGCGCGCCGAGCCCCTCGGTGAACCGCACCATCCGGGCGCTCGTGGTCGTGCCGATGCAGATCTTCTCGTAGCGGCCGGGGCCGACCTTGCGCACGTTCGGCGCCGTGTGCAGGAGAAATGCCCCGGTCAGGTCCATCGGGGGCTCGATCCCCTGGTCGAAGATCCGGATCTGCGTCCGGTCGCGGATGCCGATGATGTGCCCCTGGACGATCACCTCGTCGCCCGCGCGCAGCTTCAGGATCTCCGCCGTGTCCGTGATCGGGAACGTGACCTCGTGCTGGGCCATCAGACCACCCGGCCCGGGACGACCGGCGGAGCGGGCGGCGCGACCGCCCGCAGGCCGGCGTGTCGCAGAGCGCGAGTACGCGAGCGCAAACCCCCACCCAGGGTGGGGAGGCCTCCCGCCACCCTCACTGCCGATTCTACGTCGCGGCCGGCCGCGGAGTCGTCCCGGCTTCGAGCCGGTTTCTCCACAGCGCGCTGGATTCGATCCGGTGCGGCCACCTCACGCCTCCCGGTCGAAGTCGACGGTGCCGTCCGCGGCGATGTGGGCCGACGCGCGCCGCGCTGCCCAGCACTGGTAGTTGACCGCAACCGGGTTGAGCGTCATGTGCGTGTCCGCGTGCTCGATGTGGCACTGGAGCACCGTCACGTCACCCCCGAGCCCCATCGGGCCGATTCCCGTCTCGTTCAGGAGGTCGTACAGCTCGTCCTCGAGCTGTGCGACGAGAGGATCCTCGTTCCGCGTTCCCACCGGACGCGCGATCGCCTCCTTCGCCAGGTGCATCGCGTAGTCCGCCGAGCCGCCGATCCCGATCCCGACGATCCCGGGTGGACACGGCTTGCCGCCGGCACCGACGATCGACTCGAGCACGAACTTCTTGATCCCGTTCACGCCGTCGGCGGGCACGAGCATCTTGAGGAACGTCATGTTCTCCGAGCCCGACCCCTTGGGCACGCACTTCACGTCGAGCCCGTCCCAGTCCGGCAGGAAGTCCCAGTGGACGATCGGGACGCGGTAGCCGACGTTGGGGCCGGTGTTCTCGCGTGTCAGCGTGTGCACCGTGTTCGAGCGCAGCGGATGCTCGACCGTCGCCCGCTCCGTCCCCGCCTTCAGGGACGCGTAGATGCGCGCGGGGTGCAGCGGGAAGTGCTCGCCGACGCGGCAGTAGTAGACGGCGATGCCCGTGTCCTGGCAGACGAGGTTCTTCTGCTCGTCCGCGATCTCCACGTTCCGGTGGATCGTCTCCAGGACCCGGATCCCCGTGACCGAGGTCTCCCGCCCCAGTGCCGCCTTCAGGGCGTCGCGGAGGTCCTGCGGGATGTCCTTCAGCGCCCACACGTAGAGGTGCGCCGCGGCGTCCTCCACGGCCTGGGCCAGATCCGTCGACGTGATCGTTGTCATGCCTTCGCTTTCGTCGCGGCGTTCGCCCCGGCCCGGCGGCCGAACACGACGCACTCGAGGAGAGAGTTGCCCATCATGCGGTTTCGCCCGTGCGTGCCGCCGGCGATCTCGCCGCACGCGAAGGCGCCCTCGAGGGTCGTCTCGGCCCGGGTGTCGATGACGAGCCCGCCGTTCTGGTAGTGGAGCACGGGGTAGGTGAGGATCGGCTCGGAGAGCGGGTCGATGCCGCCGCCCCGGTACCGGCGCAGCATGTAGGGAAGCGAGACCTCGGCGTCCTCCGGGGAGATCCTGGTCGTATCGAGCCACACCGCCGGCCGGCCGTCCTCCGTGACGACGCCCCGCCCGGACTCGACCTCGTCGAAGATCGCCTGCGACACCTCGTCGCGCGGCCCCAGCGAGTCCGTGAACTCCTCGCCGTCGGCGTTCAGGAGCACCGCCCCGTACGCGCGGGTGGTCTCGGGAATGGAGTACCCCTGCATGGTCGCCGGCCAGGCGCCGCCGTTCGGGTGGTACTGGAGCGCGTCGAGGTCACGCGCGGCGGCGCCGGCGTCGAGCGCGATCCTGGTCGTCTCGCCGGTGGCGTTGGGATGGTTGGTGGAGAGCTCGCGGCGCGTCGCGGCCTCGGCGAAGCAGCGCCCTCCGGATGCGAGCACGACGGTCGCCGCCTCCACCTCGTCGGGGCCGTCAGGGGTCGTGAAGGACGCGCGCCAGCCGCTCGCGGTCGGCTCGAGCGCGTCCAGACGGTGGTGGGCGAGCGTGGCGCCGTCCCCTCCCTCGAACCCCTCGCGCAGCGCCTTGGTGATCGCATGGCCGGTTCGGTCTCCCACCTGGAGCAGGCGCCGCCGAGAGGCTCCGCCGCAGCGGGCAAGGCGGTAACCGCCGTTCTCCCGCGTGAACGCACAGCCGAGCTCCTCGAGCCAGGCGATCGCGGCCGGGGCCTCCGAGGTGAGCACTTCCACGAGATCGGGGTCGGCCGTGTCGTGCGACGACCGCACCACGTCCTCCGCATGGATCTCCGGTGAGTCGTCCTCCCCGAGCGGCGCCTGGATCCCGCCCTGCGCCTTCGAGGAATTGTTCGCCTGGAGCGTCGTCTTCGTGGCCACCGCCACTCGAACGCCCTCGCGCGCGGCGGACACGGCGGCGGCGAGCCCAGCTGCCCCGCTGCCGACGACGAGCACGTCTGTAGGGGCGACCCGCGCCACGGCCGCATCCTACCGCAATCGTGGCAATTCTAATGCGCTCCATTAGGGCTGCTTATCCGCCGACGGCGCGGGTAGACTCCGCTCATGCTTCGCCTCTCCGAGATCATGCGCCGGGAACCGATCGAGGTCGCCCCCGAGGACACGCTGGGCGAGGTCGCCGAGCGCATGAGCGAGGCGAACGTCGGCGCGGTCGTCGTCAAGGACTACGGACGCCTGATCGGCATCCTCACAGAGCGGGACATGCTCAAGGCGATGGCCGCCCGCGTCCACACGAGCGAGGCCCGCGTGCGCCAGTGGATGACGGAGGATCCGATCACGGCCGGCGTCGACACCGGCCTCGAGGAGGCGGCCAGGATCATGCTGGACAACGGCTTCCGCCACCTTCCGATCGTGGACGAGAACGGCCGCGTGGCCGGGATCGCCAGCCTGCGCCGTGTCGTCGCGGCCACGCAGGCGGCTGCCGACCGCGCCTGAGGACGCGGACCAGGTTCGGCTCGAGGCGGCGGCGGTCCAGCGCGTGAGCGCGTAACGCGACCCGCGCGACCGTCGCCGTCATCCGCCACAGCGTGGGGCTCGCGAAGACACAGTCCGCCTGGTTGGTGCGGCCTCCGATCCAGCCCTCGGCGTACAGGTAGCGGAGCGCGACCCGGTCGAAGGGGGGCCGGCCATGGTCGACCGGGCCTGCGCGGCCGGAACGGTGGTCGCGAGCGCGTACTCGGCCATCGTTCGATGATCGGTCGCTCCCGGCGTGTGGTGGACGGCCGTCCTGCCTGTGGAGAGATCGGTGCTGTCCTGCGACAAAGGACACCTCGCGCGCGGGCCTTCCATTTGCGAGTCTGGCAACAGAAGCCCGACACGCGAAAGGAGCCGTTCATGTTCGAGGTATTGACGGAGGAGATGCTCGACCTCTCCGCCACCGTTCGCGGCTACGGCGCCGCCGTCTACGCGATCGTCGATGACGGTAGCTGTGGAAGCTGCGGTCTCTGTTGCTCGGTGGTGCTCTGTTGCTCCTGCTCCGTGCTCTGCTTTTGAGCGAGTCTCGGACAACCGGGCCCGCGATCCCGGAGCGTCCGGCGTTGCCGCCGTGGTGCCGGCTGGCCTCCGATCGCCGCCGCATGCTCGTCGAGCACGGCGGGACGGTCGTCACGTTCGAAGGCGGGGGAGCCGCGACGCTCCTCCCCGAGCTGGTGCCGCTGCTGGACGGAAGCCGCACGGTCGACGAGCTCGAGGAGGCGATGGGGCGGCCCGTCGCGCCCGCCGTGCGGCGGGCGCTCGGGCTCCTCGCACAGAACCAGCTGCTTCTGGACGGCCCGCAACATGCGGACGGCGGAGATCCCCTGGCCGCGGCGGCGACCTTCGCCGCCGCGGTCACCCGCAGGGTCACGCCGCAGACCGCCCGGGAGAGACTGCTCGCCGCGCGCGCGGCCGTGCTCGGCTCGGGCCCCACTGCCGCGGAGGTCGCACGCCAGCTCGAGGAGATGGGAGTCAGCGGGGTGGATGCCTTGCCGCTGGATGCCGATCCCGGCGCCGGAGCCCTTCCGATAGCCGTCCCCGGTCGGCAGGAGATCGGCCGTCTCGACACCCTCAACCGGCTACAGCTCGAGCGCCGGCAGGCGTGGCTCCAGGTGCTGCCCTACGACGGCAGGCATCTCGTCGTGGGGCCACTGTTCCTCCCGCACTCGTCCGCCTGTCGTGCCTGCTATCGCCTCCGACGAGCGGCCTGCTCGGGGTACGAGGAGGACTTCGACCTGATCGAGGACGAGCCGACTCGCGCGCCGGCGCCACCCTCCCTGGCCGTCGTCGCGGCAGGGCTCGCGGCCCTCCTCGTCCTGAGGTGGCTGACCGTGGACGACCCGTCGCTTCCGGGACGCTTCTACGCACTCGAGCCGGGACCCGTCGTGCGTCTCACCCACCATCTCGCCCTCCGCGTCCCGCGCTGCGCAGCATGCGGGCCAGCTGCCGGCCGCGCAGTGCCGTTGCCCTGGTATCCGGAGAGAAGATGACCGTCGCCGTGGCCGGGCCGGCGTTCACGCCGTTGAGCGTTGCCCTCGAACGCCTCGAGGACGCAGCCTCCCCGCTCGTGGGAATCGTCCGGCAGACCATGCGCACCATGCACGCTCCCGACGAGACCCGCCTGCCCAACAGCGCCTGTGACCTCGCATCCGCGCGCCGGACGCTCGGGGTGACGGCGGTCGAGTACGGGAGCGGCGCCGATCGCGACGAGTCGGGCGCACGGGCCGCCGCGATCGGCGAGGCGCTCGAGCGCTATTGCGGTATGTACGTCCCCCCGGAGCGCGTCCGCGTCGCGACCGCCCGCGCGCTCGGCGACGCCGCCGTCGATCCCGCACGCTTCGGCCTGTTCCGCGACGACCAGGTCGCACGGCCCGGCTTCCCGTTCGCCCCGTTCACGCTGGACACCCGAACGACGTTCGTGGAGGGCGAGTCGCTCGAGGACGGGTCGTCGGTGCAGCTCCCGGCCGACGTCGTCTACCTCGGGCGCGTCGCACCCGGGCCTCGGCCGATCGCGTACTCGACCACGAGTGGACTCGCGTGCGGCCCCACCCGCGACGAGGCTTGCCTGGCCGCGCTGCTCGAGCTGGTCGAGCGCGACGCGGTCATGCTGGCCTGGAACAACCGGCTCTCCCTCCCGTTGCTCGAGTGGTCCGACGACCCGGGAGCCGTCGACCTGGAGCGCGACTACTTCGAGCCCACGGGCCTGCGGTACAGCGTCCTCGACGGATGCGCCTTCCTGGGCGTCCCGGTGGCGATCTCGGTCCTTCATGGGCCGCCCGGGTCGCGCGCCGCGCTCGCGCTGGGCGCCGGCTGCGCGTCGACCGTCCAACGTGCGTGGCTGAAGGCCCTCTCCGAGAGCTTCGGGGTCTATCGCTGGCTCGGGATGGAGCTCGCAAGCTCCCCCGAGGCGCCGCTCCCGTCGGCGGCCGAGGTGAAGACCTTCGACCAGCACATGCTGTACTACGCGGACGAGGAGCGGGCGCGCCTCGCTTCGTTCCTCGATGCCTCCTCGACCCGGACGGCGCTCCGGGACGTCCGCCCACTCGAGGGCTCCACTCCTCGCGAGCAGATCGAGGCAGTCCTCCGGCGCCTCGCCCGCCACGGCATCTCGGCATACGCCGTGGACGTCACGACCCCGGACGTCGCGTCGCTCGGGCTCCACGTCGCCCGCGTTATCGCGCCAGAGCTGTGCCAGCTCGACGTCTGGCACGAAGCGCGTTTCCTGGGCTGTCCGCGGTTGTACACGGCCGCATGCGACGTCGGCCTTGCGACGGCTCCGCTGGAGCCAGCGGACGTCAACCCGCATCCGCACCCGTTCCCGTGACGACGGGGGCTCATTCGCCCGCCGACGACGGCGTCACGACCGCGGCCGAGCTGGTGGCCACCGTCAGGCTCACCCAGGTGCTCGGTGTGGACGAGCTCCGCTCGCCGGATCCGACCGAGGATTACCACGAGGCGTCGCGCATGTATCCCGGCGTCACCGACCCCTACGTGCTGGGGGCAGCCAGGCTCGAGCGGAGCGCCGAGATGCGCGTCACGGCCAGTCGGTCGGTCAAGCGCTACGCCCATCTGCCTGCCGTCCGGCTTCCACCGCCCAGCCTGGGCGACGCGGCGCTCGCGACGGCCATCGCGGGTCGACGCTCGCGGCGCGACTACGGAGCCCGGCCGCTCGCCGTCCTGGAGCTCGCGACGCTGCTGCACACCGCCTACGGGGTCACACGACCGGCCGGACCGCACCAGTCTCTGCGCAGCGCCCCCTCGGGTGGCGCCCTCTACCCCCTCGAGCTCTACGTCGTGTGCCAACGCATCGAGGAGATCGAGACGGGGCTCTACCACTACGACCCGATCCGGCATGTGCTGGAACGGCTACGGCAGCCGGTCTCCGCGGGGGTGTTGGCGGAGCTGACGCCCTACGAGGAGCTCGTCGTGCCGAGCGCGGCAGTGATCGTGCTCACCGCCGTCTTCTGGCGCTCCCGGTTCAAGTACGGCCAGCGCGCGTACCGCTTCACCTTGCTGGAGGCGGGCCACGCGGCCCAGAACCTGCTCCTCGCCGCTGCCGCGCTCGGATTGACCGCGCAGCCCGTGGGCGGGTTCTACGACCGCCGCGTGGACGACCTCGTGGGCGCGGACGGGCTGCACGAAGCCTCGCTGTATCTCCTTCCCGTCGCGTCCGGGGGCGGGTAGATGCGCGGATGCGCGCAGGTCGCCGCCTGGGTTGCGATCGCCGTCGGTGTGATGCTCGTCGCCCCGCCGATCGCCCCGGCCGACCTCACGCCCCACGCGCCGGGCGAGGCTTTCCTCGTGGGGTCGATCGCCGCCCTCGGGCTGTTCCTCGTCCTCGCGCGACGCGGCATCCCCGCGGCGGCGCTGGCGGCGGCGCCGCGGCGGCGCCTCCTCGCGCGGAGCGTCGTCCTCACGGCCAAGTCGACGGAGGAGGAGGCGATCTGGCGCGGGCTGGTGCTCGGCCTCCTCGTCGCGCCCCTCGGACGCCCGCTTGCGCTGGCGGTCAGCACCGTTCTCTTCGCGGCAAGTCACGCGCCACGCCAAGGACGCACCGCCGCCGTGCACCTGGCCACCGGCTCCGTGTTCGGCCTCACCTACCTCGCGACCGGCCGCCTGCACACGGCAATCGTTGCCCATGGAGGCTACAACGTCCTCGTGGGCGCCGCCTCCTTGGCCGAACGGGACATGTCCCTATTGGACACTGGCGGGACCGCGCGCACGGTCGTAGCATCACCGCGACCGCCCGCCGACCCGCCGCCGAAGCACGCAGACCACTCGATGGCGCCAGCATCCGCAGAGCCAGCGGCGCGCCTCGAGGGCGTCGTCAAGTCCTTCGGCGACGTGCGGGCGCTGGACGGGGTCGATCTCGAGCTGCGTGCCGGCGAGGTGTTGGCCCTGCTCGGGCCGAACGGAGCGGGCAAGTCGACGGCCGTCGCGATCATGCTCGGGCTGCGCCGACCCGATGCCGGTCGTGCCTGGCTCGACGGCCGCGATCCGCGCGACCCGGCTGCGCGGCGCGGCGTCGGCGCCGTGCTGCAGGAGGTCGGCTTCCCGCCGACGCTCCGTGTGCGCGAGACGACCGACCTCGTTCGGGCGCATTTCCCCACCGCGCGCTCGACCGGCGAGGCCCTCGACCGTCTCGGACTCGGGTCCCTGGCGGACCGCCAGGGAATGAGCCTCTCGGGGGGACAACGACGGCGGCTCGCCGTCGCGTTGGCGCTCGCCGGGAGGCCCGACGTGCTCTTTCTCGACGAGCCGACCGCCGGAATGGACGCGGCGGCGCGACGCGGGCTCCTCCGAGACCTCGCCCGCTTCGCAGCGGGCGGGGGCTCGGTGCTGCTGACGACGCAGCAGCTCGGCGAGGCCGAGGAGATCGCCACGCGCGTCGTCGTGCTCGCACGCGGTCGTGTGATCCTGGAGGGGAGCGTCGCCGAGGTGCGGGCGCGCGCGGGCACGACCAGGGTCACGCTGCGGGCGAAGCGCGTTCCCCGGCTCGACGGGATCGCGAGCATCGACTCGCACCTCGACCACCACGTGGTCTACGTCGAGGATGCGGACGTCTTCGTCACCGAGCTGGTTCGCTCCGGCGTCCCGTTCCGCGAGCTCGAGGTGACCCCGGTCAGCCTCGAGGACGCGTTCGTGACGCTGACCAGGGAGAACCCGGCGTGAGGCTCGCCCTCGCTCACGCGCGTGCGGAGACGTTGCAGTTCGCCCGCTATCCGGCCTACTCGCTGCCCACGCTCGCGTTCCCCGCGATCCTGATGCTGATCGTGGGTTCCCCGCTCTCGCGAGGCGAGCCCGAGCGCCTCCTCGCAGGATTCGCCGCCACCGCGCTCCTGACGGTGACGTTCTTCCAGTTCGGCGTCGGGATCGCAACGGCTCGCACGACTCCCTGGGAGACCTACCTGCGCACCCTTCCGGCCGGGGCGGCGACCCGGCTCGCGGGGCGCGTCCTGTCCGCCCTGGTGTTCGCCGCCGCCACCGTCGCCGTCGTGGTCGTCGTCGGCACCACCGTGTACGGCGCCGGGATGGCCCCGTGGCGGTTCGCGGCGCTCGTGTTCGCGCTGCTGCTCGGCAGCGCGCCCTTCGCCCTGCTCGGGATCGCGTTCGGCTACTGGCTGCCACCCCGAGCTGCGCTTCCGATCGCCAACCTCATCTTCCTCCCCCTGGCAATCGCCGGCGCCCTCTGGGCACGCCCGGGCGACATCCCCCACGGAGCCGACCTCGCCTCGCAGGTCCTGCCGACGCGCAGCTGGATCGAGGTGCTGGACTCGATCGCGACGGGGGACAGCCCGCTGCCGCTCCACCACGCCGCGGCGCTCATCGGCTGGGCGCTCGCGTTCGGCGCCCTCGCGTGGTGGGGCTACCGCCGAGACGAGGGGGAGCGCTTCCGGTAGCTACCAGATCGACCGCAGCAGCCCTGCGACGTCCCCGGCGCTCGCCCTCCGCGGGTTCGCCCTGGCGCCGGGGCGAGCGACGACGGCGTCTGCGACCTCGTCGAGGTCCGCCTCCGGGACGCCGAAGTCCCGCAGGCGCTCGAACCCTCCGAGCCGGGCGAGCTCCTCGACCCGTGACGCCGGATCCCTCGTCCCGAGAGCCGTCCCGAACCGCTCGACCGCGCTCGGCACGGCCACTGCGTTGAAGCGAAGTGCCACGGGCAGGCAGAGGGCGTTCATCGTGCCCTGGGGCAGGCCGTAGCGCCCACCGAGCGCCTGCGCCATCGCGTGTGCGAGGCAGAGGCCCGAGTCGGCGAGCGCGAGTGCGGCGCGAAACGCCCCTTCGAGGAGCCGCGTGCGGCCGTAGATCACGTCGAGGCGCTTCACGACGAGCGGTAGTGCGTATCCGATCGCGGTCGCACCGGTGTCGGCGTTCCGTTCCGCGCGGGGCGTTCGCGACGGGTGGTAGTACGCCTCGGCACAGTGTGCGAGCGCGTTCATCGAGGTCCCGACCGTCGCCTCGAGCGGCAGGTCGAGCGTCAGCTCCGGGTCGTAGATCGCCGCGACCGGCGTCGCGCGCTCGTCCATGCCTCCGCCTTTCCGTCCCGGCGCGAGCAGCATCCCGAAGTACGGCGTCCACTCGGCGCCCGCGTACGTCGTCGGGATCGCGACGATGCGGGGAAGCGGCTCGTGTCCGTGGCCCGCCAGCTCGGCAACGACCGCCTTGCAGGTGTCGATCGCGGCTCCGCCGCCGAGGCCCACGAGGCCGTCCGCACCGCTCTGCCGAACGAGGCCGGCGGCCTCCCGGACCGTCTCGGCCGGGACGTGAGGGCGGACGCCGCCGTACGTCTCGACCACGGGTAGGTCTCCCACCGAGCCCACGCCGCGGCGCGACGCGACGAGGAGCGGCCGCGAGATCCCGGCCTCCGCGCAGACGTCCCGCAGCTCCGCGAGCGATCCCGCCCCGAAGCGCACGATCCGCCTCGGCGGCGACTCGTTCAAGCGGGCGGGTCCGGTGTCGACGGCGCGAGCCCGAGCCCACGACCGAGCGTGGCCGTGCGTTCCCTCGCGAACTCCGCGAACGCCTCGGCGACCCGGCTCTGAACACGGCCCGTTCCACGCGCGATCGAGATCTCCCGGCGTCCGTCCATCCCCTCGATCCGTGCCTCGACGAGGGCGCCCGAGGCGAGCTCCGCCTCGACGGCCGCGCGCGAGATGAACGTCACGCCGTAGCCGGCGAGCACCGCGCTCCGGACGGACTCCTGCAACCCGAGCTCGAGCCGCACGTCGAGGTCGCGCAGGCGCAGCCCCAGGCGACGGAGCTCGTCGTCGACGATCCGACGCACCCCGGCGCCCTCCTGCATCACGACGAGGTTTTCGGAGGCCAGCTCGTGGACGTCGAGCACGCGCCCCGCGAAGCGATGGCCGGGAGGACAGACCAGGACGACCTCGTCGTACGCGAACGGCTCGAAGCGAACGCCGCGGTGCCGCGGGGCGGCGCCGACGATGCCCAGCTCCAGCCGGCGCTCGGCCACGAGCTCGACGACCGTCTTCGTGTCGTGTACCTCCAGTCCGACGCGCACCTCGCCGTGAGCCTGCTGGAACTCGCAGAGGAGCTGCGGCACCACAACCGCCGCGGGGCCTGTCGAGGCGCCGATCGCGAGCGTCCCCGCGAGCTCGCCGACGCCCTCCGAGATCACCTCGTCCAGCACCTGCTCCTCCAGCGCGAGCAGCCGCTGCGCCCCCCGGTAGAGGCGCAGGCCCGCCTCGGTCGGCTCGACACGACGGCCGGAGCGGTCGAGGAGCTGCGTCCCGAGGCGCTTCTCGAGCGCGCGTACCTGGAGCGAGACCGCGGGCTGCGTGACACCGAGCTGGTCGGCAGCCTGGGAGAAGGAGCGTCGCTCGACGACCGCGCAGAACGCTGCGAGCTGACGCGTGTCCATAAGTAGAACTTATAGCAGCGACCTCTCCCCGTGCCTGCGTGATGCGGAAATGCATAATGCCGGGCCGATCGCGACGTCGACGACCGCCGAGGCGCCGCCGAGGAGACGTGATGCGCATCTGGATCGACGTCACCAACTCGCCTCACGTCGTGCTGTTCCGGCCGCTCGTCGGCCTGCTCACCGCCCGCGGCCACGAGGTGACGATCAGCGCCCGGGACTTCGCCCAGACCGTCGAGCTGCTCGAGGCCTCGGGGCTCGTGCACACGGTCGTCGGCCCACCGCACGGTGGTGCCTCACGCGCCGGAAAGGTGCGCGCGATGGCCTCGCGCCTGCGCGCGCTGCGTGGCTTCGCGCGTGACCAAGCGTTCGACGTGGCGCTCTCACACGCCTCTCACGAGCTGCCGCTGGTCGCGCGATCACTGGGCATCCCGTCGTCGTACGCGTTCGACTACGAGTTCGCGCTGGCCCAGCACGGGCTCGGCTGCCGCGCGGCGACCCGCGTCGTCGTCCCGGAGGGGATCCCTCAGGAGCGGCTCGATCCGATCGGGGCACGTGCGCGCAAGGTGCGCCGGTACCCGGGCCTGAAGGAGGAGTACTACCTCCACGGCTTCACGCCCGACCCGACGGTGCCCGCGGGTCTCGGTGTCGACCCTTCCCGCGTTCTCGTGGTCGTGCGGACGCCGCCCGAGGTCTCGCTCTACCATCGCCACGCAAACCCGCTGTTCGTCGACGTGCTCGAGCGGCTGGGGCGCGACCCCGCGGTCCAGGCGGTCGTCCTGCCAAGGACGGCGGAACAGCGCGGGGCGATCGCGAGTCGAGGGCTGCCCTCGCTCGTCGTCCCGGACCACGCGGTCGACGCTCTCAGCCTGGTCGCCCTGGCCGATCTCGTCGTCTCGGCCGGGGGGACGATGAACCGGGAGGCGGTCGCGCTCGGCACCCCGGTCTACACGACGTTCACGGGCAGGCTCGGGGCGGTCGACGACCAGCTTCTGCGGGAGGGCCGGCTGCGGTCGCTGACCGCCGCCGACGCACTCGTCCTCGTCCGGAAGGAGCGTGGGACGCCGCTACCGACACGTGCGCCCGACGGGCTCCTCGACTGCTTGCTGACCGCCCTGGAGGGATAGCCCAGTATCCCGGCGGCGCGACCCGCATTTCGCGAGCGACACCTCGCCCCACGCGACGACGGGTCGGCTCTGGCGCGGCCCGCTCAGGGGGCGGCCCCCGTGGTCGTCCCGGGCGCCCGATCGACACGCAGAGCGGCTCAGGTCTCCTGCTCCGACCCGCTCTCCAGGCGCGTGACGAAGCCCGGGCCGCCGGCGAACAGGCAGTGGTCCACGTTCATGACCCTGCCCTCGCCGTAGACGAGCGGGGCGGTGACCGTGCGCGGGTCGACGCCTCGGACGGAGGCGATCGGCGTGTGGCCGTGGACGAGCCTCGTCCCGCCGAACGCGTCGAGCAAGGCATCGACGGTCGCAGGGTCGGTGAGCCGCATCCGATCCGAGACGATGGCCAGGAGGTCGTCCACCGCGTCGACATCGCCGTCGGACAGGATCGACCCCACGGCCCCGACCACCGCGTCCGGCGACTCACCCAGCGCGAGGTAGGCGGGCGTGTCCGCGTGCACGAGGAGCCAGTCTCCGGCGCGTGCGATCGGTGGCAGCGCCGCGATCCACTCCACGTGGTCGGGCGTCAGCGCGCTGAGGTCGGAGTCGACGCCGCCGTTGAGCTTCCAGAGGTCGTGGAACGACTCGCCCGGGACACTGGTGCTCTCGGCGCCGAAGCGGTGCACGGCGAGCAGCAGCGCCTCGTGGTTCCCAAGGAGGCAGCGGACCGCGCCGCCGCTCTCGTCCTCGAGGCGCCTGACGAGGTCGACCGCCCCGATCCCGTCCGGGCCCCGGTCGACGAGGTCGCCCACCAGCCACAACTGCGCGTCGGCGCCGCTCCAGCGCTCGTCGCCGTCGACGAGGCCCGCCGAGCGGAGGAGCTCCACGAGCACGTCGCGATGGCCGTGGACGTCGCCCACGACGAACACGGGGGTGGTGGGGCCTATGAGACCGGCCTCGGCTCGACCGTGACGGCGCCCTCGCGCCTCGGCTCGTTCACGAGCCGGCGGAGCGCGCCCACGAGCTCGAGCGTCTCCCCCTCCTCGACGAGCCGCTCGAGCAGGCCGAGCTCGGCCTCCAGCCACTCGGAGTCGACCGGCGAACGTGTGATCAGGTCGATCTTCGGGTGTCGGCTCGGCGATACGGTCTCGCCGTCGCCGACCAGCTCCTCGTGGAGCTTCTCCCCGGGCGCGGGGCCGATGAACTCGATCGCGATCTCGCGTCCCGGCTCCTTGCCCGAGAGGCGGATCATCTTGTCGGCGAGGTCGACGATCCGGACGGGCTCACCCATGTCGAGGACGTACACCTGCCCCCGGCCGCCGATCGCGCCGGCCTGGACGACGAGCTGCACCGCCTCGGGGATCGTCATGAAGAACCGGGTCATCTCGGGGTGCGTGACGGTGACCGGCCCGCCGCGGGCGATCTGGCGCCGGAAGATCGGCACCACCGAGCCCGAGGATCCGAGCACGTTCCCGAAGCGGACCGCCACGAACCGTGTCGTGACGTTGGCACGGTGGCCCCAGGTCTCGACGATCCACTCTGCGAGGGCCTTGGACTGCCCCATCACCGTCTTCGGGTTGGCAGCCTTGTCCGTGGAGACGAGCACGAACCGCTTCGTCCCGTGCTCGGCCGCGACGTCCGCGACGACGCGTGTCCCCAGCGTGTTGTTGCGCACCGCCTCGAGGGGGTTCGCCTCCATCATCGCCACGTGCTTGTACGCGGCGGCGTGGAACACGACGCCCGGCCGGTACTTGTCGAACACCTGCCGCAGCTTGACCTGGTCGCGGACGTCGCCCACGACCGCGGCGGCGGCGCGGAAGCCGCGCTCGCGGACGAGCTCCCGCTCGATCTCGAACAGCGCCGGCTCGGCGTTGTCGAGGAGCACGAGCTTTGCAGGGGAGACGCGGGAGATCTGGCGGCAGAGCTCTGAGCCGATCGAGCCGCCGGCCCCCGTGACGAGCACGACCTCGCCCGTGAGGTAGTCCGAGATGGAGCCGAAGTCGACCTCGACCGGCTCCCGGCCGAGGACGTCCTCGACCTCGACGGGCCGTAGCTGCCGGGCGAGGTCGACGTCGCCCGAGACGAGATCCGAGAGGCTCGGCAGCGTCTTGACGGGCACCTCGAGCGTGCGAGCGGTGTCGACGATCCGCGCCCGGAGCTCGCCCGAGGCGGACGGGATCGCGATCAGCACCTCGTCCGGACGCCGGTCGCGGATGACGTGCGCGAGGTCGTCCGTCGTGCCGAGCACGCGAACCCCGTGGAGACGCAGGTTGCGCTTTCGGGGATCGTCGTCCAGCAGCCCGATCGGTGTGTAGCCGAGCCCCGGCGTCCGCTGCATCTCCTTGACCACGAGCTGACCCGCGTCTCCGGCGCCGACGATGACGGCCTCCTTGCCCCTGGCCACGATCCGCCCCGGCATCGGGCGCTCGATGATCGTCCGCGCCAGCAAGCGGGCGCCCGCGACGAACGCCAGGCAGAGCAGGAGGTCGATGAACCAGACGCCGCGCGGCACTGCTGCCCGATGGATGTCGAAGAGTGTGAAGACGAGGAACAGGGCGACGGACGCGAGCACGACTCCGCGGAAGGCGCCCCACATGTCCCGCGTCGACACGTAGCGCCACCAGCGGTTGTAGAAGCCGCACAGCCCGAACACCGGCAGCTTGATGCCGACGACGAGCAGGACGATCGGCCACTCGAGATAGCGGTCGTAGTAGACGGGGCGGACCTGGTCGAAGCGCAGGTTCCAGGCGAGCCACCAGGCACCCGCCACGAGCAGCGCGTCGACTCCGACCTGCCAGACGGAATGACGGCTGACGGGGCTGCGCAGGGCCCTCGCCCCCTACACGGCGACGCCGACGGCCGACCTGACCGTGGCGACCACCCGCTCCTGCTGGTCGAGGCCGATCCCGCCCCACATCGGCAGCGCGAGGTTCTCCGCCGCGGCCCGCTCCGTCTCGGGAAGAGAGCCCGGGCGATAGCCGAGGTAGGCCATGGCCGGCTGGAGATGGAGAGGCGTGACGTAGTACGAGGCCGATGCGATTCCGACTTCGTCCAGAGCCTCGGCGATCCGCTCCCGCTCCGGGGTCCGGACGACGTACATGTGGTAGACGTGGGCGCCGTCGTCCGTGGGGAGCTCGACGGCTTCGCCCAGCCCGAGCTCCGCATAGCGCCCGGCCGCCTCCCGCCGCGCCCGGTTCCAGCCCGCGAGGTGCGGCAGCAGGACGCGCAGCGCAGCGGCCTGGATCGCGTCGAGCCGCGAGTTCGTCCCGATGAGCTCGAAGGTCTGCTTGTCCCGGGAGCCGTGGAAGCGGAGCTTGCGGACGATGTCGGCGATCGCGTCCTCGGTGCACGCGACGAGCCCGCCGTCCCCCAGCGCGAAGAGGTTCTTCGTCGGGAAGAAGCTGAACGTCGAGCAGACGCCCGTGGTCGCGATCCCGCGGGCGCCGAACGCCTGCGCGGCATCCTCGAGCAGCGGCACTCCGAGCGCGGCGAGCTCCGTGAGCGGGGCCGGCCGGCCGAAGAGGTGGACCGGGACGACCGCCCTCGTCCGCTCCGTGATCGACGCCGCGACGGCGACCGGGTCGAGGTTGAGCGTGACGGGGTCGATGTCGGCGAAGACCGGGGTTGCGCCCGCCCGTGCGATGGCCTCGGCCGTCGCGTAGAACGTGAACGCGGGGCAGATCACCTCGTCGCCCCGCCTCACTCCCATCGCCTCGAGAGCCAGCACGAGCGCGTCGGTCCCGTTCGCCACGCCGATCGCTTGCGGCACGCCGAGATAGGCGGCCGCCTCGCGCTCGAACGCCTCGACCTCCGGCCCGAAGATGAAGCGCCCGGACTCGAGCACCTCCGCGAACCGCTCCTTGAGCTCCGGGATGAACGGCTCGTACTGGGCCTTGACGTCGACGAGGGGGATCACGACCGCACGAGTGTACCCGCCTCCGTTCCGGGCCATCCCCGGTCGGAGCGGCTCCTGAGCAGGGAATTCGACGCCGGGCCGACGTGTCCTAGGCAGGCTCGTCGGCCGGCTGCCTGCGACGCCTCACGTAGCGCCAGGCGAGCCACCCGCCGGCCGCGACCACGGCGGCGAGGATCAGGTAGTCCACGTACCGGAACGCGTCGTGGAAGTGCTCCCAGTTCGCCCCGGCGGCCCACCCCGCCCCGGCGAAGGCGAAGCACCAGATCGCCGACCCGAGCAACGTCAGCCACACGTAGGGACCGAAACGGGCACGGAAGACACCTGCCGGGATGGAGATGAACGACCTCGCGACGGGAGTGATCCGTCCGATGAACACCGCCCATTCCTCCCAGCGGTCGAACCAGCGCTCGGCACGATCGAGCTTCTCCGTGCTCAGGTGCAGCCAGCGGCCGTGACGTTCGAGCCACGGGCGGCCGAGGTAGTCGCCCAGCGCCCAGCCTCCGATCGAGCCGACGAGGTACCCGATCGTGCCGGCGGTCGCCATCGCCACGTAGGCCGGGAAGCCGCTCTCGAACTCGTAGCCGAACAGCGTCACCGACTGGTCGGCGAAAGCGCCCGCGGCGACTGCCCCGGCGTAGACCATCACGACCTCGCTGGCGGCGGGGAGCACCGCGTCGATCAGCATCAGCCCGAACACCGCATAGAGGCCGTAGTTCCCGATCGCGTCGGTGACGACATCGGTGATCTCGTGGAGGAAGTCGCTGAGGACGTTGGCGACGAGCATCGCGGAAGGCTAGCCGTGGGCCCGGCGTGCTAGCGCTTGCCCGGTTCAGCCGCTCGACGCAACACGATCGGCGCGGTCAGCTCCGACCGAGCGACCTCGCTCGCCACGACGACCCGGACCGTGTACCGGCCCGCGAGACGGCGGCGATTCGCGCCGAGCCCGTCCCAGACGACTCGCTGCTCGCCCGCCGGGAGCCGCGCACCGCCGAGCAGGCGACGCACCAGCTTGCCGGTCTCGTCGAGCACCGTCACGGAGGCGCGCGCAGCACGGGACAGACGCCACGTGAGCGAGATCTCGCGGCCTTGCGGCGGCACCGCGCGGAGACGCGGCACGCGGAGGAAGCCCAGCGTGTCGTCGACGACGAACGTCCTCGTGATCGCAGACGCCTGGCCGACGTCGTCGACTGCGCTCACCTCGAGGCTCCACTTGCCGGGTCCCGGGGCGCCTCCCGTGGGAGGGAAGGGGACCGGATAGGTACCCGGCAGCTGCGATGCCGTCGACGTCAACGGCGCAGCGCTGCCCGGTGCGCGCATGGTGATCGTGACCGAGGAGGGGCGCACGATCCGGTAGCCGAGCCCCGGCGACTCCGCGACGCCGTCGCCGTTCGGTGAGACGAGCGCTGGGGGCTCCGGCGCGAACACACCGCGGTACAGGAGCATGACACCGGTCGAGATCGACCGCTCGCGACCGTCGGAAGGGCGGTTCAGAAGTCTCCCGTCGAATGCCATCGTCGTCGAGCCGCCGCTGTCGAGCCCGATGCCCGTGACCGCGCCGAGGCGCACGAGCGCCTGCGCCAGCTCGAAGCTCGTCAGCCCGACGCTGTAGCCGGGCTGGCGGCCGTCGACGGCGACGAGCACGACCCGTCCGTCGGCAAGCTGTCCGACGGCGCTGCGGGGCGCGCGCGGCCCGAGCTGGCGCGTCGTGAACTTCTCTCCCGAGCGGTAGAGCGGGACGCCGTCCCGCACGAGCTGGGGGCCACCGCCGAACGCGGACAGCACCCCGGGCCAGGTCGGACGCAGCGAGAGCCGCACGGTCACCGTCGCCCCGACCGCGGTCTCCGCCGTCAGGGCAGCCGCGGACTGCCCGCGCGCGAGCAGAACGGCCCCGCCCGCGGGTATCGGCACGGCGCCGCCCCCGGCGCGCAGCTCGACAGCGGGGGCGACGAGGTCGACCTCCGGCGTCGGGGCCGGGAAGGGGAAGAGGACGAGGGCGACGCTCCCGGGAAGCGGCGGTGTGGCGGGCCCGTACCGATCGGTGTAGAGGGCCGAGCCGTCGGCTGTCGGCGGGGCGTTCAGGCTCCTCACCACGCGGTTCCCGCCGAGGCCGCGCCAGCTGCCCACGAACGACGCCCGCCGGACTTCAAGTCGGCCGTCGGTCGTGATCCCGGCACTCGCTCGTTCGGCGTTCGGAGGCGTGACGAGCCCACCCTCGCGCATCAGGACGCCCGAGGGACGGCCGGTCGCGAAGGTGAAGTAGTCGCCGTTGACGCCCGCCGCGGTCGCCTGACTCGCGAGGCGGCGTTGCATCGACGTCAGCGTCTCGCGCTCGACGACCGTGTCGTTCGACAGCACCGGTTCGAGCGTGGTGAGGCCGCCCGGGCGTGGGCCGCGGAGAACGTGGATCGCAACAGGCCCGCGTGGAGTGAACTGCACTCCGAGCTCATAGGTGACTCCGGGCCACAGGACGCGGGGAGCCGCCCCGGCGGGCGCGCCGAGGACGACGGCGAGCGAGAGCACGGCGGCGGTGGCGAGCAGGCGGCGCATCGACCCGGCCCGAGGGTAGTGCAGCCCCCAGCCGCCCCGCGAGATCCTCACGGATTCCGTACGAACCCCAGCCGGGCTTGTCGGCCCACTGCTCTGACACACTCGCGCGGTGCCGTGGCGCGCCTCCGCGATCTGTGGCCTCGCCGCGTCGGTGACGTTCGTGGGCGGCGTCCTCCTCGGCGACGTTGCCCAACCCGACGCGTTCAGCCCGGCGAACGACGACATCAGCGACCTCGGTGCGCTGACGGCCTCGAGCCCCTGGCTCTACAACCAGGTCGCCGCGAACCTCACGGGCCTGCTCGTCGTCGTCCTCGCCCTCGGGATCTGGGGCGCCCTCGGGGAGGGGCTCCTGTCGCGACTGGGCGTCCTCGGGCTGCTCGTGGTCGGCGTGGGGCTCTTCCTCGACGGGCTCTTTCGACTCGACTGTCAGGGCATCGACGGCGCGTGCGAGAACACGTCGTGGCACTCCACGGCGCACAGGATCGAAGGCGGGTTCACCTCCACGGCGCTCATCCTCACGCCCCTGGTGCTCGCGCTCGCGTTTCGACGCCTCCCCGAGTGGCGGCGCATCTGGCTCCCGACGCTCCTCACGACGCCGGCCGTGATCGCCGCCGGCGCCGTGCTCAGCACCGTGGGGAGCGGCGCGTCTGCCCGGGCGGCGAGCGTCGTCTGGTTTCTCTGGCTCGCCCTCGTCGCCTTCCGCCTCCTGCGCGTCTCGAGCGAGCCACGCGGCGCTGCCGCGCCGGGCGAGCTGGTCGAGAAGCCCCCGACCTCGCGGTATCCGCGCTAGAAGACCCTGACCTCGCGGTAGAGGGTGTCGCGCTGCACCGGGGTCTTCCCGAGCGCCCGGATGAGGTGGACGAGCTCGTCGATCGACGTGCGGTGCGTCGTGCCCGCGGCGGAGACCACGTTCTCCTCCATCATCACCGACCCCATGTCGTCGGCGCCGAACCCGAGGGCGACCTGGCCGATCTTCATCCCCTGGGTCACCCAGGACGACTGGATGTGCGGCATGTTGTCGAGGTAGATCCTCGAGACGGCCTGGGTGAGCAGGTAGTCGAAGCTCGTCGGCATCGTCTCGCGCGGGACGAGGGGGCCGAGACGGTTGCCGTCGTCCTGGAACGTCCACGAGATGAACGCCCGGAAGCCGCCGGTCTCGTCCTGCAGCTCGCGGACCCTTCGCATGTGCTCGACGCGCTCCTCGAGCGTCTCGACATGGCCGTACATCATCGTCGCGGTCGTCGACATCCCGAGCCGGTGCGCGTCGCGCATCACGCCCAGCCACTCGTCCGAGGTCGTCTTCTTCGGCGCGATGATGTGTCGCACGCGATCGACGAGGATCTCGCCCCCGCCGCCCGGCAGCGAGTCCAGCCCCGCGTCCCGCAGCCGTGAGAGCGTCTCCGGGATCGTCAGCTTCGAGCGACGCGCGATGTGCTGCACCTCCGGCGGCGAGAGGGCGTGCAGGTGGATCGGGTAGCGCGCCTTGATCGAGCGGAACAGATCCTCGTAGTAGTCGATTGCGAGATCCGGGTGGTGGCCACCCTGCATCAGGAGCCCGGTCCCGCCGATCGCGAGCGTCTCCTCGATCTTCCTGAAGATGACGGGCTTCGGCAGGACGTAGGCCTCGCGCGTGTCTCCCGGTGACCGGTAGAAGGCGCAGAAGTCGCAGTCGGTCACGCAGACGTTCGTGTAGTTCAGGTTCCGGTCGACGATGAACGTGATCCGCGACGGGTCGTTCTTGCGGTTCCGGACCTCGTTCGCGACACGTCCGACCGAGACCAGGTCGCGCGAGCGGAGGAGCGCGATCGCATCGTCGTCCGAGATGCGCTCTCCGTCGAGCGCCTTCGCGAGCGCCTCGGCCACGGTCGGTGGGCCGGCGACCGTAGTCATGCGACCGGTACTTCCTCGTCCTGGAGGAATCGCAGCTCGGGAACCTGGGCGAGCTCGCCGACGTCGCGGGCCATCTCGAGGAAGGTGTAGAAGCCCGCGCGCTCCCGTGGGCCGAAGCTGTAGCGCAGCTTCTCGAAGTACCGGGCGAGGAAGCCGGGGGGATAGCCGTAGCGCTCGCTCGCCTCGTAGGCGAGGCGCTCGGGCTCGGAGCGCGCGAGGCGCACGGATGCGACGAGGGCCTCCTGGAGCTGGAGCAGGCCGTCGACGACCGGCTCGGGGGCGGCCCATACCGCGAACACCATCGGCAGCCCTGTCCGCTCGAGCCAGAGCCGGCCGAGGTCGTAGTGCGGAGTCGGGTCCTCGAACGCGCTCTTCAGCGCCGCGTCGCCGATCAGCAGCTTGGCGTCGGCGTCCGCCGCGGCCTCGAGCGGAAGGAGCTCGGCCCGGGGGATCAGCACTCGCGTGAGGACGACGGAGGTGGCGCTCTCGGGCGTCACCGCGACCGAGCGCACCCGCCCGAGCGGCATCCGCGTCACGAGCTGGATCGAGTCGACCGCACCCTCCGACGAGACGCAGAGTCTCGGGAGCAGCCGCAGCCGGGTCGCGTTGCGGGCGTACTCGATCGACGAGATCGGCGCGATGTCGATCTCCCCGGCCAGGAGCATCCTGTTCAGCTCCGTCGGGACACCGCTGATCTCCTCCACCTCGTGCATGAGCCGGTGGAAGACCGGTGCCATGTTGACGTACGAGATCCGCCCGAGCCTGATCACGACACCCACCGGAAGAACGTCACGAGGTTGCCGTCGAGGTCGAGGGTCGCGAACTCGCGCGTCCCGAAGTCGGTGTCCTCGACCCCGTCGCGCGACACCGGGTGCAGCACGTCCTGGGCGCGGAGCTCGTCGTAGAGCTCGTCGACGCCCGCGGCCATGATCCGGCAGCTTGCGGTCCCGGCGATGAACGACTCCGCTCCCGTGCAGACGGGCTTCTCCGTGAAATCGGCACGCTCGCGCCAGGTCTCGTCGCCAGACTCCCAGAGGTGCAGCACGGCCTCGTCGCGGCACAGCACCGCGAAGCCGCCGTCGTGGTGGAGCACCTCGAAGCCGAGCCTGTCGCGGTAGAAGGCGACGGCGGCGGCGGCGTCCCGGACGGGAAGCGCCGGGATGGCCTGCGTGAGGCTCACCATCGGCGGAGCTCGTTGTAGAGCGTGTCCCGCTGGACGGGGATCCGGCCTGCCTCGCGGACGAACCGGACGAGCTCTCCGATCTGCTGCTCGGTGCCCGTGCGCGCACCCGCGGCATGGAAGATCGTCTCCCGCATGACCGTGCCCTGAACGTCGTTCGCGCCGAAGTGCAGCGCGACCTGCGCCATCGGCATCCCCATCATGATCCAGTACGCCTTGATGTTCGGCACGTTGTCGAGCATCAGGCGCGAGAAGGCCAGCATCTTCAGGTCGTCGGCACCGGTCGTGTGACGCCAGCCGCGCCGCTCGAACACGGTGTTCTCGGGATGGAAGGCCAGCGGGATGAAGGCGAGGAAGCCCCCCGTGCGGTCCTGCTGCTCGCGGAGCCGGAGGATGTGGTCGACCCGCTCCTCGTACGTCTCGACGTGCCCGTAGAGCATCGTGCAGTGGGTCGGGATCCCCATGCGGTGGGCCGTGTCGTGCACGTGGAACCAGATCTCTGGATGTTCCTTGCCCGGCGCGATCAGGGCCCGGACGCGGTCGGCGAAGATCTCCGCGCCGCCACCCGGGAGGGAGCCGAGCCCGGCGTCCTTGAGCTCACGCAGCACCTCTTCGTGCGTGAGCCCGGACAGCGTCGTCATGTGGTGGATCTCGGAGGCCGTGTAGCACTTGAGGTGCACGTCGGGGAGCGCCTGCGCGAGCGAGCGGATCGTGTCCACGTAGAAGTCGAACCCGATGTGCGGGTTCTCGCCGTTGACCATGTGGATCTCGGTGAAGCCGGTAGCGGCGCACTGCTCGACCGCGTCGCGGACGAGCTCCTCCGGTGTGATCGTGTAGGCGTGCTCCTGCTTGCGCGTCGCCGCGAACGCGCAGAACTTGCACTTCACCCGGCAGACGTTCGTCTGGTTCAGGTAGAGGTTCTGGACGAAGTAGACCTCGTCGGTCCCGCCGCGCACGCGGCGCGCGAGGTCGGCGAGCTCGCCCAGCGAGAGCAGGTCGTCGGACTCGAGGATCGCGAGCCCGTCCTCGAGGTCGAGGCGCTCTCCCGCCTCGATCTTCTCCCGCAGCGGGCCGAGCGTGGATGCCTGTTCGAGAAGTGCCATGGTCAGCGATTCCGGTCGACGACTGCGTCGGCGAGCGCTTCGAGCTCCTCCCGGCGAACGGTCCCGTTCAGGCTCTCCCGCGCCCGCCTAGCGTAGTCGAGGGCCATCTCCCGGGAGCGCTCGAGAGCGCCCGTGGCGGCCACCCTGACGAGCGCGCCCTCGAGCGACCCTCCCGCGAGAGCGCGCCGCACCGTGTCGTCCTCGCGCGCCGCGAGGAGGAGCGGGAGCGTCGGCGTCCCGTCGCGCAGGTCCGTGCCCGGGATCTTCCCCGTCTCGACCGTCTCCCCCGAGCAGTCGAGGACGTCGTCGACGATCTGGAAGGCGACCCCGAGCAGACGGCCGAACTCGGGACGGCCGCCGCCGAGCACGCACGCGGCCGCGAACAGCGAGCCCGTCTTGAGCGTGCACCGCTCGAGGTAGGCCTCGACGCTGGTGTCGGGGTCGTGTCGCTGGAGACGCTGGAGCGCCTCGCCTCGCGCGAGCTCGAGCGAGGCGTCGGCCAGGACCGAGACCCGCTCGTGCGACCCCGCCGCGGCGAGCGTCGCGAACGCCGCGGCGAAGAGGTGATCCCCTGCAGCCTTCGCCGCCTCTGCGCCGTGCGCGGTCCACGCGGCTGCGCGGCCACGTCGCAGATGCGCGCCGTCGACGATGTCGTCGTGGACGAGCGTCGCCATGTGCACGAGCTCGACCGCCGCTCCCTCGACGACGGGTGGCTCTCCTCCCGCCGACGAGAGGAAGGTCAGGGTGGGCCGGAGCCGCTTGCCGCCGGCCGCGAGCGCGTCCGAGCTCACGGAGGCCACGACGCCCGGGTGGGCGCGAACCACCGCCCCGAGCCGCTCCTCGACCGCCTCGAGGTAGTCGGAGAGGCCCTCGGCGGCCCGCACCGTGGCGAGCGCGCTCACGTGCGCACCCCGACGTGCAGCGCGACGATCGACCCGCCGAGCAGGCGGAACCGCACCTGCTCGAAGCCCTCCTCCCGGAGAAGCGTCACGAGATCCTCCGCACCGGGAAACCGCCGCACGCTCGCGGGCAGGTAGGTGTACGCCTTCCCGCCGGGCAGCACCTTGCCGAGCAGCGGGACGACGCGGTCGAACCAGAGGGAGAAGAAGGGCCGCAGGAACCCCCGCGGACGCGTGATCTCGAGGATCGCGAGCCGACCCCCGGGCCGGAGCACTCGTCGGAGCTCGCGTAGCCCGGCCTCGAGGCTCCCGACGTTGCGAACGCCGAAGCCGACGGTGGCTGCGTCGAACGAGCCGTCCTCGAACGGCAGCGCCAGCAGGTCGCCCTCGACCCAGTCGACGGTGTCCGACTTCCGCCGCGCGCGCTCCAGCATCGCCGTCGAGAAGTCGAGCCCCGTGACGATGCCGCCCTCGCGCTCGGCGGCGACGGCGAGGTCGCCGGTGCCGCAGCATGCGTCGAGCACACGGTCTCCGGGCTGGACGATCGCCTCGACCGTCAGTCGACGCCACGAGCGGTCGAGGCCCGCGGTCATGACCCGGTTCATCAGGTCGTAGACGGGCGCGATCCGGTCGAACATGCCGCGAACGGCGTCCGGCTGCAGCGTCCCCGACTCGTGCGTCACTCAGCGCCTCCCACCCCGTGGACCGGTCCTTGTGACACTGTGTCACAAACCCTCACTCGCCCCACCGCCGGACGAGCGACGTGTCGATCCCGAGCTGGTCGAGGCAGCGCGCGACCACGAAGTCGACGAGGTCCTGGAGGGACGTCGCGCCGTGGTAGAAGCCGGGCGCGGCGAAGAGGATCACGGCGCCCGCCTCGTCGAGCGTCGCGAGGCCGCGGAGGTGGATCGACGAGAGAGGTGTCTCGCGAGGGACGAGGACGAGCTTGCGGCGCTCCTTCAGCGCCACCGAGGCTGCACGGTGGATGAGGTTCGTCATGGCCCCCGAGGCAAGCGTTCCGACCGTCGACATCGAGCAGGGGCACACGACGTACGCGTCGACCCTCGCCGAGCCGCTCGCGTAGGGGCTCTTCCAGTCCTGCACGTCGTACACCGTCACCGCCTCGCCCGCGGAGCCGACGAACCGCGAGAGCACCTCCTCGCGCGGCAGCGCGGCATCCCCGTAGAGCTCGGTCGCCACCACCTCGATCCCCGCGGAGGACGCGCAGATCCCCACCTCGGCGCCGGAGCCGACGAGCCCGTCGAGGATGCCCTTCGCGTAGGGCGCCCCGGACGCACCGGTGATCCCGAGGAAGACCCTCACGCCGTGAGCGTACGCGCTTTCCGCTGCGCGGAATGCGCGAGCGAGCGGCTACTCGCCGCCCCTGGAGGCGTCGAGGAAGGTCGCGAGGTTCGTCAGGTTCTCGTCGCCGAGGTAGGCGTACGAGATCATCACGTTGTTCCCGTACTGCGCCGGGTTCGAGACGTACGACTTGAAGAACTCGATCCCGCGGTCGGAGGCTCCCGTCTCGCTCAGGTCGGGCGCACCGAGGTTCCCGTTGCCCTCTCCCAGGTACGTGTGGCAGTTGAGGCAGCCGGACTGGGCGAACAGGGTGGCTCCGGCCATCGCGGCCTCGTTGCCCGTGAAACCCTGCCTCTCGGCCCACTCGTCGATCGTGCCGGCCGCGATCAGCTCCGAGCCGAGCGCCTCCTTCGCGGTCGCGCCCTTCCAGGTCAGCACGCCCATCGAGATCACCACGAGGATCGCGGCGACGAGCGCCACGGGGCGGCGGCTGAGGCGCCGCTCGGGGCGGCGGTCGTAGAACGGCAGCGCGATCAGCAGGATCAGCAGGATCGTCGGGATGCCCACGGTGCCGAGCACCACGGACTCCGGCCACTTGAAGATCCGCAGGAGATAGAAGAGGAAGTAGAAGAACCAGTCCGGGCGCGGGACGAACTCGATCGTGCCCGGGTCCGCCTCGTCCGTGTACCACGGCCCGAGGATCCCGGCGTCCGTGCCGTCCGCCGTGTAGTACCAGATGCAGGCCAGCGCGATGATCACGGCCACGACGAGGAGCGAGATGACCGAGTCGTGGAGGACCGCGTACGGGAAGAAGCTCTTCCCCTCGCGCTCGACGTCCTCCTTGTAGCGCTTGTGCTCGGCCCGGTTGCGGTCCTTGAGCGGGGTTCCCATCGCTACGACTCACCCCCCTCCGAAGCAGGCTCCGGGTCGCGGATGAGGCCAGAGCGCGGGCCGCTCACCTCGGGCCGCTCCCGGCCGGCGGCCGTCGCAGACCACGGCGGCGACGTCACGCCCAGCCGCACGACGAGGTACAGGTGGAGACCGATCAGCGCCAGGAGCGCGCCGGGGACGAGGAGCATGTGGAGCGCGTAGAACTTCGCGAGCGTGTCCGGCCCGATGCTGAGCCCGCCCTGGAGGAATTGCGCCAGGAACGGCCCGGCGAACGGGGCCGTCGCGTTCAGGTTGATCCCGACCACCGTCGCCCAGTACGCCGTGTTGTCCCACGGCAAGAGGTAGCCGGTGAAGCCCTCGAGCATGCCCAGCACGAGGATCAGCACGCCGATCACCCAGTTCAGCTCGCGCGGGTACTTGTAGGCGCCGAACAGGAAGGTGCGGGCCATGTGGAAGAACAGCAGGATGATGAAGACGCTCGCGCCCCACTTGTGCATCCCGCGCACGAGCCAACCGAGCGTGACCTCCTCGGTGATGTTCTGCACCGAGGCGTAGGCCGAGTTCGGATCGGGCTTGTAGTACATCGCCAGGAACACGCCGGTCAGCAACTGGACGATGAACGCCGTCAGCGAGGCGGCGCCGAGCGTCTGCGCCCAGCTGATGTCGTGCGGCACCTTCCGGAACAGGAACCACTTCGTGTACCCGACGAGGCCCGAGCGCTCCTCGACCCAGTCGAGCGGGTACAGGGCGACGGCCTCGAGCTGGCGGCGGCGCTCGGTCTTCGCCACTACCGCATCACCCCGTCGATCCCGGAGTCGGGATCGGGTAGAGCCACTTCTCGATCCCGTCGACGTGGACGCCCGGGTAGGCCCGGTAGTACTTCGTGATCCGCGCGTTCGCGCCGGTCCCCTCGACGTTGCCGACGCTGAAGACGCGTCCGAGGACCAGGTTGCCGTTCCTGATCGAGAACTCGAACCGGTCGAGCGAGCGGACCGGCGGGCCGGCACTGCGGTTCCCTTCGGAGTCGTAGAGCCCGCCGTGGCACGGGCAGCCGAAGCTCGCCGCGAGGACGGGTCGGAGCTCGACCCCGTTCACCTCCTTCGTCGCCTCCTCGTCGATCGGGCCGTTCGGTTGCACCGGGCAGCCGAGGTGGACGCAGCGGCTGAAGATCGTCGTGAAGCTCGGCGTCCCGTCCTCGGTGCGCCCGTTGTTGCGGATGAAGGCGGTCCGGCGCGAGACCTCTCCCTGGTCGGGGTTCTCGAGGTACGTCGCGATCACGAACTCGCCCTCCGGGAAGTTCGAGATCGGCCCCAGGTCGACGTCGCTCGTCTCGACCCCTTCGCCCATGAAGGAGGGCAGCACCCCGAAGCCGAGCACGGGCAGCGTCACGCCGGCGCCGATCAGCGCGCCGATGCCGACGGTCGAGAGGGAGAGGAAGGTCGCGCGGTCGACGTTCGTCCCGAGGTCCCCCTCGGTGGCTGCCGGCGCCACGTCGGGCACGCCGGCGGCCGCGGAGGTCACCGGGTGCTCGGTGAACAGGTCTCGCACCCAGAGGAAGCCGAAGATCAGCGCGATCACCGCCCCGACGATCAGCGCGGGCACGCTGACGACGAGACCGACGAGGATGCACGCGACGCCGATCGCGAACCCGATCGGCCAGAGGCTGGGGGCCGGGAGGTGCTGGGTGTCGCGCTCTTCTTCGCTCACTCGGTGGCTCCGTGCGTCCCGTGCTCCGGTCCTTGATTCAACCGCCCTGCCCTGCTGCGTGTCAACGCTCGACCGACTGCGTCGACCTGCGCCTTCCCCATCCGATCCGGCGCCCATTCTGCACGGTTCCGCGGTCGGGATGCTCGGGCAACCCGAGCTCGCCCCAGCGGGCGTCGACGCGCGCGCGCACCTCCGCCGTCATCTCGATCTCGGGCGGCCACTCCCGCGCGCCCTCGTCCGGGCCCTTCGCCGTGGCGTCGAAGCCGATCTTCCCGCCGAAGGACGGCAGCACCGCGGCGTGGTCGAGCTGGTCGATCGGGCCGTCGGCCAGGACGACGTCGCGCTTGGGGTCGACGTTGGCGCAGACGCGGAAGAAAACCTCCTCGTAGTCGTGGACGTCGACGTGCTCGTCGACGACCACCACCGCCTTGGAGAGCGAGAGCAGGCCGAGCCCCCAGACCGCATGCATCACCTTGCGCGCGTGCCCGGGAAAGCGCTTCCGGATGGAGACGATCACGCAGTTGTGGAACGCCCCGGCGGTCGGCAGGTCGTAGTCGACGATCTCGGGGACGCTCATCCGGATCGCGGGAAGGAAGATCCGCTCGGTCGCCTTCGCCAGCCATTCGTCCTCGGCGGGCGGCTTGCCGACGACGATCGAGGGGTAGATCGCGTCGCGGCGCATCGTGATCGCCGAGATCCGGAAGAGCGGGAACTCCTCCGGCGGCGTGTAGAAGCCGGTGTGGTCGCCGAACGGCCCCTCGACCCCGCTGTCGGCCACGTCGACCCATCCCTCGAGGACGATCTCCGCGTTCGCCGGCACCTCGAGGTCGACGGTCTTGCACCTGACGAGCTCCACGGCGGAGCCCTTGAGGAAGCCGGCGACCATCAGCTCCCCGACGTGCTTCGGGAGGGGCGCGCTCGCCGAGTACGCCGTGACCGGATCGAGGCCGAGGGCCACCGCGACCGGGATCCTGCCGTCGGGTGACGCGAGCAGGTCGGCGCGGCCGTCCTTGTGGATCTGCCAGTGCATGAAGGTCGACCGCCGATCCACCTTCTGCATGCGGTACATGCCCACGTTGCGCACGCCGGTCTGGCGGTCCTGGGTGATCACGGCCGGGAGGGTGATGAACGGCGCGGGGTCGAGCGGCCAGCAGCGCATGATCGGCAGCGCGTCGAGGTCGACGTCGTCGCCGAGCAGGACGATCTCCTGGCAGGCGCCCTTCGATACCGACTTCGGCGCGGAGTCCGCGATCGACTTGAGCGTCCCGAGCTTGCGAACCTTGTCCATCAGCCCCTGGGGTGGTGTCAGCTCGAGCACCGCCTCGAGCTTCCCGGCCACGTCGTCGAGCCGCTCGACGCCGAAGGCGAGGCACATTCTCCGCTCGGAGCCGAACTGGTTGATCAGGAGCGGCACCCTGGAGCCCTTGACGCTCTCGAACAGGAGTGCCGGCCCGCCCGACTTGACGACCCGGTCCGTGATCTCGGTGATCTCGAGGTCGGGGTCGACCTCGGCCTTCACGCGGGCGAGCTCGCCCTCGCGCTCGAGGAGCGAGATCCACTCGCGCAGGTCAGCGGCGGGCCTCGTCATCGACGGCAGTCTAGGGGCGAGAGCAGCGGCCTCACCGTCGAGCCCGTCACGGCGCTGTTCGCGTGGGCTAGGAGAGTCCCTCGGGCTCCGGCGCCACCTTCTGTGCGACCGTGAGGAACGACCACTCCGGCGTCACGACCTCCGACTTGACAACGCGGAGGCCGCCGACGACGCCCACGAGCCGCTCGAGACTCTCCGGCGTGAAGACATGCTTGTGGGTGGGATCCAGGAAGATCGTGTCGCCCGCTCGCTCGTCGGGCACGATCATCGCGACGACCCCCCCGGGACGCGTGACACGCGCCCACTCCTTCAGCGTCTTCACGACATCGATGTAGTGCTCGAGGTTGTGTCGTGACACGACGTAATCGAGCTCGCCGTCCGCGAACATGTGCAGGTCATCACCGGATGCCTGGATATCCGCAACGGAGACCTGCCCACGAACCACTCCGTACTCACCCTCGTCCCCCGAGGCCAGGATGTCGACGCCGATGCAGTGCGGCGCCACCTTGCGGTGACCGCAACCGACGTCCACGCCCCTTCCCACACAGTACGGCCGTAGGGCAAGAGCCTCGGGGTGGTTCACCTCGTCGACCCGCGGCGGCTTCAGCGGCCGGAGCGGCACGGCGCCGGACGGCGGTCGCGGTCCGGTCACGCGTCGCCTGAGGGCGCGAGCGAGGGAGCGTGGCCGGACCACGCGCCCAGCCCCCTTAGAGCGGCCGCTGGAGCTTCGCACGCCGGCGCTTCGCGCCGAGGTAGTGCGTCAGCTCGCCGAGCCCGATCGCCGCGAGGAACACGAGCCCGACGACCAGCATCGAGAGGACGACGTTCCGTCCCTCCTCGGCGGCGTCCGCCACGAACCAGAGCGCGGCCAGCATCGAGGCGATGCTATACGAGCCGCGCGACGTGCGCCGCGAGGGCCTCGTCGACCAGCCCGTGCCCCGCCGCGCGCCGTGCGACCTGCTCGAGAGGGCCCGCATCGCGGCGCTCGCGCAGGCTCGCGCGCGCCTCGTCGAGCCCCCCCTGACCGAGCAGAGCCGACGTCGCGGCCCAGGCGGCGCCGTCGCCGTCGAGCCCGTCGGCCCTGGCCTGGGCGCAGAGCGAGAGCAGCTCGGCGAGGTCGCCGACGGCTGCGACCGACCCGGTGGCGGCGATCCGGACGAGCCCGTGGGCGAGGAGTGCGTCGCCGAGCAGCAGCGTGACGTCGTCGTCGGGCGGGGCGAAGAGCCGGGGGCGGCCGTAGTGCAGGAGGTACCCCTCGTAGATCGTCTCGACGCCGAGCGCGAACCCGGCGTCTGCAACGAGCGTGGAGAACACGGGCTCGGCCTCGCGCCTCGCCGGGGGGAGCAGCGCGGCTGCCCACAACGGGCTCTCGCGGGTCGCCCCCTCAGCGATCGTGTGGAACAGCTCGTCGGCGACGGCGGAGCGCATTCATGCCAAGCGTACGAGTTGAGAGGCCTGGAGGCGGGCGGAAGGCGGTCGAGCTCCGGGGCCCGGCCGAGCGGGCCCGCTACGAACGGGAGCTGAAGTCCCGGACCGCCTCGACCGTCCGGTCGACGTCCTCGTCCGAGTGGGCGAGCGACGGGAACAGGCATTCGAACTGCGACGGGGGCAGGTAGACCCCCGACGCGAGGAGATGGCGGAAGAGCGCGCCGAAGCGCTCTGTGTCGCAGGCTGCCGCATCGGCGTAGCTCCGGACAGGGCCCGCCGCGCAGAAGAGCGTCAGCATCCCGCCGACGCGCTGCACCGCGCCGAACGGAGCGAGGCCTTCCTCCAGCCGGGCACCGATGCGTTCGATCTCTTCGTAGACACGACCGTCGCGGAGACGGCGCAGGACCGAGATACCGGCTGCCGTTGCGAGCGGGTTTCCCGACAGCGTGCCCGCCTGGTAGACGTCGCCGACAGGGGCGAGCCGCTCCATCACCTCGGCGCGACCGCCGAAGGCCGCGGCGGGAAGCCCGCCGCCGACGATCTTCCCCAGGATCGTGAGATCGGGCGTGACGCCGTACCGCTCCTGCGCGCCTCCGCGCGCGACCCGGAAGCCGGTCATCACCTCGTCGAAGACGAGCAGGGCCCCGGTGGCATCCGCGAGGGAGCGGAGCGCCTCCAGGAACCCGGGTGCCGGCGGGACACAGCCCATGTTGCCGGCGACGGGCTCGACCAGGATGGCCGCGAGGCCCTCGCCGTGGCGCTCGCAGGCGGCGGCCACGCCGTCCACGTCGTTGAACTCGCACACGATCGTGTCGGCGGTGACCCCGGTCGTGACGCCCGGCGTGGAAGGAATGCCGAGAGTCATCATCCCCGACCCTGCGGCGGCGAGAAGCGCGTCCACGTGGCCGTGGTAGCAGCCGGCGAACTTGATCACGCGGTCGCGCCGCACCGCCGCTCGGGCCAGCCGGAGCGCGCTCATCGAGGCCTCCGTGCCGGAGCTGACGAGCCTCACCATCTCGATGGAGGGGACGGCGTCGACGATCTCCGCCGCGAGCTCCACCTCCGCCTCGGTGGGCGCGCCGAACGTGGTGCCACGGTCGGCGGCCTCGTGGACGACGGCGAGCGTCTCGGGGTCCGCGTGCCCGAACAGCAGTGGGCCCCACGACTGCACCCAGTCCACGTAGCGGTTGCCCTCGACGTCCTCGATGTAGGCGCCCTCTCCGCGACGCATGAAGACCGGCTCCGCAAGCCCGACGCCTCGCATCGCGCGCACCGGCGAGTCGACGCCGCCCGGAAGCAGGCCGGTCGCGCGCCGCCAGAGGTCGGTGCGCTGGGTCAGAGCCACGAACCGAGGTCCTTCGCCCAGTACGTGACGATCGTCCCGGCGCCCGCGCGCTTGATCGCGGTCAGCGCCTCGAGCGCGGCTCGGCGCTCCTCGAGGTGGCCGGCGTCGGCGGCGGCGCGCACCATCGCGTACTCGCCCGACACCTGGTAGGCCCATACCGGGCAGTCGAACCGCTCGCGCACTGCGCGGATCACGTCGAGGTACGGCAGCGCCGGCTTGACCATCAGGACATCGGCGCCTTCCTCCAGGTCGAGCGTGCACTCGCGGAGCGCCTCCCGGCGGTTCGCCGGGTCCATCTGGTAGCCGCGCCGGTCACCGAACGAGGGCGCCGACTCGGCGACCTCGCGGAACGGGCCGTAGAACGCCGAGGCGTACTTGGCGGCGTACGAGACGATCGGCGTCTCGGGCAGGGCCGCGCGGATCGCGCCGACGCGGCCGTCCATCATATCGCTGGGGCAGACAGCGTCCGCGCCCGACTCGACGTGGCTGACGGCCGTCCGGGCGAGGAGCTCCAGCGTCTCGTCGTTCGCCACCGTGTCCCCCTCGAGGACGCCGCAGTGGCCGTGCTCCGTGTACTCGCAGAGGCACACGTCGGTCAGCAGCGTCAGCCCCGGAACCTCCGCACGCAGGGCACGCAGGGCGCGCTGGACGATCCCGTCGTCGTCCCACGCGCCGGACCCGTCGGCGTCCTTGACCTCGGGGATGCCGAAGAGCAGCACGGCGAGCACTCCGGCCCGGGCCAGCTCGCCGGCCTCGCGCACGAGCTCGTCGACCGACCGCTGTGCGATTCCCGGAAGCCCCTCCACGGGACGCACGACCCCCTCGCCCGGGCACGCGAAGAGCGGCATCACGACGTCGTCGAGCGAGAGCGAGGTCTCGCGCACCAGCGCGCGGAGCGTGTCGGTGCGCCGCAGCCGGCGAAGGCGCGTGGTGGGAAAGCTCACGGCGCGAAGCGTACGTCAGCGATCGTGCCAGGCACGAAGACACGTCCCGTTTGGCCATGGCTTCGTGCCTGGCACCACCGGCCTCACGGCGAGCCCGAAGCCTGCCTCGGCGGCTCGAGCTCGACGTCGACGGCAATCGGGCCCTCCGCCGCATCCTCCCACGACTCGAGGTCGATGCGCTCACCGAAGAACTCCCAGATCGCGCGACCCGCCGCCATCGTCGGCAGCGACACGAGCACGCCGGGAATGCCGTAGAGCGCACCGCCGGCGAGCAGCCCGAAGATCACCAGCAACGGGTGGAGCCGGAGAGCGCTGGCCATGACGTTCGGCACCACGACGTGACCCTCCACCTGGTAGATGAAGACGAACAGGGCCGCGACCCAGAGGAAGCCGACCGGGTCGACGACGAGCGCGTAGATCGCGGGCGGAACCGCGGAGAGCCACGGGCCGATGTACGGGATCACCTCGATGAACGCGGTCCAGAGCCCGAACAGGAGGGCGTACCGCTCGGCTCCCTCCACGAGCCCGGTCGTGCCGAGGATCCACATCCCGACCCCCGCGCTCGTGCCGATCACGACCGAGAGGATCGCCTGACCCTTCACGTAGCCCCAGAGCGCCCGCTCGATCCGTTGCGTGAGCGGCAGGCCCCCGTGCGGCGGGAAGCGGCGGTCGATCGACGACTCGAGCCGCGGCATGTCGAGGAGCATGTAGATCGAGATCACCACGACGAGCACGACCGAGAAGAGCAGGAGGATGACCGAGAGCGCGGCGTCCTGGGCGAACGAGATCGCGTCCTGGGCGTACCCGGAGATGTCGCCGGCGCCGATCGAGTCGGTGAGGTCGTTGAGCTGCTCCTCGATCTTGATCCCTTCCAGGCCGTGGTCGTCGAGCCAGCGCTGGAGCCGGTCGACGTCGACCTCCGCGCCGGTCTGACCGGTGGCTGGGCTGTCCTCGGTGAGATAGACGTCGATCCGGTCCGCGGCGGAGCGCGTCTCGGAGAACACGACGGTGCCGAGCGCGACGAGAAGGGCGACGAACGCCGTGGCGAAGACGACCGAGACGACCGCCACTGCGAGCCCGCGCGGGAGACGCAACCGCGTGAGGTCGCGGACGAGCGGGTTGAGCGTGAAGGCGATCACCGCGGCGGTCAGGAACAGGAACAGGACGTGACCGAGCGTCCGCGCGAGAAGAAACGCGAGGAGGAGCAGCACTGGCAGGCCGACGAGCTGGATCCAGCGGGGGATCCGGATCGTCGCAGGCTCCGTCACGCAGCGATCGTAGCCCTGCCGCCGACAGGCGCCGACACCGGGACGCGAACTCGGCTTCCCCGTGCGCTACCGTGGCGGCGATGGCCTCGCCGCGCTCCCGGCAAGCGGCTCGTCTCCGTGAACGCAGGCGGCGCGCACAACGGCGCGCGCGCCGCGTCGTGCTGATCTCGGTCCTCGGTGTCCTCGGGGTCGTGACGCTCCTCGTCACGGCCTTCGGCTCGAGCGGCTCGTCGGGCACGCCGACGCCGCTCGCAGTCGAGCCGGTCGCCTCGGCGGACGCCGCGGCGGTGCGGCCGAGGCCGCAGGTGCTCGCGGTGATCGGGAACCTCCGCCTCCAGCTCCCGGTCGCGGCCGCGTCGCTCACTGCGATCGGCTTCCACGGCGCGAACGACGGCTCGCTCTCGCTCCAGCCCGTCGGGCGCCAGGCCAATGCCGGCCTGCTGGAGCGCCTCTGGCGGCGGATCGCCGGCTCGAGCCGCGAGTCCCCGCGCTGGTACCAGCTCGAGGGCGGGCCGGCCGGCACGAACGTGCTCGACGTGGGGACACCGCCGGGCACGGACGTCTACGCGCCCGTGAAGGGCTCGGTGATCGCCGTCAGCGACCTCGTCGTGGGCGGGAAGCGCGTCGGCAGCCGGGTCGACCTGCGACCGTCGGAGTCTCCTTCCGTGATGGTCTCGGTGATGAACGTCCGCCCCGACCCGTCCATCGCGGTCGGGACACCGGTGCTCGCCGCGTCGTCGAAGCTCGGCACCGCCGTCGACGTCGCGGCGGTGGAGGAGCAGGCGCTCGCGGCGCACGCCTCCGACGAAGGCAACAACGTCTCGGTCTCCGTCTACCCCTCACCCGGCTCCCTCCCCTAGGCGGCCGTCACCTTGCGGATCCTCTTCGTCGGCGACGTCGTCGGGCGCCCCGGCCGCGACGCGGTGGAGGGGCTGCTCCCCGCGCTGAAGGATCGTCTGGACATCGACGCCTGCGTCGTCAACGGCGAAAACGTGGCGAACGGCGTCGGGATCACTCCACGCCTCGCCGAGCGCCTGATGGCGGCTGGCGCCGACGCGATCACGCTCGGAAACCACGCGTGGCGGCGCGAGGAGATCGGCCCCTACCTGGCCTCGTCGGCGGCCGTCGTCCGCCCGGCCAACTTCCAGTCCGCCGCTCCCGGGAGAGGCCTGGCGTTCGTCGAGGCGCGGGACGGCGCCCCCGTCGCGGTGCTCAACCTGCTCGGGTCGCTGTTCCTCGATCCCGCCCACAGCATGTGGGAGGTGGTCGACGACCTCGTCGACGAGGCCCGCGCCGTGACCCCGGTGATCGTCGTCGACGTCCACGCCGAGGCGACGAGCGAGAAGGTCGCCCTCGCGTCCTGGCTCGACGGGCGTGTGACGGCGGTGCTGGGGACCCACACCCACGTCCAGACCGCCGACGCCCGCGTCCTCCCGGGCGGAACCGCGGCCCTGACGGACGTCGGGATGACCGGCCCGCACGACTCGGTGATCGGCGTCGAGACGAAGCTCGCGATCCGCCGGATGCGGACCGGCATGCCCGTCCGCTTCGAGACCGCATCCGGCGGGGTGCGCCTCGAGGGCGCCGTCGTCACGTGCGACCCGGCGACGGGGCGGGCGAGCGCGATCGAGCTCGTGCGCGTTCCGTGGCCGGCCACGTGAGGACGGCGAGGAGCGCCAGGAGCGTCATCCCGCGCGCGAGGACGAGCCAGGAGGCGAGCGGGTCGAACTCGCGGACGAGCTCCCAGTAGCGCACCGGGAACCAGGCGGCGGTCAGCGCGCACGCGAGGACCGCGAGCCAGAGCGCGGCACGGCTCCGTGGGCCGCCCACGAGCGGGACCAGGAGCACGAGCCACACGAGGAACTGCGGCGACAGCACCTTGCTGAGGGCGACGAACGCGACCACGGCGGCCGCCGCATGGCGGGCGAGGCGCTCCGGGGTCGCCGGGCCGCGGGCGAACGAGGCCCAGACGAGCGCCACGGCGACGACCTGGCCGATCGCCAGGAGGACGGCGACGACGTCGGGCCCGGTGCCCGTGAGGTTCTGCGAGCCGCTCCCGGATGCCCACCCGAGCGAGAGCCCGAACGCATGGTGGAGCGCCAGGAGCACGCCGGAGCCGAGGCTCTCGATCTGGAGCGGACGTCCGAGCTGGCGGCCGATGGAGTCGAGCACCCCGTCCGGTGCGAGGACGGTGAAGGGCAGGTAGGCCAGCAGCGCGGGTAGGGCCGCGAGCCCGACCACGATCCCCAGCTCTCGACGTCCCCCCTTCCGCCAGGCGGTGATTGCGAGCAGCGGGACGAGAAGCGCGGGATAGAGCTTGACTGCGATCCCCAGCCCGACGATCAGCGCGCCCGCTCGCAGCCGGCCCGCGAGGAGCAGCGCCAGCGCCAGGGCCACGAGCGCGGCGGGGAGAAGGTCGAACCGGGTGAGGATCACGCCCCCGAGCAGCAACGGAAGGAGCGCGACCGTGGCGAGCACGACCCGGCGGTCGGTTCCCGTCCGTCCGAGCCCGCGCAGGCCCTCGGCGAGAAGGAGGACGCCCAGCGCCCCCAGCACCGCCATCTCCGCGGCGAACGCGACGCGATACGCCGTGAGCGAGTCGGTCACGAGCGCGGGAAGGACGAGAGCCGGCAGGGCCCCCGGGGGGTATTCGAACGCGAAGTCGCGGTACGGGACGAGCCCGCTCGCGATCCGCTCGCCGTAGGTTCGATACAGCGGGACATCGGTGATCGCGTGCCCGAGCAGCTGCCAGGCGACGGTGACGGCCGCCGCCGCCGCGACGAAGACGGCGCTCGCGAGAAGAGCGTCCCGCGGGGGCCGGAGCGTCACTACGGGGCCGGGGCCTCGGCCGGCCGGGCGCGCGGCAGCGTCAGGGCGAGGAGCACGAACGGGAGCACCCACGGAAGGTAGAGGTACGACCAGTGCGTGAGCGAGAGCTCGAAGGCGAGCAGGAGCGCGGCTGTGAGAGCGGCGAGCTCGACCGGCCCTTTCACCCGGGGCAGCACGGACGCGACCCCCGCGAGCGCGATCACGCAGACCTGGACGACCGTCTGGAGCGAGGCCAGGTCCGGGATCCCGCGCGCGTGGTACTGGCCCCAGCCCCAGATCGAGAAGGGCGAGTCGCGCCCGAGCTGGAAGCCCAGCGTCCGGTCCCAGAAGGTGCGGACGGCATCGACGAGGGACGGCTCGAGCAGGAGCACCGAGAACGCCGCGAGCGTCGCGACACCGAATCCGGCGGCGTAGCGCGCCAGCTGCCCGGGACGCAGGCCGGTGCGGTAGGTCAGCCACAGCGGCGCGAGGATCAGTGACGCGAACTTCGTGAAGGACGCCAGCGCGGTGGCGGCTCCGCGGGCGACCGGGGAGGATGCGAGCCAGAAGCCCAGGAGGAGCAGCGCGGGCATGATCGCGTCGTTCGTGTTCGACATGAGGGCATAGGCGGTGAACGGGTAGGCCGCCCAGCCGAAGGCCAGGGTCGCCGCGAGACGCGGGCCGCCGAGACGCCGGCCGATCAGCGCGAGCGCCGCGAGCGCCAGCAGGTCGAACGCGATCGAGGTCGCGTGGGCGGCCGGAAGCTCGTCCCAGCGGCCGCTCCAGCCGAGCGCGAGCACGGCCGGCACGTAGGCGAGATAGGCGACCGGGCCGTACGTGTCGCCGCGCGGGTTCGCCGACTCGCAGCGACCGTTCGACTGGATCCGCTCCCGGGCCTCCCCGTCCGCTCCCGCAGGCCCGCAGACGGTGAGGCCGTCCGTGACGGGCATCGCCCCGTAGGGCGCGCGGCCGTCGAGGACCCGGTCGGCGCCGATCACCCCGGCGTAGCCGACGTCGATCACGGTCCTGCCGTGGTCGATGTTCAAGCCCACGCGGAAGCCGACGAGGAAGAGGGTCACGGCAGCGAGGACCCACACGGGCCAGCGGGAGCGCAGCGGCACGGGCCTGGCGCCGGGCCGGAAGCCGATCCACGCCGTTCGCGCGAGCAGGTACACGAGCGGGGGGACTGCGAGCGCGGCGCTCTGGAACACCTCGCCGCGGTTGAAGAAGACGAGCGAGACGCCGAACGAGAGCAGCGCCAGCAGGTCGAGCGTGCGCAC
Organism: Gaiella sp.; assembly: GCF_035710885.1. Lineage (GTDB taxonomy): Bacteria > Actinomycetota > Thermoleophilia > Gaiellales > Gaiellaceae > Gaiella. Next base: position 10,589 of record NZ_DASTCS010000054.1, on the reverse strand, counting down.
GGTCAGCGGCCGACGCAGGTCGATCAGCCCGACCAGGAACACCGCGGAGAGCGCGAGCCAGACCTCCCATGACGTGAGGAGCTTCCCGCCGAATGCTCCAGGACGGCCGCGGGCCATCCTCCAGGCGACCTGAGGCCCCGTCCATGCCTCGGTGACCCTGCCGTCGGCGTCTGCAACGACTCCCCTCGCCACCTCGCCCGCCTCGCCCGACCAGACGTGCACCGTCCACGTCCGCGTCTTTCGGTCGAACGACCCGTCGGTCACCGGATCGGCCGGGTAGCGCTCGAGCCAGCGCGCGACCTTCGGATACGCGAGGACGGCGCCCACCGCTCCCTTCTCGGTCAGCCCGGGTCTCGCGTCGTCCGGCGCGAGCGGGGTCTCGATCGGCCGGGCGCCGTCGGGCGTGCTCGCCGCCCGAGCCACCGCCGTCCCGCCGGCGACGAGAGCGACCAGGGTCGCGGCGAGCGCAGCGGCGCGAATCGGAGCTCGTGTCGGGCCCGGCACCGGCGGCTCAGCCGCGGTGGCGGAACGACCACAGCTTGTTGCCGATGAAGTTGACCGGCGTGACGAGCATGATCGCGAGCGCCTGCGCCACGACCTCGCCGAGCCCGGCCTGGACGAGCAGGTAGAGCACGAGGAGGTTCGCGGCGAGCGCGCTCGTCGAGACGACGAGGAACCGGAGCCCCTGGAAGACGACGTGCCCGCGCTGACCTCGGAATGTCCAGACGCGGTTCCACGTGTAGTTGTTCGTGACGGCGACGAGGAACGAGCCGACGGCGGCGGGCACGTAGTGGAGGCCGACGATCTCGAGGAGGAGGGTGTAGACCGCGAGGTTGACGACGTAGCCGGTCGCCCCGACGACGCAGAACTTGACGAGCTGCTCCCAGTTCGCCCTGCGTCGGAGGGCGGCATCGACCCTCCCGCGAGGCAGGTCGCGCCCCGTCGTGACCGTTCCGTCGTCCATCACGCCGGGCGAGCGTAGCGGTCGCTCCGGCGCGGAAGGCCCCCGAGCGGCCTCTCAGCCCTCGACGAGCGGGACGAAGCGGCAGGCGAGCGAGGCAGTCTCCTCCGGCCCCTCCGGGGTCCGCACGACCCGCACGAGCCGCTGGCCGCCGCGCCCGCCCCGGGGCAGCACCATCCGCCCGCCCTCCGTGAGCTGCTCGTAGAGGGCCGGCGGGACGTGATCGGTCGCGGCCGCCACAGAGATCGCGTCGAACGGTGCCCGGTCGGGTGCGCCGAGGCTCCCGTCGGCGATGCGCACCTCGACCCCGTCGTGACCCGTGCGGTCGAGAGCGAGCCGGGCGCGCTCGGCGAGCACCGGGATACGCTCCAGCGAGAGGACGCTCCGGGCCAGCTCGTCGAGCACGGCTGCGGCGTACCCCGACCCGGTGCCCACGTCGAGGACGTGCTCGGTGCCGTCGAGCTCGAGCAGCTCGCACATCGCTGCCACGATGAACGGCTGGGAAATCGTCTGGCTCTCGCCGATGGGCAGAGCCGCGTCCTCGTACGCGACGTCGGCGAGCTCCGGGGGGACGAACTCCTCGCGTGGGACGCGGCCCATCGCCGCGAGCACGCCCTCGTCGGAGATCCCGCGCCGGCGGAGCTGGTGCTCGACCATCCGGGCCCGGCGCCGCTCCAGCTCGCCGACCGGGATCCCGCTCATGCAGCGGTTCGTACCGCGTACGTGGGAGCCTGGACACCGAAGTGCGCGAGCACGGCGGGGGCGACGTCGACGACGCTGCCGAGCACGGCGCCCTGCAAGCCGACGGTCATCACGGGAACGAGCGAGTCGCCCGCGACGAGCGAGCCGTGCGAGCCCCCGCCGAGGTGGTGTCGCCCACCGAGATCCTCGAACTCCCAGCCCTCGGAGGCCGAGACGACGACGTCTCCCGCGTTCGGGCAGCGGAGCGCCGCAGTGGCGCGTGTGATCGCGTCCGGCTGGTCGAGGATCGCAGCGTCGCCGCTCGAACGCGTGCCCGCGGACGCGTCCTCGAGGCGGAGCTCGACGCCTTCCCGGCGAGCTACGGTCGCACCCTCCTCGCGGAACAGCACCACGCCCGCCGACGGCTCGCCGTCCAGGCGCTCGGCCAGCGCCCGCGCCCTCGGCGCGCTCGGGCCGAGCCGGTAGACGTGCGCGGCGCGGTTCGACGCCGCGACGAGGGTCTCCGGCTCGTGCCGGAAGCGGTCGCCGAGCCGTGCGATCTCCGTGACCAGGGTCTGGCCATGGTCCGAGAGCACGATCACCGCGTAGCGCTCGAGGAACGCGTCGAGCCCTCCCGCTGCCCGCACGAGGTCTCCGACGGCGGCGTCGCAGCGCGCGAGCACCGCCGAGGAGGCGTCCGGGCCCTCGGCGTGCGAGGCGTAGTCGTAGTCGGAGAGGTAGAAGAGGAGGAAGTCGAATCCGTCGCGCGTCACGAGCCAGCGCCCGACCGCGGCCGCGTATGCGTCGATCGATCCCGCCGCGCGGTTGCGGAACGAGAGCGGCGCGCCCGTGCGCTCGCTCTGGAAGAGGTTGTAGAAGAAGAATCGCTCCGGGCCGAGCACCGGGACGAGGAACGGAACGGTCGGCCGGTGCCGGGTCCTCCCCCTGTACGCGGTGAAGTTGACCGCCGCCGTGCGCACGCCCGCGTCCGCGAGCGCCTCGAACACCGTCACGGCATCCTTCCCGAGGTGCTCGGAGTTCATGCCGACGAGCGTGTCACGGAGGGTCCGTCCCAACCCGGCGGCTCGCGCCGCCCCGAACGACGAGCCGTACTCGACGAGCCGGCGCTCGCCGCGGTGCCACCACACGAGGTGGGGGATCTCGTGGACGTCGGGGTGGGCTCCGGTGGCGATCGAGGAGAGGCAGACCGGCGTGAGGGACGGGAACGTCGTGGTCGCGCGGCCGAGCGTCCCCCGGTCGGCGAGGGCGGTCAGGGTCGGGGTCGAGGAGTCGCCGAGCGAGCCCTCGAGCATGGTCGGCGTGAGGCCGTCGATGACGACGAGGACGAGCTTGCGCGGCGTCACTTGGCGAGCGTGCGGAGCCCGGCGTGCCGGTCCGGCTCTTGCCGCGCCCGGCGGGCCGCGAGGACGGGCAGGGCCACGGCGAGCACGTAGCCGACGAGGGGGATCAACGCGAGCAGCGCCACCGCGATCGAGGCGCTCCCCACGAGGAAGGCCGTGCCGCCGGGCGTCGCGCCGCGGCGAAGCGCCCCGCGGGCGATCACCGACGCGGAGACGGCGCCCACGAGCGCACCGACGAGCGCGCCCGGGAGCCCGATCCAGCCCTTGACGAGGAGCCCCGCCAGCACGCCCACGGCGAGCGCCCCTGCGACCGAGGTGAGGAGCCCGTACCGCCAGCCGGCGAGCAGGCCGGCGAGGAGCAGGCCGGCGGCGACGCCCAGCCCGACCGTGATCCCGATCTCGTACCAGTCGCCCACGGCCGGATTGTACGGGGCGGCGGTAGCCGCCCCGTACTCCGCCGAGGGGCCCCTTCAGCCCGTGCTACCTGATGTCCGCCCGGATCTCTCCGCCCGGGAAGTCCCCTGCGCCCGTGTCGACGCCATCGACACCGTCGTTCGTGTGGAGGTTGACGTAGGCGTTGCCGGTGCTCATCGCCTCGACCAGGTCGGACAGCGGATGCCCGGCCAGCGGCCCGACGAGGTTGGCCGCCGTGATCGTCCCGGTGGCGAGGACGCCGTCTGTGCGGCCCGCGCCGAACGGGCCTGGCGCAACGGCGGTCGACGGGTACAGCCAGACCACGATCGGGCCGTTCACGCCCGGGGCCTGCTGGTGGATGTGCGCCATGAACACGTTCTCGATGTTCGACGCGATCAGCTTGTAGTCGAGCGAGCTTCCGTCCTTCGAGAGGTGGAAGATCGCCTGGCCCTGGCCTTGCGTGTCGCGTGCAGGAACCTCCTGTGATCCGTTCGCGTGCACGCTCCAGTTCCGGTTGATGCCCGCGGCGGCGACGGTCACGCCGACGAGGCCGAGCACGAACAGACCGAGGAGCAGCCTCCCTCTCATCGTTCTCCCCTTCGTGAGACGACGGATTCGTCCGGTACTACGCGCCGACGCGGCCTGCGGATTGCAGCTTGTCGATCACGTCGAGGCAGAATGCGGCCGCGCGTACGCCGTCCACGACCCTGTGGTCGAAGCTCACCGAGACGTTGCCGACGGTCCGGACGACAACCTGACCGTCGCGGACGACCGGGCGCTCGGAGACGCGGTGCAGCCCGAGGATGGCGACCTCTGGATGGTTGACGAGCGGCGTCACGAAGAGCCCGCCCAGCTTCCCGGCGCTGGTGACGGTAAACGTCGAGTCGCGGAGCTCGTGGGCGGCGAGCGTCCCTGCGCGCGCGCCGTCGGCGAGGCGTGCCGCCTCCGAGGCGATCTCGTCCACGGTGAGACGCTCGCAGGAGCGGACGACCGGGACGACGAGGCCGTCCTCCGTCTGGACCGCGACGCCCACGTCGACGCGTTCCAGGAGCACGATCTCGTCACCTTCCAGCCGTGCGTTGAGCTCGGGGAACCGGGCGAGCGCGCCTGCGGCCGCGTGGATCGCGAGCGGAACGAGGCGCGCGAGGTCGACACCCGAGAAGTCGCACTCCTCGACGAACGTGACGGCGGGAACCTCCCGGTGCGTGCGCGTGACCTGCTCCACGATCGCGCGACGGATGCCGCGCACCGGCACACGCCGGCCGGCCGACTCGCCGGCCGCCGCGCGAACGTCCGCCTCCACGATCCGGCCCCCGGGGCCGCTGCCCGGCAGCCCGACCAGCTCGACGCCGAGCTGCTTGGCGAGCTGACGGACGGCGGGCGTGGCCCTCACAGCAGCCGTGGGGTCGGTGGGAACCACTGCGACGAGCGGCTCTGCGCCGCCTTCGCTCCCCGCGCGCCGCTCGCCCGGCTCGACGGCACGCAGCAGCTGCTCGCCCGCGTCGCCGATCACCACGAGCACCGCCCCGACCGGCGCGATCTCGCCCTCCTCGACGAGGATCTTCAGCACCGTCCCGGCGCGGGGCGACGGGATCTCGACGGTCGTCTTGTCCGTCTGCACCTCGACGAACGGCTGATCCTCGTCGACGTGGTCACCCTCGGAGACCAGCCAGCGCGCGATCTCCGCCTCGGTGAGGCCCTCGCCCAGGTCGGGCAGCTTGAACTCGTAGGCCACGGCGGCGCAGGATACTCAGCCCTGCCGGCGGCGGCCGCCGGGCGGCCCGACTCGTCAGAATGCCAGCACGCGGCGCACTGCGTCCGTGACGCGCTCGACCGACGGCATGTACCAGTCCTCGAGCTGCCAGTACGGGTACGGCACGTCGTAGCCGGTGACCCGGAGCACGGGGCCGTGGAGGTCGAGGATCGCCTGCTCGGCGAGCAACGCCGCGACCTCGGAGGCGAAGCCGCAGGTGCGGGGAGCCTCCTGGACCACGACGCAGCGCCCCGTTCGGCGCACCGACGCGAGCAACGACTCCTCGTCCAGCGGCTTGAGGGTGCGGAGGTCCAGCACCTCGGCCGAGACCGCGCCGGCGAGCGCCTCGGCGGCCCGCTCGCAGACAGGGACCATCGCGCCCCAGGCGACGAGCGTCACGTCGGTGCCTGCGCGCGCCACGCGCGCCCGACCGAGCTGGGAGAGGTGCTCCCCCTGCGGCACCGCGCCGCGGGCGGTGCGGTAGACGAGCTTGGGCTCGAGCACGACGACCGGGTCCGGGTCGCGGATCGCGGCCGCGAGGAGGCCCTTCGCGTCGGCCGGGGTGGACGGCACGGCCACCTTCACGCCGGGGGTGTGCACGTAGTACGTCTCGGGCGAGTCGTCGTGCAGCTCGGGCGCCCGCACGCCGCCGCCGTAGGGCATGCGGACGACGATCGGGAATCCCATCTTCCCCCCGGTCCGCCAGCGGTAGCGCCCGACGTGCGTGATCAGCTGGTCGAGGCACGGGTACGAGAAGGCGTCGTACTGCATCTCCACGACCGGTCGCCAGCCTGCCATGCAGAGGCCCACGGCGGCGCCGAGGATGCCCGCCTCGGAGAGCGGCGTGTCGATGCAGCGGTCGGGGCCGAAGCGGTCGCGCAGGCCGGCGGTCGCCCGGAACACGCCGCCGAGGCGGCCCACGTCCTCGCCCAGCACGAGCACCGAGTCGTCCCGGGCCAGCTCGACGTGGAGGGCGTCGTTGACCGCCTCGACCAGGAGGAGCTCGCGCGTGGCCACGGCAGTGGCACTCACCCGTGTACCCGCCGGAGCTCGTCGAGGTCCCGCGCGTGGGAGGGCGGCGGTTCGGCGAAGGCGTGGGAGAAGATGAGCTCCGGGTCGCCCGCCGGCTCGTCCTCGGCCTGCTGGATCCCGGCGCGCATCGTCGCGAGCGCCTCTGCGCGGACCGCACCGGCCCGTTCCTCGTCGAGCAGTCCCAGACGGGTCAGGTAGGCCTCGAAGAGCGTGATGCAGTCCCGCTCCTGCTCGGCGGCGACGCGATCCGGATCGATGTAGATGCTCGGGTCGTCGGCCGTGGCGTGCGGCGCCGACCGGTAGGTCACCGCCTCGACGAAGGTGGGGCCGTCACCCGCACGGGCCCGCGCGACCCCTTCTCGCACCGCCTCGAAGACGGCGAGGACGTCGTGCCCGTCCACGCGGGTCCCCGGCATCCCGTAGCCGATCGCCTTGTCCGCGAGCCGCGCGGCCGCGGTCTGCGCGCTCAGCGGCGTCGAGATCGCCCACTGGTTGTTGTTGCAGACGAGGACGAGCGGCGCGCGTACGACCCCTGCCAGGTTCGCCCCTTCGTGGAACGCGCCCTCGGAGGTCGCCCCGTCGCCGAAGAGGACCGCGGCCACCGCGTCCGACCCCTTGAGCGCGAGACCCCAGGCGAGACCCGCGGCGTGAGGGACCTGCGTGGCGATCGGGACGCAGATGGAGGCGACGTTCACGTCCGCCGGGTTCCACCACCCCGACGGGTGGCCGCGCCACCACTGCAGGATGGTCGCGGCCGGGAGGCCGCGAAGGAGGCCGATCGCCGAGTCGCGGTAGCTTGGGAAGATCCAGTCGCGCCGCTCGAGCGCGTGGACGAGACCCGCCTGGATCGCCTCGTGCCCCCGGAAGATGGCGTACGTGCCGATCCTGCCCTGGCTGTGGTAGACGACCGAGCGCTCGTCGTACGTGCGGAGCAGGACGAGCGAGCGGTGGAGCGCGAGCAGGGCGTCGTCGTCGAGCGCGTGAAGCCTTCGATCGGGCTCGCCGTCCACTCCGATCACCCGCCGCAGGCCCTGCTCCACGACACTCATCACCCGGAAGTGAAACAACGTTTCCCTTTTGGCGCAAATCCGCCGCGGCGCGGGCGGGGCGTCGGGCGGCGTCAGATTCCGGCGGCGCCCACCACCCGCATCCACGCGAACCCTGCGAGACTGCCGCCCATGCCGCCTCCGAGCCCCTTCGACGTGGAGCCGGTCCGCGCGACGCGGACGTTCGAGGCCGCGATCGAGCATCTCACCGAGGCGATCGAGCGGGCCGGATTGCGCACGGGCGACCGCCTACCGAACGAGGGCACGCTCGCCGAGCAGCTCGGCATCTCGAAGCCGACCCTGCGTCAGGCGTTGCGGGTGCTCGAGCTGTCAGGGCTCGTCCAGGTGCGCCGGGGGAAGTCCGGCGGCATCTTCGTCGCGACAGACCTCGTCCCCTCCGTCGCGATCTTCACCGCCGTGAAGCTCGAGGAGGCCGCGGCGGTCGACGTCCTGCGGGCGCGCCGCGTGCTCGAGCGGGCGGTCGTCCACGAGGCGATGCGCGCCGCGTCCGCCGCCGACCTCGTCGAGCTCGAGCGGACGGTCGATCTGCTCGAGCGCCATCTCGGCGAGCGGCCGAGCGTGATGCGGGCCGACGCTATGTTCCACCGCGCGCTCGTCAGGAGCTGCCGCAACGAGACGATCCGGGCCGCGATGCGCGGGGTCGGCCGCGGGCTGGCCCCGATCAGGGACGCCTATTCCGGAGGCGTGGCCTACGACCGCCAGACGCTCGACGTGCACCGCCGCCAGATCGCCGCCATGCGGCAGCGTGACGAGGATGCGCTGGAGAAGGTGCTCGACGAGCACTTCCGCATGCTCGAGACACAGTTCGCGAAGGGGATCGGCAGACGCTGGTCGGACCTCTTCGGCCCTCGGGCCCGCCGCAACACCTGACGACGCAGTCGCCGCATGTCGGGCTGCGCGAGGGCCCGGATGCTGGTCGCTACCGACCGGGAACCAGAGCCGTGACCGCGTGGGGCTCGGTCTCGAACGCCGCATGCTCCACGTCACCCAGGTCCTCGCCGTCGACCTGGAGTGGCATCGGCGCGTCGCAGCGGATGACGATCCGCTCGACGTCGTGGAGAACGGTCAGACCGGGTCGTGGCCGGGCGCCGCGGGACATCTCCAGGAGGAGCCGAGGCAGGTTCCGCGCCCGCAGCGAGGTGGGAGCCACGAGGTCGAGCCCGAGGTCGAACGACGCTCCGCTGGCGACCCGCACCGGGACCCGGCCCGCGTACGTGTAGGGGTCGCAGTTCGCGACGAGCGCGAACGCGGCCCGGCCGGCGCCTTCGATCTCGAGTGCGTCCGGGAAGGACCCGCGCCGCGCCGTGACGAGGCCGATTGCCGTCCGTACGAAGGCGAGGTCTCCCGGGCGGCGCCCGTCGGCACGTCGGCCCTTCGCGTCGATGCGGCGAACGAGCTCGGCGTCGAATCCGATGCCGGCGTTGAACGAGAAGCGGCGACCGTTCACGCGCCCGAGCCCGATCCGGCGGGTGGCACCTCGCGCCGCCACGCGCGCCGCGACGACGGGATCGCGCCCGAGCCCGAGGGCGCGCGGCAGCACGCTCGTCCCTCCTCCGGGCAGGAACCCGAGCGGGATCGTGCCCGCCACTCCGTTCAGCACCTCGTTGTACGTCCCGTCGCCGGAGAGCACGTAGATCGCCTCGACCGACGGCTCGCGCTCGCGCGCGATCGTGGTCGCCTCGCCCGGCCCGCCCGTGCGGACGACCTCGAGGTCGTCGGGCAGCTCCCCGACGACCCGCGCCACGAGCTCCTCCGAGACTCCGCTGGCCTGTGGGTTGACGATGAGCAGCGCGCCCACGAGCCGACAGCCTATGCGGGGCGCGTCGCGTACCCCCGCACGCCGTCGAGCAGGATCACGAAGAAGCGGTCGGCGAGCGCGTCCGTGTCGGCCCCGGGGCGGATCCAGGTGTACGCCCAGTTCGCCGCGGAGAGGACGAGCAGGACAGCCGCCGGCACGTCGAGGTCGGAGCGCAGCGCGCCGCGCTCGGCGGCTTCGCGCAGGAGGTCGCCCCAGCGCTCCTCGTAGCGACGGCGCTCGGCACGGAACGCCGTCCGCTCGGGCTCCTCGAGGAACCGCCACTCGCGGGTGAACACGGTCGCCGCGTCGACCTGGGCCGCGACGACCGCCAGGTGCCCGCGCAGCGCCCGGCGGATCCGCTCGAGGGGTGCCTCGTCGTCCTCGGGAACCGCGTCGAGCGCCCCGTGGAAGGCCACCGCTCCTTCCCGCGTGACGAGGACGAGGAGCTCCTGCTTGGAGCCGGTGAGCGAGTAGAGCGAGCCTTTCTGGACGCCCATCGCCTCGGCCAGGTCGGCCATGGACGTGCCGTGATAGCCGCGCTCCGCGAACAGCCGCGCGGCGACGGAGACCAGCTCCTCGCGCCTGGTGGCCATTCGGACGATGCTACCGTTCGGTAGCATCGTGGGTGTGGACGCCCGCACCGAGCAGTTCCTGGCGCACGTCTCCTCCGGCGGCCTCGTGGAGACCGGCGACTGGATGCCGGACGAGTACCGCAAGCGCCTGACGAAGTTCGTCGAGATGCACGCGAACTCGGAGCTGATGGGCGTCCTTCCGGAGCGGGACTGGATCCTGCGCGCGCCGACGCTGCAGCGGAAGCTCGCCCTCACCGCGAAGGTGCAGGACGAGGTCGGCCACGCGCAGCTCATCTACCGCGTCGTCGAGGACCTCGGGAAGCCGCGCGAGCAGTGCCTCGAGGACCTTGTCGCCGGTCGCGCCAAGTTCCACAACGTCTTCCACTACACGACGAAGACCTGGGGCGACGTCGGCGTGATCGCGTGGCTCGTGGACGCAGCCGCGATCATCTCGCAGAAGGCGCTCCTCAAGTGCTCGTACGCTCCGTACGCGCGGATCATGAAGAAGATCTGCTGGGAGGAGTCGTTTCACATCCTCCACGGGCGCGACGTCGTCCTGACGATGATGAACGGCACCGACGAGCAGCGCGAGCTCGTGCAGGAGGCGCTCGACCGCTGGTGGGGGCCGCTCATGCACTTCCACGGGAACCCGATCCCGGCTGAGGACGACCCGATGCTGGTCTGGCGGATCAAGTCGCAGGGCAACGAGGAGGCGCGGCAGCAGTTCCTCGACGGCTACGTCCCGCAGATCTGGGAGCTCGGGCTGACGGTGCCCGACCCGAAGCTGGGGAAGGACGAGGAGACCGGCGTCTGGGCCTACACGGAGCCGGACTGGGACGAGCTCAAGCACGTGGTCACCGGCCACGGGCCGAAAACGGCCGAGCGGCTCGAGTTCCGGCGCATGTCGCGCGACGAGACCGCCTGGGTGCGCGACGTCGTGCTCGCGATGA
>NZ_DASTCS010000053.1:0-22776 GCF_035710885.1 Gaiella sp. | reverse complement strand
GTCGCACGTGTACCGCACGAACGCGGGCGTCGTGATCGACGGCGTCAGGCAGCCGTCCGCGATCTCGCCGGCCAGCGCCTGCATCTTGGGTGCGGTGGCGGCGACGTAGACGGGCGGTACGCCGCGCGGGGTGTGCGCCTCGTCGGAGAGCGCAGGAACGGCGGCGCTCCACGTGTCGCCGTCGTACTCGAACGCCCGACCCGACAGCACCCCGCGGACGATCTCGACGGCGTCACGCATCGGCCCGAGGGTCTTCCTCGTCTGTCCCTTGATGTTGTTGAGGAAGATCTTCGACGTCCCGAAGCCGAGCAGGAACCGATCGGGGCCGGCCGCCTCCTGCACGACCCGTGCGTCCATCGCGACCTGGACGGGGTGGCGCGTCCAGGGCGAGATGATCCCCCAGCCGATCGTCAGCCCCGTCGTCTCGCGCGCCATCAGCGCGGAGACGACGGTCGAGGAGCGCGCCTCCATCTGGTGCTTCCGCCACCACGGGTACGCCTCGGCGAGCCAGATCGTGTCCATTCCGGCCTCGTCCATCACGCGCGCCGACGCGAGCATCTCGTCGAGCGGCTCCATCGTGAGCTGCATGACGCCGATCCGGAACGGGACATCTGACATGTCACGGACACTAACACCGTGTCGCGCGTCCCGTCAGGCGCCGCAGAGGTCTCGTTTCGGGAGAAGGGCCCTCGCGAGACCCGATGATCGGGCAGAGGCGGCATTCGTCGCCGAGAGCCAGTCTCGCGGCGTCTAGGGCGCCACGACCCGCCCGGGCTCGTCGATGCCGTCCCGCGCACGGCGTCGCTGCGCGCCCGAGCCCCAGCGCCGATCCGAGAGGAGGCTCGGCGCGGATTCGAGCCGCGGTCGGGCATTCGAGAGCACGAACGCGGCGCGCGTGGCGCCGCGTTCGAGCTCCGCCGGGGAGGCTTCAGGGAAGCACGACGCGACCGCGCTGGCGGATCATCAGCGTCACGACGGCGCCAAGCAGAAGCACGCCGAGGATCCCTGCTGCTCCGAGGAACGCATTGCTCCAACCGAAGCCCGGCTCGGTCGCGTTGGCGCTCTGGGAGGGCGTCGGCGCGACAGCGCCCGGGCCCCGAGCGCCGGCGCGATCGTCCGGTCGAACCGCGACCGTCGCCTGACGGAGGACCGCCCGTTCGAAAGCGTCGGGCGGCGCCGTCGACGCACGCCTGAGCACGGCACGCTCGAAGGCATCGGGCGCTGCCTCGACGACCTGCGCGGCACCGACGCCGATCATTCCCGCGCGGTCGTCGGGCCGTTCCGCTGCCTGCGCGCCACCCACCAAGACTGCGGCGGCGATTCCGAGCCCCACGCTCCGCAGGATCCGATTGCCGTACATCTCTGCCTCCCTCGTCACGACCGCCTCGTGCGGTCGACTGCGACGAGGGTCGCTCCGAGAGGTTGCAGCACGGCTGTGCGACGGTTACAACCAGTTGCGGCGCGGCGATGGACTTTCGGATCCTGGGGCCCCTCGAGGTCGACGAAGGCGGACGCTCGGTCGAGCTCGGCGGCGCGCGGCAGCGCGCGCTCCTCACGATCCTCCTGCTCCGTCGAAACGAGGTGGTGTCCGCCGACCGCCTGATCGAGGAGCTGTACGACGGTCGGCCGCCGCCTACGGCGGCCAAGTCACTCCAGGCCCACGTGTCGCGCCTGAGGGGCGCACTCCGTCCGGAAGATCGCCTCCATACCCGTCCGGGCGGCTACGTGCTCGAGGTGGCGCCCGACGAGCTCGACGCCGATCGGGCCGCGAGGCTCGTTGCCGAGGGACGGAAAGCCCGTGGCGCGGGTGATCACGACGCGGCTGCGACGTCCTTCGCCTCGGCGCTCGGCCTCTGGCGCGGCCGGCCGCTCGCCGACGTGGCGTACGACGGATTCGCGCAGGACGAGATCGCACGACTCGACGAGCTTCGTCTCGAGTGTCTCGAGGAGCGGCTGGAGACCGATCTCGAGCGCGGGCGCCACGCAGAGGTCATCGGCGACCTCGAACGCCTGGTCGCCGAGCACACGGGCCGCGAGCGCCTCCGCGGTCAGCTGATGCTGGCGCTCTATCGGTCCGGCCGGCAGGCTGACGCGTTGGCTGCGTATCAGGACGCTCGGCGCAGCCTGCTCGACGAGCTCGGCATCGAGCCTGGCAGGGCCCTGCAGGAGCTCGAACGGGCGATCCTCAGCCAGGACCGGCGGCTCGACGCCCCCGCGAGCATCGAGGCACCCGATCGCAGCGAACATCCGGGCAGGCGGGCAGCAGGCGTGTTCGTCGGCCGGGAGCGCGAGCTCGCAGACGTCCTGGGGGCGTTCGACGACGCGCGATCCGGAACGGGCCGGCTTGTGCTCCTGACCGGCGAGCCCGGGATCGGCAAGAGCAGGCTCGCGGACGAGCTCGCGGCCCACGCGCAGGCGCGTGGCACGACCGTGCTCTGGGGTCGCTGCTGGGAGGCGGGTGGCGCACCAGCGTACTGGCCCTGGGTGCAGGCGCTGCGGTCGTACGTCCGCGACCAGGATCCGGAGACGCTGCGTCGCCAGCTGGGGGCAGGCACGTCCGACCTCGCTCACCTCCTGCCGGATCTGCGGGAGCTTTTCCCGGACGTGCCGGAGCTTCACGATCTGGAGTCGGAGGGCGCTCGCTTCCGCCTCTTCGATGCCGTCGCGACGTTCCTCCGGAACGCGTCCGAAGCGAGCCCGCTCGTGCTCGTCCTCGACGACCTTCACGTCGCCGACGAGCCGTCTCTGCTCATGCTCCAGTTCGTCGCCTCCGGAATCGCCGACGCTCGGGTGACGCTGCTCGCGATCTACCGGGATCCCGATCCGGATCTGGCCGCGCAGGGGGACGTCAGGCTCGCGGAGCTCGCACGGGCCGCAACCGTCCGTATCGAGCTGGGAGGTCTCGCCGAGGCCGACGTGGCAGCGTTCGTGCGGTCCACGGCGGCCGTTGATCCGCCGACGTCGGTGGTGGATGCGATCGTCCACGAGACAGAGGGAAATCCGCTGTTCGTGGGAGAGGTCGTCCGTCTCCTGGCAGCCGAGGGCCAGCTCGATCGGCCTGTCCACTCCTCCTGGCGCATGGGTGTCCCGCGTGGCGTCCGCGAGGTCATCGGACGCCGGCTCCGCCACGTGTCACACGAGTGCATCGACGTCCTGACGTTCGCCTCGGTGCTAGGACGCGAGTTCGGCCTCGACGCCCTCGAGCGGCTCAGCGACCGCCCGGTCGCCGAGCTGCTCGACCTGCTCGACCCGGCCGTCTCCTCGCGGGTTGTCACCGACGTGCCCGGAGCTCCCGGGCGTCTGCGCTTCGCGCACGCGCTGATCCGGGACACGCTGTACGACGGCCTCACGAAAGCACGCCGGATCGAGCTGCATCGCAGCGCCGGCGAGGCGCTCGAGAGCCTCTATGCACTCAACCAGGAGCCCCACCTCACCGAGCTCGCGCACCACTTCGTCCTCGCGGCCCCGGCGGGAGATGCCCTGAAGGCGGTCGAGCTCGCACGGAGAGCCGGCGATCAGGCGTCTCAACTGCTGGCCCACGAGGAGGCGGCGCGACTCTACGAGCTCGCGCTGTCGGCGCTCACGCTCGACCCCACAGCCGACGACACGCTCGAATGCGCGCTGCACCTTGCACTCGGGGACGCGCTGTCGAGAGCGGGCGACATGGCCGGCGCCAAGGATGCGTTCCTGCGCGCCGCGGCGCTGGCTCGGTCACTTGGCGATGCAGAGTCGTTCGCGCGTGCGGCGATCGGCTACGGCGGGAGAATCGTCTGGGCTCGCGCCGGCACCGACCGGGTCGTCGTGTACCTGCTCGAGGAGGCCCTGGAAAGGCTCGGGGACGTGGTCACGCCGGCCCGCGCACGCCTCCTCGCGCGACTGGCGGGGGCTCTGCGGGACGAGCGCGACCCGTCCAACCGACAGGCGATCGGCGAGCTGGCAGTCTCGATCGCGCGAGAGACCGGCGACCAGTCCGCGCTCGCGTACGCGTTCCACGGCCTGGGGGCTGCGTACCAGGCATCGCCGGACTATCAGCGTCGACTCGACATCGCCGCGGAGCTCGCCCATGTCGCTGCACTCGTGCACGACAAGGAGGCTCAGTTCGACGTGAACCTGACCGAGACACTCGTCTACTTCGAGCTCGCTCGTCTCGACGCCGTCCGAGAACGGGTCGCGGCGATGTCCGCGCTCGCCGAGGAGCTTCGCCAGCCGTCGCAACTATGGGTCGCGACGGCGATGCGCGCCATGCTCGCACTCCACGAGGGTCGCTATGCGGAGGCGGAGGAGCTCATCCCGTACGCGCTCTCCCTCGGTCGGGGGTCGCAGGAGACGATGGCGGAAGTCGGATACGCGATCCAGCTGTACGAGCTCCGCCGTGAGCAGGGCCGGCCGAACGAGGCGCACGAGCTACTGCTGCGCGCAGCACGTGAAGTGCCCGCCAGACCGGTCTTCCGCTGCGCTCTCGCGCGTCTCGCGATCGAGATCGGCCGGCAAGCCGAAGGTCGGCGACTGTTCGAGGAGCTCGCACCGAACGACTTCGAGGTCGTCCCGCGCGATCAGGAGTGGCTTCTGGCCGCAAGCTTCCTCACGGACGTCTGCAGAGCGCTCGGCGATCGCCCGAGGGCGGTCGCGCTCTATGACGCTCAGGTGCCTTACACCGGCCGGATCGCGGCCGACGTGTACGAGGGCTCGGCCGGGGCAGTCGACCGGGCGCTCGGCCTTCTCGCGGCGATGTTGGGACGACAGGACGAGGCGGTCGCACGCCTCGACGCCGCGATCGAGCTCAACGAGCAGACGGGAGCGAAGCCCTGGGCGGCATACGCTCGCGTCGACCTGGCGCAGATCCTCGTCGAGCTCGGCGACGAAGTGCGCGCCCGTACGCTGCGCGGCGAGGCGCTCGCGACGGTACGCGAGCTCGGGATGACCGCTCTCGAGAGCAGTCTGGCGACACCCTCGGACTAGGCGCCCGTCTTCGCCTCCTGCACCTGCGCGTCGAGCGCCGAGAGGACGTTCCCGACCTGCTGGTTGATGATCGGCTGGAGCACGCGCTGGCCCATCGAGCCCACCGGGCCGGCGATCTTCACGTCCGCCTCCCAGTCCATGTGCGTCTGGTCGCCCTCGCCGCTCAGCGTGAAGGACGTCGTCATGTTCATCAGCGCGCCGACGCCGGTGCCCTTCGCGTTCAGCGAGGCGAACTCGAGCGGACGCTCCTCGAGCTTCGTGAACTGCATGGACATCTTGAGGCCGCCGAGGCCGAGCGGCACCTTGACCTTGGCGCTCCAGTGCGTGTCGTCGGCGATCTCGAAGCTCTCCACGCCCGGCATCGTCTTCGCCATCTTCGCCGGGTCGTTGATGACGCTCCACACGACCGCGCGCGGCGCGTCGAACTCCTTGGTGCCCTCGATCTTCACGTGCTGCTCACCTCCACCTTCTCGCGGAACCGCTCGGGATGGCGGAGCATCTCCCAGACGCGGTGGTACGGGTTGTGGCTCGACGTCACGAGCGCGGCGCCCGATCCACGCAGGGCGTCCTGCAGCGCCGCGCCGATGCAGTGGATGCCTCCGCCGCCGCCCTCGCCCATCCCCTTCGTGCCGAGCGGTGTGAACGGAGACGGCGACTCGACCGCCCCCGTCTTCAGGGGCGGCATGTCGAGCGTGTGCGGGACGTGGTAGTCGTAGAAGTTCGGCGTGAGGAGATTGCCCTCCTCGTCGTAGGCGAAGACCTCGAACATCGCGGCGCCGATCGCGTGCGCGGTCGCGCCCATCACCTGGCCCTCGACGATGCGCGGGTTGACGCGGATGCCGCAGTCGTCCACCGCCGCGTAGTCGACGATCTCGTAGACACCCGTCTCGGGATCGACCTCGATCACGCAGGCGTGGATCTGCATCGCGTACGTCAGCGTCAGCTTCCCGAACTTCCGCTCCTTGTCGGGGACGTCGAACGGCGGCCGGTAGACGAAGCGGGCGTTCATCGGCGGCGGGTCGGTCGGGAAGCCGGCGTTGTTCGCGTTCGGGATTGCTCCGAGGGCCATGAACGGCAGGGCCGCGTCGGTGTTGTCGGCGATGCGTGCGAAGCCGTCTGCCAGCTCGATCGCCTCCACCGGGCACTGGAAGACCATCGAGGCGAGGGTCTTCATCTGGTTCGCGAGATCCTCCGTCGCGCCCTTCACCGCGCCGAGGCCCGTGACCGCGAACTGGCTCGCATACGTGCCGGAGAAGCCGGCGTGCGAGTTCCAGTAGCTGTCGTGGCCCGCGCGTACGTGCACGATGTCGACGTCGCAGCCGAGGATGTCCGCGACGACCTGCGCGGCCGTCGTCTCGTGGCTCTGGCCTTGCGGGGTCGTCCCGAGGGTCACCACCACCTCGCCGAAGATGTCGAGCTTGACCGTCGCGACCTCGTTGTTGCCCGAGAACTGCAGCTCGGGGTTCAGGAGCTGCGACTGGCCGAAGTTGTTCGTCCCCGAGTCGAGGGTCGAGCCGATCCCGAAGCCGAGCAGCTTCCCGCGGGAGGCAGCCTCCCGGCGGCGCTCCTCGATCGTGTCGTAGCCGATCAGGTCCAGCACCATGTCGAGCGACCTCGGGTAGTCGCCGGAGTCGTAGACGCAGCCGTTGGGCGTCTCGTAGGGCATCTGCTCCGGCTGGACGTAGTTGCGCTTTCGCAGCTCCACGCGGTCGAAGCCGAGCTCCTGCGCGACGATGTCGACGATCCGCTCCGTGAACCAGAGGTGCTGCATGCGCGAGTACCCACGGTTCGGCGACACCGGCGCCTTGTTCGTCATCACCTGCGTGAAGTCGACGCGCAGGTTGCGCCAGCCGTACATCCCGGGAGCGACCTGCGACCAGATCACGCCCCCGAGCGGCTCGTAGCGGAGGTATGCCCCCGCGTCGTCGAGCGCCCTCGTCCGGAACGCCGTCATCGTCCCGTCCGCCTTCACCGCCACCTCGGTGTCCAGGAACCAGCGCTCGTTCCCGTGCGACATCGACTGGTGGAAGTCGGTCCGCGCCTCGGTCCACTGCACCGGCCGGTTGAGCTTGCGGGCCAGGAGGCAGAGCGCGACGAGCTGCGGATGCGACGTGATCTTGTTGCCGAAGCCGCCGCCGATGTCCTGCGTGACCATGCGGAGCTTGTCCGTCCCGACCCGCATCGCGGGGGCCATCATGATCACCGCGAACCCGGGGAACTGGTTGTTCGTCGTGATGGTCCACTGGCCGACGCCGCGGTTGTACTCGACGAGCGCGCCGTCGAGCTCCAGCGGCGTCGAGTTGAACCGGTCGAAGTGGAGCTCCGAGATCTTCACGACGTGGTCGGCCTCGGCGAATGCCGCGTCGACGTCGCCCCACTCCCAGACGCCGCTGTACGACACGTTCCCGCCGCACTCCTCGTGCAGCACCGGCGCCCCGTCCTCCATCGCCTTGCGCGCGTCGACGACGACGTCGAGCGGGTCGTAGTCGACCATCACGAGCTCGGACGCGTCGCGCGCGAGCTCGCGCGTCTCCGCGACGACCGCGGCCACCGGCTCGCCGACGTAGCGCACCTTGCCCACCGCGAGCGCGTAGTCCTTGACGCTCCCACCCGGCTCGGCGGCGATCTGGAAGAACGGGTCGGTGAGAATCGCGACCTCGTCGCCGGTGAGCGTCCCGTACACACCGGGGAGCTCGAGCGCGGCGCTGACGTCGATCGACTGGATGCGCGCATGGGCGTACGGCGAGCGCACGAAGTGGACGTACCCCATCCCGTGGCGCTTGACGTCGTCGAAGAACAGGCCCTGGCCCTCGACGAGCCGCCGGTCCTCCCTGCGCGGCACGTTCTGCCCGACGAAGCCCTTCCGCAGGGTGGTCGTGCCCTCGGTCTCGACCGCGGTCATGCGCCACCCCCCTTCCCTACGGCGACAACGGCCTCGACGATGTTCCAGTAGCCGGTGCAGCGGCAGATGTTCGGACGTGGGGGAACCCATGGTTCCCCCACGAGCCCCCTCCTTCTCGTGGCCTCCCGGGACGAGCCCTCGCCGGCCTGCGGGGGAGTGAATCCCGCTTCGGCCGCGACGCGGAGCGCACGGATCACGCGGAACCCCCCTTGCCGGCCGCGACAACGGCCTCGACGATGTTCCAGTAGCCGGTGCAGCGGCAGATGTTGCCCTGCAGGCCGACCTTGACCTCCTCCTCCGTCGGGCTCGGGTTGTCGGCCAGGAGCGCGGTCGCGCTCATCAGCATCCCAGGCGTGCAGTACCCGCACTGGAGGGCGTGGTGCTCCGAGAACGACTTCTGGAGCGGCGTCAGCTCCTCACCCGCGAGGCCCTCGACGGTCGTGACCTGTGCGCCGTCGGCCTGTACCGCGAGCACCGCACAGCTCTTGACGGCGACGCCGTCGAGGTGCACCGTGCAGGCGCCGCAGCTGCCCGTGTCGCAGCCGATGTGCGTCCCGGTCAGGGAGAGGTCGTCGCGCAGGAAGTGAACGAGGAGTCGCCGGGCGGGGACCTCGTGCTCGTACGTGTGTCCGTTCACCGTCACGGTCACGACCTGGCTCGAAGTCGGTGTCACCGACACGGTTACCCCCTCGCTCGCTGCGCTGCTTCGAGTACGGCGCGGACAGTCGACGTCTCGGCGAGGCTGCGCCGATACTCGACCGACGCGTGGACGTCGGACGGCGGGTCGAGCGTGGCGCCGAGCCCCTCGACCGCGGCGCGGGCGGAGGCATCGTCGACGTCGACCCCTGAGAGCTTCTCCTCGACCGCCGTCCCGCGGACGGGGACCGCGGCCACACACCCGAGCGCGATGCGCCAGGCGCCGTCGGCGACGGAGGCGGCCGCGTTCGCGACGTAGGTCCCGTGCGCTCCGAGCGTCACCCCGGCCATCCCGTCCCCGGTGCCCTTGACCGCCGCCGGGATGCTGATCCGCGTCAGGAGGTCGCCTTCACCGACGGCCGTCTCGAACACGCCGACGAAGAACTCGTCCGCTCCGACGGTGCGCTCCCCGCCCGCGTTGCGGATCGTCATCGAGGCGCCGAGGGCGACGAGCAGAGGCGGGAAGTGGTTCGTCGGGTCGTTGACGCAGATGTTCCCGCCGAGCGTGCCTCGGTTCCTCACCTGCACATCGGCGACGGTCGCGGCGACCTCCGCCACGATCGGCCGGCTGACCTCGACCTCGGACGAGCCGATGATCGACGCGAGCGTGGCCATCGCACCGATCTCGAGTGTCGTGCCGGAGACGGAGATCGTGCGGAGCTCGTCGAGCTTCCCGAGGTCGACGAGCACGTCGGGCGAGGCGGCCCGCTGCTTCATCACGTTCACGAGCGTCTGGCCCCCCGCCAGGGCACGTGCCCCGTCGTGCTCGGAAAGGAGGGAGACGGCCTCCTCGACGGTGGCCGGACGCGCGTACGAGACCTCTCGCAGCAGCATGGGCCGATTCTTTCACAAGCGACGCGCTGACATGTCAAGGATCGGGACCGTGGTAGCCTCGCCGCGTGGCCGGGTTCGACGCTGTTCTCGTCGGGTCGGGGATCAACACGCTCACCGCCGGTGCCCTGCTCGCCCGGGACGGCTGGAGCGTGTGCGTGCTGGAGCGCTCCGACCGGCTCGGCGGGGCTATCCGGACGGAGTCGGGCTACACGCTCCCCGGCTTCACCCACGAGGTGATGAGCTCGTGGCACCCACTCTTCATGGGCTCGGCGGCCTACGCGGAGCTCGGCGACGATCTACACCGGCGCGGGCTCGAGTACGTGAACACCGACCTCCCTACCGCCACCGCCTTCCCCGACGCGTCGGCGATGTTCCTCCAGACGACGATGGAGGCGAACGTCGCCGAGTTCGACCGCTTCGCCCCCGGCGACGGTGGGGCCTGGCAACGGCAGTTCGAGGGGTTCATGGCCAATGCCGACGTCTCCTTCGGCGTGCTGGGAACCGAGCTCTGGTCGCCCGCCGGGCTCGGGCTCGGGCAGAGGATGCTGCGCCGCTTCGGCCGACGCGGGTTGCTCGACTTCGCCGGGCACGCCCTGGCGACGTGCCGCGACTGGACGACGGGAACGTTCCGGTCGGAGCAGGCGCACGGCCTGCTTGCACCATGGGTGCTCCACACCGGGCTCGGCCCGGAGAACGCGGTCTCGGGGTTCATGACACAGGTGATCGCCTGCGCGGTCCAGCTCGGCGGCATGCCGGTGCCGGTCGGCGGAGGCGTCCGGCTGGTCGAGGCGCTCTCCGGGATCGTCCGAGATGCGGGCGGGGAGCTCAGGACCGACGCCCAGGTGGAGTCGATCGTCGTCTCGGACGGCCGCGCGACCGGGGTCGTGCTCTCGGGCGGCGAGCGAGTCGACGCGACGAGGGCGGTGGTCGCGGGCGTCACGCCCACCCAGCTGTACGGCAGCCTCCTGCGGGCGGGCGACGTGCCCGTGGACGTCACCGACGCGGCGGCCCGCTACCGCTTCGGGCGAGCCGGGATGCAGATCCACCTCGCGCTGGACGAGCCTCCGCGCTGGAAGGGCGCCGACGCGGAGCGCCTCGGTCGGACGGCGATCGTGCACGTCACGCCGGGGCTCGACGGCGTCTCCCGGGCGGTGAACGAGGCGGAGCGAGGCTTGCTCCCCGCCGAGGCAACCATCGTCGCCGGCCAGCCCTGCGCCGTCGATCCCTCGCGCGCTCCCGAGGGGAAGTGGATCGTCTGGATCCAGCTCCAGGAGCTTCCGGCCGGCCGCGTGAAAGGCGATGCCGCCGGGGAGCTCGACGTCGGCGACGGCGGCTGGACGGAGACGCTGCGCGAGGCGTATGCCGATCGGATCGTCGCGCGGCTCGGCGAGTCGATCGAAAACCTTTCGTCGGCCACCCTGAGGCGGGTCGTCCTCTCCCCGGCCGACCTCGAGGCGCTCAACCCGAACCTGGTCGGCGGGGACATCTACGCGGGCAGCTGTGCGCTCGACCAGAACCTCATCTGGAGGCCGTTCGCGGCCTCGCCGGGTCACCGTACGACGGTCGAGGGCCTGTGGCACGTCGGGGCGAGCACGCACCCCGGCCCGGGTCTCGGAGCGGGCTCCGGCTACCTGGTCGCGAAAGAGCTCACGAAGCCGCCGCTGCCGAGGAGGCTCCTTGCAAAGCTTCCAGGACGCTCGTGAAGCTGTCCCTCTCGGCGATCTCCACGCTGAACGCGTCGTTCGCCGAGGACGTCCGGGCGTACGCGGCGGCGGGATTCGACGCGATCGGCCTCTGGGAGATGAAGCTGCCCGACGACGACGACGCGAACCGCGCGCTCCTGCGTGAGCACGGCCTTGGGGTCGCGAACTGCGTCCCAGCCGTTCCTTCCTTCCTCCAGCTCGGGATCCCCGGCCTGGAAGGGCCTGCCGCTCCGGAGGAGCGCACCCAGGCGATCTGCGCGTCGATCGAGCGCCTCGCGACGTACGAGCCCGAGAGCGTCCTCGTCCTGAGCGGCCCGCTCGGCTCGCTGTCCCTCGAGGGAGCGCGACGCGTCGTGCTCGACGGGCTACGCCGTGCAGCCGCCGTGGCCCGGGACGCCGGCGTGCGGCTCGGCCTGGAGCCGATCCACCCCGCGCAGCGCGAGTCGACGGCCTTCGTCTGCTCCCTCGCGGACGCGCTCGCGCTGCTCGACGAGGCCGGGCTCGACGAGGTCGGGATCATGGCCGATACCTTCAACCTCGCGCGTGAGGGCACGCCGGAGGTCGTCGCCGCTATGGGGCGATTCACGGGGCTGCACGTCGCCGATGTGCCGCCCGAGGAGGTTCCCGGCCTGCGCGTGCTCCCCGGCGAGGGCGGGGGGCGCTCCGCCGAGCTCGTGGCGGCGCTCCGGAAAGCGGGCTGGGACGGCACGCTCGACGTCGAGATCTTCTCGACGCCGGAGGCGTTCTGGTCGCTTCCGGCCGGTGAGGCGGCCCGCCGTGCGCACACCGCGGTCGCTGCGCTGGCCTCTGCCGGCTCCACCGTCTGACCCGGGCACCCCCGTTCCTCGCGCGCGCAAGCCGCGCTCGCCCGTGACGTGCACCTGTGCGCGAGCGAGCCCGGGCGCCTCGGGGCCCGAGGCGCTCGACGGCCGGTCGCGCCGCCGGCCAGTCGCACAGAGAGATGCGCTTGTGTTGAATCACAAGCCCGATGTGCGCGGAGCTCCCGACCGGCACGGTGACGTTCCTCTTCACGGACATCGAGGGGTCGACACGGCTGCTGCACGCCCTCGGGCCGGACACGTACGCCGAGGCGCTGGCGGAGCATCGCCGCGTGTTGCGCGAGGCCTTTGCCGCGCACGGCGGCGTCGAGGTGGACACGCAGGGCGACGCCTTCTTCGTCGCCTTCCCGACTGCTCCGGGCGCGGCCGCCGCCGCGCTGGATGCGCTCGCAGCGCTGGAGCCCGGGCCGATCCGCGTCCGCATGGGCCTCCATACGGGGACGCCGACCGTGACGGCGGAGGGCTACGTCGGCGTGGACGTGCACCGGGGCGCGCGCGTCGCGGCACTCGCCCACGGCGGCCAGGCAATCCTCACGGAGGCGACGTCGGCGCTCCTCGACGCGCAGGCGACACTCGTTGACCTCGGACGTCACCGGCTCAAGGACTTCGACGGCCCGGCACGCCTGCTGCAGCTCGGAGACCGGGACTTCCCGCCGCTCCGGACCCCTGGCACGGTGAGGCTGCCGACGCCCGCGACGCCGTTCCTCGGTCGCGAGCAGGAGCTCCACGACGCTGTGACGGTCGTGCTCGAGCGGGATCCCCGCGTTCTCACCGTCCTCGGCCCCGGCGGCACCGGAAAGACGCGCTTCGCTCTCGAGCTCGCGCGCCTTCTTGCGGAAGACGCAGACGGCGGCACGCTGTTCGTCCCCGTCGCGACGTTGCGCGACGCCGCCCTCGTCCTCCCCGCGGTCGCGGCGGCCCTGGGGGCCGAGAGCTCCGAGCCGGCCGCCATCGCCGCGCGTGTCGGCGACAAGCGCACCCACGTCCTGCTGGACAACCTCGAGCAGCTCCTTCCCGCGGCGGCCGCCCCGCTGGCTGCTCTCGTCGACGCCTCGCCCTCGCTCCGCCTGCTCGTGACGAGTCGCGAGGCGCTCGGGGTGGCGCCCGAGACACGGTTCGATCTGCCGCCGCTGACCGCAGACGACGCCGTCGCCTTCTTCGTCGCGCGCGCCCGTGCCGTCGACCCTCGGTTCGAGGGGGGGAGCCTGGGCGTGGCGGCGCTCTGCGACCGCCTGGACCGCCTTCCGCTCGCGCTCGAGCTGGCCGCCGCGCGCACACGTCTGCTCGCACCCGAGTCGCTGCTCGAGCGGCTCTCGGCGCGCCTCGATCTCCCCGGCGCGCGTGACGCCGATCCCCGGCACGCAACGCTGCGTGCCACGATCGAGTGGTCGTACGACCTCCTGACCCCGCATGAGCAGGAGCTCTTCGCGGACCTCGCCGTTTTTCGCGGCGGCTGCACGCTGGAGGCCGCCGAGGAGATCTGCGACGCCGACCTCGACACGCTCGCATCCCTCATCGACAAGAGCCTCGTCCGCCGGCGCACCGACCCCGGCGGCGCCGACCGCTACTGGATGCTCGAGACGATTCGCGAGTTCGCGAGGGCACGGCTGCAGGAGCGCGGGGAGCGCCGGCTCGACGAGCTGCGGACCCGCCATGCAGCCCGCATGCTCTCCGTCGCCCGCTCCGCCAACCTCGGTGGTCACCTCGAGCCCGTGGTGCCGCGCCCGGACCTCCTCCATCCGGAGATCGACGACGTGCGTGCGGCGATCGACTGGGCGAGCCGTGCCGAGCCCGCGCTGGCCGCCGAGCTCGTAGCGGTTCTCGAACTCTTGTGGGCGACACAGGCGCTCGCAGAGGGACAACGGCGGGCGGAGGAGCTCCTACGGCTCGGCGATGCCGTCCCGAAACCGCTTCGCGCGGTTCTGCTGACGATCCACGGCGGGACGACGATCCTCCTCGAGCATGACCAGAGCGCCGGAGAGCCGAGCTACGAGCGGGCGCTCGCCATCTACCGGGAGCTCGGCGACGCTCGCGGCCAGGCGAAGATCCTCACGCGCCTGGCCGTCCACGCGGGCTCACGAGGCCAGGCGGACGAGGCCGTCAGGATCCTGGATCTCGCGGGGACGCTGACGGAGGGGCTGGATCTCCCCGTGCTCGAGGCGCAGCGTCTCAGTGCGCTGGGATCGCTGGCGGAGAACGACGGGGATCTCGACCGCGCTGTCGCTCTCTACGAGGCCTCAGCCGTCGTCGCGGCGTCGTGCGGGTTCACGCTCTGGGAGACATGGCAGAGGGCCGGCATCGCGGAGGTCGCATTGCGCCTCGGACAGCACGACGTCGCCGACTCGGCTGCGCGCGCGGCGCTCGAGAAAGCGTGGGCAAGCGGAGATCGGCGGATCGCGCTCCTGTCGCTCCTCCTGCTGGCGCGCTCGGCTCTCGAGCAGGGCGACATCGAACGGGCGGGCGGCCTGTGGGGCGCGTTCATCGCAGAGAACGAGGAAACCGGCGTCCTCGTCCAGGCGGGTGACGTGGACGAGGTCGCCGCCCCGCTTCGCGAGGCCGAGGACGAGGTCTTCGCGCGAGCATGCGAGACCGGTCGCCAGTCCTCGCTCGACGACGCGGTCGCACTGGCGCTAGCGCCGTCCCGCGGCACGTAACAGATGCGCGTACATCGTCGCCGTCGCGGGGCGCGCCGCGGGATCCTTCTCGAGCGCGCGCAGCAGCGCCCAGGAGACCTCAGGGGGCGCGGGCGGATCGGGAGGATCGTCCTCGAGGTGGGCTGCGCCGACGCCGAAGAGGCTCCGGTCGGCGAAGGGCGGCGTTCCGGCGAGGCACTCGAACGCGACGCAGCCGAGTGCGTACACGTCGCACGCGGGTGTTGCCTCCCCTCCGCGGATCAGCTCGGGCGCCAGGTAGTCGAGTGTCCCGAGCACCTGACCGGGCCGGGTCAGGACCGTGTAGGCCGCGCCCTTGGCGAGGCCGAAGTCCGTGAGCGCTGCCGAGCCGTCCTCGCGGAACATGACGTTCGACGGCTTGACGTCGCGGTGGACGATGCCGCCACGATGGAGCGCGTCCAGCCCGGCCGCGATCGACGCGACCACGTCGAGCATCTCCTCCAGTTGCAGCGGTTCGCGGACGAGCCTCTCCGCGAGCGAGCCTCCGGGGAGGTACTCGAGCACGAGGCAGGGGTTGTCGGCGTCCTCACGCAGTTCGAGTATCCGCACGAGGTGCGGGTCGACGATCTCGCGTGCGACGCGGGCCTCGTGCGCCAGACGCGCCCGAAACGTGTCGTCCCGGGCGAGTGATGGGTCGAACGTCTTGATCGCGACGACTCGGCCGTCCGTCGAGCGCCCCCGGTAGACGACCCCTACCGCGCCCCTGCCGAGCTGCTGCTCGAGCGTGTAGTCGCCGACTCGCAATGCGCCGGTCACGGCCCTATTCTCACGGGAAGTGCGGAAGGGGGGCCGATGCCGGTCGGGTCGGATCCACTCCCCGGGAGCGAGATCGCCGGCTTCCGGCTGGAGGAGTTGCTCGGGCGAGGCGGGATGGGAGCGGTCTACCGCGCGGAGGACAGCCGCCTCGGCCGCAAGGTCGCGCTGAAGCTGCTGGTGCCGGAGCTCGCCGAGAGCGAGCGCTTCCGCGAACGGTTCCTCCGCGAGTCGCAGGTCGCGGCGTCACTCGATCATCCGCACATCGTCCCGATCTATGCGGCAGGAGATGCCGAGGGCCGCCTGTACCTCGCGATGCGGTACGTCGAGGGCTACGACCTCCGAGAGCTGATCGCCCGGGAGGCCCCGCTCGACCCGGCTCGCGCGTTGCGGCTGATCGAGCAGGTCGGTGACGCGCTCGACGCGGCACACGAGCGCGGGCTCATCCACCGCGATGTCAAGCCGGCCAACGTCCTGATCACCGGCCGCTCCGGCCGCGAGCACTGCTACCTGACCGACTTCGGGCTCACCAAGCAGTCGTCCTCGATCTCCGGCCTGACCGGGACGGGAGAGCTGGTGGGAACGATCGAATACGTCTCTCCGGAGCAGATCCGCGGCGAGCGAGTCGACGGACGCGCCGACGTGTACTCCCTCGGTTGCGTGCTGTACGAGTGCCTGGCGGGCGTCCGCCCGTTCGCCCGTGAGTCGGAGGTGGCGACGCTGTGGGCCCACGTGCACGAACCGCCGGGCTCGCTTCGACCCGCGCATCCGGAGCTCGGGGACGAGATCGACGCGGTCATGGCGCGCGCCCTCGCGAAGGCGCCCGCGGAGCGGTACGAGACCTGCGCAGAGCTCGTCTCCTCGGCGCGAGCCACGCTCGGGTTGGAGGAGGGGTTTGCCACCGCGCGTCGCCACGGCAGGCGCCGCCTCCGGCTGCCTCGGGGTCGGCTGCGCGCACTGGTCGCGGCCTCGGCGGCCGTGATCGCGGTCGCCGCGGTCGCCGTCGTGCTACTCCTTCGCGGCTCGGACGGCCTGTCGGGGATCCGGCCGTTGTCGGTCGGCGTCATCGACACGGCGAGCGGCGAGCTCGTGGCGGACATCCCCGTCGGCTTCGAGTCGTCCCTGATCGCCGCGGGGGAGGGCTTCGTCTGGGCGCTCGACCCGAAGGCGCGCACGCTCACGACCATCGACTCGGACACGCTGGAGGTCGCCGAGACGCGCGGGATCCCGGCCGACGGCCTCCCGATCGGGCTCACTGTGGGCGAGGGCTCGGTCTGGGTGGCGGTCAACCAGGGACGCAGGCTGGCGGTGCTCGAGATCGGGCCCGAGCTCGGAGAGGTCAGGAGCTCGATCACGATCGAGGAGAGCGAGACCGGCTCTCTGTCCGTCCTGCGCCAGACGGTCGTCCTCACGACGGGTGACGGTGCGGTGTGGGCGCTCGAGCGCGGAGGCGGCGAGGTGACCCGGATCGACCCCGCGACCGGCAAGCCAAAGCGCCTGACCGAGGGGTACGGAGCCTCCCTTTCGATCGCCGTCGGCGGCGGAGCAATCTGGCTCGGCGGCATCAACGGCGTGAACAAGATCGATCCCGCGACGGGGAGCGAGCTCAACAGCACTTTCGTGACCGGCGTGACCGACTCCACCGCGACCTCGATCGCGGTCGGCCGGGACGCCACGTGGTTCACGGCCAACGCGCGCGCCCGGCTCTGGCGCATCCCCCCCGAGGGCAACACGGTCGAGGACTCGGTCGAGGTGGGAGCGGGGCCGAACGCGGTGGCAGTGGACGAGTCCGGGACGGTCTGGGTGGTGAGCGGCGGGGACGGATCGGTCGCGCGCCTCGCGCCGGGCGAGGATTCTCCCGAGACGATCGAGCTCGGCGTGTCGTCCGGCGGCGTCCTCGTCGCGTTCGGCCGCGTGTGGACGAGTCCCGGGTCGCCGCTCCCAGAGGGCTGACGAAGCTTCGCCCTTCATTTCTTGGGCCGAAGGTCGTACCATCGCGCACGAGGAGGTGCGGTGGCGGGAAGGCTAGGGGGGACGCTGGCGACGCTCGTGGCCGGGGCGGTGCTACTCGCCGCCTTCTTCTGGGCGGGCGCGACCCGGGCGGGCGAGGCGCCGAGAGGTGGCACGCTCCGCATCGCGGCGGCCAACGTCGACTTCGTCGACCCGGCGCGCGGCTACCTGGGGGACTCATGGCTGATCCAGGACGCGACGTGCGCGAGGCTCTTCGCCTACAGAGACGTCGGGGGCGAACGCGGCTGGCGCGTCGTGCCGGAGGTCGTCGACCGGTTCACGGTCTCGAGGGACGGCCGCACCTACACCTACATCCTGAAGGACACGTTTCGCTTCCACACCGGCGCGAGGGTGACCGCGCAGAGCTTCGCCGACGCGCTCGACCGCGTCGCCAGGCTGCGGACTCCGCCGTCGCCGGCAACCACGTACATGCACCAGATCGTCGGCGCGGATGCCGTGATCGACGGCAAGGCGCAGTCGATCACCGGTGTACGGGTGCTCGACCGCTACCGCTTGCAGGTCGCGCTCACGAAGCCGCTCGGCGACCTCACCGCGCGGCTGACGATGCCGTTCTTCTGTCCGGTTCCGCCCGACACCCCTCTCGCCGCGATCGAACGGCCATCCGGGTCGGGCCCGTACTACGTCGCCGAGCACGTCTTGAACCAGCGAATCACGCTGAAGCGCAACCCGTTCTATCGCGGCGATCGGCCCAGACACGTCGACCAGATCGTGTTGACGACCGGCGAATCCGTAGCGGCCTGCCTACTCGCGCTCGAGGAAGACCGGGTGGACCTCTGCGGCCAGCCTGGCGCTCCGCGGGACGCCTGGCGCGGCCTGGCGGACAGGTACGGAATCAACCGCCCCGACGGGCGGCTCTTCGTCAGCCCGTCGCTCGGCACCTGGTCCTACGCCTTCAACCACAGCCGACCGGCGTTCCGCGGGCAGGGACAGATTCCGCTCAAGAAGGCGATCAACTTCGCGATCGACCGACCCGCACTGGCACGCACCTTCGGCTACCTCGCCGGCAAGCGCACCGACCAGATGCTGCCGCCCGCGCTCGCACGGGCGGAAAGCATCTATCCCCTCGGCGGCGCAAACCCCGTGGCAGCGCGGCGCTGGTACGCGAAAGCGCGGTTCAAGCCGAGCGCGCTCGTCCTCTACACGTGGAACTTGCCGCATTTCGTCGCTCAGGCCCAGATCGTCGCCTTCAACCTGAAGCAGCTCGGCATCGACCTCGAGGTGAAGTACTTCTCGCCCGAAGCCCTGGGCGCGCGGCTGGCGATCTCCGGCGAGCCCTTCGACCTGGCGATCTTCGGCTGGTCGGTCGACTACGGCGATGCAACGACGTTCTTCGTGCCGCTGTTCGGCCCAGGCGCCATCGCATCGGGCGTCACTCTCGACGATCCGCGCTTGAACCGCCGAATCGACGCTGTCGACCGTCTGAGCGGCGAGGCGCGACGGAAGGCCTGGGCCGACCTCGACGTCGACCTGATGCGCGACAACCCACCCTGGGCTCCGTTCATGCACATCAACAGCCGCGCGCTCCTCTCCCCCAGTCTCGGCTGCTTCACCCCCCATCCGATTCTCCGCGTCGAGATCACGGCGCTCTGCAAGAAGCGATGACGGGGCGGCTCTCACTCACGCTCGCGCTGCTCGTCGTCGGGACGGCGCTGCTCGGCGCGTCCGCCGTAGCACGAACCGACGGGGAAGCGCCGAAGGGCGGCACCCTCCGGATGAGCAGGTTCTCCGACGTCGATTTCGTCGACCCCGCGCTCGCATATGCGTCGTGGTCGTGGCCGGTCGGCTACGCGACCTGCGCGAAGCTTTTCAACTACCCCGATGCCGGGGGCGCTGCAGGGACGCGGCTCGAGCCCGAGGTCGTCGACCGCTTCACCGTCTCGAAGGACGGCCGCACGTACACCTTCGCTCTGAAGCGGACGTTCCGCTTTCACACGGGCGCCCGCGTGACCGCGCAGAGCTTCGCGGACGCGCTGAACCGGGTGGCGCAACCCAGGCTCGGATCACCTGCGACGGCCTACATGCACGAGATCGTCGGTGCGGCCGCAGTGATCGACGGCAAGGCGGACTCGATCTCCGGCGTGCGCGTGCTCGGCCGGTATCGGCTGCAGATTCGGCTGACCCGCCCTCTCGGCGACTTCACCGCCCGGCTGACCCTCCCGTTCTTCTGCCCCGTCCTGCCTTCGCCGCCGGTCGACCCGGCCGGCACCGACAGCCCGCCGGGCTCGGGGCCGTACTACGTCGCCGAGCGCGTGGCCAACCAGCGAATCGTCCTCGAGCGCAACCCCTACTACCGGGGCAAGCGCGCCGCCA
Source organism: Gaiella sp. (assembly GCF_035710885.1). Classification (GTDB taxonomy): domain Bacteria; phylum Actinomycetota; class Thermoleophilia; order Gaiellales; family Gaiellaceae; genus Gaiella. The sequence goes on along the minus strand of NZ_DASTCS010000053.1, from coordinate 3,077 downwards.
ACATCGACCGGGTCGTCTGGGCGATCGGCAACACGCGGGAGTCGTGTCTCGCCGACGCCGAGAGCGACCGCATGGACTTCTGCGGCACGTTCGGCGTGCCGACCGGCGCATACCGGACGCTCGCCGAGAGGTACGGGATCAACCGTGGTCAGTTCCTCGTCAGGCCGAGCCTCACGACATGGTTCTTCGCCTTCAACCATGCTCGCCCGGCGTTTGCAGGACGCGGTCAGATACCGCTCAAGAAGGCGATCAACTACGCGATCGACCGGCCCGACATGGCTCGTGCGTTCGGCTATCTCGCGGGCCGTCGCACGGACCAGATGCTTCCGCCCGCGCTGGCGCGCCCGGCACGCATCTATCCCCACGCCGGGGCGGACCCGACGTCGGCGCGCACGTGGCTCCGGCGAGCCGCCCTGCAGCCGAGGGAGCTCGTCCTCTACGCGAACAACAACCCGACCGGCGTCGCGATCGCGCAGGTGCTCGCCTTCAACCTGAGGCAGATCGGAATCGATCTCCAGATCAAGTATTTCGACACGGTGTCGTTGACCGAGAAGGCGTCGGTGCGCAGCGAGCCATTCGACCTGATCATGATCGGCTGGTCGGCCGACTACGCCGACGCGGCTGCATTCTTCATCCCGCTCCTGAGCCGGGCCGATGCGAGGAACGGCGTCAATCTCGACGACGCGCGCCTCGAGCGTCGCATGAAGTCACTGAGCCGGCTCACAGGTGAAAGGCGCCGCACGGCGTGGGCGGACTTCGACGTCGAACTGATGCGCGACAACCCGCCCTGGGCGCCGTTCGTGCATACGCAGAACCGCACGTTCGTCTCGCGGAGCACCGGTTGCGTCGTCGACCACCCCGTCTACGGCTTCGACCTCGCCGCGGTGTGCAAGAAGCGATGACGCGGCGGCTCTCGCTCTCGCTCGTGATGCTCGTTGCCGGAACGGCGTTGCTCGTCGCGTCCTCGTCGGCGGGCTCCACTGCGGAGACGCCGAAGGGCGGCACGCTCCGGCTGAGCAGCTTCGCGGACGTCGACTTCGTCGACCCGGCGCTCGCGTACTTCCCGAACTCGTGGCAGATCGGATACGCGACGTGCGCGAAGCTCTTCAACTACCCCGACGCCGCCGGCACAGCCGGGGCGAGGATCGTGCCCGAGGTCGTCGACCGGCACACCGTCTCGAGGGACGGCCGCACCTACACCTTCACCCTGAGGAAGACGTTCCGCTTCCACACCGGCGCCAGAGTGACCGCCCAGAGCTTCGCCGACGCATTCGACCGCAACGCCCAACCGAAGCTCGAATCACCGGCCACGTCATACATGCGCGAGATCGTCGGCGCCCAGGCGGTGATCGACGGCAAGGCAGCCTCGATCTCCGGCATCCGCGTGCTCGACCGCTACCGGCTGCAGGTCCGCCTCACCAGGTCGATCGGCGACTTCACGGCACGGCTGACGATGCCGTTCTTCTGCCCGATCCTGCCCAACACCCCTGTCGACGGGAAGGGAATCGACAACCCACCTGGCTCGGGCCCTTACTACGTCGCCGAGCGGATCGTGAACCAGCGGCTCGTGCTGAAGCGCAATACGTACTACCGCGGCAGCCGCCCTGCCAACGTCGACCAGATCATGTGGACCTTCGGCGAGCCGGCGGAATCCTGCCTGACCGGGGTCGAGGAGGATCGCATCGACTCCTGCATCCCGCTCCTCCCCGCCGCGTATCGAGGCGTTGCCGAGAAGTACGGCATCAACAGGCCGGGCGGACGGTTTTCCGTCAGCCCCGGACTGGCGACGGAGTTCGTCGCGTTCAACCACGACCGGCGCGCGTTCCGGGGGCCGGGTCAGATCCCGCTCAAGAAGGCGATCAACCACGCGATCGACCGGCCCGCGATGGCGCGCGCGTGGGGCTACCTCGCCGGCAAGCGCACCGACCAGATGCTGCCACCCGCTATCGCCCGCAGGACGAGCATCTACCCGCTCGAGGGCGCCGATCCGGCGACCGCGCGCAAATGGCTCGCGCGGGCGAGGTTCAAGCCCACCACGCTCGTCCTCTACGCCAGCAGCAGCGGACCGGCCAGGGTCGCGATGGCCCAGGTGCTCGTCTTCAACCTGAAGCAGATCGGGATCGACGTCGAGGTCAAGTACTTCGACACAGTCACTCAGCTGTCGAAGACAGCCACGCCGGGCGAGCCGTTCGACATGATCCAGTTCGGCTGGGGGGGTGACTACGCCGACGCGGCGGCGTTCTTCGTCCCGCTGCTCGGCCCAGGCGGCTCGCACAACGCGGTGCGCCTCGACGACCCGGGCTTTCTCCGTCGAATCGAGGCAGCGAGCCGGCTCACGGGCGAGGCCCGACGGAAGGCGTGGGCCGACCTCGACGTCGACCTGATGCGCGACAACCCACCCTGGGCGCCGACAGTGCACTCTCAGCGCCGGACGTTCGTCTCGCGCAGCGTCGGCTGCGTCCTCGACCACCCCGTCTACGGCCTCGACATCGCCGCGGTGTGCAAGAAGTAATGGCGCTGCGGCTCTCACTCGCGTTCGCGATGCTCGCCGCCGGGACGGCGTTGCTCGGCGCATCGGCGCTCGCAAGCTCTGCAGCTGAGACGCCGAAGGGCGGCACGCTGCGGATCATGTCGCCCGACGACCTGAGCGTCGACCCGGCGCTCGCCTACCTGACGGACGACTGGATGATCGAGTACGCCACCTGCGCGAAGCTGTTCAACCAGCCGGACGCGCCGGGCGCCGCCGGTCTGCGCGTGGTTCCGGAGGTCGTTCGGTCGTTCACCGTCTCCCGTGACGGGCGCACGTACACGTTCGATCTCAGGCGGACGTTCCGCTTCCACACCGGCGCGGCGGTGACGGCGCGGAGCTTCGCCGACGCCTTCAATCGGAACGCCCAACCGACACTCCAATCGCCGGCGACGAAGTACATGCACGAGATCGCAGGCGCCGACGCCGTGATCGACGGGAAGGCGAAGTCGATCTCGGGCGTCCGCGTGCTCGGCCGCCATCGCCTCCAGGTTCGGCTCACGAGGCCGCTCGGCGACTTCACCGCCCGGCTGACGATGCCGTTCTTCTG
>NZ_DASTCS010000052.1:0-50409 GCF_035710885.1 Gaiella sp. | reverse complement strand
AGCTTGTTGAGGATCTTCTCCGGGCCGAGATGGCGAAGGTCGAGCATCACGGAGCCGTTGACCCCGCGGCCCGCCTCGATCTCCGTCGTCTCGGAGCGGGACACGACGTCCCGCGAGGCGAGCTCGAGCGCGTTCGGCGCGTACCGCTTCATGAACCGCTCGCCGTCCTTGTTGAGCAGGTAGCCGCCCTCACCCCGGCAGCCTTCGGTGATGAGGATCCCCGACGGGTACATCGTCGTCGGGTGGAACTGCATGAACTCCATGTCCTTCAGCGGAAGCCCCGCATGGAGGGCCATCGCCATCCCGTCCCCTGTGCAGGCGTAGGCGTTCGTCGTCGCGCGGTAGAGGCGACCGACGCCCCCGGTGGCGAGGATCGTCGCCGATCCCGTCACAGCCTTCACCCCGCCGTTCAGGAGATCCCAGCAGATGACCCCAGTGCAGCGGCCGTCCTCCTCCACGAGCCGGAAGGCGAAGTACTCCTCGAGCACCACGAGGCCCTGGTCCACGCGCTTCTGGAGCTGCTCGTAGAGCACCTGGATGAGGACGTGGCCCGTGATATCCGCGGAGTACACGGTGCGCGGCGAGCCGGCCGCGCCGAACGGGCGCTGGTCGAGCTTGCCGTCTTGGTCGCGCGAGAAGACACAGCCCCAGTGCTCCAGCTGGTAGATGTCACTCGGCGCCTCGCGCGTGAAGACCTCGATCGCGTCCTGGTCGCCGAGGTAGTCCGAGCCCTTGACGGTGTCGAACGCGTGCGTCTCGGGGCTGTCGTCCGCCTTGTTGCCGAGCGCCGCGTTGATGCCCCCCTCGGCCGCGCCCGAGTGGCTGCGGGTCGGGTGGAGCTTCGAGACCACGGCCACCCGCGCACCGGCATCGTGCGCCTCGATCGCGGCGCGCATGCCCGCGCAGCCGGCGCCGACGACGAGCACGTCGAAAGGTGCGTCCATCGCTTGGAACCTATCGGATGGGCCGTTCCCGAGGCCCGCCGAAGCGCACGCGACGAGCGGCCCCGACGTGACGTCTGCGTCTGCTCGATGGTGGCCGGAAGGACGTGCGCCCGGAGGCCGAGCTACGCGACGACGCGCTCGGGCCCGCCGTCCGAGCGCTCCTCGAACAGCGTCAGCTGGAGGCCGGCCGGCGCCTCGAGCCGCGCGTTGAGCGACCCCCACGGCGTGGACGTCGGCCCCGCGAGCACACGAGCACCGGCCTCGGCCAGAAGTCGTGTGCTCTCCGTGGCATCGTCGATCTCGAACGCGATCCGGATATGGCCGGCAACGCGCCTCCCCACCTCCACCTGGTCGATGTAGGCGGCGTGGGGCGGATCGGACAGCTCGAGCGTCGCCCGACCGGCATCGAGGATCGTCACGTCGCCGTGCTCGCCCGAGAACGCGCCGAGCTCGGGCAGGCCGAGCACGTCGCGGTAGAAGCGAAGCGCCTCCTCGTAGTCGTCGGCCGTGACGACGACGCGTAGCTGCCGGACGCTCACGCCGCGGGAGGCCCGGCCGCCGCGACCGCCGGGTCGACTTCCGACGCGAATTTGCCCTCGAAGTTCTCGCGGAACATGGCGGCAAGCTCCTGCGCCTTCGCGTCGTACGCCTCCGGGTCCGCCCAGGTGGAGCGCGGGTCGAGGAGCGCCGTCTCCATGCCCGGCACGGCGACCGGGACCTCGACGCCGAAGACAGGGTCGACACGGTAGGCCACGTCGTGCAGCGAGCCGGCGAGGGCTGCGCGCAGGAGCGCGCGCGTCGCCTTGATCGGCATGCGACGACCCTCGCCGAACGGGCCTCCCGTCCAGCCGGTGTTGACGAGCCAGACGCTCGAGCCGTGCTCGTCGAGCTTCTCGGCGAGCATCGTCGCGTAGACGCCCGGACGCTGGGGGATGAAGGGCGCCCCGAAGCAGGTCGAGAACGTGGGCTGCGGCTCGGTGACGCCGATCTCCGTGCCCGCGAGCTTCGCGGTGAACCCGGAGAGGAACCAGTACTGGGCCTGCTCGCTCGAGAGCCGGGCGATAGGCGGCAGGATCCCGAAGGCGTCGGCGGTGAGGAAGACGACGTTGCGCGGGTGACCGGCCATCTTCGACGGGTGGGCGTTGGGGATCTGCTCGAGCTCGTAGGCCGCGCGCGTGTTTTCGGTCTTGGAGTCGTCGTCGAGGTCGATCACACCCCGTTCGTCGACGGCGACGTTCTCCAGGATCGTCCCAAAGGTGCGGGTCGTGCGAAAGATGTCCGGCTCGGCCTCGGCGGACAGCCTGATCACCTTCGCGTAGCAGCCGCCCTCGATGTTGAAGACGCCGTTCGTCCCCCAGCCGTGCTCGTCGTCGCCGATGAGGCTGCGGGAGGGGTCGGCGGACAGTGTCGTCTTGCCGGTCCCGGAGAGCCCGAAGAACACCGCGACGTCGCCGTCCGGGCCGACGTTGGCCGAGCAGTGCATCGGGAAGACCCCCTCGAGCGGAAGCCGGTCGTTCATCACTGTGAAGATCGATTTCTTGATCTCGCCCGCGTAGAAGGTCCCGCCGATCAGCACCTCAGTACGGCTCGGGTGCAGGAGGACGAACGTGCCTGTGCGCGTGCCGTCCCGCTCGGGGTCGGCCTCGACGCCTGGAGCGTGTAGGACGAGCGCCTCGGGCTCGTGAGCGTCCAGTTCCGCGGGTGTCGGACGGATGAACATCGTCTTGGCGAAGAGAGCGTGGTAGGGGCTGGCCGAGACGACGCGCACCCCGATTCGATGCTCCGGATCGGCGCCCGCGAAGCCGTCGATCACGTACAGCCGCTGCTGCGCGGAGAGGTGGTCGACCACCTTCTGCCGCAAGCCGTCGAACCGGGTCTCGTCGATGGGCTGGTTGACCTCCCCCCACCAGATCCGCTCCTCCGACCCCGGCTCGTGCACGATGAACTTGTCCTTCGGCGAGCGGCCCGTGAACCGCCCCGTGTCCACGACGAGCGGGCCGCCCTCGGCGAGTCGGTCGTTGCCGCGCCGGATGGCGTCGGTGTACAGCTGGGACGTCGTCGGGTTCCGCAGCACGTCGCCCGACGGGGCGATCCCGTGGCCTTCCAGCCCGGACTCGGTCGTGGTCGCGGTCATTGGTGGGAGATCTCCTCCTTCGAGAACAGCGAAACGGTAGTCGCAGCACGGCTGACATGGCAGCGCAGTCGCCCGTCTCCGAGTTCGCGCCCTTGAACGCGGAAGCGCGGCTCAGCTGGGCGTGGGAACGACGTCCGCGACGTCCGCGTCGCGGGCGACGAGGGACGCGTAGCGGCCGCCGAGGGCGAGCAGCTCGTCGTGCGTCCCCCGCTCGACGATCCGGCCGTGGTCGAGCACCACGATCTGGTCGGCGTCGCGCACCGTCGAGAGGCGGTGGGCGATTGCGATCACGGTACGGCCCTCCGCCAGCCTCTCGAGTGCGGCCTGCACGGCCCGCTCCGTCTGCGTGTCGAGCGCCGAGGTCGCCTCGTCGAGCACGAGGATGGGCGGATTGCGCAGGATCGTCCTGGCGATCGCGATCCGCTGCTTCTCGCCTCCCGAGAACCGGTAGCCGCGCTCTCCGACCACGGTGTCGTAGCCCTCCGGCAGCGACGCGATCAGGTCGTGGATCTGGCCGGCGCGCGCCGCCTCCTCGACCTCCTCGTCGGTCGCGTCCGGGTCCGCGAAGCGGAGGTTCTCGCGAACGGTCGCGTGGAAGAGGTACGTCTCCTGGGAGACGACGCCGACCGCCGCGGTGAGCGACGAGAACGTCAGCTCGCGGACGTCGATCCCGTCGATGCTCACGGTCCCGCGCGACGCGTCGTAGAGCCGCGCGACGAGGTACGCGCACGTCGTCTTCCCCGAGCCGGTCTCGCCGACGAGCGCGGTCTTCGTGCCCGCAGGGACGGTGAAGGTGACGCCCTCGAGCGTCCAGGCGTCCTTCTCGTAGCGAAACCAGACGTCGTCGAACGCGACGTCCCCCGTCGGCCGCTCGATCGTCGTCGTCCCCTCTGCGATGTCCACCGGCTGGTCGAGGTACTCGAAGATCCGGTCGAACAGCGCGAGCGAGCTCTGCACCTCCAGCTGGACGCCGAGGAGGCTCCCGATCGGGAAGAAGAGGCGGGTCTGGAGGGTCGTGAACGCGACGAGCGTGCCGATCGTGATCGCGCCCGAGCCGCGCGAGATCGTCCAGCCGGCGAAGAGGTAGACGAGAGCCGGCATCACGGCGAACGTCGTCTGGATGGCCGCCATCATCCAGCGGCCGGTCATCCGCGTTCGCACCTCGAGCCCGGCAAGGCGCTCCGACTCGGTCTGGAACCGCTCTGCGAGGTCCGCGGACCGGCCCATCGTCTTGCCGAGCAGGATCCCCGAGACCGAGAGCGACTCCTGGACGATCGACGAGACGTCCGCCAGCGACGCCTGGCGCTCGGCCGTCACCTTCTTGCGCTGCTCGCCGACCCGCTTCGTCAGCCAGACGAAGAGCGGGAGCAGGGCGAGCGCGAAAGCGGCCAGCCGCCAGTCGAGCAGCAGCATCGCGATGATCGTCGCGAGCACCGTGGTGACGTTGGAGAGCACGGAGGTCGCGGTCGACGTGACGACGTTCTCGATCCCGCCGATGTCGTTCGCGATCCGGCTCTGCACCTCGCCGGTGCGCGTGCGGGTGAAGAACGCGAGCGACAGGCGCTGGAGGTGCCGGTAGACCGACGTGCGCAGGTCGTGCATCACGGCCTGGCCGACGAGGTTCGAGAGCAGCGTCTGCCAGACACCGAGGATCCCGGTGACGATCGGGATCGCGACCATCCCGGCGACGAGGGCGGTGAGGAGCCCCATCCGCACGCTTGCTTCCCCGGTCGAGGCGTCCACCTGGATCGCCGTGTCGAGCACCTCGCGCAGGAGGAACGGCGAGATCACGCCCAGGCCTGCGGAGAGGACGATCAGCGAGGAGACGAGCCCCAGCCGTGCGCGGTAGGGCCGGAACAGCCGGATGATCCTGTGCAGGTTCGCCTTGCGGACGGCAGGGTCCGCCGGGCGCGTGGGGACCTCGCTGCTCGTGAAGGATTCCCAGCGACGTCCCGGCACGGATCGAGTGTGCCTGCTGTCATGCGCCCCAGGTAGGGCGGGCGCCGTGTGGCTCCGGGCGCGGCCGCTCAGCGCGCGGTGAGCGCCTCGACTGCGCCGCGCACGCGTGCTGTCAGCTCGCGGGTCGCCGGGATCGTCGGCGCCAACGGCTCGACGGGGATGGCCTCGCCCACGAGGACGCTGACGCGGGCGAGCCGTGGCAGGCGTGTCCCCGGTCGCAGCGCGTCGGCCGCTCCGAGGATCGCCACGGGGACGATCGGCGTCCCGGTCGTCAACGCGAGCCGCGCTGCACCGCGCTGCCACGGCCGGTCGCGTTCGCCGAGGACGGTGCCCTGGGGGAAGATCGCGACGGCGTCGCCGCTCGCGAGGGCGCGGGCGGCGGCGGCGACGGCCGCCACGTCCCCGCGCCGGCGCTCCACGGGAATCCCGCCGAGCCGTTCGAGCACCCATCCGACGACACGCCTCGACCAGAGCTCGCTCTTCGCCAGGAAGCGGAGCGGCCGGTCGATGGCGGCGCCGAGGAAGAACGGATCGGCGAGCGAGTCGTGGTTCGCGACCACGATCACCGGGCCGGCCGGGATCCGCTCCATCCCCTCCACGCGGAGCCGCCAGAGGATCCGCACCACCGGGCCGACGACCAGGTGGACGATCCCGTAGAGCCCCATTGTGGCTCAGCCGCTCGTCCGCGGGCATGCGCGGACTGCGCGGGCCGTCTCCGCGGCGCGTCGGGCGTACCCCTCGGGCGTGCCGTGGACGTGATCCGCGGCGAGCAGGGAGTCGTCCTGGGCGACCATCTCCGCCCAGTCGACCAGCCGCAGGCTCTCGTTCGCGGCGCTCGCCTCGCGGAGCACCCGGTCGAAGCCCGTGCGTTCGACCCCGTCCCGGATGATCGTGGCCCAGAGGAGGCAACGCCTTGGGCCGACGATCTCGGTCGCCTCCTCGACGTATCCGCGGAACTCTTCCTCGGAGCCGTCGAGGTCGTTCGTCCCGAGGCTGACCACCACCACGGGCGCGAGCGCCGCGCCAAGGCGCCGGAGCTCGTCGATCCCCTCCCGGGTGGTACGGCCGACGCGATCGCGGGCGTCCACCCGCCACCCGGAGAGCTCGTCTCGGAGGAACGGCTCGACGCCGACGTTGAGCGAGTCGCCGACGAGCGTCACGCGTCCCGTGTCGTCCGTCGGGGCGTCGTCGTCACGCGTCACGGCGAACACCGCACCGACGAGCGCGACTGCGAGCGCGAGGACGAGTACGGGGAAGATTCGCATGGGCAGGCGTCGTCGGAAGGGGCGAGAAACCCTAGACGTGGACACCCGTGCCGCGATCGACCGGTTCCTCGCGAGCCCCGGGCTCTCCGACGCGACCCGGCGCGCGTACGGCGCCGACCTGCGCGACTTCGCCGCCTGGCTGCGCGAGCACGAGCTGGCGCTGGACGACGTCGACGTCCGCACCCTCGCCGCCTACACCTCCGAGCTCGGGCGTGCGCGTCGCGGGCTTGCGCCCACGACGATCGCCCGACGGCTGTCCGCCGTGCGGTCGCTCGTGCGACACGCGCTCGGGCCGTCGCGCGTCCCCGACGCCGCGCTCGCGCCGAGCCGTCCCCGTCGCCTCCCCGAGACGCCGGCCCTCGAGGAGGTCGAGCGGGCGGTCGACGCCGCCGGCAGCGACGAGGGGCCGCTGGCCCTGCGCGACGCGGCCCTGCTGGAGCTCGTCTACTCGTGCGGCCTCCGCTCGGCCGAGGCCGTCGCGCTCGACCTGGGCGACGTCGACCTCGATCGCGAGCACCTCCACGTCCGCGGGAAGGGCGGCAAGGAGCGGCTCGTGCCCTTCGGTGAGGAGGCCGCCTGGCTGCTCGCGCGCTGGCTCCGCGACGGTCGCCCCGCGCTCGCGCGGGGCGCCTGCGACGCGCTCTTCCTCTCGGTACGAGGAAAGAGGCTCGACACGAGCATGCTCCGCCGCCTCCTGCCGAATCCGCACCGCCTTCGGCACGCCTACGCCACGCACCTGCTCGAGGGAGGCGCCGACCTGCGGACGATCCAGGAGCTTCTCGGGCATGCCTCCCTGTCGACGACGCAGGTGTACAGCCACGTGGACGCGCGCCGCCTGCGGCGGGTCTACGACCGGGCCCACCCGCGCTCGTAGGCGCGCCCACGCCACGCGGCCCAGCAGGTCGCAGAGTCGGTGTCAGACACGGTTCTCTGTCAAGAGTCCGGTCGGGCCGGGCCCGACCGGGTCGGCTGAGGGAAGGTCTTGTGGCGGAGATGCAAGGCGCCACGCGGTTCGGCCGGGCACGTGAAGCGATTGGCACGAATTCGGCACAGTTTGGGCTTGACAGAGATCGGTGTCTGACACCGGTCGGGCGACCGGCGGCGGCGCAGGAGGACGCACCGCGCCGCCGAATCGGGTCCCGCCGCGATGAGCGACCGCCACGACCCTGATGTCGAGAGCTTCCTGCTCCTCCTCGCGGCCCGCCGCTCGCCGCGCACGGTGGACGCGTACCGCCGTGACCTCGCCTCGTTCGCCTCGACGCTGGACGGCCGGGTCGGAGACGCGACCACCGAGGAGATCGAGGCCTGGCTCGCGACGATGCGCGCGGACGGCCGGGCGCCCTCGACGATCGCCCGGAGGCTCGCCGCCGTTCGCGCGTACCTCCGCCATCTGATGCTGATGGGCATGCGCTCCGACAACCCCGCGGCGGCGATCGCGGGGCCTCGGCGCCCGCGCACCGTGCCGAGGACGCTCTCGCCGGCCGAGGCCGAGCGCCTCGTGGACGCGGCGAGCGGGTCGTCCCCTCGTGCGATGCGCGACCGCGCCCTCGTCGAGCTGCTCTACGGCGCCGGCCTGCGGGTCTCCGAGGCCGTCGGGCTCGTCAAGGCGTCGGTCGACCTGGAAGGCCGCATCGTGCGGGTCCTCGGGAAGGGCGGGAAGGAACGGCTCGTGCCGCTGGGCCGGCCCGCCGCCGAGGCTCTGCGACGGTACATGGCGCTCGGCAGGCCGCATCTGGACCGGCGCCACCGTCCCGACCTGTTCCTCAACGCCCGCGGCGGCGCGCTGACGCGCGCTGGGGCCTTCCTCGTGCTGCGCAAGATCGCAGACCGCGCGGGGCTCGAGCCCGGTCGCGTGCATCCGCACCTGCTGCGCCACTCCTTCGCGACGCACCTTCTCGAGGGCGGCGCAGACCTGAGGAGCGTCCAGGAGATGCTCGGCCATGCGGACGTCGCGACGACGGAGCGCTACACCCACGTCTCCGACCGCCATCGGCGCGAGGCGTACTTCCGCGCGCATCCCCACGCGCGGCGGCGGACCGGGCGCGCGCCTGACGCTGGCTGATCAGCGCGCGTCTGCCAGGGCGACGGCTCGCTGCACCGTGTCCTCGGCCGGGTCGATCAGGGTGAGGTGGCCGACCTTGCGGCCCTGACGCGGGGCCTTCCCGTAGAGGTGCACCCGCGCACCGGGGAGCTCGAGCATCGCCTCCAGCGCCGGGACCGAGCCGATCAGGTTGACCATCGCGGACGGAGCGCGGAGCTCGGTCGGGCCGAGTGGGAGGCCGAGGATCGCCCGCAGGTGGTTCTCGAACTGGCTGGTCGCTGCGCCGTCGATCGTCCAGTGCGCGGTGTTGTGGACCCGCGGCGCGAACTCGTTCGCGAGCAGGCGACCGCCGACCTCGAAGAGCTCGACCGCCAGGACGCCCACGTAGTCGAGCGCGTCCATGATCTTCGTGCAGATCGCCTCCGCGTCGCTCTGCGGCGCGCCGGGTGCAGGCGCTCGCGTCACGCGCAGGATCCCGTCACGATGGAGGTTCTCACCCACCGGCCAGAACCGCGTCTCGCCGCTGCGCGCCCGGACGCCGACGATCGAGAGCTCCCTGTCGAACGCGACGAGCTCCTCGGCGAGCTCCCCCTCCCCGAGCGCGTCCGCGACATCGACGCGTCGCTGTCCCTTGCCGTCGTACCCGAGCCGTCGCGACTTCACGAGCGCGGGCAGCCCCGTCTCCTCCACCGACCCGAAGCGTGCGGTGGGGATCGCAAGCGACCGGAAGAGCTCCTTCTCCCGGAGCCGGTCCTGCCCCTGCTCGAGGGCCGCCCGGCCGGGCACGGCGCCGACCCGCGCCGCCGCCTCGACCGGGACGTTCTCGAACTCGAACGTCACGACGTCTGCTCCGTCGGCGAGGCGCCCGAGGGCCCGGGGGTCGTCGTACTCCGCCACCAGGAGCTCGCCCACATCGCGGGCGCAGGCCTCAGCCGACGGGTCGAGGAACCGGAAGCACACGCCGAGCGGGAGCCCGGCGAGCCCGAGCATGCGCCCGAGCTGGCCGCCTCCGATGCAGGCGACCAGCGTCACGCGACGCTGTGTCGATTCAACACAGGTTCTGAGTCACGCAGCCGGGTCGGGGCTGTCCAGGACGGCCTGGGTCTGGGCCGCGCGGAACCGCCGGAGGCGATCGGCGAGAGCGGCGTCGGAGCCGGCGAGCACCGCCGCCGCGAGGAGCGCCGCGTTGACCGCGCCGGCACGGCCGATCGCGAGCGTCCCCACCGGGATGCCCGCAGGCATCTGCACGATCGAGAGCAGCGAGTCGATCCCGGACAGCGCCTTCGACTCGACCGGGACGCCGAGCACGGGCAGGGCGGTCTTCGAGGCGGCCATGCCCGGCAGGTGGGCGGCCCCGCCTGCCCCTGCGATCAGCACCTTCAGGCCGCGGCCCTCGGCGGACGAGGCGTACTCGAACAGCAGGTCGGGTGTCCGGTGGGCGGAGACGACACGCTGCTCGAACGCGATGCCGAGCTCGTCGAGCGTCTCCGCGGCGTGCTTCATCGTCTCCCAGTCGGAGCGCGAGCCCATGATCAACCCCACGAGCGGCGATGCCACGCGAGAAGCCTATTTCGCCCGGGACTTCTTCAGAAGCAGAGCGGCGACGGCGCGGGCCGCCTCCCGCACCTCGCGATCCGTCTCGTCGTCCTGCGAGATCCCCTCGAGCAGCTGGATCGTGCCCCGATCCGCGGGGCCGTTCCTCAGGCAGAGCATCGCGAGCCGCCGGACGGCGGCATTCGGGTCGCGGGCGGCGAGCTCGTTGAGCAACGGTCGGTACTTGTTCACGTCGCCCGGGTGCTCGGCCGAAAGCGTCGTCAAGGCGATCAGGGCGGAGCCGCGGGCGCCGGCGCTCTCGTCCTCGAGCCCTCGCCGGAGGAGCTCGAGCTTCTGCCGGAAGCGGAACTGCGCGATCGCACGGTACGCCTGCCCCCGGACCCTGTAGTCCGCGTTGCGGGCCGACGACTCGATCTCGTCGTCCCACTGGCCCCGGAGCGTGGCGAGCTCCTGCTCGTTCCCGGGTGTCCGGGCGAGCTCCTCGGCGCGTGCCGCTGCCTCGGCCAGCTCCACCGCGATCTAGACCGCGGAGAAGGACCGGGCGGCCGGCCCGACGTACCGGGCCGAGGGGCGAACCAGGCGCCCGAGGCGCTTTTGCTCGAGGACGTGCGCGGACCAGCCGGCCGTGCGCGAGCAGGCGAACATCGCCGGAGCGAGCTGCGGCGGCACGTCCGCGACGTCGAGCACCACGGCCGACCAGAACTCGACGTTCGTCGCGAGCACGCGGTCAGGCTTGCGTGCATGGAGCTCCGCCAGCGCCACCTGCTCGAGTTCCTCGGCGACGTCGAACCGCGGTGAGCCGAGCTCCTGCGCCGTGCGACGGAGGAGGCGGGCGCGCGGGTCCTCGGCCCGGTAGACGCGGTGCCCGAAGCCCATCAGCCGCTCGCCACGGTCGAGGAGATCCTTGACGTAGCCCTCGATGGACGGCGCCGCGGCCGCGCCGTCGAGCATCGGCAGCACCCGTGCTGGCGCCCCCCCGTGGAGCGGGCCCGAGAGCGCGCCGACGGCGGAGGACAGCGCCGCCGCGCAGTCGGCGCCGGTGGAGGCGACGATCCGCGCGGTGAACGTCGAGGCGTTGAGCCCGTGCTCGGCGGTGCAGATCCAGTAGGTGTCGATCGCCTGGACGTCTTTCGGGTCGGCCTCGCCGCGCCACGCGAGGAGGAACCGCTCGGCGGTCGTCTCGCCCTCGGCGACAACCGCAGGGTCGACGCGATCCGAGTGCCCGTCGGCGAGCCGCGCCGACTGGGCGCAGACGGAGATCATGGCCGCCGACAGCCGCCGAAGATCCTCCTTCGCGTCCTCGTCGGAGATGTCGATCAGCTTGTCGAGCCCCCACTCGCCGCCGAGGCGCGCGGTCACGGTCTGGAGGTCCGAGGGCGTCCGGCCGGTGAGATCGCGTGCGACGTACTCCTCCGCCGGCGGCAGGCCCGGCTCGGGCGACTCGTCCACGAGCAAGCCCCAGACCTTCTCGAACGGAACCGAGCCGACCAGCTCCTCGATGTCGACGCCGCGATAGCGAAGCGAGCCGCCGTCGCGGTCGGGCTCGGCGATCTCGGTCTCGAAGGCGACGACGCCCTCGAGGCCAGGCTTGAAGTCGGTCATCGCGCTCCCTTCCGCTCCGGGGCCTCCGTCGCCCCGACGGTACCTGAGCGGTGGTCGGAGGCAGTGTCACTATCCTGCCGCGCGATGTCCCACACCGTGACACTCATCCCCGGCGACGGGACGGGGCCCGAGCTCACCGAGGCCACGCGCAGGGTGCTCGAGGCGACGGGCGTCGAGTTCACGTGGGACGTCCGGCAGGCCGGCGTCGACGTGATGGAGACGGCCGGGACGCCGTTGCCGCCCGAGACGCTCGAGTCGATCAAGCGGAACGGCGTCGCGCTGAAGGGCCCGATCACGACGCCGATCGGAACGGGCTTCCGCTCGGTGAACGTTGCCCTCCGGCACGAGCTCGGGCTCTACGCCTGCGTGCGGCCCTGCAAGACGTACGAGGGTGTGCGCACGCGCTACGAGTCGGTCGACGTCGTCATCGTCCGCGAGAACACTGAGGACCTCTACGCCGGGATCGAGTTCGAGTCGGGCACCGAGGACGCCCGCGCGGTGATCGACTTCCTGAACGCGCGCCAGCCGAAGCAGATCAGCCCGACGTCCGGGATCTCGATCAAGCCGCTCAGCCCCGAGGCGTCGGAGCGGATCATCCGCTACGCGTTCGAGTACGCGCGCGATCACGGCCGCCGCCGCGTCTCGTGCATCACGAAGGCGAACATCATGAAGCACACCGACGGGCTCTTCCTCGCGGTCTTCCGCGAGGTGGCGAAGGACTTCCCCGAGATCGAGGCCTGGGAGACCCTGGTGGACGCGCTCTGCATGGGACTCGTCCAGCGCCCCGAGGAGTTCGACGTCCTGGTGCTCCCGAACCTCTACGGCGACATCATCAGCGACCTCACGGCCGGGCTCGTCGGCGGGCTCGGGGTCGCGCCCGGGGCCAACATCGGCACCGGGGCGGCCGTGTTCGAGGCGACACACGGCTCGGCCCCGAAGTACAAGGGCCAGAACAAGGTCAACCCGACCGCGATGATCCTGTCGGGAAAGCTGATGCTCGACCACATCGGCGAGCGGGACGCCGCCAGGCGGCTGGACGAGGCCGTCGCGGCGGTGATCGCCGAGGGCAGGAGCGTGACGTACGACCTCAAGCCGAGCCGCGACGACCCGTCGGCGGTCGGCACGTCCGAGTACGCGGACGCGATCATCGAGCGGCTCGGCTGAGACGCCGCCAGACGAAGGAGAACCAACGTGAACGGCAGGAAGAAGGTCACCGTCGTCGGAGCCGGGAACGTCGGCGCGACGTGCGCGCTCGAGGTGGCGCGCCGCGACTACGCGAACGTCGTGCTCGTCGACATCGTCCCCAATTTCGCGGCCGGAAAGGCACTGGACCTGAACCAGATGGCCTCGGTCACGGGCTTCGAGCCGACGATCGTGGGCAGCGAGCGCTACGACGCCACGAAGGGCTCCGACGTCGTCGTGATCACGGCCGGGAGGCCGCGCTCGCCCGGGATGAGCCGGGACGACCTCGTGACGACCAACGAGGCGATCGTCGCCGCGGTCACGAAGGACGTCGTCCGGAGGTCGCCGAGGAGCGTCATCGTCGTTGTCTCGAACCCGCTCGACGCGATGTGCCACGTCGCCCAGGCCGTCTCCGGGTTCCCGAAGGAGCGCGTGGTCGGGATGGCCGGGATCCTCGACACGGCCCGCTTTTCCGCCTTCATCGCCTGGGAGACCGGCTCGTCGGTGAAGGACGTCCAGGCGATGGTGCTCGGCGGCCACGGCGACCAGATGGTCCCCGTCGTCTCCGCCACGACCGTGGGCGGCGTGCCGCTCGAGCAGCTGACGACGAAAGGGAAGATCTCGAAGATGGTCGAACGGACGCGGAAGGGCGGCGGCGAGCTGGTCGGGCTGCTCGGGACGTCCGCCTGGTACGCGCCCGGGGCGGCGGCGGCGCAGATGGTGGACGCCGTCTGCCTCGACCAGAAGCGCGTGCTCCCCTGCACGGCGCTGCTCGAGGGCGAGTACGGCGTGGACGGCCTGTACATGGGCGTCCCCGTGCGGCTCGGCGCCGGCGGGGTCGAGGAGATCGTGAAGCTGAAGCTCTCCGCGGCGGAGAAGAAGATGGTGCGCGAGTCGGCGGCCGCGGTGCGCGACGTGGTCGGCGTCCTGACGACGACCGCGTAGCACGCCGTTTCGCTCGGCGTCGGGGCTTCACGGCCGCTGAACACCCACCCGGGTAGCCTTCGCCGCCATGGATCTCGGGCTGCAGGGACGCACCGCGATCGTCTGCGGCGCGTCGTCCGGGATGGGCCTCGCCGTCGCGGAGCAGCTTGCGGCGGAGGGCGCCAACGTCGCGATGTTCGCGCGGCGCCGAGACCTGCTCGAGCGGGAGGCGGAGCGGATCGGAGCGCTCGCGGTCCAGGGCGACGTCACGATCCCGCAGCACCTCGAGCGGCTGGTCCAGGCGACGGTCGGAGCCTTCGGCGGGATCGACGTCCTCGTGCTGAACGGGGGCGGGCCGCCGGCGGGGCCCGCGACCGGGATCACCGCGGAGTCGGTCGAAGAGGCCGTTGCGCTGCTCCTGACATCGCACGTGTCGCTCGTCGGCCACTGCCTGCCTCACATCCGTGCGAACGGCCGCGGCCGGATCATCGCGATCGAGTCGTCGTCGGTGCGTGAGCCGCTCGCGAACCTCGCGTTGTCGAACGCCGTGCGCCCGGGTGTCGTGGGGTGGCTCAAGACGCTCGCACGCGAGCTCGGTCCCGAAGGCGTGACCGTCAACACGATCGCTCCGGGACGCATCGACACGGACCGGCTCCGGTCGCTGTACGGGGCCGACGGCCCCCCTGAGGCTGACCTGGAGCAGATCCCCCTCCGACGGCTGGGAGCGCCCGCCGAGATCGCCGCCGTCGTCGCGTTCCTCGCCTCCGACCGCGCCTCCTACGTGTCGGGCACGGTGGTCCCGGTCGACGGCGGGCTCACGCGCGGCCTGCTGTGAAGTCGTCGACCTCCCGCTGGCTCGCCCTCTCCGGCGTCGCTCTCCTGGCGGCCGTCGTCTTCCTGCTCGCGACGCTTCCGAGCAACGACTACCTCTTCGTCCCGAACGGGGCCAAGCCCGTTGCGGGCAAGGTCGCCGTCGAGGGCAAGGACGATCTGGGGGGGCCGGGAGGCATCTACTTCGTCGACGTCACGGTACGGAAGGTGCGCTGGCTCGAGCGGGTGCTCCCCTTCATGCGCCCCGACGGCGCGTCGCTCGTTCCCGCGCACGCGGTCACTGCGCCCGGCGAGTCGTTCCGCGAGCGGGTGGCCGACGCACGCGTCGAGATGAACCGGTCGGAGCAGGTCGCAGCGGCGGTCGCCCTGCGCGCCGGAGGGCTGGAGGTGGAGGCGACGCCGCGCGGTGTCCTCGTCGAGTCGGTCGCCGTCGATGTCCCCGCTGCGGGGGCGGTCGAGGACGGGGACGTCATCGTCGCGGCCGCCGGGCGCAAGACACTGACGCCCGACGCGCTCCGGGAGGCGGTCTCCTCCGTCGAGCCGGGCGAGAGGGTGCGACTGCGCCTGCGCCGCGACGGACAGGGCCTCGAGCGGGCGGTGCGCACGATCGCCGCTCCCGACGACGAGTCGCGCGCCATCATCGGCATCCGCGTGACGCAGGACGCGAAGATCGAGCTGCCGCTGGACGTCGACATCGACCTCGGCGACGTCGGCGGGCCCTCCGCCGGCCTCCCGTTCGCGCTGCAGGTCTACAAGGAGCTCGGAAACGACGTCGACCGCGGTCACCGGGTGGCGGCGACCGGCGCGATCGAGCTCGACGGCAGCGTCGTCTCGGTGGGAGGCATCAAGCAGAAGACCTACGGCGTCCGCTCGTCCGGAGCGGACGTGTTCCTCGTCCCGGCTGGGGAAAACGCGGCGACTGCGCGCCGCTATGCAGGAGACCTGCGGGTCGTCCCTGTGGAGAGTTTTGAACAGGCGTTGCGCGCATTGCAAACGCTTCCCGGAAAATAGCCGATTTGCAGGTTTTTTGCCTCGCAGGGCGACAGCCGCAAATTGCGGAGAATTCGTTTCGGCGGGGGTTGCGCGGCCGCCGGGCCACGGCCACAATCCCCGCTGTTCCATCAGGGGACGAGGGCAGGCGACGAGAGGGGACATGGGTACGCGCGCCGTCGCGACATGCGAGGACTGCTATTTCCGCAAGGAGGGCCTGTGCGCCCTCCCGGGGAACGCTCCTTGCCCGACCTTCCGCGCTGCAGCGGTCGGCCGCCTCACGCCTCCGCCGCAGCCGCGGCTCGTGCTCCGGGCTCCGCTGCCACAGGTTGCGCACGTAGCCAGCGCATAAGATCGCCGCGTGAGCGACGACGAGACGCGCCCGCCCCAGGGGGACCGCCCCGGGTCCCGGGATGTCCCCTGGAGAATGGTGATCTGGGCCGCGATCGCGCTCTACGCGATCGTCTTCCTGCTCGTCAACGACGAGAAGCAGTCCGTCAGCTTTGTCTTCTTCACCGTCAACACGCGACTGGTCTGGCTGATCCTGCTCAGCATGGGGCTCGGCGCCGCGCTGGCGATCATCGGGCCGCGCTGGTGGCGGAGCCGGAGGCGCTGAGGGTCAGGCGACGAGCCCGGCGAGGACGCGGACACCCTCGGAGATCCGCTCCGGCGTCTCGTACGAGAACGCGAGCCGCGCGGAGCTCGAGCCACCCTGCCCGTCGGGGAAGAAGTCGGCCCCGCGGACGAACGTGACGCCCGCCTCCGCCGACCGCCCGAGCAGCTCGCCCGTGTCGACCCCGGGGATGTCGACCCACAGGAAGTACCCGCCGTCCGGGTGGCTCCAGGCGGCGCGGCCCTCGAGCCCGTCTCGGAGCCCTGCGAGCATCGCGTCTCGCTGCTCGCCGAGGATTCCTCTGATCCGCGCCAGGTTCGGCTCGAAGCCGCCGCGCGCATGGAGCTCGTGCACCATCGCCTGCGGGAGGAGCGGCGGCGAGATGTACGTCGAGACGGCACGCTCGTCGTAGGCCGCCCGGAGCGCCTCGGGCACGACGAACCAGCCGACCCGGAGCCCGGGGGCGACCGTCTTCGAGAACGACGAGGTGAACGTGACGCGCTCGCCTCCGTCGAGGGAGTGGAGCGACGGCGGCGCCGTGCCCTCGTACCGCACGAGCCCGTACGGGTCGTCCTCCAGCACGTCGAGGTCGTACGCGCCGGCGAGCTCCACGATCCGCCTGCGCCGCTCCTCGCTCAGCGTGCGCCCGCTCGGGTTCTGGAAGGTCGGGATCGTGTAGAGGAAGGAGACGTCGCCGCCGCGGCGGAGCTCGGCCTCCAGCGCGTCGGGATCGAGCCCCTCGTCGTCCATCGCCACCGCGACCGTCTCGACTCCCTGCCAGCGCAGGAGCTTCAACGGCCGGTCGTAGGTCGGCCCCTCGACGAGCACCCGGCCGGGGCGCCGCTCGAGCTGGGCCGCGGAATAGAAGACGAAGCCCTGGAGCCCGCCCGTCGTGAGGAAGACGCGGGCCGGGTCGACCCCGTGCCGCTCGCCGAGAAGCTCGCGGAGCGGGCCGTAGCCCCCGCCCGTACCGTACGAGAGGATCACCGTGCCGTCCCGCTCCAGCGCGGCGCGCGCGCAGTCCGCCAGAAGCTCCGGATCGATGCAGGACGGCGCCGGGGCTCCGCGCGCGAACGAGATGGGTGCCGTCGAGGCCATGGCGCGAGCCTACCGAGGGCGGCCGACGCGGCTGCTACCTTTCTGCGTACGGTCGGCCATGGGGGTCGACCCGTGGGATCCGCTTCGTTCGACTCCTCGTGGGCTCGAAGGTCGTAGGTCTCGAGCCGTTTCACCAAACACAGGAGTCACATGTCCCAGGAAACATTCGCCGCGCTCGGCGTGAGCGCGGACTTGACCGCAGCGCTCGAGGCGCGCGGCATCATGGCACCCTTCCAGATCCAGACCCGCGCTGTCCCGCCTGCGCTCGCCGGCACCGACCTCCTGGCGAAGTCGCCGACGGGCTCGGGCAAGACGCTCGCGTTCGCGATCCCGCTCGTCGAGCGGGTGCCGCGCGACGACGCGCGCCCGGCGGCCCTCGTCCTCGTGCCCACACGCGAGCTCGCCGTCCAGGTGACCGAGCAGATCGAGACGCTTGCCGCCGTCCGCAATCTCGCAGTCGCGTCGGTCTACGGTGGGGTCGCCCTGCGCCCGCAGGCGAACCTGGCGCGAGACGCGCACGTGATCGTCGCCACTCCGGGTCGCCTGCAGGACCTCCTCGACCGGCGCATGCTCACCCTCGACGCCGTCGAGATCCTCGTGCTCGACGAGGCCGACCGGATGCTCGACATGGGCTTCAAGCCGCAGGTCGACCGGATCGTGAAGCGGCTCCCGCGCGATCGCCAGACGATGTTCTTCTCGGCGACGCTCGACGGCGAGGTCGGCGAGCTGGCCCACGCGTACACGCAGTCGCCGGTTCGAATCGAGGCCGAGCTCCCGAGCGTTCACGCGCCAGGTGACATCGAGCACCGCTTCGTCCCTGTCACGAACGACTCGAAGGTGACAACGCTCGTCGAGCTGCTCGAGGCCGACCGCGGCCTCGCCCTCGTGTTCGTGCGGACGAAGCGGGGGGCCGACCGCCTCGCCCGCAAGCTCACGCAGCACGGAGTCAAGGCGGTGTCCATGCACGGCGACCTGACGCAGGGGCAGCGCCAACGGGCGCTCCAGCGCTTCGAGTCCGGCCACGTGACCACTCTCATCGCAACGGACGTGGCGGCGCGCGGCCTCGACCTCGACGACGTCACGCACGTGATCAACTTCGACCCGCCCGAGGACGGCAAGGCCTACACCCACCGGGTGGGCCGCACCGGCCGCGCCGGACGTTCCGGGACCGGGGTCACGCTCGTCCTGCCCGAGCAGCAGGCGGACATGAGCCGTGTGGCGCGACTGAACGGCCAGCACGAGACGTTCGCCTCGACCGGGATGAAGACCGCCGCACCGCGGCTCGTCTACTCCTCCCGCGGGCGGGGCAAGTGGGGCTCGAGGCGGCCCCAGCGGAAGATCTGACGGTCGGCCGGGTCCCTCAGGACCCACCGACCTCCGCGCACTCGGGGGTCGACTGGAGCGCGTTGGCCAGCTGCCCGTCTGCGTCGAGCTCCTGGAGCCTCGTGGTCGCCCGGCCGATCCCCTCCAGCGCCTTCTGGGCGGCCTCGGCGATCTTCCGCGCGCGCGCCGCGACGTCCGTCGCGTCGGCGATCTCGCCTCCCACCTCGCCCTCGAGCTCCTGGAAGGTCGTCTGGGCCTCGCTCGCGGCGTCCGTCAGCGCGACGTTGATCTCGTCGCCGTTCGGCACGTCCGGCGGACCGAGCTCGCGGAGCTCGTCGGCGAAGGCTCCCGAGGCGACGGCGGCGCTGCGCACGGCGCCGGCGACCTGGTCGCCGGACGGCAGCCCCTCCCCCTCCAGCTCGCCGCCGCTCTCGGAGATCCCGTCCGTGAACGTCGTGAGCGCCTGACAGAAACCCGTGGCCCAGGTCGACGGGTCGACCGAGCCGCCGTCCCCGTCGCCACCGCACCCTGCGGCGACGGCGAGCGCCAGCAGGCTCAGCACGAGAGGCAGCCTGGCGGTCACGAGAAGTACGTGTCGTCGTGGGAGTACGGCGGGACGCACATGCAGAGCAGTCGCGCGCCCTCCGGCCCCGCGACCAGCTCGTGCCAGGCGCCGGGAGGGATCAGCACGGCGTCGCCCTGCCGGACGTCACTCGACTCCCCGTCGACCTCGAGCACTCCTCCGCCACCCGTGAGGAGGTAGATCTCTTCCGTGCGGGCGTGGTAGTGGCGCTGCGTGGCCTGACCGGGCTCGAGCCAGGCCTCGGCGAGGGACTGCGCGGTCGTGTGGTGCAGCTCGCGGATCGTCGAGCCGTCCTTCGTCGTGAACGGCTCCACGTCGGCCAGCGATCGCAGCTCCACGCGCGCGATCCTACGCGCTCGCCGTGGCGGTCAACGCGTGCGGACGCGGAAGCGGCCCAGCAGGGGCCGCTTCGGAAGCGCGTCCACGAGCAGCTCGAGCTCGGCGGCGAGGGCCGCGGGGGCCGGCCTCTCCGCGGGATCGGGATCGAGGCAGGCGGCCAGGAGACGACGCACGGCCGGCGGGACCCGCTCCGGGAGCGCCTCGGGCTGCTCCCGCAGCTGCGGGAACCGCTCCTCACGCGACGAACGAGCGGGGAAAGGCGCGTGGCCGGAGACGGCGTGGTAGAGGGTGGCTCCGACTCCCCAGATGTCGGCGGCCGGCGTGATCGGGCCACGGCCGAGCGGGTCACACTGCTCGGGCGACATGTAGGCGTCGGTGCCCAGCCGGTGCCGCGTCCCGACGAGCTTCTCGACCGGGCGCGCGATGCTCAGGTCGATCAGGCGCGCGGGGGCGCCCATGATGATGTTGCTCGGCTTGACGTCGAGGTGCACGATTCCCCGGCCGCCGAGGTAGTGCAGGGCCGAGCAGAGCTGAAGACCGAGCGGGAGCAGCTGCTCGCGCTCGAGCGGACCGAACCTGCGCACGAGTGTCGAGAGCCGCGGCCCCTCGAGGTGCTCCAGCACGACGTGCGGACGGGCGCCGTCGAGGTCGGCGTCGAAGCTGCGGACGATCACCGGATGCCGCAAGAGCTCGAGGAGCCGCACCTCGTCCGCGAGACCACGGAGCGCGTGCCGGTCGTCGACGAGGTGGGGGCGAAGGATCTTCACGACCACCAGCGCGAACAGGCTGTCGTCCCAGGCGAGATACGTCTCGTACCGCTCGCCGCCCCCGAGCAGGCGCACCACGGATCTCCCGGGCACCAGCTCGGCGCCCTTCTCGACGTCCCACTCCACGGCGGGCGAGGCCTCGTCCACGGCCCCGCCCGCCGAAGGTACGTCAGTTGGACGTATCGTCGCCGCCCGTATCGTCGTCGCCGCCACCGCAGCCGGTGTCCACGCCGCTGTCCGTGTTCGCGTTCGTTCCGGCAGCCGTGTCCACACCGCTGTTCGTGTTCGCGTTCGTTCCGGCACCGGCACCGCTGTTCGTGTTCTCGTTCGTGTCGGTGTTCGCGTCGGTGGCCTTGCCACCCGTGTTCGTGTTGGTGTTCGTCGGCCCGGCGACGCCCGTCGTGTTGTCGCGGCGCGAGACGTCGCGCGAGTTGGAGATGTCCGGCGTGTTGTGGTCGCCGGTGCGATCGCGCGAGAAGTCCCGCGAGTTCGACCGGTCGGCGACGCCCACCCCATCGCCGGTTCTGTCCTGCGAGCGGTCGAGCGAGCGGGACGGTGCGCGCGTGGTCACGTCGTTCGACTTGTCGCGCGAACGGGAGGCGTCGCCGCCGGCCTCGGCGTCGGCGTCCTCCTCCTCGGCCAGCTCGACCTCGCGCTCGTCACGGAGGACTGCGAGCACCTCAACGGTCTCGGAGCGGTCCTCCGGCGCCTGTGTCGCCGCGCCGCCCACCGAGACGGCTCCCGTGCTCCCCACGACGACTGCAAGGCCGACCAGCACGAGCTTGATGAATCGCTCCACGCTGCCCCTCCGTTCTGTCGTGTTCGCCGCAAGATACCGCGGCGGGCCAGAAGCGAAACTCCGCGGTGCAGGCCGCGCTCAGCCGAGAGCGCTCTCGAGCTTGCGCTCGATGCGCTCGAGCCGCGCCATGAGCTCGTCGCGCTCGTCGGCGTCGAGCTCCCGCTGCTGTGCCTGCGCCCTGGCGACGAACACCGAGACGACGAGTGACGTGGTGATCGGGATCGCGCTCACACCGGCCAGCATCAGCACGCTGGCGACCAGCCGACCCGCGTCGCTCGTGGGCACGACGTCGCCGTAGCCCACGGTCGTCACGGTCGTGATCGCCCACCACAGCGACTCCCGGAGGCTTCCGATCCCCGGATCGACCGCCCACTCGACGAACGCGGCGATCAGCGCGAGTACGAACGCGACGAATGCGACCATGCGCACGGCACGGACGATCGTCAGCGATTCGATCTTGCGTTGCAGGCGCTCCTCGAGCGTCGGTCGCACCGCCCCGCTTTCGCCCGCGGCGCCCGTCCCCCTGCCTGAAGCCGGCCCTTCAGCCGGGGATCTGGGCCGCTTCGTGCCGCCGGCTGCCGCGCCCGGCTACGGCCGGGCGAGCTCGGCGGCGAGCTGCGCGGTCTCGGTCGGCGTCGTCCCGACCCTGATCCCGCGCGCCTCGAGCGCCAGCTTCTTGCCCTCGGCCGTGCCCGAGGAGCCCGAGATGATCGCGCCGGCATGGCCCATCGTCTTGCCCGGAGGCGCGGTGAAGCCGGCGATGTAGGCGACCACGGGCTTCGTCATCTCCGCCTCGATGAAGTCTGCGGCCTTCTCCTCCTCGTCGCCCCCGATCTCGCCGACCATCACGACGTACTTCGTCTCGGAATCCTCCTCGAAGAGGGTCAGGACGTCGATGAAGGACGACCCCACGATGGGATCGCCCCCGATCCCGACGATCGTCGAGTTCCCGAGGCCCATCTGCGTCAGCTCGTGGCCGATCTGGTAGGTCAGCGTCCCGGAGCGTGAGACGAGCCCGATGCTCCCCGGGGCGAAGATCTCCGCCGGGATGATCCCGACGTTCGCCTTTCCGGGCGAGAGCGCCCCCGGGCAGTTCGGTCCCAGCAGCCGGACGCCCTTGGAGCGGATGTACGCGTGGATCCGGAGCATCTCGTGCGCCGGGACGCCCTCCGTGATGGTGATCACCGTGTGGACGCCCGCCTCGACCGCCTCGTAGATCGCGTCGGCGGCGAAGGGCGCCGGCACGAAGACCATCGACGTGTTGGCGCCGTGCTCGTGGACGGCGTCCGCGACGGTGTCGAGCACGGGAACGCCCTCCACGTCCTGGCCGCCCTTGCCGGGCGTCACCCCTGCGACGAGGTTCGTGCCGTAGGCGCGGTTCCGCAACCCGTGGAAGCGCCCCTCGGACCCCGTCAGCCCCTGGACGACGAGCCTGGTGTCCGTGTCGACGAAGATCGCCACGTCAGAACCCCTTGACCGCGAGCAACGCGAGCTTGTCGAGGGTCAGCCGGCCGTCCGCGACGCGGTCGCCCAGGAGGAGCTCCACGCGTTCGGCGTCCTCGCCCCCGCAGCCCGTCCGCGCGAGCCAGGCCCCGAAGTCGATGGTGTGCTCGGAGAAGCGCACGTCGTCGAGGGTGAGCCCGGCTTCCTCCACGAACGCGCGCCATTCGGCCTCGGTGTAGTTCCGGACATGGGACGGGTCGCGCACGCGCTCTGCCTCCTCGACGTCCTCGCCCATGAACAACGTGTCGACGATCACCACGCGGTCACGGCTGACCCGCGCCATCTCGCGGAGCGCGACCGCAGGATCGGAGAAGTGGTGCGCCGCCGTCCGACACGCGACGACGTCGAACGCCCCATCCGCGAAGGGCAGCGACTCGGCGCGGCAGATCACGTCGGGCCGCATGCCGGGCGCAGGGTCGCAGGTGACGACCTCGAGGCCCGCCTCGCGCAGCCGCCGGGCGACGTGACCGCCGCCGGTCGCGACGTCGAGCGCGGTTCTCGCACCCTCGGCCCAGGCGACCATCTGGTCGAGGTCCTCGCCCGAGCGATGGGCATCCGACTCGACGTAGGCCTGTGCGCGATCGCTCCAGACGTCGTTCGTCATGCCGCTGCCGCCAGCTCCACTGCCAGCTTGGCCGCCTCGAGCATGGTCGGGGCGACGCGGAGGTTGGCCGGTGCCGCCTCCGCGAGGATTGTGCGGCCCTCCTCCGCGTTGGTGCCGTCGAGCCGGGCGACGATCGGCAGGTCGAGCGACATCTCCCCGAGCGCCTGGAGGATCCCCCGCGCGACCTCGTCGCAGCGGGTGATCCCGCCGAAGATGTTGAAGAAGATCGCCTTCACCTGCGGGTCCCTCGTGATCACGGAGAGCGCGTCGACCACGCCCTGCGCGTCGCCGCCCCCGCCGAGGTCGCAGAAGTTGGCGGGTCGGCCTCCCGCGAAGGTGACGACGTCGACGGTGGACATCGTCAGGCCGGCGCCGTTGCCGAGCACGCCGACGTCGCCGTCGAGCTTCACGTACGTGACGTGCTTCTCCCGTGCGTAGGCCTCGAGCGGATCGGCTGCGTCGAGATCGCGCATCTCCGCCACCTCCGGGTGACGGAAGAGCGCGTTGTCGTCGACGGTGAACTTCGAGTCGAGCGCCTTGACCTCGCCCTCGGGTGTCACGATCAGCGGATTGATCTCGCAGAGCATCGCGTCGAAGCGGACGAAGGCGTCGTGCAGCTTCCCGACGATCGCGGCGATCTGATTCTGCTCGGACCGATCGGCGACGCCGGCCCCGTACACGAGGCGCCTGGCCTGCCAGGGGTGGAATCCCTCGAGCGGGTCGACCCGCAGCTGGACGAGCGCGTCGGGGCTCTCCTCGGCGACCTGCTCGATGTCGACTCCGCCCTGCGTCGTGAACATGTAGAGCGCCTGCTTGGCACCCCGGTCGAACGTCAGCGAGAGGTAGTACTCCTTCGCGATGTCGGAGGCCCGCTCGATCCAGAGCTTGCGGACGACGTGGCCGCGGATGTCCAGTCCGAGGATCTCCTTGGCGCGCTCCTCCGCCTCGTGCGCGTTCGCGGCGAGCTTGATGCCTCCCGCCTTGCCGCGGCCGCCCGTGAGCACCTGCGCCTTGACGACGACCGGGCCGCCGAGGACCTCCGCCGCCTGGCGCGCCTCCCCGGGGGTCGTCGCGAGCCGGCCCTCGGAGACGGGGATCCCGACCCGCTTGAAGAGCTCTTTCCCCTGGTACTCGTAGAGGTCCACGCCGCGCGGGAGGCTACCGAAGAACTTCCGCGTGGCTCCCGGCCTCCGGCGCGAGAGTGGGACGTGCTACCTGTGCGAGCATGGCCGCGTGCCCCGTCCGGTGTCGATCGTGCTCGTGCTCGCCGCCGTGTCGCTCGCAGCCGGCTGTGGCTCGTCGAGCCCGCCGGCCCCGCCGGCGGCCGCGGCGACGCCGCAGAGCGCCGAGCTCGACTGGGAGGAGCGGTCTCCCGAGACGGGTCCCGGGCTCGTCTTCCGCGTACGCCGCTTCGCGGTGACGGAGCGGGGCTGGGAGGCGGACGTCGAGGTGTCGAACCGCACCGGGATCCCCTGGGAGATGGGCGAGGACCCGGTCGCGGTCGAGCAGTCGTTCGGGATCATGCTCTTCGCGACGGGTGAGCTCGACGAGGTCGAGCGCAGGAGTCGGGACGGCGACCTGCCCGGCCTCCGCACCGCGCAGGAGTTCGATCCGGAGCTACCCGCCCGCCTTGCCGCCGGCTCGAGCTGGCGGGGGATGATCTCTGCGCGTGGCAGCCTCGCCGCCGGGCGCTACGTGCGGGTCGTGTTCGGCCCCCTGATCGCCGTCGGCGACCCTCCCGACGAGATGCCGGCGCAGTTCGTGTGGATCACGGACAACGCGTACCGACTGCGGGCGTGACCCCACGCGCCCGACGCCTAGGTGCCCGTGTGGATCAGCAGTAGTCGCCGACGAAGCCGGATCGCAGCAGGACGACGTTCGCCTCCTGGTAGCTCCGGCCCGCCTGGCGCGTGCGACCTGCGCCCGCGGCGACCATCGCGTCGACGTACAGGACCGCCGCGCGCCGCTGTCCCTCGTGCACCCGGACGATCCTGGCCCTGAACGCGCGGGCGCTGCTCGTCCCGCCTGGCGCGCCGCGAGCGTCGTCGAGCGCCTGACGGGCGATCCGCGCCATCGACCCCGCCACGAGCGCGGCGCGTTCCCAGTTGGCCTGGCGCCACGCCAGCAGGAGTCGCCGCTGCTCCGACATCCACCGTGCCTGGTGGCGCTCCGCGGCGCTGCACAGCGACGTCGCGGAGGACGAGGCCGGGTGACCGGTCGACGCGAAGGCGAGCGCTGCGAGCAGCACGCAGACGACGACGCCACCTCTCCCCCTCCTCGTGCGCACGAGTCCTGTCGTCGGAACATCCCGATCGGACACCGATCCCTCGATCGGGTGCGGAGCTCATCCCGTCGCGACCACGTCGGCGAGCATGCGTTCGAGCGTCGGCACGATGCCGAGCGCGTCGGCGAACGCGCGATACTCGGCGGAGAGTCGTTCCCGGTCGCGCGGAGGGCGCTGCGTTCGCGTCGCGCGCAGGAGGACGTTCTTCGGCGTGTGCTCGAGCGGGACGAACTCGACGACCTGCACGTCGTATCCCGCGATCTCGAGCAGGCGAGCCCGCGCGGCGTCGGTCACCTCGGCCGCGAACCGCTCCTTGAGTGTCCCGTGCCGCAGAAGCGGGCGCAGCACCTCGCTCGAGAGCTGCCCCGAGAGCTCGTGCTGGCAGCACGGCACCGCGAGGATGACGTCCGCGCCGGCGCGCACGGCCCGCTCGAGCGCGGCATCGGTCGCCGTGTCGCACGCGTGGAGGCTGACGACGAGGTCGACACCGCCGAGGTCGGCCTCTGCGATGTCGCCGAGCTCGAAGCGGAGCCCGGCGGCGTCGAGGCGGCGCGCGAGCGCCTCGCACTCGGCCACGACCTCGGGCTTGAGGTCGAGGCCCAGCACGTCGACCTCCCGGCCGTGGACACGCGAGAGGAGGTCGTGGAGCGCGAAGGTCAGGTACGCGCGCCCCGAGCCGAAGTCCACGACCCGGAGAGGGCCCTCGGGGAGAGCTGCGACGATGTCGTCCACGAGCTCGACGAACCGGTTGACCTGCCGGAACTTCGCCCTCCGCGGTGCGCGCACCTTGCCGTCCGCGGTCTGCACGCCGAGCGCGACGAGGAACGGGACAGGCTCGCCTTCGGGCAGCAGGCGGCGCTTCGCCCGGTCGTGCTCGCCGCTTGCCTCCGGCCTCGTCGGCGGCCGGCGGAGCACCCGCGGCTCCCCGCGGCTGGCGAGCACCTGCCAGTCGGCGTCCGGCTCGTGCAGGAGCGCCTGCCGGTAGGTCCCGCCGATCGCGGCACGGAGGAGCTCCGCGAGCGCTGGCCCCTCGAGGTTCTCGTCGGTCGTGCGCGCGTCGAAGTGACGCCGGACGTGCCACTGCGGGCCGGAGCGGAGCGTGACCGGGTCGACCGTGACGCGGCGCGCCGTCCCGGACTCCGCCGATCGGGGCCGGCTGAGGGTCGCACCGGTGAGCGACCGGTCGCCGACGAGCCGCTCGACGAGCTCGTCGACCGTCATTGCGGCTCGGGGGTCGCGACGACACAGACGAGCTGCCCGATCGTGATCCCCGCTCCCGGGGAGACGGCGAGGTCGCGGACGATGCCGACGCGCGGCGAGACGATCTCGTTCTCCATCTTCATCGCCTCGATCACGCACAGGAGCTGACCGGCCTCGACCGCGTCGCCGTCCCCGACCTCGACCTTGAGAACGGTGCCCTGCATGGGGCTGAGAACGGCGCCGTTGCCGCCCGCCCCGCGGCCCGAGGCGCTGCGTTCCCGACGGCGGCGGGCCAGGCCCGCCCATGGAGGCTCCGTGACGTGGAGGCTCACGTCGTAGGAGCGCCCGTCCACCTCCACCGCCACGAGCCGTGGCACGGTCGTCGCCGACCCGTCCGACCCGTGTGCGACACTCGTTGTCCGATGAGAGAACGACTGCTCGAGCTCCTCCGCACGCTCCGCCAGCTCCTTCGACTCGACGATGCCGTCGCACGTCTCGCCGCGCGCGAAGCACGGGTGCTCCAGCAGCGCACGGTGGAAGCCGAGGAGGGTCGGAGGCCCTTCGATCCGGAACTCTTCGAGCGCGCGCAGCATCCGCGCGATCGCGCGGTCGCGGTCGACGTCGTGGACGATCAGCTTCGCGATCATCGGGTCGTAGAGCTCGCTCACCTCGTCACCGGCGTCGATGCCCGAATCGACCCGCACGCCCGGTCCGGCCGGCTCGCGGTACGCCGTCACCCGCCCCGGCGCGGGCAGGAACCCCTTGGCGACGTCCTCGGCGTTGATGCGGCACTCGATCGCGTGGCCGCGAAGCACGACGTCCTCCTGCCGGAGCGAGAGCGGCTCGCCGGCGGCGACGAGCACCTGCTCGCGGATCAGGTCGAGCCCGGTGACGACCTCGGTCACGGTGTGCTCGACCTGGATGCGGGTGTTCATCTCCATGAAGAAGTACTCGCCCCCTCCGGTCAGGAGCCCCTCGATCGTCCCGGCCGAGCGGTAGCCGGCGGCACGTGCCGCGTCGACGGCGATCTGCCCGATCCGAGCGCGGAGGGCGTCGTCGACCGCGGGCGACGGTGTCTCCTCGACGAGCTTCTGGTGGCGGCGCTGGATCGTGCAGTCGCGCTCGCCGAGGTGGATCACGTTGCCGTGCGCGTCCGCGAGCACCTGCACCTCGACGTGGCGCGGGTCCTCCAGGTACCGCTCCACGTAGACCGCCGGGTCGGCGAAGTACCTCTCGCCCTGCCGCGTGGCCGCGTCGAAGGCTCGCTCGGCCTCGTCGGGGCTCCGGACGATCTCCATCCCCTTCCCCCCACCGCCCGCAGCCGCCTTGATGATCAGCGGGTAGCCGATCTCGGCCCCGAGCCCCACGACCTCGGACGCGGAGCCGACCGGGTCGACCGCCCCGGGGACGATCGGCACCCCGGCCGCGCGCATGGCAGCCCTGGCCGCGGTCTTCGACCCCATCAGCTCGATCGCTGCGGGAGGCGGACCGATCCATGTCAGGTCCGCCTGCTCGACGAGCCTCGCGAACGCTGCGTTCTCGGCCAGGAACCCGTAGCCGGGGTGGATCGCCTGCGCGCCGGAGCGAAGCGCGGCCTCCACGAGCACGTCTCCGCGGAGGTAGCTCTCGGCCGCGGGCCCGGGCCCGATCCGGTACGCCTCGTCGGCCGCCCGCACGTGCGCGCGCCCCCGGTCGGCATCCGAGTACACGGCGACGCAGCCGATGCCGAGCTCGCGCAGCGTCCGGAAGATGCGGACCGCGATCTCGCCGCGGTTGGCGACCAGGACCTTCGAGAAGGGAGGCATGCGGGGCGTATTCTCCCCGAACCGTGACGCTGCCCGACCAGTTGACGCTCGCCAGGGCGTTCGCGGTCCCCCTCGTGGTCGTCCTCTTCGCGTGGCCGTTCGACGACCACCTCTACTGGGCAACGGCCGTGTTCGTACTGGCGATGGCGACCGATCAGATCGACGGCTGGCTCGCGCGCCGTCGCAACCAGACGTCGGCCTTCGGCTCGCTGCTCGACCCGATTGCGGACAAGGTGCTGGTGCTCGCCGTGCTCGTCATGCTGATCGCCGAGGGCGTGGCACCGGCATGGATGGTCGCGGCGATCGTGGCCCGCGAGATCGCGGTGTCGGGCCTCAGGCTGGCGGCCATCGAGCGGGGGGTGGTGATGGGTGCCCGCGACCTCGGGAAGCTGAAGACGTGGGCGCAGACCGCTGCCGCGACGATCGCGGGATTCCAGGCCGCCGGGGCGTGGGAGACCGACGTCGCGTGGTGGGCGCTCCTCGTCGCGACGGTCCTGACCTGGATCTCGGGGCTCGACTACGCGCGCGTCGCACCGCGGGTGTTGCGCGGCGAGCGGGCCGCCTCGTAGGTCGCCGGCCGCGGCTCCACGGCGGGGGAGCGCTCGACCGCGTCAGCGATCCCGGCACGCCACCACGCCTCGCTGCGTCCGGCGGGCGGGCTCACGCGGACTCCTGCACGCGCGGCCGCGACGAGAGCGGCCACGGTGACCTCGTCGCGTGCGTCTGGTCCGAGCGAGAGTCGCACGGCGGGAGGCTACGCGAGCGGGAGGAGCCGCGCGGCCGTCGCCTTGAACGATGCGACGACGGCCTCGCCCTCCTTCAGCGCGAGCCGCTCGACCGACGCCGTCGTGACCTCGGCCACGAGCGGCCCGACCGCGACCCGCGCCCGGTTCCCGAGCGACGTGATCCGCGTGATCGGGGCGCGCACGTGGTTGACGGCCGAGTCGTCCGGCACGTTGCGTGAGAGCGCGACCTCCCAGGGATAGACCGTGACGGCCACCCTGCCGGTGGCGCCGTCCGTCGACCACATGGTGCCGCCTCCGTCGAGCACCACCTCGGTGAGGGCGTCCCGGCTGCCGACGACCGCGCCGGGGACGAGGTTCGCCCCGGTGAAGCGCGCCACGAAGGAGTCGACAGGGGCGGTGACGAGGTCCGCGGGTGTCCCGACCTGGCGCAGGCGCCCGTCCACCACCACGCCGACCCGGTCGGCGAGCGTCGCAGCGTCCTCGAAGTCGTGGGTGACGAGGATCACGGGGAGACCGAGGCCGGCGAGCAGGTCGTGGAGCTCCCCCCGCACCGTGGCCCGGGTATGCGTGTCCAGTGCGGACAGCGGCTCGTCCAGGAGCAGGGCGCGGGGCTCGCGCGCGAGAGCGCGCGCGACGGCCACGCGCTGACGCTCCCCCCCGGAGATCTGCGTGGGCCGGGCGTCGGCCAGGTGACCGATGCCGAACCGCTCCAGGAGCGTGTCGACCGCGGTCCGCTCGGCTGCTCCATACGCGACGTTGCGGCGCACGGTGAGGTGCGGGAACAGCGCGTAGTCCTGGAAGACGAGGCCGACCGATCGGCGCTCGGGGGGCACGTCGATCCCGCGCGTCGTGTCGAGCCAGGTCTCCCCGTCGAGCGCGATGCGCCCCCGGGCCGGCCGGAGGAGGCCCGCGACCGCCCGGAGGACGCTCGACTTGCCCGCTCCGGACGGCCCCACGAGCGCGAGGGTCTCCGCCCCCACGTCGAGGGTCAGCTCGAGGGCGAACGTGCGGAGGCCGTGGGAAAGTTCTGCGTGGAGAGTCGCCATGAGGGGACGAGCTTGACGGCGAGCAGGAGGAGCGCGCTCGCTGCGACGAGCTCCGCGCCGATCGCGAGGGCGGTGTCGAAGTCGACGTCGAACTGCTCGTAGACGGCGAGGGAGAGCGTCTGGGTCACTCCCTGCAGCGAGCCGGCGAACATGATCGTGGCGCCGAACTCGCCGAGGCCCCTCGCGAATGCCAGGGCCGCGCCGGCCCCGAGGCCACCGGACGCGAGCGGCAGCGCAACCCGCGCGAACGTGCGACCGGGCCCCGCGCCCAGCGTCCGCGACGCGTCGACCAGCGACTGGTCGACGGCTTCGAAGGCCGCGATCGCCGTCCGCACGAAGAACGGTCCGGCGACGAACACGATCGCGAGGACGACCGCGACCCGCGTGAACGCGATCTCGAGACCGAGAGCGGAAAGCGTGTCCCCCAGCAGCCCGAAGCGCCCGAACGCGGCGAGGAGGCCGATGCCGGCAACGGCGGGTGGGAGAACGAGCGGCAGCTCCACGAGGGTGACGGCGACGCTCCGACCCCGGAAGCGCCGCGTGGCGAGGAGGTACGCGGCGGGCGTCCCCACGAGGAGGATCACGCCCTGTGCGACGAGCGTGGTCGCAAGCGTCACGCGCAGGGCGTCGCGAGCGACCGGCGAGCCGAGGGCATCGAGGAGGTCTCCGGGCGACACGCGAAGGAAGATCGCGGCCACAGGCACGACGAGGAATGCCAGGGCGAGCGCCGTGGCCGCCCAGAGCACGACCCCGAAGGCCCGGCTCAATCCGGCAACCCGAAGCCGGCGCGGCGCAGCGCGCGCCGTCCGTCCGCGCCGAGCAACGCGATCAGGAACGCCTGGGCAGCCTCCAGGTCGCGAGGCTGCGCCGCGACGGCGGCTTCGTAGATCACGGTCGGCTGTGCTCTGCGTGGGAACCGGATCACGCGGACGCTCGAGGCGACGGCACGGACGTCCGTCGCGTACACGAAGCCCGCGTCCGCCTCGCCGAGCGCGACCTTGCCCACGATGCCCTTGACGTCGGGCTCGAGGCTGACGGTCTTCCGCAGCACCCTGAGGAGCCCCTGGCGCTTCAGCACCTCGCGCGTGTAGAGCCCGATCGGCACCTTCGGGCCGGCGACGACCAGGCGGAGCCTCGAGCGCTTCGCCAGATCTCCGACCGTCGCGAGGCGTGCCGGGTTCCGCCGCGGGACGATGAGGACGAGGCTGTTCGTCGCGAACGCGACCGGTTTTCGCACCAGGCCCTCCGCGAAGAGCGCCTGCGTGTGCTGCGGGCTCGCCGAGAGGAAGACGTCGAACGGGAAGCCGTGACGGGCCTGCTGGGCGAGCTGGTTCGAGCCCCCGAACGAGGCCCGCGCGGTGTCGTCCACCTGCGGCAGCACCTCGGTCAGCGACGCGGCGGCGAGGATGGTCGCAGGCCCTTCCGTCCCGCGCGCGGTCGCCGCCGGGGCCGCTGCCGCGGCCGGGCCGGCGAGCGCGACGAGCGTCGCGGCGACGGTCGCGAGCCGCCTCACCGCTCGACCATCACGCTGGTCGACTTGACCACTCCGGCGGCGCTCATCCCGGGCGCGAGCCCGAGCTCCTCGACGGACTCGCGGGTCACGATCGCAACGACCCGGGCCGGCTCGGTGACGTCGATCTCGACCCTGGCGAGCAGTCCGTCCGTCTCGACCGAGCGGACGATGCCACGGAACCGGTTGCGCGCGGTCAGCCCTTCCGCTCCCTCGTCGGCCCTGAGCCGCTCGACCTCCGAGACCGGGACGACCCGGCGGTTGGCGGAGTCGCGCTCCACGCGCAGCTTCCCCTCCCGGTCCCAGCGGCGCAGCGTGTCGAGGCTGATCCCGAGCGCACGGGAGGCTTGCGCGGCCGTCAGATGCTTCCTAGGCATTGCCTATTCACTATCACACGAGCGACAGCTCGTGGGAGCCGGCCCTCGTGAGACCCAGCAGCCTCCCGGGCCGCCCCGGCTCGGGCTCGACCGGAGGCGAGGGCGACGGTCGCCGCATCGCGGGGAAATCCGGAACGTACCTCCTCCGACCCGGTGGGTATGCGTATGTCTTATGCGTGTCATATCCTCTGCTAATGTCCAGCACTCTGATGGGGATTGTCGAGAACAGGAGGAGCCACATGCCACGTCGCGTCCTCGCGGTCGCGCTGACCGTGATCGTCGGGGCGGCACTCGCCGTTGCCACGACCGCATCCGCCCACACGTCCGATACGAGGCTGAGCCTCGTCGGCTACGCAGTCCCGCGCGAAGCGCTCGGCGCGGTGATCAAGGCCTGGCAGCAGACGCCGGACGGCCGGGACGTCAGCTTCACGCAGTCCTACGGCGCGTCGGGCGATCAGGCCCGCGCCGTCGCGGCCGGCCTCCAGGCCGACGTCGTGCAGCTGTCCACCGGGCTCGACATCGAGCTCCTGGTCAAGGCGGGCCTCGTCGACGCGAAGTGGAACAGGCAGTCGGCCAAGGGCATCGCGACGAACTCGATCGTCGTCTTCGCCGTTCGCGACGGCAACCCGAAGAAGATCAAGAACTGGAGCGACCTGGTGAAGCCGGGCGTCGGGATCGTGACACCGAACCCGCTCTCGTCCGGCGCCGCGAAGTGGAACGTGATGGCGGCGTACGGGGCCCAGCGGCGGCTCGGCAAGACCGACCGGCAGGCGATCGCATGGGTCGAGCGGATGTTCAGGAACGTCGTCTCCCTCGACACGTCGGGACGGAACGCGACCAACGCGTTCGTCGCCGGTCGCGGCGACGTCTTCATCACGTACGAGAACGAGGCGCGCCTCGCGAAGCTGCAGTACGTGATCCCCCGTCAGACGCTGCTCATCGAGGCGCCCATCGCGGTGATCAAGACGAGCGAGAACCGCGACACTGCGAACAGGTTCATCCGCTTCACCAAGAGCGCCCAGGCCCAGCGGATCTTCGCGCAGTTCGGCTTCCGCCCGCTGCTCCCCTCCGTCTATCAGGAGTTCGTCAAGCAGTACCCGAGGCGACCGGGCATCTTCAAGATCGACGACAAGTACCTCGGCGGCTGGAACGCCGTCGACAGGAAGTGGTTCGACCCCGACAAGGGCGTCTGGGTCGGGATCGCGAAGCGCACCGGCGTCGGGACGTAAACGCACGTGTCGAGCATCGAGACGCTCGGACGGGCCCGTCCCGTGCGCATCCCGAGGGAGACGGCGACCGCCCTCTCCCTCGGCTTCGTCGTCGCCTTCCTCTCGGTCGTCGTCGCGCTGCCTATGGCCGCGCTGATCTGGGAGTCGACGAAGGAGGGCTCCGCGGGCTTCTGGGAGGTCGTCACGAGCCCGCAGTCCCTCGCAGCGCTGAAGCTGAGCTTCGGCGTCTCGCTCGTGATCGCCGTGATCAACGGCATCACGGGAACGCTGATCGCGTGGGTCCTGGTCCGCGACGAGTTCCGGGGCAAGCGCGTGGTCAACGCGATCATCGACCTCCCTTTCGCGCTCCCGACGATCGTCGCCGGCCTCGTGCTCCTCGCGCTCTACGGGCCGTCGTCGCCGATCGGCGTCGACGTGGCCTTCTCACGGACCGCGATCGTGCTGGCCCTGTTGTTCGTCACGCTCCCGTTCGTCGTCCGGACGGTGCAGCCCGTGCTCCACGAGCTCGACCGGGAGATGGAGCAGGCGGCGCGGTCGCTCGGAGCCTCCGAGGCCACGATCTTCCGGCGCATCGTGCTTCCGAACATCCTCCCCGGCATCCTCTCCGGCGTCGCGCTCGCCTTCGCGCGCGCGGTCGGCGAGATCGGCTCGCTCGTGATCATCTCGGGCAGCCTCCCGTACAAGACCGAGGTCGCGTCCGTCTACATCCTGTCGCGCGTCGAGAGCGGGGACAGGGCGGGCGCGGCGGCGATCGCCGTGGTGCTGCTCGTCTCGTCCTTCCTCGTGATCCTCGGGATCGGCGTGGTCCGGCGGCTGACGACCAGGCACGACGTGGCGCAGGCACGGGCATGAGGCCCGCGACGCTCGGCTCGCGGACGCGACGCCACGTATTGCGCTGGACCGCCCTCGCCTACCTCCTCGCGATCCTGGTGGGACCGCTCGCGATGGTGTTCTGGCGGACCTTCGAGAACGGCTAC
This sequence comes from Gaiella sp., assembly GCF_035710885.1. Lineage (GTDB taxonomy): Bacteria > Actinomycetota > Thermoleophilia > Gaiellales > Gaiellaceae > Gaiella. The sequence goes on along the minus strand of NZ_DASTCS010000052.1, from coordinate 16,180 downwards.
GACGCCGCGTGGAGCGCACTCACCACCCCCGAGACCGTCCAGGCGTTCAAGCTGACACTTCTGATCACGGCGATCGCGGTGCCGCTCAACACCGTCTTCGGAGTCGTCTGCGCGCTCGCGATCGTGCGGCGGGACTTCCCCGGGAAGGGGCTTCTCAATGCCTTCGTCGACCTGCCGCTCGCCCTCTCACCCGTCGTCGTGGGCCTCTCGCTCTTCCTCCTCTACGGCCGCGAGGGATGGTTCGGAGGCTGGCTCGAGGAGCACGACATCCAGGTGCTGTTCGCCCTCCCCGCGATGGTGCTCGCGACGGTGTTCGTCTCGCTCCCGTTCGTCTGCCGCGAAGTGGTGCCGACGCTGCGCGAGATCGGAGACGAGCAGGAGCAGGCTGCGCGCACGCTCGGCGCGAGCGGCTGGCAGACGCTGAGGCGCATCACCCTGCCGGCCATCCGCTGGGCGATCGTCTACGGCGTCGTGCTGACCACCGCCCGCTGTCTCGGCGAGTACGGCGCGGTCGCGGTCGTCTCCGGTCGCATCCAGGGCCAGACCGAGACCGCGACGCTTCGCGTCGAGGAGCGCTACGACAGCTTCGACGTCCAGGGGGCGTACGCGATCTCCCTCGTCCTCGCGCTGCTCGCAGTGCTCGTCCTGATCGCGATGACCGTCTTCCAGCGCAAGGAGGAAACCGCCTGATGTCGATCGTCATTCGCAACGTCTCCAAGCGCTTCGGCGACTTCGTCGCGCTCGACGACGTCTCGCTCGAGGTCGAGGGCGGGTCGCTGACCGCGCTGCTGGGGCCCAGCGGGTCGGGCAAGTCGACGCTGCTGCGGATCATCGCCGGCCTCGAGTGGCCCGACCAGGGCGAGGTGGAGCTCTCGGGAGAGGACGCCACGGCGCTGACGCCGCAGAAGCGGAACGTCGGGTTCGTCTTCCAGCACTACGCCGCGTTCAAGCACATGAACGTGCGCGAGAACATCGCGTTCGGGCTCAAGGTGCGCAAGCGGCCGCGGGCGGAGATCCACGAGCGCGTCGACCGGCTGCTCCAGCTCGTCCAGCTCGAGGCGTTCGGACACCGCTACCCCGCGCAGCTCTCGGGAGGCCAACGGCAGCGCATGGCTCTCGCGCGGGCCCTCGCGCCGGAGCCGCAGGTGCTCCTCCTCGACGAGCCGTTCGGCGCCCTGGACGCACGTGTCCGCGCGGAACTCCGCGAGTGGCTGCGCCGCCTGCACGACGAGGTGCACGTGACGACGATCTTCGTGACGCACGACCAGGCGGAGGCGATGGACGTCGCGAGCCAGATCGCGGTCATGAACCACGCCCGGATAGAGCAGGTCGGGTCGCCGACGGAGCTCTACGACGAGCCGGCGACGGAGTTCGTGATGAGCTTCGTCGGCGAGGCGAACCGACTCGGCTCTGCCTGGGTCAGGCCGCACGAGCTCGACGTCGCCCACCAGCCGACGGAGGACGCGGTCGAGGCGCTGATCGAACGGATCACACCGTACGGGTTCGACGCGCGGATCGAGCTCGCGCTCGGCGGCGGCGAGGCGGTCACCGTGCAGATGACCCGCGAGCGACTCGAGCTGCTCGAGCTCGAGCGAGGCCAGATCGTGTGGGTCAGACCCGATCGAGAGCGAGTGTTCGACGAGCGCGGTCGCGCGCCCGCGGCGGCCACCGCCTGACGGTCAGGCCGCCCGGGAGCGCGCGACCACGTCGGCGAGCGTCGTCTCGTCGAGCACGCCGCGCATCGCAGCCCGGAGCTCGATCCAGACCAGGGCCAGCGCCTGCGCCGCCCCCTCGTAGGCGACCTCGTCCGGCCGCACGCCGCGCACGGTCGCGATCGGCCCCTCTACCGCCCGGATCACGTCGGCGAGGCTGATCTCGTCCGCCGGCCGTCCGAGCGCGTACCCCCCTTCCACTCCCCGCCGGCTCGCCACCAGCTCGGCGTGACGCAGGTCGAGGAGGATGGTCTCCAGGAACTTCCGCGGGATGCCCTGCACGGTGGCGAGCTGCTCCGCCTTGACCAGCCCGCCGGCCGCGGCGAGCTCGAGCATCGCGCGAAGCGCGTAGTCGACTTTCGCGGAGACGCGCATCGCCGAACCGTAACGCCGGGCGAGCGCATGTCCCTGAGGACTGGTCCGCGTCGGCCGGAGAGCGGCCCCGGCAGGCCGTACGATCGCACCGTGGACGTCGACGTCCTCACCGACCCCGTCGAGGTCCTCGAGCGAGCCGGGCCGCTCCTCGGCGCCGACGAGGCTCGGCACAACCTCGCGTTCGGGATCCTCTCGTCCGCCCGCGACCAGCCCGACGTCTACCCGGAGCTCAGGGGCTGGATCGTGACCGAGCGGTCGAAGGTCGTCGGGGCGGCAGTGCAGACGCCGCCCAGCAACCTGGTGCTGGCGCGGCCGCTCGTCGAGCGCGCGCTCGACGAGCTGGCGGAGGGAATCGACGGGGAGCTCCCCGGCGTGGTGGGGGCCGTGCCCGAGGTGGACCGGTTCGCGCAGCTCTGGGCCGCGCGACGCGGGATCGGGGTCGAGACGCGCTTCGAGCAGCGCATCTACGCGCTGCGGCGGCTGCACGCGCCACCCCGCGTCGAGGGCGCGATGCGCCTCGCCGGTCCTGCCGACCGCGACCTCGTCCTGGGCTGGGTGGTCGCCTTCTCCCGGGAGGCCCTCCACGACGACCCCGCCGACACCGGCCAGCTCGAGCGAAGCGTGGACGCGCGGCTCGAGGGCTCCGAGACCCGCGGGATCGTCCTCTGGGAGGCCGAAGGCCGTCCCGTCGCGCTGGCAGCCTTCGGGGGCCCCACACCCAACGGCATCCGGATCAGCTTCGTCTACACGCCGCCCGAGCACCGCGGCCGGGGCTACGGCAGCGCCGTCACCGCGGCGACGTCGCGACTGCAGCTCGACCGGGGACGCCGCTTCTGCTTCCTCTACACCGATCTCGCGAACCCGACCTCGAACGCGATCTACCTGCGCATCGGCTACGAGCCCGTCTGCGACTCGCGGGAGCTCGCCTTCGAGCCGCGGCCGGTGCCGCCCGCGGAGCCCGGCCCGGCTGACAGCAACCGGGCCGCCGTTTGGAAACCGCCCGCCCGGGCACGCCCAACCGGAGGGTTTCCACGACAAGGAGGTTCCGGATGAAGACGATCGAGGAATCGATCGAGATCGAAGTGCCCGTGTCGACCGCGTACAACCAGTGGACGCAGTTCGAGTCGTTCCCGCGGTTCATGGACGGCGTCGAGCGCGTCGAGCAGAAGGACGCCACGCGGCTGCACTGGGTGGCCGACGTCGGGGGCGAGAAGCGCGAATGGGACGCGGAGATCACCGAGCAGCATCCCGACCAGCGGATCGCCTGGAAGGCGCTCGGCCAGGAGGGGCCGAACGGTGTCGTCACCTTCCACAGGCTCGACGACGCGCGCACCAAGGTGATGGTGCAGATGGACTACGCGCCGGAGGGCATGAAGGAGTCGGTGGGCTCCGTGGTCGGGCTCGACAGTCACAAGGTGAAGGGCGACCTCGAGTCGTTCAAGCACTTCATCGAGGGCCGCGGCGCCGAGACGGGCGCCTGGCGCGGCGACGTCGAGAGCTAGACAGGGCCCGGAGCCGGCGGCGTCACGGCGTCGCCGGCTCCACCCGCGACGTGCCGAGGACGGTCGTGCACGCAGACGCGGCGGCGACGCTAGAAGAAAAGCCTGATCAGCACGTTCACGAGGATCGTCAGCAGGACGGAGACGGCGAGGGAGGCCAGCAGGCACCCGGGGGAGCAGCCGTAGCCATAGACCCGCGCCCGGCCGTCCGCGAGCGTCCTCGGCCGAGGCGGGTCTCCGGGCTCCATCGCGCGAGCCTCGCCGGGACGGCCGGGCCCGCAAGAACCGGCGGCAGCCCCGTCGGCCGCCCGAAGGACCGCCACGCTCTGGCGGCCCTCCGGGTCGGCCCGTGCGCCGGCTCTCCGGCGCACGGCTCGACGGCTACCTCCTCGCGCTGGCCGTCTTCTGGCGCGTGGTCCGCCGCGGCTTGGCCGCCGGCGCGCGCTTCGCCGACGGGGCGCGGCCGGGTGACCTGGCGCCTCCGTTGGCGACCTCGCCGGTCGGCTCCTTCGGCAGGCCCGCCTTCACACGCAGCTTCCGGGCGATCTCGGCGATCTCCTCGGGAGCGTAGTCGGGTGCGAAGACGGCAGGCTGCGCCGGCAGGTCGTTGGGGGGCACCCCCTCGGGCGGCTCCTCGATCACGACGAGCTCCTCGCCCGTCTCGGGATGTGGGCCGTTGAAGACCGCGGCCAGCTCGAGATAGTCGGTCGGCGAGAAGCGGTACAGCCGCAGGTGGTCGCCACGCTCGATGTGCGGCCTGCACTCGGGGAGCTTCTCCGTCGGGATGCGTGGTGACGGGAACAGCTTCGTCAGGTCGGCGCCGGTGAGGCGCTCGAGCGCCCGGGCATACGCGACCTGGTGGACCCCTCCTCGCACGAGCAGGTATCCCGTCAGCGCACGCGCCGCAGGGTGGTCGACCATCTCGTAGACCTTCAGCTTGTTGTTCCTCGCGCCCGTCTCCAGGAAGAAGTTGTGGGTGAGATCCTCGACGAGGTCGCCGGACGAGAAGACGTAGTCGCCGTTCCACGGCCGCCCCTGCGAGTTCTGGGGCAGGGCGCCCTGGCCGCCTGCCAGGAAGTGGTGCGGGTTGCCCACGCCCTTGACCGGACCGAGCGACGTCTTCGGAGCCCGCCCGTTCGAGGTCGGCGACGCACCGGTCAGCATCGTGTTGATCGTCGCGGCGACCAGCTCGATGTGCCCGAACTCCTCGCCGGCGATGTTGGCGATGAGGTCGTAGAACGGCCGGGCTCCCTGGCGGTCCCGGAAGTTGAACGACTGGAACGTGTAGTTCATGAACGTCGACATCTCGCCGAAGCGTCCGCCCATGAGCTCCTGAACCGCTGCCGCTCCCTCGGGATCCGGATCCGAGGGAGGTGGCAGCGTCGTCGCGATGCGATCGATGCGCCTGATCACGGCTTGCCTCCTGGGTCGTTGGAAGGCGTGGCGTACCCGACCCCCGCTCGGGTAAACGGGCGTGGGGGACGATCGGCGCGACGCTCCGCGGGGCCCTACAGCGGGATGTTGCCGTGCTTGCGCTTCGGGCCCGGCTCGCGCTTCGACAGCGTCGCCTCGAGCGCCCGGATCAGGTAGGGGCGCGTCCTCCTGGGCTCGATCACGTCGTCGATGTACCCGCGCTCGGCCGCCGAGTAGGGGTTGGCGAAGCGCTCCTTGTAGTCGGCGATCAGTTCCCCGCGTCGCCCCTCGGGATCCTCGGCGTCGTCGAGCTCGTGCCTGAACACGATGTTGACCGCGCCCTCGGGGCCCATCACGGCGACCTCGGCCGTCGGCCAGGCGACGTTGACGTCGGCGCGGATGTGCTTCGAGCTCATGACGTCGTACGCGCCGCCGTAGGCCTTGCGCGTGATCACCGTCAGCTTCGGCACGGTCGCTTCCGCGTAGGCGTAGAGCAGCTTCGCCCCGTGCCGGATGATGCCCCCCCACTCCTGCGCGGTCCCGGGAAGGAAGCCGGGGACGTCGACGAAGGTCACCAGCGGGACGTTGAAGGCGTCGCAGGTCCGGACGAAGCGCGCCGCCTTGACCGAGGCGTCGATGTCGAGCACACCTGCGAGCGCGGAGGGCTGGTTGCCGATGATCCCGACCGCGTGCCCACCGAGCCGCGCGAAGCCGCACACGATGTTCTCCGCATGCGCGGGCTGGATCTCCAGGAAGGCGCCGTCGTCGGCGACCGACTCGATCACGCGCTTCATGTCGTAGGGCTTGTGCGTCGAGTCGGGGATCAGCGAGTCGAGCTCCGGGGCCTCGCGATCGACCGGGTCGGTGGGGGGTGCGTAGGGCGCCGTCTCGAGGTTGTTCTGCGGGAGGAACGTGAGGAGGTACCGCGCGTCCTCGATGCACGCCTGCTCGTCGGGCGCGGCGAGGTGGGCGACACCGGACTTGGTCGCATGGGCGGTCGCGCCGCCGAGGTCCTCGAAGCTCACGTCCTCGCCCGTGACGGTCTTCACGACGTCGGGGCCCGTGATGAACATGTACGACGTCCCCTCGGTCATCAGCACGAAGTCGGTGATCGCGGGCGAGTAGACCGCGCCGCCGGCGCACGGGCCCATGATCAGCGAGACCTGCGGCACGACACCAGACGCCTGGACGTTCCGCCAGAAGATCTCCGCATAGCCCGCGAGGGAGACGACGCCCTCCTGGATCCGCGCACCGCCGGAGTCGTTGATCCCGACGACGGGGCACCCGACCTTCAGCGCCATGTCCATGACCTTGCAGACCTTCTCCGCGAAGACCTCCGAGAGCGAGCCCCCGAAGACCGTGAAGTCCTGGCTGAAGACGCAGACGGGGCGCCCGAAGACGGTGCCGTAGCCGGTGACGACAGCGTCGCCCCACGGCCGCTTGTCGTGCATGCCGAACTCGATCTCACGGTGGCGGACGAACCGGTCGAGCTCGACGAACGAGCCCGGGTCGAGCAGCAGCTCGAGGCGCTCCCGCGCGAGCAGCTTCCCCCGCTCGTGCTGCCGCGCGACCGCTTTCTCGGATGCGGCGTGGGCCGCTTCCTCGCTCAGCTCACGGAGCCAGTCGAGCTTCGCCTCGGTCGTCTCGTGCCGCGCGGACATCGCGCGGAGCGTAACCCGGCCGCTACGAACGCGGAGGCATCCAGGGACCGACCCCGCCGAGCCGCTCGGGCGTGATGTGCAATACCACTCCGGGCGGTGGGTCGGGCATCGGGGGGAACGTCACGTCGGGCCCGAGGTAGCGGTAGGCGAGCTGCTGTAGCAGCTCCGGCGCCCCGCCCTCGGTCAGCCGGGCGCGCCCGTGGACGACGAGGTACTGGAGGAGCCCGGGCGGCTGGATCTCGGTGCCCTCGATCGAGAGGACGACGTGCGGATCGCGCCGGACGTTCCTGAGCTTCTGCTGCGTGGGCACGAGGTGCGCCGACACGATCTCGTCGCCGTCGCGCCCCACCCAGACGCACGAGACCTGTGGGGAGCCGTCGCGGTTCAGGGTCACGAGGTGCGCGAGCCGTCCCGACTCGACGAGCGCGCGTGCACCTTCGGGCAACTGCATCCCGCCAATGCTATGCGCGCACGGGAGGCTGGTAGCGTCGCCCGCCATGGGCGCGCCGCTCGATCGCTCCGCCACGTGGCCGTACGAGCAGGGCGAGCCGGGGAGGTTCTCGTACGCGCGTGCCGACCATCCGACCGGCGTGGCCTGCGAGGAGGCGCTCGGAGCGCTCGACGGCGGTCACGCGCTGCTCTACCCGTCCGGGATGGGGGCGGTCACGACCGTCGTGCTCACGCTGCTGCGCCCCGGCGGCACCGTCGCGCTGGCGGAGGGGGCGTACTACGGGCACCGGGTGCTCCTCGACCATCTCGGCGGCTGGGGCGTGAACGTCGTCGAGTTCGACCAGACCGCGGCACCACCCGACGACGTCGACCTGATCCTCGTCGAGGCTCCCGCGAACCCGCTGCTGACGATGCCGGACCTCGAGGCCGCCGCTGGGCATCCCGCACCCGTGGTCTGCGACGCGACCGTCGCCTCGCCGCTCCGCTTGCGCCCGCTGGAGCACGGCTGCGAGATCGCGCTCCACTCGGCGACGAAGGTGCTCGCCGGGCACGACGACGTCGTCGCCGGTGTCACGGTCACGCGCGATGAAGAGCTGCGCGACAGGCTCCACCTCACCCGGCGGCTCGCCGGCATCGTCGCCTCGGCCGACACCGCGTGGCTCGTCCGCCGCGGGCTCGAGACGCTCGAGGTGCGACTCGCGCGCCAGGAGGAGACCGCGCGCACGCTCGTCGAGCGGCTGACGTCACACCGCTCCGTCGAGGTCGTCCGCTACCCGGGCATCTCGTTCCTGGTCTCGTTCGACGTGGCCGACGGCGATGCGGCCGGGCGCGTCGAGCGGGGCGTGCGGGTGATCGAGAACGCCACGAGCCTCGGCGGCACGCGTTCCAAGCTGGAGGCGCGCCACCGCTGGGAGGGAGACCGGATCCCAGCGGGACTCCTCCGCCTGTCCGTCGGGCTCGAGGACCCGGAGCAGCTCTGGGCCGACCTCGAGCAGGCGCTCACACAGGCGTGACCGGAGACGGCCGGCGCGGCCGTCAGGCTGTCAGGCCTCGGTGACCGACGGGAAGGTCCAGGAGCCGTCGAGCACTTCGCGTCGAGGCCGGTACAGGCGCACGACGTAGTTCCAGCCCTCCATGAGGGGCAGCAGATTGGGCCGGTCGTGGTCGCCGCCGAACCAGACGGTGACCGTGCCGTCGTCGTTCGGTGTCGCCGTGAGGCTGTTGACGCTGTAGGCGTTTCGGTCGTTCGCCTGGAAGAAGCCCTCGGCGTTGTAGAGCGAGATCGACCAGAAGGCATCGACCGGGACATCGCCGACGGTCAGCTGGTACTCGCCCACCGGGAGCCCAGGGTCGACGTTGACGTAGTACGCCTCTTCCTCCGGTAGACCTCCCCACCCAGCGGCGGTGGCGATCAGGTGGCGCACGGGATCGACCTCGTCGCGACGTCCGAAGGCGCGCTCGAACCCCCCCAGGCCTCGCGCGAGCTCGAGGAGCGCCTGCCGAGTGATTGCGGCGCTCGCATCGTCGTACTCGGGCAGTACGAACGGTCGGTTCGAGCCGGCGCTCAGCCCGAGTCCGTCCTGCAGCGCGTGGACGGCTGCAAGGTCCTCGGGATCGTTCGGGTCGACCAGGATGCGGGCGGCGAGCAGGACGAACGGCGTGTCGAACTCGTCGATGCCCAGTCGATACTCGCCGGGATCGTGGATGAGTCGGTTCACGTAGTGATCCTCGTTGACGACCATCACGGAGAGATACCGATCCCCACTCGGCGGGATCGTCAGGGCCGCGCCGGCGGTCAGGTCGACCACGGCGGCGCTGTACAGCGTGTCGCGGTTCTGCCGAATCACCGGCTGATGGTCGAGCGGGGTCGGCTCCCGGTTGTGCGACCACGTGTTCGTTCCTCCGGCATCTCGCTGGATCGCCGCGAACATCCGGTCGGTCTCGGCGCGCGCGAAGTTGTCGACGTTCACGCGGATCGCGGCCATTCGACGTGCACCTCCGAGTCGCACCGGGACAGCTCGGCGATCCTATCCCGCGGGGGCCGGCGCGCCGTTCGGTCCGAGCAGCTATGGCTCGCGGACGAACTGGCCCCGCCCGGCGGCGGGTGCGAGCCGGCGCTCGCCTTCGCCCACGGCATGCTGCGCGTATCCTTCACGGGGAGGTCGGAGCTGGTCGCTCCCGAGGAGGTCGTCCCCGGACGCGACACGCCGATCACCGGCCACGGGCCACACCTCGTCCTCGGGACACCGATCATCCCGCCCTTCCCCGAGGGCTACGAGCAGATCGTCGTCGGCAGGGCTGCTTCTGGGGCCCGCCGAGCGTCTCTTCTGGCAGGCACCGGGCGTGTACACGACTGCGGCCGGCTACGCCCGACGTACGAGGAGGTGTGCTCCGGCCGGACCGGGCACGCCGAGGTCGTGCTGGCGGTCTTCGACCCGGCGCGAACGAGCTACGACGAGATGTTGCGCGTCTTCTGGGAGGGCCACGATCCGACGCAGGGCATGCGGCAGGGCAACGACGTCGGCACCCAGTACCGCTCGGCCGGCTACTGGCACGACGCGCGACAGCGTGACGCCGTCCTGTCGTCGCGTGACATGTTCCAGGAGGACCTCACCCGCGCCGGCTACGGGCAGGTCACGACGGAGATCGCCGAGGCGGGGCCGTTCTTCTACGCCGAGCCGTACCACCAGCAGGACCTCGCCGCGAACCCGAACGGTATTTGCGGCCTTGGAGGGACAGGCGTCTCGTGCCCTGCCCCAGCAGCAGCGGCGAGCGACTGACGACCGGGGTTCCGGCGGGCATCGTGCCCAACCGGGCTCCATTACGTGCCTCCTTCGTCTGTGCGTTCAGATGCTCAGCCCGGAACCGCGAGCTGTCTCCGTTCGCCCTTCGATCTTAGCCTTGCCCGGTCCCTGTCCGCGGCCACGCCACGGTGCCTGGGTGTGACGGAGCCTCAGGCTTCTGCCGCGTAGAGCCGCCACTCGCCGGGGACGCCTTTCAGCTCGTGTGTACCGCGGTCTTGAAACTCGAGCCCGGAGCCTGCGACGAGGTCCTTAACGGTGCTTGACACGAGAACCTCGCGCGGAGCTGCATGGGCCGCGATCCGGGCGCCGGTGTGGACCGCGATCCCGGCGACCTTCCCGTCGAGCAATTCGCACTCACCCGTGTGCAAGCCCGCCCGCACCTCGAGTCCGAGCCCGTGGACGCCTTCGACGACGGCCTGTGCACAGCGAATGGCTCGGGCGGGGCCATCGAAGCTGGCGAGGAAGCCGTCGCCTGCGGTGTCGACCTCCTTGCCGCGAAAGCGGACGGGCTGACGACGGACGAGCTCGTGGTGCCGCTCGAGAAGTTCTCGCCACGCCCGATCGCCGAGGCCGACGGCGCGTTCGCTCGCACCCACGATGTCAGTGAAGAGGATCGTCGCGAGCACGCGCTCCGGATCGGGGTCGTTCCAGCCACCTTCTTGCCATATGCCAAGCAGGAACGCCTCCGTCTCGCCGAGCACACGCTCGAGACTTGAACCAGTAAGGATGCTCTCCCCCTCCAGTTCGACGAGCCTCGCCCCAGGGATCTGCTCCGCCATGTAGCGAGCGCCGCCAATGGCCATCGCCGGATCACCGACTGCATGAACGAGCAGCGTCGGCACCTGGACGGCCGACAGTACGTGTCGGACGTCTACTTCCCGGTTCATCGCGGCGAGCGTCTCGATCGTGCCCGGGCTGGCGGCCGCGCGGCGAAAGTAGTCAGGTCAGCATCGCTGTACCCAGGTGCGATCGTGCGCCCGACTTCCGCGACGGCCGCGTGGCGAGACTGCAAGAAGAGCATCTGGTAGGCCCGTACTACTGAACGCTGCCGCTCCAAGGTCCACCCCCACGGGTAATCCGGTGCCCACAGCTCGCGGGCAAAACCGCGTCCCAGGACGAGGGCACTCGTCCGCGCAGGATACGTCGCCGCGAACAGGACGCTCATCGGGACGCCCACGCTGATGCTGAACACGGCCGCCCGCTTTGAGCCCGCCGCGTCCATGACTGCGCGGAGATCGTCCATCCGCGTCTCAAGAGCTGGAGTGCCGCCAACACGATCCGACATCCCAACACCACGCTGATCGAGCACGATCACGCGCGAGACCGACGCCAGACGCTCCACGATGCGGCCGTGAAATGTCGGCATCTCCGTCATCAACTCGACATGCGAGACGAACCCGGGGTGGAAGACCACGTCGAACGGCCCCTCGCCAAAGACGCGGTATGCAATCCAGACCGCTCCGCTTCTCGCGTAGCGCGTCTCCGGCTGCACGGCGCTAGTGTCGGATATCGCAAACTCCTGAGCAAGCGGCCCGCCCTCCGCAAGGGAATAGAGGGCACTGACTTCCGGGTTTCCATGGGGCGGTGAAACGGACTCGCGCAGTGACTGCACGGCGTTCTCCGGGCTTCTCCCGCTGTTGGGCTGTGTTAACCCCGCTGCGCCGGCCCGGCCACCCGGCCGCGGGCCCGGAGCGAAAACGCGGAGCGCCGGAGGCTGGCATGAGAGAGGGGGAGCCGCAGCTCCCCCTCTGGTCAAGCCTGTATGTCGCCGGAACGACTGAGGACTGCTTGAAGTCCGAAGCGTCCCTGACAGCCGTCTAGTGGTCGATGGTTCCGCTGAACGCGCCGGAACTGGCGCCCGTCGTCTGATCCACGGTGCTTTCCAGCGTGAAGCTGCCAGTTGCGTCGGCGAAGCGCCCCGTTCCGCCCGTGATGGTGTAGACCTCGACAATCGAGAGCGTGGTCGGACTCGTCCGGGTCGCCTGTCCGGCGACCGTGGCGAGCAAGTCGTCGCCGTTTGCCGCAGTGAAGGTCGCGGTTCCCGTTGAAGCCATGGTCACAAGGTTGATCACCATCGTGATGTGCTCGGTGTACTTGCCGAGATGCGTGGCGTTGCCCGTGCCCTCGCGATCCAAGAAGCGGAGCGGGGGAACGACCGTCCCCGTTTCAACCGCACTAACCGTTCCCTTGAACGGAGTCTCAGCCGCCATGGCGCTGGCCGCGACGATCGCCAGCGATAGCGTGAAAGCAGCAACCAGCCCGACGAACAGCGGGTGACGAATCTTCATTCCGTTTCCCCCCTTTGGAAGCAGTCGGCCGCCGATGATCAACAGGCTGCGCTCCACCGTAACCAGTCGTGACACTCGAAACAAGCGCGCCGCCCTATGCATCCACGCTAAGGGAGCCTTGCGGCTCCCTCGAGGTCGAGCGCGGTGCGCGCCGGGGTCAGGCACCGACGGGGATCGGAGCTAGCAGCTCCTCGATCCAGTCAAAGCTTCGCTCACGACCGTGTGCGAAGGCTGGTCCGTGGAGGTGGGCGCCCTATACTCGAGCGATGCGGCGCGCGGGTGTTCTCGCGGCAGCGCTCGTCGTCCTCACGGTCGGGGCGTCGGCGGCGGGTGCGACATCGACTGCGCCACGGGATTACTACCTCGCCCTCGGCGACTCCATGGCCTACGGCTTCCAGCCGACGAAAGCCGCCAGAAGATTGCCGCCGAGCGCGTTCGACACGGGGTACGTCGACGTCTTCGCAGCGCGGCTTCGCGCCCTCGCACCCGGCATCCGTGTCGTCAACTACGGCTGCCCGGGTGAGTCGACGGTCACGTTCACGAAGGGCGGCTGCCCCTGGCTCGCCGAGGGCAAGCGACTGCATGACGGCTTTCGCGGATCGCAGATCGATGCGGCGCTCGCGTTCCTACGAGCGCATCGCGGTGAGGTCAGCCCGATCACCGTGACGCTCTGGGGCAACGACTTCTTCGCGCTGGTTGATGCATGCAAGGGCGGCCCTGCCTGTGTCCAGAAACGGACCGGGACGATCGCCTCCCGTATCGGCACGATCCTCACGCGGCTCAGGCAGGCTGCTCCGACATCCGAGATCATCGTGACCGGTGCCTGGAACCCGGGCGCCGAAGACTTTGCGCAGACCGATCCTGTGTTCCGCTCGCTCGACGGGCAGATCCGGCGGGCCGCCGCGTCCACGAGGGCGCGCGTCGCCGACATGCAGAAGGTCTTCAACACCGGCGGAACCCCGGCGGCGCGGCGCGCTCGGATCTGCTCCCTGACCTTCATGTGCAAGGGAGGGGACCCCCATCCGACGAATGCGGGGTACCGGGAGATGGCCAAGGCGTTTCTCGCCGCGTCCGGCTACCCGCCCAAGCGCTAGAGCGAAGGCTCACGGGGTAATGTCCCCAGCGGGATTCGAACCCGCGTGATTGGGCTGTGTTGAGCCCTCATGCCCGGCCCGGCCACCCGGTCGCAGGCCCGGAGCGAACCGCGGAGCGGCAGCGGCGGGCATGCTCCCCGGAACGCGTGTCGCTTGCGGATCGGCGTTACCGTCAGCGCTCGATAAAGGATTCAGCCGAAATCGCGATCTTGATAGAGCATGGGTCGTCTCGACTCCGACCTAGAAGATCTCTTCCGGCGCCGACACGGCGCCTTCCAGGTGATGCTCGCGTCGGTCACGGGGAGCGTCGACAGCGCACGCGACGTGGTGCAAGAGGCCTTCGTGCGAGCGCTGCGCTACCAGGACGGATTCAGCGGTGAGGGTTCACTCGAAGGCTGGGTATGGCGGATCGCGCTCCGAGCTGCGGTCGGCTCGCAGGGATCGGGTGAGCTCTCGCTCGAGGAGGTACCGGAGATCGCGTTCGTCGACGAGAGAACCGACCAGGCGCTCGCGGCGGCTGTTCGGGAGCTGTCCCCGCAGCGGCGGATGGCGATCTTTCTGCGCTACTTCGCTGACCTCTCGTATGCCGAGATCGGTGAGGTGCTCGGGATCGCCGAGGGAACGGTCGCAGCGACCTTGTCCAAGGCACACGAGCAGTTGAGCGCACAACTCACGAAACACGAGGTGGTGGCATGAGCACCTACGACGACGCGTCGCTGGCCACGCGCTTCCGAGCGCTGGCAACCGATCCCCTCCCGATGAGCTGGGATGAGGTTCTCGAGGTCGCCCACTCCTTCGAGCGGATCTTTCCGGTGCCGACCGTGGTCGCGGACTGGGATGACGTGCACGATCGCGCGGGCGCGGAGCAGCCGCACCGCACGCGGTCGTTCCGGCGCCAGAGGCTCGTTGCAATCGTCGTTGCGGGCCTGGTGGCCGCGCTCCTCGTCGCGCCGGGGCTCGGCGTCGGCAGCCGTCTCCTCGATCTGCTTCAGGGACCGTTCATCCCCCCCGATGTTGGTTCGCCCGCCTGGTCGCCGGATGGGCGGAGGATCGCCTTCTCGCGCTACGGCGGCGACTGGTACGCGGACATCTACGTCATGAACGCCGACGGCAGCGGGGAGCGCGAGCTGACACGCGACGTCCAAGGTCTGGAGTGGTCGCCCGACGGACGGCAGATCGCCTTCAAGAGCGACCGCTCCGGCGAGTCGGAGGTCCACGTCATCAACGCCGACGGGAGCGGCGAGCGACAGCTGTCTCACGGTGGCGGATGGTCCCATCGCTGGTCACCCGACGGGCGGACGATTGCCTTCGAGAGCACCCGTGAGCGCGGGGCGGGCAACACCGACATCTACCTCGTCAACGCGGACGGAAGCGGCGAGCGAAGGCTGACACAACGTGGCAGCAACCTCTCCTGGTCGCCGGACGGACGAATGATCGCCTTCAACAGCAAGCGCTCCGGTACCTGGGAGATCCACGTCATCAACGCCGACGGGAGCAGGCAGCGGCGGCTGACACACAACGGAGGCCGCGATCCCGTCTGGGCGCCCGAGGGGCGGACGATCGCCTTCACGCGCAACGGGCGGATCTTCGTCATCAACGCCGACGGGAGCAGGCAACGGCAACTGACACGTCGCGAGGGTCGGCCGGTCTGGTCGCCCGACGGCCGGAAGATCGCCTTCCGGGCCCACGACGCGTGGATCTACTCGATGAACGCCGACGGAAGCGGGCTACGGCGGCTGGCACGCAGCAGCGACCATGGTCTGGCCTGGTCGCCCGATGGGCGGAACATCTCCTTCGTGAGTGATCGCGACGGAGGGAGGGACGAGATCTTCGTGATGAACGCCGACGGCAGCGGGCAGCGGCGCCTAACGCAGCGCGGATAAGCGCCCTACTTGGCCGCCCGACGGCCGGAGGATCGCCTTCTGCGCAACGGTGAGGGCAGAGGCGGTACTCGATCGCGCCGGCGCGATCGACGTAGCACCTGCGGCCAGGTGCGCGAGGCGAACTAGATCGCGTCGTCCGTCGCGCGCGTCGTCGCGCGTACCTCGCCAGCCCAGCCAGCCGGTACCCCACCGTCGAGCCTGCGACCTTGCGGGTATCCGAGCTCGAGTCCCGGCGGGGGTGGCGGCGTCGTGCACGCTTCCCGGCTGTGATCGCCCATCGTCGTACCTCCAGCGTCGAGGGATGCGATCGATCAGCTGGGCGCTCACTCTAGCGCGGTCGTTGCCAACGAGGGCACCACGGCTCGGATGCACTTCGGGCCGAGTGCCTACGTCAGCACACGGGTGCGGGAATGTCTCTTGAACGACCCGTGCGCGCCGTCAGGCAACGTCCTCGATCATGGCGACGAGCTCGTCGACGGCGTATCCCTGGGTGCGGGCGAACTCGACCAGTTCTCGCACTTTCTGGATGACGGCGCCGCGCTCGGGTGTGCCGGCGACGGTGATTCCGCGTCGGCGGCGAAGTTCGAGCAGCCCTTCGTCCTGCAGCAGCCGTAGCGAGCGCAGGACCGTGTTGGTGTTGACTCCGAGCACGGTGGCGAGGTCTCGTGCGGGTGGGAGTCGTTCGCCGGGTTTGGCCTCGCCGTCTGCGATCGCGCGTCGGATCTGGGCGGCGACCTGGAGATAGAGGAGCTCGGCGCCGTCTTCTTTGTTCACCTTGACACTAATCAATGTACTAGGAATACTAGCTCAATGTTGAAGTGGAGGCAGGCATGACTGTTTCCGCCCCGCCGCGTCCGCCCTCGCAAGCGCCCGAGGTTCCGGACAGCAGGCCGCTCGAACGCGATGAGATCGAGGCCCTCGTCGAGGCGCTGATCGAAGAGGCGCGACGAGAGACGCGCCGTCGCCATCGCAGATACTGGGCGCTCGCCGCGCTCGCGGCT
>NZ_DASTCS010000051.1:0-85593 GCF_035710885.1 Gaiella sp. | reverse complement strand
GCCGTCCATCTCTCCCCACAGGCGGGAGAAGCCGACGAACGCGAGATTCGCCGCGTTGAGCATGATCTCGAGCGAGAGCAGGACGATGAGCGGGCTGCGCCGGAGGAGGACGCCGGAGATCCCGATCGCGAACAGGATCGCGGAGATGACGAGGTACCAGGGGACGTCGGGGCCGAGCACCTAGCGGACGGCCTCCCCCGCGTCGACCTCGACCTCGTCCTCGGCCTCCGAGCGCATGCCGAGCACGACGCCGCCGACCGCGGCGACGAGCAGCACGATCGACGTGATCTCGAACGCGAGCAGGTGGTCGGTGAGGAACAGGCGCCCGATCTCCGACGGCGTGCCGAACGCGCGGTCGATGTCCGCTTCGTCCGAGAGGCGGTCGCCGGCGTCGAGGAGGATCGCGACGAGCGTGACGGCGAGGAGCGAGGCCGCCGCGATCACCGACGCCGTCTGGATGAGCCGCGTGCCTCCGGCCCAGGGCGCGTCGGCGCGGCCGCCGAGGTACGCGATCACGAACAGGAACATCACCATCACCGCGCCGGCGTAGACGAGCACCTGCGCCGCGGCGACGAACTCGCCGGACGCGAGCAGATAGAGCACGGCGAGCGAGGCGAGGTTGCCGATCAGCGAGAGCGCCGAGGAGAACGGGTTCGACGCCGTCACGACGCGAAGGCCCGTCCCGATGCACGCCGCGGCGGCGAGCACCCAGATCACCCAGACCAGGAAGTTCTCCATCCGCTACGACTCGCGCTTGTACGCAGGGATCGGTGTGTCGAAGAGGTCGGGATCCTGCACAGGGATGCGCTTGATCGGCTCCGCGAGGAGCATGTCCTTCGTGTAGATCAGGTCGTCGCGCGAGTACTCGGAGATCTCGAACTCGTTGCCGAGCGTGATCGCGTCGAACGGGCACGCGAGCTCGCAGTAGCCGCAGAAGATGCAGCGCGAGAGGTTGATCTCGTAGATGCGGGCGTACCGCTCGCCGGCCGAGACGCGGTTCTCCGGAGTGTTCTCCGCGGCGACGACGCGGATGCAGTCGGACGGGCATGCGGCCGCGCAGAGCGAGCAGCCGACGCACTTCTCGAGCCCGTTCGCGTGGACGTGCAGCCGGTGCCGGCCGCGGAACCGCGGGTACACGGGCCGCTTGTACTCGGGGTACTGCTCCGTGATCGGCTTGCGGAAGATGTGCTTGAACGTGACGCCGAAGCCCTTGAGTGTCCCGAACGGCTGCATGTCAGCGGGTCACCCTAGATCCAGACCACCAGCAGCGCGGTGATCACCGCGTTCAGGGTGGCGACGGGGAGCAGGACCTTCCAGCCGAACCGCATCAGCTGGTCGTAGCGGAGCCGCGGCAGGGTCGTCCGCATCCAGATGAAGAAGAAGAGGAGCACGAAGAGCTTGAGCAGGAACCAGATCGGCCCGGGCAGCCACGGCCCGTGCCAGCCGCCGAGGAACAGCGTGACGGCGAGCGCGGAGAGCGTGATCAGGTTGATGTACTCCGACATCGAGTAGAGGCCGAATCGCATCCCCCCGTACTCGGTGTGGTAGCCGGCGACGAGCTCCTGCTCGGCCTCGGGCAGGTCGAAGGGCGCGCGGGAGGTCTCGGCCGTCCCGGCGAGGATGAAGACGACGAGCCCGACGACCTGCGGGATCGCGTACCAGACGTCGGCCTCCTGCGCGGCCACGATGTCGACGAGGGAGAGCGACTTGGCCATCAGCACGACGCCCAGCACGGAGAGCGCGAGCGAGACCTCGTAGGAGACGAGCTGCGCGCAGGTCCGCATCGAGCCGAGCAGCGCGAACTTCGAGTCGGAGGCCCAGCCGCCGATGATGAAGCCGTAGATCCCGATCGAGCCGACGGCGAAGATCAGGAGCAGCGCGATCGGCAGGTCGGCGACGTACCCGTTGACCTGGTAGCCGCCGATCTCCCAGCCCGGGCCCCACGGGATCACGGAGAAGGTGGTCAGGGCGGTGAACGCGGCGAGGAACGGCGCGACGATGTAGAGGACGTCGTTCGCAGCGGCCGGGAAGAAGCTTTCCTTGCGGATCAGCTTGACGAGGTCGGCGATCGGCTGGAGAAGCCCGTACGGGCCGACGCGGTTCGGGCCGTAGCGGAGCTGCATCCGTCCCATCACCTTCCGCTCCAGCAACGTCAGGTAGGCGAACCCGAAGAGGACGAGGTTGATCACGATCACGGACTTGATCAGCGCGATCCACCACGGCTCGCCGTTCGCGCCGGTTGCGGCCAGCAAGCTCACGACCGCACCACCTCGACGTCGAGATGGAGGTCGCCTGCGTGCTCCTCCGCCACCCGCGCGACCCCCTCCACGAGCCGTCGGTCGACCCGCGCGCGTAGCTCGACCGACGTCCCGTTCGAGCGCACGGCGACGAGATCGCCGGTCGCGATGCCGCGGCGGTCTGCGTCGACGGACGAGAGGGCGACCTCCCGCTCGGGGCGCTGGAACTGGAGCTCGGGGACCCGCTCCACCGCGTGCCCGGAGAACAGCGGCCGGAACCGGAGCAGGCGCAGCGTCCCGACGAAGTGGTCGGTGGGCTGGGCAGCCTGCGTCGGGCGTCCCTCGAGGACCGTGTCGCCCGGCCGCTCCGGCGCGACGTACGGGGTGCGCGCCGGCAGAGCGGCATGCTCGCCGAGCTGCTCGAGCGTCAGGCCGCCGTAGATCCGGTTCGAGAGCTCCTCGAAGACCACGGCCGCGTGCGGCGAGAGCGTGACGTCGAACCGCGCGGCGAGCTTCGACAGCCATGCCAGCTCGTCGGGAACAGGCGGCGGCACCGCGCGGCGGAGCCGTTGCACGCGCCCCTCGAGGTTCATCGACGTTCCCTCGCGCTCGAGCGCGGCGGTCGCGGGGAGCACGAGGGAGGCCCAGCCCACGGCGAGCGAGTGGAACATCGTGATCGCGATCACGGCGTCCGAGCGCTCTGCCAGGGCGCGCACGCCCGGGTCGGCCGCCGCCTCGTCGCCGGAGACGACGAGCACTCCGATCCGCTCGTGCTCGACCTCGTCCTCGTCGGCCGCGGCCGCCCACGCCTCGGCGACTCCGCGCGCGTTCGGCCGCGCAGGCAGATGGAAGACGCCACACCCGGGCTTGCTCTCGAAGCCGAGCGCGTGTGCCGCCTCCGCGAGCCGCGCGCCGCCGCCTCCGCCGATCCCCGACCAGACGAGCACCGCGCGATCGGAAGCGCGGAGTCTCTCTCCGAGAGCACTCGACGAGGCGACGAGCTGGTGGAGCGCGTCGGCGCTGCTGGCCAGCGGCGCCGGGACGCTGCCTCTGGCTCCGATCGTCACGATCTCGGCCCCTCCGCGGCGCGCCTTCCTCAGCCAGAGGTCGAGCACCGGCGCGCGGTCGACGACCTCGTCGTCACCCACGACGACCACGATCTCGGCCTCCCCGATCGTGGAGAGGGGCGCTCGGAACGCGTCGAGCGCGGCCGAGGTCGACTCGTCGAGCACCGCGGAGTGCGCGCCCAGGCCTCGACGCATCAGGACTCCGAGGCCGTAGGCGATCTCGGTCGTCTCCGAGCCGGAGAGCGCCGTCACGACGTTGCCTTCCGCCCCTCGCAGGAGCTCCTCCGCCCGGTCGAGGGCGACGTCCCAGCCGACCGGCTCGAGCCCGAGGTCGCCGCGCACGAGCGGTTCGCGCACGCGGTCGGAGGCCCGCAGGTACGGGAAGCTGAAGCGCCCCTTGTCGCAGATCCAGCCGCCGTCCACCTCGGGGTGGTTCCTCGACTGGACACGCTTGACCGCGCCCTCCCGGGTCGTGGCGCGGATGTTGCACCCCGCGGGGCAGAGCCCGCACACCGTCGGGACGTCCTGGATCTCCCACGGCCGCGCCTCGAACCGGTACTGGGTCGACGTCAGCGCCCCGACCGGGCACAGCTCGATCACGTTGCCGGAGAACGGCGCGCGGTACGGGTCCTCCTCGAACGTCGCGATCTCGGTGTACGCGCTGCGGTTGCGCGCGATCAGCTGATTGTCCTCGGCGACGTCGCTGGAGAAGCGCGTGCAGCGGTAGCAGAGGATGCAGCGCTCCCGGTCGAGCGCGATCAGCGGCGAGACGGGGACAGGCTTGTCGAAGGTCATCTTCGGGAAGCGCATCCGCGTCGACCCGGGCCCGTAGCGGAACGTCAGGTCCTGGAGCGGGCACTCGCCGCCCTTGTCGCAGACCGGGCAGTCGAGCGGGTGGTTGACGAGGATGAACTCGAGGGTCCCCTGCTGTCCGGTGGCGGCGCGCTCCGACGTCGCGGCGGTGCGCACGACCATCCCCTCCTGGGCCGCGAGCGTGCAGCCCGCTTGGAGCTTCGGCAGCCCCTCGATCTCGACGAGGCACATGCGGCACGCGCCGACGGGGGGGCCGAGCCGCGGCTCGTAGCAGAACACGGGGATCTCGATCCCGGCGGAGGCGGCGGTCTCGACGAGCCCCGTCCCCTTCTCCACCTCCACCTCGCGGTCGTCGATCGTGACCTTGATCAGCTCGCTCACGCCACGACCTCGAGCGGCCGGGGGATCTCGGCAGGGCCGACGTGCGCCTCGTGGACGTCGGTCGGCGCGACGATCCCTTCGAGGGAGGACTCCCCGTGGAACGGGCAGCCGCCCTCCTCGATGTGGGCGAGGTACTCCTCGCGGAACTTCGCGACGTAGCTCGCGACGGCGATCGCGTCCGAGTCCCCGAGCGGGCAGAGGCACGTGCCGTTGATGCGCTCGCCGACGTCGAGCAGGAGGTCGAGGTCGGCGTGCGTCCCGTGCCCGGCCTCGATCCTCTTCAGGATCTGTGTCAGCCAGCGTGTCCCGACGCGGCACGGCGTGCACTTGCCGCACGACTCGTGCTCGTAGAACTGCGATACGCGCACGCCGAGCTGCACCATGCAGCACCGGTCGTCCATCACGATCACGGCCGCCGACCCGATCATCGTCCCGGCCTGCGAGAGCGCATCGTAGTCGAGCGTCACCTTCTCCGCCTCGGCCGCGGTGAGGATCGCGGTGGACGACCCGCCCGGGATCACGGCTTTGAGCGTGCGCCCGCCCGGGATCCCTCCCCCGACCTCGTAGATCAGGTCCCGCAGCGGGAAGCCGTGGGGGAGCTCGTAGTTCCCGGGGCGCTCGACGTTTCCCGACAGCGAGAAGACGCGTGTCCCGGTCGAGGTCTCGAGCCCGAGCTTCGCGTACTCCGCGCCGCCCATCCCGATGATCGGCGGCACCGTGGTGATCGACTCCACGTTGTTCACGGCGGTCGGGGACGCGTAGAGCCCGGCGATCGCCGGGAACGGCGGCTTCGTGCGCGGCTGGCCGCGCTTGCCCTCGAGCGACTCCAGCAGCGCCGTCTCCTCGCCGCAGATGTAGGCCCCCGCGCCGCGGTGGACGACGACCGTCACGTCGCCGAGCAGCTTCGCCTCGCGCATCTGCTCGAGCGCCGAGACGAGGACCTCCCACTCGCGCTGGTACTCGCCGCGGATGTAGACGAAGACGTGCTTCGACTCGATCGCGCGCGCGGCGATCAGGCATCCCTCGAGGAAGCGGAACGGGACACGGAGCATGATCTCGCGGTCCTTGAACGTGCCCGGCTCCGACTCGTCGGCGTTGACGACGAGGTAGTGCGGCTTGGGCACCTGCTCGGGCTTCGGCACGAAGCTCCACTTTCGCCCGGTCGGGAAGAACGCGCCGCCGCGGCCTCGGAGGTTGGAGGCGTTGAGCTCCTCGACGATCTGGTCGGGCATCAGCTCGCGCGCGCGGCGCAGGGCGGCGAAGCCGCCGATCGCCTCGTAGGCGGGCAGCTCCGTGAGCGCACCGCCGTCGGTGCCTCCGAAGACGATCTCGGGCGTGCTCATTCCTCGAGCTCCTTCACGATCCCGTGCACGTCGCCCGCCTGCACGTGCAGCCGGTGGCGGTTGTCCACCGCGACGACGGTCGCCCACCCGCAGCCGCCGAGGCACTCGACCGTGCGCAGCGTGACGTTGCCGTCGTCCGTCGTCTCGCCCACGTGGACTCCGAGCGCACGCTCGAAGGCGTCGACCACGCCCTGAGCGCCCCGGAGCGCGCACGAGATGTTCGTGCAGACCTCGACCAGGTGCCGGCCGACGGGCTCCGTGTGCAGCATGTCGTAGAAGGAGGCGATCGAGAGGCAGTACGCCGGCGTGAGCTCGAGCGCGTCTGCGACCTCGCGCAGGGCCTCCTCCGGCAGCCAGCCGCCGTGCTGCTCCTGGGCGAGTTGGAGCGCGGGGAGCACCGCCGAGAGGGGCTCCGGATAGGCCTTCCGCATCCGCTGGATCTCGTCCTGGAGCGAGACGCCTGGAGTCGGGGACGGGGTGCTCACCGGTCGGCATCCCCCATCACGGGGTCGAGCGAGCCGGCGACCGCGATGAGATCCGCCACCGCGGTGCCGCGGACGCAGGTCGCGGTCGCCTGGAGCGCGGCAAAGCTCGGCGCGCGGAACTTGACCCGCCAGGGCTTCGGGCCGCCGTCCGAGACGAGATAGCAGCCGCACTCGCCGCGGGCGGACTCGACGGCGACGTAGACCTCGCCCTCGGGGACGAGATAGCCCTCCGTGACGATCTTGAAGTGGTGGATCAGCGACTCCATGGAGGTGTGGAGCTCCTCGCGGGGCGGCAGCACCACCTTGCGGTCGTCCGTGATCCACGGCGCGCCGCGCATCTCCTCGAGCCTCGTCACGCACTGGCCGACGATGCGCGCCGAGGCGCGCATCTCGTCCATGTGCACTTTGTAGCGGTCGTACACGTCGCCGTTCGGGTACACCGGCACGTCGAAGTCGACCTCGTCGTAGGCGAGGTAGGGCATGTTCTTGCGCAGGTCCCAGTCGACGCCGGATGCTCGGAGCATGGGGCCGGACTGACCGAGCGCGAGCGCGTCCTCGGCCGAGAGCGGACCGATGCCCTTCGTCCGCTCCAGCCAGATCTGGTTCCTGTCCAGGATCCCCTCGTAGTCGTCGACCGCCCTCGGCATGTACCTCGCGAACTCGCGCGCCTGGGCGTAGAAGCCCTCGGGAACGTCCTCCGCGAGCCCGCCGACCTGGAAGTAGCGACCGTGCATGCGGACGCCGGTGACCATCTCGAACAGGTCGAGCACCAGGTCCCGCTCGCGGAACGCGTACCAGAACATCGAGATCGCGCCGAGCTCGAGCGCGGACGTCCCGAGCCAGACGAGGTGCGAGTGGATGCGGTTGAGCTCGGAGAGGCACATCCGCATCCAGGTCGCCTTCTCGGGGGTCTCGAGGCCGAGCAGCTTCTCGATCGCCATCACGAAGACGAGCTCGTTCGCCTGGAACGCGACGTAGTCGATCCGCTCGGGGTACGTGATCCCCTTCCAGTACGTCTTGGACTCCATCGTCTTCTCGAAGCCCGTGTGGAGGTACCCGATCACGGCCCGGATGCCCGCGATGTGCTCTCCGTCGAGGTCGACGACGAGTCGCAGCACCCCGTGGGTCGAGGGGTGGTTCGGCCCGAAGTTGATCCGCAGGATGTCGTCGAGGTTGTGCTCGTCGGGGTCGATCTCGAGGATCGTCGGGCACGGCGACGGAATGCGGGTGCCCTCGTAGATCCGCGTCGCCGGCATCACGGCCATTTCGCCGTCACACCTCCCCCGAGAAGCGGACGGGCTCCCCGCCGAGCGGGTAGTCCTTGCGCAGCGGATGCCCTTCCCACTCGTCCGGCATCAAGATGCGGGCGAGGTTCGGATGGCCGCGGAACACGATCCCGAAGAGGTCATAGGCCTCGCGCTCGTTCCAGTCGGCGGCCGGCCAGACACCGATCACGGAGTCGATCTCCTGGCCGTCGTCCAGCCAGGCCTTCACGCGCACCCGCTCGGGCGAGTCGGAGACGCGAAGCAGGTGGTAGGTGACCGCGAACCGCTTCGGCTTCGGCTCGGGAACCCGCCGGTAGCCCTGCGATCCGGCCGCGTTGAGGTCGCGTCCGTCCGGCGTGCCGATGTATCCCGCCACCTCTTTGTCCCCCCAGCCGAGGTAGTCGACGCCGGCGATGTCGACGAGGACGTTGAAGCCCTCGGTGTCCCGCAGGTGGGTGCACGCCTCGATCATGCGGGCCGGGTCGACGACGAGCGTCGTCTCGCCGTGGGCCTCGAGCGTCTCGACGACGCCCGGGACGCCCGTGGGCGTCATTCCGCAACCCCGCGGATCTCGTAGGCCGGGGGCACGCCGGCGCGGATCTTCTCGTGCAGCCGGACGATTCCCTCCATCAGCGCCTCCGGCCGCGGGGGGCAGCCGGGCACGTGGATGTCGACGGGGAAGATCTTGTCGACGCCCTGGAGGACGGTGTAGTTGTTGAACATCCCGCCGGAGCTGGCGCAGGCGCCCATCGCGATCACCCACTTCGGCTCGAGCATCTGGTCGTAGACCTGACGGGCCGGCGCCGCCATCTTGTGCGTCATCCGTCCGGAGATGATCAGGAGGTCGGCCTGACGCGGCGACGAGCTGAAGCGCTCCATCCCGAACCGGGCGATGTCGTAGCGCGACGAGACGATCGACATCATCTCGATCGCGCAGCACGCGAGCCCGAAGGTGTCCGGCCACATCGAGCCCGACTGCGCCCAGGCGAGGGCCTTGTCGACGGTCGTCGTCATCAGCGCGTCCTCGACCGACTCGAGCTCCTGCTCGAACACGCCCGGCCCGCGGTCGGGCCAGAGGATCCGCTCGCTGCGGAGCCCCGCCTTCGCGGCGGGCCGGTCGGAGACGAGCGGCAGCATCCGTCTCAATGCCACTCGAGCGCTCCCTTGCGCCAGATGTAGACGTATGCGACGGCGAGGATCGCGACGAACACGAGGAACTCGACGAACCCGAACCACCCGAGCAGGTCGAGCTGCACGGCGAGCGGGTACAGGAACACGATCTCGATGTCGAACAGGATGAACAGCATCGCGGTGAGGTAGAAGCTGACGGTGAAGCGCCGCTGCTGCCCTGGTGCGTCCCTGGACACGCCGGACTCGAACGGGAGCATGCGCTCCCTGGTGCGGGAGCTTGGCCGCGTCGCGAAGACGAACGAGAAGAGGATCATCGACGCCGGGATGACGGCGGCGAAGACGGCGTAGATGACAAACGGGAGCCAGTCGGCGAGCACGCTTTCCTCGATCCCCGCCCGGGGTCGCTCGCGAAACCTACCACTCTGCTTCCGCCCTCACGAAAGGGAAGGCGATCCGGCTCCAAACGGTCGTTTTCGGTGTCACAAAGTCCGGGGGTCGCGCCGACTGGCCACTCGGGTACCATCAGGGCATATGGAGATCGCCGAGCGCCCCACCGAGACGCTGCTCGACCTCACGCCGCTCGCCGCGCAGAAGGTGCGCGAGCTCATGGCCGAGGAGCCGGACGCCGAGTCGCTCGTCCTGCGGGTCGCGATCCAGGGTGGCGGATGCTCCGGCTTCCAGTACGGGCTGGGCTTCGACTCGGGCGCCGCAGAAGGCGACCACGAGCTCGTGCTCGAGGGCGTCAAGATCGTCGTCGACCCGTTCAGCGCCCCGTACCTCCAGGGCGCGAAGATCGACTACCTGAACGGCCTCCAGGAGTCCGGCTTCAAGATCGAGAACCCGAACGCGGTCTCCTCCTGCGGCTGCGGCCACTCGTTCCAGGTCGAGGAGGGCGAGGAGCTCCCCGAGGGAACGCAGGTCGGCGGCTGCGGCTCCGGCTGTAGCCACTAAGGCACGCGAGGCACTGCCCGCGACGTGGCTCGAGCCAGAGCCTGCAACGTCCGTCCGCGCCCCTTTCGTACGATCGGCGCGTGACCGGCCTGCCTCTGCGCGTCGCCGTCGTCGGCTCCGGGCCGGCCGGGTTCTACGCCGCGTCGGCGCTCCTGGCGAGTGACGACCCGGTCGTCGAGGTCGACCTGATCGACCGGCTGCCGACGCCCTGGGGGCTCGTACGGCTCGGGGTGGCCCCGGATCACCCGAACATCAAGGCCGTCTCCCGCGCGTTCGAGAGGGTCGCGCGCGAGGAGCGTTTCCGCTTCCTCGGGAACGTGGAGTTCGGCCGCGACCTCACGCACGACGACCTCGCAGAGCACTACGGCGCGATCGTCTACGCCGTGGGCGCCCAGACCGACCGCCGGCTGGGCATCCCGGGTGAGGACCTGCCCGGTTCCTGGCCCGCGACGGCGTTCGTCGCCTGGTACAACGGACACCCGGACTTCCAGCACCTGGAGTTCGACCTCTCGCACGGGCGCGCGGTCGTGATCGGGAACGGCAACGTCGCGCTCGACGTCGCGCGCATGCTCGCCCTGACGCCGGAGGAGCTGGCCCCGACCGACACGACGGACGCCGCGATCGAGGCGATCAACGCAGCGGGCGTGAAGGAGATCCTCGTCCTGGGGCGCCGCGGGCCCGTTCAGGCGGCCTGGACTCCCGTCGAGGTCGGCGAGCTCGGCGAGCTGGCCGGTGCCGACATCCTCGTCGATCCGGCCGAGCTCGAGCTCGACGATGCGAGCGCGGCCGAGCTCGAGGCCGCGGCGCCCACCGTGAAGCGCAACGTCG
Source organism: Gaiella sp. (assembly GCF_035710885.1). GTDB lineage: Bacteria > Actinomycetota > Thermoleophilia > Gaiellales > Gaiellaceae > Gaiella. Next base: position 75,092 of record NZ_DASTCS010000051.1, on the reverse strand, counting down.
AGCACCTGCGCGCCTACGCCGCTCGCGAGCCCGAGGGGAAGCCCCGGGCGATCCGGCTCCGGTTCTTCGCGTCGCCGGTCGCGATCCTCGGTGACGAGAAAGTCGAGGCGATCGAGCTCGTCCGGAACGAGCTCGTCGACGGCCGCGCCGTGGCGACCGACGTCCGTGAGGTGGTCGAGTGCGGGATCGTCTTTCGGAGCGTCGGCTACCGCGGCGTGTCGCTGCCGGGCGTCCCGTTCGACGAGGGCTCCTGCGTGGTGCCCAACGAAGGCGGACGCGTGCTCGGGGATGACGGAGCGCCGCGAGCGGGCGTCTACTGCGCGGGCTGGATCAAGCGCGGCCCCACGGGCGTGATCGGGACGAACAAGAAGGACGCCACCGAGACGATCGAGCGACTGCTCGAGGACGCGCGCGCCGGCAAGCTCCAGCCGGGTCTGGATGCGTCGGCGATCGACGAGCTGCTCGCCGGCCGTGGCGTCGCCGTGGTCACCCAGACGGGGTGGGAGGCGATCGACGCCGCCGAGCGCGCCGCCGGCGAGCCGCAGGGCCGCCCGCGGGTGAAGCTCGGCGAGTGGGACGAGCTGCTCGAAGCGGCCGGCCTCGACCCGATCGCGCGCTGAATCGAGATCGGTGTCAGACACCGACCTCTGTCAAGAGCAAACCGTGCCGATTGTGTGTCGGTTGCCCCACAGGCCGCGCACGGCACAGGTGCTGCGGCCGTGGGCTGGACCGGGGTCCCTCGGGACAGGTCCGCTCGTGACCACTTGACAGGATCCGGTGTCTGACACTGGCCTTTCCGCCACACGGCTAGACTCGTCGCGTGAGCGAGACGGCGGAACGCCAGGTGCTCTGGGGCGGCGAGACGGCGAAGGCCGTGGACAACTTCCCGGTCTCCGGTGAGCGGATTCCCGTCGCAGTCGGTCACTGGCTCGGCCGCATCAAGGCCGCTGCCGCCCGCGCGAACGCGGAGCTCGGGCTGCTCGACCCGGACGTGGCGCAGCGGATCGCATCCGCCGGCGACCGGATCGCGGTCGGCGAGTTCGACGACCAGTTCCCGATCGACGTCTTCCAGACCGGCTCCGGCACGAGCTCGAACATGAACGCGAACGAGGTCATCGCGAGCCTCGCCGGCGAGGACGTGCACCCGAACGACCATGTGAACATGGGCCAGTCGTCGAACGACGTGTTCCCGTCGGCCGTGCACCTCGCGGCGCTCGACCGCGCGGTCCACGACCTCGTCCCCGCCCTCGAGCAGCTCGCACACGCCCTCGAGACGAAGGCGGAGGAGTTCGACGACGTCGTCAAGTCAGGGCGCACGCACCTGATGGACGCCGTCCCCGTGACGCTCGGCCAGGAGTTCTCCGGCTATGCGGCCCAGGTGCGCCAGGGGATCGCACGGATCTCGGACGCGTTCCCGCGCCTCGGTCAGATCCCGCTGGGCGGCACTGCGACGGGCACCGGCCTCAACACCCATCCCGAGTTCGCCGCCAGGGTGCGTGAGCTGCTGCACGAGTCGACGGGCCTGCCGATCTCCGCTCCGGCCGACCCGTTCGAGTCCCAGGCGGCCCGCGACGGCCTCGTCGAGGCCTCCGGTGCGCTCAAGGTCGTCGCGGTCTCCCTGACGAAGATCGCCAACGACCTCCGTCTGATGGGCTCAGGCCCTCGCGCCGGCCTCTCGGAGATCTTCCTGCCGGAGCTCCAGAAGGGCTCGTCGATCATGCCCGGCAAGGTCAACCCGGTCATCCCCGAGGTCGTCACGCAGGTCTCTGCGCAGGTGATCGGGAACGACACGGCGATCACGATCGGCGGCATGAACGGGCACTTCGAGCTCAACGTCTACGTGCCGCTGATCGCCAGGAACCTGCTGCAGTCGATCGACCTGCTCGCGAACGTGTCGCGCCTCTTCGCCGAGAGGTGCGTCGCAGGCATCGAGGCGAACCGCGAGCGGAACGAGCAGTACGCGGAGGGCACGCTCAGCGCCGCGACCGCACTCAACCCGTTCATCGGCTACGACAAGGCGTCCGAGATCGTGAAGGGCGCGGTGGCGTCAGGCCGGTCGCTGCGCGAGGTCGCGCGCGAGGCGGGCGTGGAGGAGAGCGTCCTCGACGAGGCGCTCGACTACCACAAGATGGCCAAGCCGCACGGCTGAGCCCGCCCTGTCCGGGCCTTACGGCGCGAGCGGCGGCGGCGGCGGGCACTCCTTGATGAACCAGGGCGTCGGGACGCGGGCGCGAGCCCTGCCCGCGCTCGCGGTGACCTCGTCGACCGAGCAAGCCCCGAGCCCGGGGAAACGGCGGGTGAAACCACCCCGCCTGCCGGCACGAACCGTTGTCTGACGCGCGATCCCGGGGCCTGCCAGGCGCAGGCGAACGAGCACCCTCGGAGCGAATCCCGCGCCGACGATCGTGAGCGTCTCACCAGGGGCGACCCGGACCTGTGGCGCCGTCGCCGACGAAGCGGTCGCGGCCAACGACGCCACGAGGAGAAGGGAGAGCAGCCAGACGGCGGCCTTCACATCCCGAGTATCGACTGCGGAGTGCCGCGCGAAGCGGTTCCGTACACCTTTCTTACACAGCGTCCCCGAGGGCCGGTCGGTGATATCACGCCCGCACGGTCGATTTGATATCGCCCCTCGGTTCGTTCATAGTGCTGCCCGAAAGTGTCGGGGGAGAGGTACCGCTTCCTCTTGCGGATGCCGTTCGCGCTCCGTGATCGTCTCCGGACGGCTGCTGATCGCTCGGGCCGGAGCCTGAACGGGGAGATCATCGCGCGCCTGGAAGCGAGCCTCGACGCGGCTGACCTCGATCCAGCGCACGCGCACGGTCGCGTGCGACCCCATCCGAAGAGGAGTCGCATGACACGTAGACGACGACACGGGCTCGCCGCGTTCGCGGTGCTCCTCGTGGTAGCCGCGGCCGCAGTCGCCGGCGTGACCCTGTCCGGGTCCGACGCGACATCGGCCGCTCGCGGCGGCGGGGAGTTCCCTACCGCCCTGGGCGCCCATCTCGCGAAGCTCGCCGTAGCCGCGCCCGCCCTGAAGACGCAGGAGAACCCAGCCTCACGCTCGGACTGGAAGTTCGAGCAGCAGGCGTATCCGTCGGCCGACATCGCGCTCGCGAAGATCGACGCGGCCCGCGCGGCCGCGAAGAGCGCGAAGGGGCGCCCGTTCCCGAGCGGGAAGGGACAGAAGGGCACGTGGGTGAGCGTCGGGCCCGACACGGCCCTGTACCCCTTCACGGAGTTCCGCAACTCGTTCCTCTACGTCCCGAACACCTACGTCGCCTCCGGGCGGACGACGGTGCTCGCGATCGGCTCGACCTGCAAGCCGGGCAACTGCCGGCTCTGGGCGGGTGCGGCCGGCGGCGGCATCTGGACCACGAAGAACGCGTTGACGGGGCAGCCGAACTGGGAGTTCGTGTCCGGCTCGTTCGGGATCCAGGCCGTCAGCTCGATCACGATCGACCCCAACGACCCGAGCGGGAACACCGTGTGGGTCGGCACCGGGGAGGCGAACGCCTCCGGGGACTCCGCCGCCGGCGTCGGCATCTACAAGACGACGAACGGCGGCGCCTCGTGGACGGGCCCGCTCGGGGCGAACGTGTTCGACGCCCGGGCCGTCGGTTCCATCGAGGTCGTTCCCGGTAACCCGAACATCGTGTATGCGGCCTCCACACGAGGCGTTCGCGGCGTCTCGTCCGTCTCGGGCGGCGGGGTGTCGATCATCCCCGGCGCACCTCAGTGGGGCCTCTACAAGTCGACGAACGGCGGCGCGAGCTGGACGTTCGTCCACAACGGCGCTGCGACGCCGGGGGTCTGCACGGGCGATACGAACGAGGCCCTGAACCTCGGCGCGTGCTCCCCGCGTGGTGTCCGCCACATAGCACTCGACCCGTCGAATCCGCAGATCGTGTACGCGTCCTCGTACGCCCGGGGCATCTGGCGCTCGCCGGACGCGGGTGCGACCTGGGTCGAGATCAAGCCGTCGCTGAATGCGGCGCAGAACACCACCCGAGCGGCGATCGCCGTCAACAAGCTGCCGAACGGCAAGACGCGCATGTACGTGTACGAGGGAAACGTCGGCACGCCGTTCAGCAGGCTCTTCCGCTCGGACGACGTGTCGTCGGGCGTACCCGTGTTCACCGACCTTACGAGCAACAGCCTGGCGAACCCGGGCGTGGCGACGTTCGACCTGTGTACCGGCCAGTGCTGGTACGACGTGTTCGTCCATTCGCCGAAGGGTCATCCGGAGGTCGTGTACGCCGGGGGCGCGTATCGCTACGGCGAGACGTTCGCGAACAAGCGCGGGGTGATCATGTCGACCGACGCCGGTGTGTCGGGCTACGACATGACGTTCGACGGGACGGATCCTCTCCATCCCAACGGCCTCCACCCGGACCAGCACGCGCTCGTCACCAATCCGGACAACCCGATGCAGTTCTTCGAGGCGAACGACGGCGGGATCATGCGCTCGAGCGGTGAGCTCGTCGACCGTTCCGTCTGGTGCGACGACCCGAACCGGAACCTCAGCGCAGCCGCGAATGCGCGGTGCAAGCAAATGCTCTCGAAGATCCCGACCAAGCTCGAGTCGCTGAACAAGGGCCTGCCGACGCTCCAGTTCCAGAGCCTCTCGGTCAGCCCGTTCAACTCGAACCTGCTGCAGGGCGGCACACAGGACAACGGCACCTGGCAGACACAGGGGAACCCGACCAAGTGGGAGAACACGATGATCGGCGACGGGGGTCAGTCCGGCTTCGACTCCGAGATCCCGGCCTTCCGCTTCCACACGTTCTTCCAGGCGACACCGGACGTCAATTTCTCGAACGGTGACATCTCCGACTGGAACTGGATCGGCGATCCGCTCGGTACGGAAACCCAGTCGTTCTACGTGCCGATCATCAGCGATCCCGTCGAGAGCGGCTGGATGTTCGTCGGCACGGGGCACGTGTGGCGCACCAAGACCCACGGCATGGGCTCCATGAGCCTCGCCGAGCTCCGGCAGCACTGCAACGAGTGGACCGGCGACTTCCCCGCCAACGTCACCTGCGGTGACTGGGAGCCGCTCGGGCCGGCCGGTGTCGCCGGGTACGTCTCCGGGGTGGTCAACCAGTACACGACAGCGGTCGAGCGTGCACCCACGGACTCGAAGACCCTCTGGGCGGGAGCCCTGAACGGTCGTGTCGTGATCTCGACGAACGCGGACGCGGAGCCCGCGACCTCCGTCGCGTTCACGAGGCTCGACGACGACGCGGGCAGCGGCGCTCCCGGCCGGTTCGTCTCGTCGATCTTCATCGATCCGAACGACGCGAACCACGCGTGGGTCTCGTACACGGGCTTCGACGCCAGCACGCCGGCGACCCCCGGTCACGTGTTCGAGGTGAGGTACAACCCCGCGACCGCGACGTCGACGTGGACGAACCGGAGCTATGACCTCGGCGACCTGCCGATCAACGACATCGCCGTCGACACCGCCTCCGGTGACGCCTACGCAGCGTCCGACTTCGGCGTCTACCGCCTCGCGAGCGGTACGACGACATGGACCGCCGCTGCACCGGGGATGCCGAACGTGGAGGTAGCCGGCCTGACGTACGTCGGCAAGGACAGAATCCTCTACGCGGCGACCCACGGCCTCGGCGCCTGGAGGCTCAACCTCGGGTAGACCCCGGGCCAGAAGCACGTTCCGACGGAGGGCCGCTGACGCGGCCCTCCGTGCAGTAGGCTCGCGCCGATGGGACGACGGGGAGGCGTCGTGCTCACGATCGGCGCCGCCGCGGTCGCGGCGATCTTCCTCCTGCCGCTCGTCTTCATGGTCTCCGGATCGCTCCGCCCGCCGGGCCTTCCGCCGCCGCGCTCGCCGGAGCTCGTCCCCGACCCGCTCGGCTTCGGAAGCTACGGCCGCGCCTTCGACCTCGTCGACCTCGGCCGCTACACGCTCAACTCGCTCGTCGTCGCGACGCTCGCCGCGGTCCTCTCGGTGCTGGTCGCGTCGCTCGCAGGATTTGCTCTCGCGCGGCTGAGCGGCGCGGCGTTCCGGGTCCTGGTCGCCGCGTCGGTGGCGGCGCTGATGGTGCCCGCGACCGCGCTCGTCGTGCCGCGTTTCACGCTCTTCCAGTGGCTCGGGCTCACGGATACCTGGGTGCCGCTGCTCGCGCCGGCGCTGCTCGGCACGTCCCCGCTCTACGTGCTCCTCTACACCTGGGCGTTTCGTCGCCTGCCGCAGGAGCTCTACGACGTCTGCCGCCTGCACGACCTGGGCCCGTTCGCGATCTGGCGCCGAGTCGCGATGCCGCTCGTGAAGCCCGTCACCGTCGCGGTCGGCTTCCTCGCCTTCCTCGTCTCCTGGGGGAACGTGCTCGACCCGCTCGTCTACCTCTTCGACCCGAGCCTCTACACGCTCCCGCTCGGGCTGCGCTCGCTGGCGACGCTCGACCGGTCCGACCTGCCGGTCCTGCTGGCCGGCGCGGTCGTGGCGACGGCACCTGTCGTTGCGCTCTTCCTCGTTGCCCAACGCTGGTTCCTGGACGACTTCCGGGGCGCACGGTGGCTCGGGCGCTGATCGCTCTCGTCGCCGCGCTGGCAGTGGCCGCCGCCGGCTGCGGCGGCGAGTCGAGGGAGGGACCCGTGCGCTTCCTCGTCTTCGGCGATCCGGAGGAGCTCCAGGCCTACAGGGACGTCGCGTCGGCCTACGAGCGGGAATCCGGAGAGGACGTGCAGCTCGTCGAGGCGAGCGACCGTGACGACCTGATCGCCCGGCTGTCGACCTCGATCGCAGCGGGATCTCCCCCCGACGTCTTCCTCATGAACTACCGCTACTACGGGCAGTTCGCGTCCAAGGACGCGATCGAGCCGGTGACGGAGCGCCTGGACGAGTCCGAGGCGTTCGAGGCGGACGACTTCTACCCGATCGCGATGGACGCGTTCCGCTGGCGCGGCGAGCAACTCTGCATGCCGCAGAACATCTCGAGCCTCGTCGTCTACTACAACCGTGATCTCTTCACCCGGTACTCCGTGCCGGAGCCGAAGAGCGGCTGGGCCTGGAACGAGCTGCTCGGCGCCGCCGCTGCGCTCACGCGCGATGCCAACGGCCGTCAGCTCAGGGCGGGCGACCCCGACAGCGGCGGAGCGACGGCCGCCGTCTACGGGCTCGGGGTCGAGCCGACGCTGATCCGGATCGCCCCGTTCGCCTGGTCGAACGGGGGGTCGCTCGTCGACGACGACGACCGGCCGACGCGACTGACGCTGGACGAGCCCGAGTCCCTCGAGGCTCTCGCCGCCTTCCTGCAGCTGCGGAGCGTCTACGGCGTCGTGCCGGCCGACGTCGAGGTCGAGGCAATCGACGACGAGACGCGCTTCGCCAACGGCGGGCTTGCGATGCTCCTCTCCTCCCGTCGCTCGACGCCGCTCTTCCGCACCATCACCGACTTCGAGTGGGACGTTGCGCCGCTGCCCGTCTGGAAGGAGCCGGCCGGGATCCTCCACTCGGACGCGTACTGCATCACCTCCGGCTCGGAGGACAAGGACGCCGCCTGGGACTTCGTCGAGTTCGCACTCGGGGCGGAGGGCCAGCGAATCGCCTCCCGGACGGGGCGGACGGTGCCGTCCATGATCTCGGTCGCGCAGTCGGAGGCGTTCCTCGACCCGAATGCGCCTCCACGCAACGCCCGCGTGTTCCTGGACACGATCGACGTGATCCGGCTGGTGCCGACGCTCTCGACGTGGCCGGAGATCGAGGATGCGACCGAGCCGATCCTCGAGAACGGGCTGTACCACGGCGAGCCCGCCGAGCAGGTGGCCCGCGAGGTCGACGAGGCGACACGACCACTGTTCGCACGGGCCGAGGGCCCGTGAGCGGGCTCCGGCTCGAGGGCCTCTCCAAGCGGTACGGCCGGATCGACGCGCTTCGAGACGTCGACCTCTCCGTGGGCACGGACGAGCTGCTCGCGGTGCTCGGGCCGTCCGGGTGCGGGAAGACGACTCTGCTCCGCCTGATCGCGGGGCTCGAGGAGCCGACCGGCGGACGTGTGCTGCTCGACGGGCGCGACATCACCGGGCTCCCCCCGGGCCGGCGGAACGTCTCGATGGTGTTCCAGAGCCACGCCCTGTTCCCGCACATGACCGTGCGCGAGAACATCGCCTTCGGCCTGATCGTGCGCGACGTCCCCAGGGCGGACGCGGCAGCCCGGGTCGAACGCGCGGTCGGTCTCGTCGGCTGCGGGAACGTACTCGAGCGACGGCCCCACGAGCTCTCCGGCGGGGAGCGCCAGCGCGTGGCTCTGGCACGCTCGCTCGTCCGCGAGCCCGACGTGTTCCTCTTCGACGAGCCGCTCTCGAACCTGGACGCAGAGCTCCGTGTGCAGATGCGCGCGGAGCTGAAGGAGCTCCATCGACGCGTCGGTGGGGTCTCCGTGCACGTGACGCACGACCAGGTCGAGGCCCTCGTCCTCGGCGATCGGATCGCAGTCCTCCGAGAGGGACGCGTGGAGCAGCACGGCACGCCCGACGAGATCTGGCGTGAGCCGGTGAACCGCTTCGTCGCGCGTTTCGTCGGCTCCCCCACGATGAATGTCGTGCCCGCCGACGGCCCGTTGCGGGTCCAGGGTGTGCCTGCCGACCCCGGGCTCGAGCTGGGCGTCCGCCCGGAGCACCTTCGCCTCGGGCATGGCCCCGCCCGCGGCAGCGTCGCGCTCGTCGAGCCGGTCGGCAGCGAGGCGTACGTCCACGTCGACGTCGCAGGCGTGCGACTCGTCGCGCGCTGCGATTCCGCCGGGCGGCCCCAACCGGGAGACCAGGTCCTCCTCTCGGCCGTTCCGGATCACGTGCACCTCTTCGACGCGGCGACCGGCGCCCGGGTGCGACGGAGGTGACGGAGCGCCGACAGCTCGCGCTGATGCTCGCGCCGTACGCGGTGGGGCTCGCCGCCCTCGTGGCCTTTCCGGCGGTCGTGACGGTCGCGTTGGCGTTCACGGAGTACGACCTCGTCCGGGCGCCGGAGCTGGTCGGCCTCGCCAACTTCAGAGAGCTCGTCCACGACGACGTCTTCCGGATCGCGCTCGTGAACTCCCTCGTCTTCGCCGCGATCGCGACGCCGCTCAGGCTTCTCGCCGCGCTCGGGCTTGCGCTGCTCCTCCACCGGCGCTTCCGCGGCGGCGGCGCGGCCCGGGCGGCCGTGATCCTTCCCACGGTCGTCCCCGAGGTCGCCTTCGGGCTTCTCTGGCTGTGGCTCTTCAATCCGATCTCCGGGCCGGTGAACGGGCTGCTGACAGCCGGCGGTGCGAACGGCGAGACCGTCCTCGGACGGCTTCCCCCGCAGTGGCTCACCGATCCGAACCACGCACGCGCCGGGGTCATCCTGATGAGCCTGTTCACGATCGGGGAGGGGTTCGTGATCCTGCTCGTCGCGCGCCGCGCGATCCCGTCCGACCTCTACGAGCTGGCAGCGCTGGAGGACGCGACCTGGTGGGACGTGTTCCGGCGCATCACCCTGCCCGTGATGGCTCCCGCGCTCGCCCTGCTCTGCCTGCGCGACCTCGTGCTCGGCCTGCAGACGACCTTCGTCCCGTCGCTCGTGGTCTGGGACGGAGGCCCACCCGACTACGGAACGACATACCTCGGCCTCTTCGCCTACCGGAACGCGTTCGAGTACCTGCGCTACGGGTATGCAGCCGCGGCGACCGTCGTGATGCTTCTCCTGACGGCGACCGCCGTCGTCGTCCAGCTGTGGGCGATTCGGCGGTGGAGCCGCCGAGCCGTCACGCCGCATGGTGCATGACTGTAGGGTGCGCCGGCCGATTGGCATCGTGGCACCTCGCACAAATGGGCAATTGAGGTTCACTCTTGCCCTTCACCGCGGCGGCGGCTAGGGTCACGCTCCGGGCGGGCCGTCCGCCCACCAAGGGGAGAACTCAGAAGGGAGACACATGAGGAAGCAATTCCTCGCGCTCCTCAGCGGAGCGCTTGTGCTCGTCCTGTCGGTCGGCGTCGGCGTATCGGTGGCCGCCGGCACCGCAGCCGGCGGCAAAGGCAAGGCCGACCAGGCCATCGGGCAGGTGCACAACCTCGAATCGTCGCTCGCCAAGCGACAGAACGAAGATCGCACCAAGGCGCAGCAGCAACTGCTGCAGGGCAAGATCCAGAAGGGCGCGAAGGTCGCGAAGCTCGCGAACGGACGCTACGTCGAGCTTGCTCGCGAGGCGACCGACCGGATCTTCGTCGTGATCGCCGAGTTCGGGAACACGGCCCATACGTCGTATCCCGTGATCCCGGCCGCGGGGGCCCAGCGGTTCGAGGGACCGCTGCACAACGAGATTCCCGCGCCTGACCGCTCGGTCGACAACTCGACCCTGTGGCAGTCCGACTACAGCAAGGCCCACTACCAGGACATGTATTTCAACCGGATGGCCAAGTACTACGAGCGTCAGTCGTCCGGGCGCTACTCGGTCGCCGGCGACGTCGTCGAGTGGGTCAAGGTGCCGTTCAACCAGCGCCGGTACGGCTCGAACGACTGCGACGTCGATGGTGACATCCAGATCGGGGTTGCGGGGAGCGCGGACAGCATCGTCTGCTCGAACACGTGGTTCCTGATCCGCGACGCCATGGCGTTCTGGGTCAAGTCGCAGCTCGATTCGGGCAAGACGATGGCCGAGATCAACCAGTACCTCAGCACGTTCGATGTCTGGGATCGCTACGACATCAACGGCAACGGCGAGTTCGACGAGCCGGACGGCGTCATCGACCACTTCCAGATCGTCCACGCCGGTGGCGACGAGGCGGCCGGTGACCCGATCTACGGCCAGGACGCCATCTGGAGCCATCGTTGGCAGGCACAGATCAGCGGGACCGCAGGCTGCCCGTTCGACGGGGCAGGCGTCCGCTCGACGCGGATCGGGATGGGCGGCGTGTCGTCGGGTGTGACGATTCCGCAGAACCTGACGAATTTCTGCGTCTTCGACTACACGATCCAGCCCGAGAACGGCGGGCTCGGTGTCTTCGCGCACGAGTACGGCCACGACCTCGGACTGCCGGATCTCTACGACACGTCCGGCAACACCGGCGGCGCCGAGAACTCGACCGGCTTCTGGACGCTCATGTCCTCCGGTGCGAACATCGGTGACGGCGGCCGCGACGGAATCGGGGACGACCCGACCGATCTCGGGGCATGGGAGAAGTTCCAGCTCGGGTGGCTGAACTACGACGTGGCCTCCGCCGGCCAGACGTCGACCCACCGGCTGGGTCCGGCGGAGTACAACACGCAGGACGCCCAGGCCCTGTTCGTGGTGCTCCCGCCGAAGCAGGTGGAGACCGACCTCGGCGATCCGTTCGAGGGTCCTGACTTCTTCTACTCCGGGGCGGGTGACGACCTCGACGTCACGATGACCAAGCAGGTGACCGTCGGGGCAGGTGCGTTCTCGGCCCGCGTCCGGTACGAGATCGAGCAGGACTGGGACTACGCCTACCTCACGGTGAATGGCAACCCGGTCGCCACGAACCTCTCGACGACCACCAATCCCAACGGCCAGAACTTCGGCAACGGGATCACTGGATCGTCAGGCGGTAACTGGGTCTCGCTGACCGCGAACCTCGCGGCATTCGCGGGACAGACGGTCACGCTCGGCTTCCGCTACTGGACGGACGGCGCTGCCGTCGAGTCGGGCCTCCAGGTCGACGACATCACGCTCGACGGGACGGCCCACGACGAAGGCTGGACGCTCAACGGCTTCCGTGTGACGACCGGCCAGGAGACGGCGGCGTTCTTCAACGCCTACGTCGCCGAGAAGCGGCAGTACACGAGCTACGACACGTCGTTGCAGACCGCGTACAACTTCGGGTTCCTGAACACGAAGCCCGATTGGGTCGAGTCGTTCCCCTACCAGGACGGGCTCTTGATCAGCTACTGGGACTCGTCGCACACGGACAACAACGTGGGCGACCATCCCGGTGAGGGCTTGCTCCTCCCGGTGGACGCGCATCCGACGTTCCATCACGCTCAGGACGGCACGCTGCTGCGGCCCAGGATCCTGTCCTTCGACTCGACGTTCTCGAAGCAGAACACGAAGGCGATCACGGTGAACATCAACAGCCGGCCGACCACGATCCCCGCGCAGAAGGGCGTGGACGTCTTCGACGACACGAAGGACTACTGGTTCGCCGAAGACGGGCACGGCGCCGATCACCCGGGTCGCTACGAGCCCGAGTGGTACAGCGTCAAGGTGCCGAAGACGGGCACAACGGTCACGATCAAGAGCGGTGGCTCCCAGAGTGCCGCGATGGAAGTCGTCGTCGCGCCGAAGTAGCTCCTCGGCACGACTGCGTAGTAGGGGTGATCGGGCGGGGGAGACCCCGCCCGATCACGTTCTGCGTCTCAGTCCCGCGGCGGCGGGATGCAGGGGGCGCTGCGGAGGTTCAGCGACGCACGGCTTCCGCGGCTACCGAGCGCGAGCACGGCGAGCGCCCGGCCGCACGGCTGGCTGGGGAGCCTGAAGGTCGCCGAGAAGCGGCCCGCCGGTGTCGTCCGGACGAGCACGCGCCTGGGCCCGGAGAGCGTCATCGCCGTCACGGCGATCCGCTCGCTCGGCCGAAACGCCTCCCCCCGAACCGTCAGCGGCTGTTGCGTGACGAGCCGAAGCTTCGGCGTGGTCGCGGCGTGTGCGGCCGGAGCGGTAACGGCCACGAGCGCCGCAACAATCGCGAGCGCCTTCACGGTGGTGACGCTATCCCCGCGCCGTGAGGATTTCGTGAAGCCGAGGTCAGTGGCGCGGCGCGTCCTGGTCCGACTCGAACTCGCCGGGCCTGCTCCGGAACCGGTTGGCGGCGATCTCGTCGGCCTTCTCCGCGGCGTATTCCCGCTCCGCCTCGTCGGCCTCGGCGTCCTCGAGCTCCTCGCTATCGGTGGGCGTGGACCGGAGCCAGCCGAAGACCGTGTCCTTGATTCCCATGGCTCGACCCTAGCGCGTTCCACCGCGCGGAGCGAATCGCGCGACGCGCCCGGAGATCAGTAGGCGACCGCGCCGCGTCCGGTCTCGGCCGCGTGACGCTGCTCGTCGGCGCGGTAGCTCGACCGGACGAGCGGCCCCGCGAACACCGAGCCGAAGCCGAGCGCCTCGCCCTGCTCGCGCATCCAGCGAAACTCGTCGGGATGCACCCAGCGGTCGATCTTCGCGTGGTGCGACGAGGGCTGGAGGTACTGGCCGATCGTGACGACGTCGACGCCGTTGGCCCGCAGGTCGCGCATCGTGTCCACGACCTCGTCGTTCGTCTCACCGAGGCCGACGATGATCCCGGACTTCGTGAGCACCGGGTAGTCGGCGATCTCCTTCGCGCGGCGCAGGAGCGAGAGCGCGCCCTCGTAGCTCGCCTTCGCCCCGCGCATCCGCCGGTGCAGGCGGCGGACGGTCTCGATGTTGTGGTTGAAGACCTCGGGCCGCGCGCCGATCACCGTCCGTAGCGATTCCTCCTCGACCCCGAGGAAGTCCGGCGTGAGCACCTCCACGTGGGAATCCGGCAGCTTCGCCTTGAGTGCCCGGATCGTGGCGGCGAAGTGTCCGGCGCCCCGGTCGGGCAGGTCGTCTCGGTCGACCGAGGTCACGACGACGTGAGAAAGCCCCATCGTCGCGGCTGCCTGGGCCAGCCGGAGCGGCTCGAGCGCGTCGGGAGGGTGCTCGGGCTTGCCGGACGTCACGTAGCAGTAGCGGCACGCCCGCGTGCAGGTGTCACCGAGGATCTGGAAGGTCGCCGTGCCCCGTCCCCAGCACTCGCCGATGTTCGGGCACCGTGCCTCCTCGCAGACCGTGACGAGGCTCGCGCCGTGGAGCAGCTTGCGGACGTCCCAGTACTTCCCCTCGCGACTCGGTGCGCGAACCTTCATCCACTCGGGACGGCGGGGACGTTCCGCGACGGGGAGGGACGTCTGCATCGGGCTCAGTGTACGGAGAGCCTCTCGTGGACGGGCTGCGGCCAGAGACCCGCTCCGTCCTCGGCCGGAAGTGCGTCGAGCTCGAGGCCGAAGACCTCGGCCAGGGCCTCGGCGGCGGCCGGCCGGACGTCGTCGACCGTGAGCGGTCGGCCAAGCTCGTGCGCCATCGACGTGAAGTGGGCGTCCTCGAGCCCGCAGGCCGTGATCCACTGTGTGAAGGGCGCGGGGTCGAGGTCGACGTTGAGCGCGTAGCCGTGGGTGGTGACCCACCGCGCGGCATGTACCCCTATCGATGCGACCTTCCGGGGCGGGGAGGTCAGCCAGACGCCCGTCAGCCCGTCGATCCGCTCGCCGTTCAGGTCGAAGCGGCCCAGCGTCCCGATGATCGCCTGCTCGAGGTCGCGGACGTACTTCTTGAGGTCGCGCCCATGACGGTTCAGGTCGAGGATCGGGTAGCAGACGAGCTGTCCCGGGCCGTGATAGGTCGACTTGCCTCCGCGATCCGTCTCCACCACGTCGACCTCGATCCCGTCCGGGAGATGGAGCTCTGCGGCCTCGTCCGTCCGCCGCCCCAGCGTCACGACCGGCTCGTGCTCCAGGAGGATCACGGCGTCGGGGATCGCAGCTTGCGAGACGGCCCCCGCGAGGGAACGCTGGAGCGCCAGCGCCTCACGGTAAGGAGTCAGCCCGGGGAGATCGAGGAGGTACGCGCCGGCCATCGAGCTCGAGCGTAGCTACGCCGTGCGCTGGCCGAACATCCAGCGGTGCCCCTCGGGATCCTCCGCCGTGTAGAGCCGCATCCCCGCGTGGGCGACGTCGTCGAGCGGGCGGATCACCGTCGCCCCGGCGGCGGTCGCCTGAGCGTGGTGGGCGCCGACGTCGTCCACCTCCACGAAGAGGCCGTCGATCACCCAGGGATTGTCCTGCCAGAGCCGCGCAGCCTCACACTCCTCGCGATGCCGACGCGGCCCCTGGTAGTCGGGGGTCGGCGTGGCGAGCATGACGATCGCTCCGTCCCGCTCGAGCTCGGCGTGGGTCACCGTCCCGTCCGCGTCGGTGAGCCTCTGCCCCTCGCGCTCCGCGAAGCCGAACGCGTCCGTCAGCCAGTCGATCGCCGCCGCGGCGTCCTCGTACGCGAGCATCGGGATGATCCGCTGCGTCATCGGGCCGCTAGGCCGAGCCCTCGTCCCACTCCTCGAGGCGCTTGCGGAGGTCGCGCAGGAAGCCACCAGCGTACGCACCGTCCACGAGGCGGTGGTCGTACGTGAGCGTGACGTTCATCAACGGCCGGATCGCGATCACGTCCTGCCCGAGCTCGTCCTGCACGACCCACGGGCGCTTCACGAGGGCGTACGTGCCGAGGATCCCGGCCTGCGGCTGGCTGATGATCGGTGTGCCGTGGAAGGTGCCGAAACCGCCCGGGTTCGTGACCGTGAACGTGCCGCCCTGGACGTCGTCGGGCATGAGCTTCTTCGTGCGGGCCCGCTCGGCGAGGTCGGCGATCGCGCGCGCTACGCCGAGCAGGTTGAGATCCTGCGAGTTCCGGATCACGGGGACGATGAGGCCCTTGCCGTCTTCGAGCGCGACTGCGATGCCCACGTTGACGTAGGGGCGCGTCACGATCTTGTCCCCGCGGATCTCGCCGTTGATCCACGGCCAGTCCTTGAGCGTCTCGACGGCCGCCTTCGTCACGAACGCCAGGTAGGTGGGATTGACGCCGTACGTCGCCTCGTACTCCTTCTTCAGGCGCTCGCGCGCCGCGACGACGCGCGACATGTCGACCTCGATGGCGCTGGTCACGTGCGCGGAGGTGTCGAGCGAGCGGCGCATGTGCTCGGCGACGCCCCGGCGCATCGCGTTCATGGGCTCCTCGTGCTCGCCCGCGACGGGTGCAGCGGCGCCGACGGTGACGGGGGCCGGCGGCGCGGGAGGTGCCGCGGTCGGCGCTTCCGCGGGTACGGCAGGCCGCGCAGGGGCGGCCGGCTCCGCGTGCGGCGCGGGCGCTGCGGGCGCTGCCTGGCCCTCCGGGGCGGCAACGGGCGCGGGCGCAGGGGCCTGCGCGGGCGGAGCCTCGTGAGCCGGCGGCGTCGCGGCGCCGGACTCGATGAACGCGAGGATGTCCTTCTTCGTGACCCGGCCCCCCTGGCCGGTTCCCGGGACGGCATTCGGGTCGATCCCGTGCTGCGCGGCGATCCGGGCGACGACGGGCGACACGAACGTGCGGCCGTTCCCGCCGGCCTGTGGCACGGCCTGCTCCTGCGGGGCGACGGGCTCGCCCGTCGGCGCTGTCGCCGGAGCTGCCTCGGCTTGCGGCGGGGCCTCGGCCACCGGCTCGGCGGCGGGCTGAGGCTCGGGCTCGGCCGCGGCTGCCTCGGGAGCAGGCGGCTCGGGCGCGGGCTCGGCGGCGGGCGCCGGCTCGGCCGGGGCCTCCGCGGCCGCGGTGCCTGCGGGGGCGATGGTTGCCAGAACGGTGCCGACCTCGACCGTCTCGCCCTCCTGGACGCGGATCTCGGCGACGACGCCCTCGCCGGGGCTCGGCACCTCGGTGTCCACCTTGTCCGTCGAGATCTCGAGCAGCGGCTCGTCGAGGGTTACTTCGTCGCCAGGCTGCTTCAGCCAGCGGGTGACCGTGCCCTCCGAGACGGAGACGCCCATCTGGGGCATCACGACCTCGACAGTGGTACCGGTGCTCACGTCGTCTGCCTCCTAGTACGCGGCCAGCTCGCGCAGAGCGGCCGCGACGTCGTCGACCTGCGGGATGAATGCCTTCTCGAGCGTCGGCGCGAACGGCACGGGGCTGTCGGGCGCGGCGATCCGGCGCACCGGCGCATCGAGCTGCTCGAACGCCTCCTCCGCGATCGTGGCCGCGATCTCGGCCCCGAAACCGCCGGTCTTCGTGTCCTCGTGGAGGACGAGCACCTTGGAGCAGCGCTCGACGCTCGCCAGCACGGCATCGCGGTCCCACGGGATCAGCGTGCGGAGATCGACGACCTCGACCGAGACGTCCTCCTCGGCGAGCTTCGAGGCCGCCTCGTCGGCCGTGTACACCATCGCCCCCCACGTGACGACCGTGATGTCCTCCCCCGCGCGGTGGACGCGAGCCTTCCCGAACGGGGTCGTGTAGCGGTCGTCGGGCACCTCGCCCTTGATGCGCCGGTACAGGTGCTTGTGCTCGAAGTAGAGGACCGGGTTGGGATCCTCGATCGCCGTCGCGAGCAGGCCCTTCGCATCCTCCGGCGTCGCCGGGCAGACGACCTTGAGGCCGGCGATGTGCGCGAAGCTCGACTCCGGGTTCTGCGAGTGGAAGGGCCCACCCGAGAAGCCGCCTCCCGAGGGGAGGCGCAGCACGATCGGGATCGGGGTGCCCGTGCGGTAGTGCTGCTTTGCCGCGACGGTGACGAGGTGGTCCCACGCGCAGGAGACGAAGTCCGCGAACTGCATCTCGGCGACCGGCCGCATGCCCATCAGGGCCGCGCCGGTCGCGCCCGCGACGATCGCGGTCTCGGAGAGCGGCATGTCGAGCACCCGGCTCGCGCCGAACTCCTCCTGGAAGCCCTGGGTCACCTTGAACGCGCCGCCGTAGACGCCGACGTCCTCGCCGAGGACGAACACGCGCTGGTCGCGGCGCATCTCCAGCCGGAGGGAGTCGCTGATCGCCTGGAGGTACGTCTTCTCAGCCATGGCGCTCGCTCATCGGTGGTGGGGGGTCTCGAGCTCGTCGGGTGTCGCGAAGACGCCGTCGGTCACCGTCGACGGGTCGGGCAGCGGGGACTCCTCGGCCCGCTGGATGGCGTCGTTGAGCAGGCGCTTCACGCCGCTCGTGAGCTCGTCCTCCTCGGCGTCGGTCAGCTCGGCGTGGTCGCGCAGCCAGCTGCGGAACCGCTCGATGGGGTCACGTCTCGCCCATTCCTCGAACAGCTCCTTGGGGACGTAGAACGCGTCGTCGTGGACCGCGTGGCCCTCCATGCGCAGCGTGACCGACTCGATCAGCGTCGGCCCACCGCCCTCGCGCGCCTTCTCGATCGCGCGCTTCGCCTCCCGGTAGACGGCGAGCACGTCGGTCCCGTCGACGACCACGCCGTCGAAGCCGTAGCCGGCGGCGCGATCTGCGAGATGGTCGACGGCGTACTCGAGGTGGGACGGTGTCGAGTAGGCCCACTGGTTGTTGTCGATCACGAAGACGACCGGCAGCCGCCGGACACCGGCCAGGTTCATCCCCTCGTGCGCGTCGCCGCGCGCGGCGGCGCCCTCACCGCACCACGCGACCGCGACACGCCTCTCGTCCCGGATCTTGAAGGCCAGGCCCATCCCGACGGCGACCGGCAGCATCGCCGGCAGGTGGCTGACCATCGTGTGGAGCCCCAGCCGCGCATCGCCCATGTGGATGTTCCCGTCGCGGCCCCGGGTCGGGCCGTCCTCCCGGCCCATGTACTGCGCGAAGACGCGCCAGGCCTCGACGCCGCGCGTCACGTGCACGCCCATGTCACGCTGGAGCGGGGTGCCGACGTCGTTCGGCCCCATCGCGGTCGCCACACCCACCGCCGAGCCCTCGTTGCCACGGCCCGTGTAGAACGAGCCCGGGATCTTTCCCTGCTTGTAGAGGATGTGGCCGCGCTCCTCGATCGCGCGGGTGATGAGCATGTTGCGGTACATCCCGAGCAGGTCCTCACGGTCGAGGCCCGCCTCCTTCACCTGTTGCAGTGTCTCGACCGGCTCGGCCTCGCGTACTGCCATGTGGGCACGCTCCCCTTCCTGGGCGACGATCGCGGTGGACTCTACCCGTTCGGCAGGTCGACAGAACCGACTCGGGAGCGCCCCAAAAGGGGGCTCTTGAGGCCCCGCACCGAGCGCCGGCGAGGGTGCCGGACGACCGCTCGCGGTACAAGTCAGGCATGGCCAAGCCGCGGCGTAACTGGATCCAGGAGGAGCGCCGACGCACGCTCGGCGACTGGGTCGCCTTCTGCCCCTCCTGTGGCCACGTCGCCCGCTACTTCGAGGATCACGAGCACGAGCGACCGACCGAATGCCCTCAGTGTGCGACGACGCTCGTGGCGCGGTGCCCGGGCTGCGACGCGCGGCTCCCCTCGGCCTTCCAGGTGGAGTGCGAGGAGTGCGGCGCCGCGCTCCGACCCGACGAGCTCTTCGGCGGCCCGATCCGGCGCCGGGGTCGCTAGCGCCTTCCGGTCGACCGTGCGCGAGCCGTCGCGGCCGGAGGCCGGCTTTGCCGGCCGGGAGGCCAGATCTCCCTCCGGCCGTGCGCTGCGGAGACGGAGGGGGCTCGTGGGGGAACCATCGGTTGCCCCACGTCCAAGGAGGAGGGGGGCTCGTGGGGGAACCATGGGTTCCCCCACGTCCTAGAACATGGTCCCGACGATCTGGGAGAACCGGATCACCGTCACCGTGTCCTCGTGGGACACGGGGCGGTTGTAGAGCTTCGAGAGCCACTCGGTGAACTCGTCGACGCGGCGGATCTCCGGGTTGTCGTGCTCGATCTCGCGGGGGGACAGGTGCGCGAGCGTCTTCACCTCGACCTTGTCGATCACGGCGTCGAACACCTTCTCGCGCTGCCCGTAGCGCGCGCCCACGAGCACGGTCACGATCATTCCCTTGCGGTACTTCGAGGACTTGTCGCCGAGCCGGATCGTCGCGGTCTTGCGGCCGGTGCGGAGCTGGTCGGCCACGATCGGTGAGTAGAAGTTCAGCGCGAACGTCGGCACCGCGCGAGCCTATCGGGTCGTGCGTCTAGGAGGAACCCTCCTCGAGCAGATCCGCCGCCTTCGCGGCCATCTCCCGCTCTCCCGTGTACGCGAGCAGGCGCGGTGCGTCCGCGAGCGGCACCCAGCGGGCCTCGGCGACCTCGATCTCCATCCCGGCCGGCAGCTCTCCGATGCGCCCTCCGCTCGCGCGGAGCAGGAAGAAGGAGACGACCTTGAAGACGCGCTCGCCCGCCCACGTGTAGACGTAGCGGACGTCCCCGAGCTTCCTGTCGGGCACGGCGCGCAGGCCGGTCTCCTCGTAGACCTCGCGCAGGGCGGTCTCGACACCCCGCTCGCCTGCGTCGATGAGGCCCTTCGGGAGCGCCCAGACCTGGGGACGATGCTCCTCGCGCCGGGGACGGACGACCGCGAGCCACCACCGTCCGCGCATTCGGCGCACGACCACCCCACCGGCAGAGAACTCACGTCGCACGCCAGGATTCTGACCGCTGGCCATCCAGGCGGAAATCTGAGCCGAGTAGACTGAGATCATCCGTCGCAGGCGTGACGGGAACCTGCTATAAGAGTGGTTGTCGGCACTCTCCTACCACGAGTGCCAGACGGTCGTAAGAACACTCGAGTCTCTCAGGGAGGCACATCGAATGAATCTGCAGCCCCTTGGTGACCGCCTGATCGTCGAAGTCCTCGACGAGGAGGACGTCACGGCAAGCGGCATCGTGCTACCCGACACGGCGAGGGAGAAGCCGCAGCGCGGCAAGGTCCTGGCCGTCGGTCCCGGCCCGCGGGACGAAGACGGGGAGTACATCAAGATGGACGTGGAGGAGGGGGACGAGATCATCTTCTCCAAGTACGGCGGTACCGAGATCAAGCTCGGCACCGACGAGGTCCTGATCCTGCGCGAATCGGATGTGCTCGCGAAGGTCGTAACCACAGGCGGCAAGGGCAAGCGCAAGCTCGCCGGCGCCGCCGCCTAGCTCGTTCGCTCAGGAGGAAACACGCATGGCTCACAAGGAGCTCAAGTTCAACGAGGATGCGCGCCGCGCACTCGAGCGGGGAGTCAACACCCTCGCCGACGCGGTCAAGGTGACGCTCGGCCCCAAGGGCCGCTACGTCGTCCTCGACAAGAAGTTCGGCGCGCCGACGATCACGAACGACGGCGTCACCATCGCCCGCGAGATCGAGGTCGAGGACCCGTTCGAGAACCAGGGCGCACAGCTCGTCCGGGAGGTCGCCACGGCGACCAACGACGTCGCCGGTGACGGCACGACGACCGCGACGGTGCTCGCCCAGGCAATCGTCCGCGAGGGCCTCAAGAACGTCGCGGCGGGCGCCAACCCGATGGGCCTCAAGCGGGGCATCGAGCAGGCCGTCGAGAAGGTCGTCGAGGACCTGAAGAAGCAGTCCGTCGAGGTGTCCGGCAAGGAGGACATCGCGCGGGTCGCCACCATCTCGTCGCGCGAGCGCGAGATCGGCGACGTGATCGCGGACGCGATCGAGAAGGTCGGCAAGGACGGCGTCGTGAACGTCGAGGAGGGCCAGACCTTCGGCCTCGACCTCGAGTTCACGGAAGGCATGCAGTTCGACAAGGGCTACCTGTCGCCGTACATGATCACCGACGCCGAGCGCATGGAGGCCGTGCTCGACGAGCCGTACGTCCTGATCGCGAACCAGAAGGTCGGCGCGGTCAAGGATCTGCTGCCGGTGCTCGAGCAGGTCATCCAGGCCGGCAAGCCGCTGCTCGTGGTCGCCGAGGACGTCGAGGGCGAGGCCCTCGCGACCGTCGTCGTCAACAAGCTCCGCGGCGTCTTCACCGCCGTCGCCGTCAAGGCGCCGGGCTTCGGTGACCGCCGCAAGCGGATGCTCGAGGACATCGCGATCCTCACCGGCGGCGAGGTGATCACCGAGGAGATGGGCCTCAAGCTCGAGAACACGAAGCTCTCGCAGCTCGGCCGGGCCCGCAAGATCGTCATCGACAAGGACTCGACCACGATCGTGGACGGGGCCGGTGACTCCGAGGCGATCAAGGGCCGCATCAAGCAGCTCAAGTCGGAGATCGAGACGACCGACTCGGACTTCGACCGCGAGAAGCTCCAGGAGCGCCTCGCGAAGCTGTCCGGCGGCGTCGCGGTGATCAAGGTCGGTGCTGCGACCGAGACCGAGATGAAGGAGAAGAAGCACCGCGTCGAGGACGCGCTGCAGGCGACCCGGGCGGCCCTCGAGGAGGGCATCGTCGCGGGTGGCGGCGTGGCGCTCCTGAACGCTGCGGACACGGTGAAGAAGGGCTTCGAGACGCTCGAGGGCGACGAGAGGACCGGCTCGTCGATCATCCTCCGCTCGCTCGAGGAGCCGCTCCGGCAGCTCGCCTACAACGCGGGCCTCGAGGGCTCGGTCGTCGTCAACCAGGTCCGCTCGGCCAAGAAGGGCCACGGCCTGAACGTCGACAGCGGCGAGGTCGAGGATCTCGTCAAGGCCGGGATCATCGATCCGACGATGGTGACGCGCTCGGCGCTGCAGAACGCCGCATCGATCGCAAAGAACATCCTCACGACCGAGGCGATCGTCGCCGAGGCCCCCGAGAAGGCAGGCGCCGCCGCGGGCATGCCCGACATGGGCGGCATGGGCGGGATGATGTAGCAACGTGGGGGAGCCCCTGGTTCCCCCACGAGCCCCCTCCTCATGCGCAACGCATGGGAGATACGGGCTCGGGCTCCCGTCGGGCAAGGCCCGGCTCGGCCCGCAGACCGCAGTTCACGGATCACCGCACGAGGGCCGGCGCGAGCCGGCCCTCGTGCGGTCCCCGAGCGTGCCACTACCCGGCGGCATCGCCGTGCGAGCGCCGAGCGGCCGCCGGGTGCCGTCGGCGGGCGGCCACCTGACAGAATCGGGCCGTGCCCCTCTGGTCAGGCCGCGTCGGCGCCGCCCTCGATCCCGCCGTCTGGGAGCTCCTACGCGCGAACGACGCGGAGCTGCTCCCGTACGACTGCGAGGCGACGGCGGAGCATGCGGCACGCCTCCACGGCGCAGGGCTGCTCGAGGCCGGGGAGCTGGCAGACGCCGAGGAGCGGCTCGCCGAGATCGCGCAGGACCCGTCCGCGATCCTCGCGGACGACGAGGACGTGCACTCGGCGATCGAGCGGCTGCTCGGGCCCGTGGGCCGGAAGATCCACGCCGGACGCTCGCGCAACGACCAGGTCGCGGCGGCGCTCCGCCTGTACGTGCGCGACGCCTGCGCCGAAGCGCGTGAGGAGATCGACGCGCTCGCGCTCGTCACGCTCTCGTTCGCCGAGGCGGAGGCCGACACGCTGATGCCGGGGTACACGCACCTCCAACGCGGGCAGCCGGTGACGCTCGGGCACCACCTGCTCGCCTGGGTCGAGATGCTCGACCGCGACCGCACACGGTTCGCAGCCGCGAGCGACGCGGCCGCCGCGAGCCCGCTCGGTGCGGGCGCGCTCGCGGGCTCGACCCTCGGCCTCGACCCGCCCGTGGGCCAGATGCGGAACTCGATCGACGCGGTGGCCGACCGTGACTTCGCGCTCGACTACCTCTACGCGGCGGCGATGCTGGCGCAGCACCTCTCCCGGATCGGCGAGGAGGTCGTCCTCTGGTCGACCTCCGAGTTCGGCTTCCTCAGGCTGCCCGAGAATGCCTCCACCGGGTCGTCCATGATGCCCCAGAAGCTCAACCCCGACGTCGCGGAGCTCGTGCGGGGCAAGGCGGGCACCGCACTCGGGCGTCTCGCCGGCCTGCTCGCCGTCCTCAAGGGGCTGCCCCTCGCATACGACCGGGATCTCCAGGAGGACAAGGCGCCCGTGTTCGACGCCCGCCGCGACGTCAGATCGTCCCTGCGGGGGATGACCGTGCTCGTGAGCGGGCTCGCCGCGAACAGGGAGCGGCTGGCAGTCGCGGTCTCCGATCCGCTGCTGCTGGCGACCGACGTCGCGGAGGACCTCGTGCGCGGCGGAATCCCGTTCCGAGATGCGCACGAGCAGGTGGCGGCATCGGTTCGCGACGGCTCGTTCTCGAGCGGGGCGACCGCTGCGGACAGCGTCGCCGCCCGGGGGGCACCCGGCCCGGGCGGGGTCCGCGACGCGATCACGGCAGCCCGCAGGCGCTTCGGCGCGGCTCGCTGAGCGAGCCCCTGCCCGGCCTGTGACGCCGCGCGCGTCCGGCGGCGTATCTCGTGCAAACCCGACCGGAGGCCACATCACATGAAACGCATCGCACTCGCCGCGGGACTGCTGCTCGCCGCGGCCGCGCTGGCAGGGGCATTGCGCCCCGAGGGAGCGTCTGCCGTCGACCCGCCCGGCACGGGGGACACGGTGACGGTGAGCGGAACCGGCAGCGTCACGGCCGTGCCCGACCGTGCCGAGGTCTCGGCGGGCGTCGAGACCAGGGCCGCCACTGCGAGAGCAGCCCTCTCGGCCAACGGCGCCGCGATGCAGAAGGTGCTCGATGCGCTCCGGGCACGGGGAGGGAAGGACGTGACCACGCAGACCGTCTCGCTCTCGACCGCTTTCGACGACAACGGTCGGCCGAACGGCTTCGTGGCGTCGAACATCGCCTCGGCCGAGACGACGCTCGCGGGCGCGGGGGCGTTGATCGACGCCGCCGTGGCCGCGGGTGCCAACACGATCTACGGGCCGTCACTGTCGCGCTCGGACTCCGACGCGCTCTACCGCCAGGCGCTCGAGAGGGCCGTCTCCGACGCCGAGGACCGGGCGGCGATCCTCGCCAAGGCCGCCGGCCGGGGGCTCGGGCGCGTCACCGGGATCACGGAAGCTGGGACCCCCGAGGCGCCCATGTACGCACGGTCGGCCGCGGCCCAGGACTCGACGCCCGTCGTCTCCGGCCCGCAGGAGACGACCGCGACGGTCAGCGTGACCTACGAGCTCCGCTGACTTCTCCGCAAGGTGGGGATCCGCAGAAGCGGATCCCCACCTTCTCGTTGTCAGCCGGTCGCCGGCGCCGGGGGCGCCGCGGGCGCGGCCGGAGCCTCCCTCGGGGGAGCGACGACGTGGTGGCCATGGTGCTCGGTCCCGTACCCGCCCGGGACCGGGATGTAGAACTCGGGGTAGCCCCACATGCCGTGCTCGGACACGTCCAGCCCGGCCGCCTCGACGGACGGCTCCGCGCGGATCCCGACCGTGGCCTTCATCGCCCACAGGATCAGGAAAGAGGCGCTGAACGTGAACGCGCCGACCGCGACGAGGCCGAGTGCCTGGACGCCGAGCTGGTGGAGCCCGCCGCCGTAGAGAAGCCCGGCCTGTCCCCATTCGAGGGACTCGGCGAGCTGCGGCACGGTCAGGAACCCGAGCGACAGCGTGCCCCAGACCCCGGCCATGCCGTGCGCGGCCAGCGCGCCGACGGGGTCGTCGATCCCGAGCCGCTCGACCAGGAGCACGCCGAGCACCACGATCGCGCCGGCGACGAGGCCGATCATGATCGCCGCCCACGGCGCGACGAAGGCGCAAGCAGCGGTGATCGCGACGAGCGCGCCGATCGCGCCGTTCAGCATCATCGAGAGGTCGGGCTTCCGGATCACGATCCAGGCCGTGACCATCGCGCCGATCACGCCCGCCGCCGCGGCGAGGTTCGTGTTCAGGGCGACGTACGCGAAGAAGCCAACGCCGCCGTAGTCCACGCTCAGCGTGGAGCCCGGGTTGAAGCCGAACCAGCCGAACCAGAGGATGAACACGCCGAGCGTCGTATAGGCCATGTTGTGGCCGGGGATGGCCTGCGGCCTCCCGCCCACGAACTTGCCGATGCGCGGCCCGAGCAGCAGCGCGCCTGCCAGCCCCGCGAGCGCCCCCTGGTAGTGGACGACCGTGGAGCCGGCGAAGTCCTGCATGCCCTTGGCGAAGAGCCACCCGTCGCCGCTCCAGATCCAGTGGGAGACGACGGAGTAGATCAGCGTGTAGGCAACGCCGAACACGATGTACACCCAGAGCCGGGCGCGTTCCGCCATCGCGCCCCAGACGATCGCCAGCGAGACGGCCGCGAACGCCGTCTGGAACAGGAGCGCGGCCCCGCCCGGGATCGCCCCGAACCACGAGAACGGCTCCGTCCCGACGGCGAGCAGGTCGTCCACCGAGGGCACGAGGCCCGAGCCTCCCACGAGCCCGGTGCCGCCGTCGCCGAATGCGATCCCGAAGCCGACGAGGTAGTAGGTGATCGCGGCGATGCCGAGCACGAGGGCGTTCTTCGCGGCGATGTGCCCGACGTTCTTCATCCGTGTCAGGCCGGCCTCGAGGAACGCGAAGCCCGCCTGCATGAAAAGGACGAAGACGGCCGCTATCACGACCCAGAGCGTGCTCGCCGCCAGGCCCAGCTCTTCGTTGCTCATACGCTCACCTCCGTTTCGGTTTCGAGGGCCGGCCCGGTGCTTGCACGAGGGCCCGGCCGCCTCGCTCTCGGTTGCCCAGCTCCGTGCGCCATGCGGGAGGACGGGGCACGCGGGGGAACCACGGGCTCACCCACCGACCTCCACCTCCTCGAGCTTCTGGCCGGTTCGGTTGTGCGTGACGTTGGCGATCTGGGACATCCAGCAGATCCCGTCGCCGTTGACGTGGCCCGTCTTCGCGGCGTCGACGATCGCCTCGATCACGTCCTCCGCGATCTCGTCGCGGACGACGAACGTGAGGTGCGCCTTGGGAAGAAAGCGGGACTCGAAGACCCTGCCGCGGTACTCGTGCGTGATCCCCTTCTCCCGGCCGTGGCCGACCGCCTCCACGACGGTCACGCCGACGTGGCCCGTGTGCTCCTCGACCGCCTCCATCACGGTCTCGACGCGGTCGCGGACGACCACCGCCTCGACCTTCATCACGGCGAGCCCACCTCCCCCCGCGCCCGCCTTCCTGCCGCGCGGGCGATGCGCCGTTTACGGACGGCCGGGATCCTCGCCCCAGGCCGGAAATGACGGGCGCTCCGGCGCATCCGCGCCGGCGTCTCGGCGTGCGCTGCGGCCCTCTGTCTCATCGCCAGCTCCTCTCGTCGGTCCAACGAAAAAGGCCCCACCTCTCCGCGGGGAGAGATGAGGCTCCATTGCCTGCGGCGGGATCGACGTCGTTCCCGCCTGCGCCCACCTTAGAGACGGGGGCGGGTGGTACGCAAGTCCTCAGCGGGGCGCCGCGGCCATCCGGCGTTGCTGCACGCGGGCGTACCTGAGCGCACGATCCGACGTCAGGTCGGTGACGGCAACGCCGCCGAAGACCCGTCCGTCGATCCAGACGACGATCGTGAAGCCTGTACGACCTGTGCGTCCGCGGTACGTCCATCCCCCGTCGCCGATGCGCGTCGCGTGACGTCGGACACCCTTGATGCCCGACGTCCCGATCTCCCGGCTGACGAAGGCGAGGAGCTTCCGGGCGCCCGAAGCGGAGCGGAGGACATCGACGCGGGAACTGATACTCGCCGTGCCTCGGTCGAACTCCGCCTGGTAGCCGGTGACGCGTCCCCACCGCTCGAAGAGCGTGCGCAGTCGAGGCTCGGACATCAGCTCTGTTGCGTTCGCACGGAGCCCGCTGTCCGCCGCATCGATCCGGAACCCCGAGGGGACGTCTGCCTGCCGCAAGACGAGCGCGCCGGGGTCGAGGTCGGCAGCGGCCGCAGGCGCCGCGAGCACTGCGGCCACGACCGCGACCAGCATCACGCGCACGACCACAGCCTGCGCGACCGGGGGGCGATTGGCAACCCTCACACGGTGCGGTTCTCCGTACTGGCGCCGCGCAGACCACGGTGTTACCCTCGGCGCGAGATGTTGCTCGCTCGTATCTAGGACACCCGTTGCCGCGGCCCGCCTGGTGCGGTGCCCTTTTCTGCGCGTCCTGATACCGCCGTTCGAAGGGAGAGCATCATCGTGAAGGAGTTGTCGCCCGTTCCGCCCGACGCGCTCGCCGTCGACGCCCGCGAGCTGCGCAAGGAGTTCGTCCGCAAGGACAGGAAGCGCGGCAAGCGCCGCGTCGCGGCGCTCGACGACGTCTCCCTCGAGATCGCGCGAGGCGAGTGCGTCGCGATCCTGGGCCAGAACGGCTCCGGGAAGTCGACGCTCGTCCGGCTGCTCTCGACGCTGCTGCTGCCCGACGGCGGCAGCGCGAGCGTGTTCGGCTACGACGTCGTCCGTGACGGGAAGGCCGTCCGGCGCCTCGTCAACCGCGTCTCGGTGGAGGCGAGCTTCTTCAAGAAGATGTCCCCCTCGGAGAACCTCCACTACGCAGCGCGCTTCTACGGCATGACGCCGTCGGAGACGACGGAGCAGATCCCGATGATCCTCGAGCGGGTCGGCTTCCCGGCCGAGCGGCGGACCGAGCCGATGGAGAACCTCTCGCGCGGCATGCAGCAGAAGGTCGCGCTCGCGCGGGCGCTCCTCACCTCACCGGTCCTCCTCCTGCTGGACGAGCCGACGACAGGCCTCGACCCCCGCTCGAAGCTCGAGGTGCAGGACTTCATCCGCGAGATGCGGGCGGTCCACGACTCGACGATCCTGCTCTGCACCCACGACCTGAGCGAGGCCGAATCGCTCGCCGAGCGAGTCGGGATCCTCGATCGCGGCCGGCTGCTCGCGCTCGAGCCCGCCGAGGCGCTCCGGGAGCGCTTCGGCGCGGAGACGCTCGAGGACGCGTTCTTCGCGGCGACCGGGCGCGGCTTCGAGGACGAGGAGGACGAGTTGGACGCGGAGGAACGAAAGGTGCTCGCATGAGAGCCGTCGCCCTCAGCCTCAGGCACGAGCTGATCGGCCTCGCCGGCGTCGTCGAGCGCAACGTCTACCTCACGCGCCGCTACATCTACTGGGACGTCGCGTTCTTCGTCTGGACCGTGGCGAACACGCTCACCATCGTCTTCATCGCGGAGGGGATCGAGGCGAGCGGCGGTCGGATCGACGTCGACCGGGCCACGGCGACGCTGCTGATCGGAGCCGTCGTCTGGGCGTACCTCGGGATCATCTTCGAGTTCCTCACCGAGACGGTCGCGTGGGAGCGGTGGGAGGGGACGATCGAGTACACGTTCATGGCCCCGCTCTCGCGGGCGATGCACCTCGGCGGGTCCGGGGTCTTCGCGGTGCTCTACGGCCTCGTGCGGGCGATCCTCCTGTTCGCCGTCGTCGCCGCGTTCTTCGGGCTCCAGTTCGAGGATGCAAACTTCCTGGCCGCGCTCGTGATCCTCGTCGTCGCGTCGATCTCGTTCTTCGGGATCGGGATGATGACGGCCGTGCTCCCGCTCATCTCGCCCGAGAAGGGCGCGCAGCTCGGCTTCGTCGCCCAGGGGATGCTGCTCGTGGTCTCGGGCGTCTACTACCCGGTCGACGTGCTGCCGGAATGGATGCAGTGGCTCTCGACGATCTCGCCGGCGACCTATGCGCTCGACGGGATCCGCGCCTCGATCCTCGACGGCGCGTCGCTCGGCTCGCTGTGGCACGACATCTGGCCGCTGCTCGTGATCGGCGCTGCGAGCATCCCGCTCGGCCTTGGGATCTTCAACCGGGGCGAGGTGTACGCCAAGCGGCACGGAAAGCTGAAACGATCCGGGTAGGAGCGACGATGGACGTCGAGCTCGAGATCGCGGAGCTCCCTCCGGGCGACCGGGCGGGGCACGAGGCGTACGCGGCCCTCTGGAACGCCGTCGTCCCGCGCTACCCGATCACCCCGGGCGAGCTGGAGCGGAGCCGCGCACGGCGGCCCGACGACCTGCGCCTCGTCGGCCGGATCGACTGGGCGGTTGCCGGCTGCGCCGCCGCCATCCGCTCCGACCTGCCGGGCCGCACGTACATGGGCAACGTCGTGCTGCCCGAGCACCGCCGCCGGGGCCTGGGCCGGGCGTTCCTCGAGCGCATCGTCGTCTCGGCCCGAGAGCACGGGAGCGACGTCCTCGCGGCCGGGGTGGAGGAGGGCGACGAGGCAGGCGAGGCGTTCGCCGCGCGGTTCGGCCTCCGGGAGGTGCTGCGAGAGCTCGAGATCTCGCGCCGCATCGGGCCCGACGAGCCCGACGCCGAGGTCCCGGAGGGAGTGCAGCTCGTCGAGCTCCAGACCCGGACCGACCTGCTGCGCGACACGTACGCGCTCGCGACGGAGACGCTCCCCGAGATGCCGATGCACGCGCCCCTGGAGATGCCGTCGTTCGAGCGCTGGGTCGAGGAGGACGCGACCGGCCCCGACGTGCTGCCGGGCGGCACGCTCGTCGCCCTCGCCGAGGGTCGGGTGATCGGGTTCTCGGGCCTCGTGCGCCGTGCGGCAGACCCTCACCTCGCCGAGCACGGGCTCACGTTCGTCGCCGCCGGCCACCGGAACCGCGGCGTCGCCACGGCCCTCAAGCAAGCCCAGATCGCGTGGGCCTCGCGCAACGGCTACCGCGAGCTCCAGACCTCGACCCAGGACGCGAACGCACCCATGCGGGCCGTGAACGACAAGCTCGGATACGAGCCGCTTCCCGCATGGATCCGGTTCGAGGCGCCTCTCGAGGAGGTCGAGGAGACCATCCGTCACGACGCGGAGCGGCGTCGCCCGTCCGGGGGCGGAGACGCGGGATGATCGTCGTCCGGCCCGCGGACGGCGATCTCGACACGTATGTCGAGACCTGGAACGCAGTCACACCCGACGAGCCGACCACCGTCGAGCAGCAACGTGAACGGCGTGCGCGCGACCCGCGGCGGCTCTACATTCTCGCCGTTGCGGGTGGGGCGGTCGTCGGCTGCGGGTTCGCTGGGCCTTCCGACTCGCCGGGGCGTGGGTTTCTCTCTCCCCGGGTGCTGCCCGAGGCTCGGCGGCAGGGCGTCGGCACGGCCCTCCTGCGCGAGCTCGCCGGACATCTCGCGGCCTGTGGGTTCGAGACCGCGTCGTCGCACGTCGACGGGAACGACGCCGGCTCGCTCGCGTTCGCCTCTCGCTTCGCGTTCGAGGAGGTTGACCGCCAGGTCGAGCAGGTCAGGACCGTGGGCGAGGAGCCCAGGCCGCGTCCGCCCGACGGCATCGAGCTCGTCTCGATCGCGGAGCGGCCCGAGCTGCTCGCCGCGACGTACGACCTCGCCGTCGAGGGATATGCGGACATGGCGACCTCGACGCACGTGACGATCTCCCTCGACGAGTGGCTCGCCGAAGAGGCGACACTTCCCGGGGGCTCGTTCGCGGCTCTGCGCGACGACGCGGTGGTCGGCTACTCGGGTCTCTGCCGCCTCCCGGATCCCGCGAAGGCGGAGGACGGGCTCACCGTCGTCCGACGCGGCTGGCGTCGCCGTGGTCTCGCCGAGGTGCTCAAGCGGGCCGAGCTCGCGTGGGCGGCCGAGCACGGGATCCGCGAGATCGTCACGTGGACGCAGCGCGGCAACGAGGGGATGCGCGCGCTGAACGAGCGGCTCGGCTACACGTACCGGAGCGTCAGCGTCAGCGTGAGCGCTCCGCTCGGCCGGCGTGGGCTCTGATCTGCACCGGGATCGGCCGGTGCATCCCCGAAGGCGACAGCGGGAGCAGTCCTCGGCGAATCGCGACGGCGACCGCGTGCGGCGCGTTCCGAGCGCCGAGCTTGGCGATCACGCGCTTCCGGTAGCCCTTGACCGTCTCCGACGAGAGGTAGAGCCGCCGGCCCGTCTGGACGGCGGTCTCGCCCTCGGCGACGCCCTCGAGGATCTCGGTCTCACGCTCGGTGAGAGGCTCGCCCTCGAGGATCTCCGCCAGCAGCGACGTCATGCGGCGCGCCTCCGGAGCCGGGCCGAGCCGTGCTGGACGAGCTGATAGACGCGGTTCGGCGTCACGCCGAGGTCGTCGGCGACGTCCGTCGCGGCGTCCCCGTCGACGATCGTGCGGATGAGGGCGATCCGCTCCCGCTCGGGGAGCGTGGCGAGGACGCGCAGCCTCTCCATGCTCTCGACGGTGTCCTCCGGCCCCGGGCCCGGGTCGGTGGGCTCGTAGGCGCGGTCGCCCCTCTCCTGTCCCGGTGTCAGGTCCGAGAAGCCGACCACGTCCGCGTAGACCCCCTCGCGGAGCCTGTTCCGCCGCGCCCGAGTCCGGACCGTGTCGACGATCGCGCCGCGGACGTACGGTGTCGCGAACGCGGGGAACGGCACGCCGAACGAGGGGTCGTACTTGCGCGCCGCCTTGGCGAGAGCGAGGTAACCGTCGGCGACGAGGTCCTCCTGTTCGAGCGGAGTGTGGCGCCAGCGCCTGGCCTCACGCCTCGGCAGATAGAGGGTCTGCTCGACGAGCGCCTGCTCTCTCATGCGCGAACAGGGCCCCCTTGGTCGGGGACGATGGCCGCAGCGGGACGATCACGCACCGCGTGGGGCTTCCGCTGGGGGTTTCGGGCGCTTTGCATGGGGGGGCATGCGTGGCGTCGGCGACGTGCCGGCAGAACGGAAGGCCAAGACCCTACCACTCCTGTCGGCGGGACGACACGGGAACCGCCGCCCGCCGTCGTCGTCCCGTGGCGCGACGTGCTTCCGGCCCGGGTGGTACTGTCCGCCTGTCTTCGAGGCAACGGGGCCTCGGGCGCGGGTCAGCCGTGTCCGGGGCTTTTTGCGTTCACAGGGAGGAGAACCATGGCACGAGCGAGAGCGAGCGCGACGTCGAGTCGCTCCACGATGGTGAAGTCGAAGGACCGCGCGACCTCGAGCGTCGCCTCGCGCCGGGCGGTGCTGAAGCGCCTGCGCGACGAGGAGATCGAGCACATCCTCTTCTGGTTCACGGACCTCGAGGGGCACCTGAAGTCGTTCGCCGTGACGCCGTTCGAGATGGAGGGGGCGCTCGACGACGGGATGGGCTTCGACGGCTCGTCCATCACGGGCTTCAACGCGATCGAGGAGTCGGACATGGTTGCGATTCCCGATCCCGCCACCTTCCAGGTGATGCCCAGGCCGATCGACGAGCACGGACACGAGATCGGGGCGAAGGTCGCGCGCCTGATCTGCGACGTTGTCAAGCCCGACGGCACTCCGTACGAAGGCGACCCTCGCTTCGTGCTACGCGCCGCGCTCGACCGGATGCAAGGGCTCGGCTTCGACGCGTTCAACGTCGGCCCGGAGCTCGAGTACTTCCTCTTCGAGGACGACAACGACACGAAGACGCTCGACGAGGGCGGCTACTTCGCGATGACGGCGCAGGACGCGGCGACCGAGGTTCGCAACGACACGATCCACGCGCTCGAGTCGGTCGGGATCCCGATCGAGTACCACCACCACGAGGTGGCGCCGTCGCAGCACGAGATCGACATGCGCTACGCGGACGCGCTCGCGATGGCCGACCACACGATCACCTACCGGATGATCGTGAAGGAGGTCGCGGCCTGGCACGGCTACTACGCGACGTTCATGCCGAAGCCGCTCTTCGGCGAGAACGGCTCGGGGATGCACACGCACATGTCGCTCTTCAAGAACGGGCGCAACCAGTTCTTCGATTCGAAGGACCCACACCACCTGTCCGAGGCGGCGAAGTCGTTCATCGCGGGCCTGCTCGTCCACGCGCGCGAGATGTCCGCCGTGCTGGCGCAGTGGGTCAACTCGTACAAGCGGCTCGTCCCCGGGTTCGAGGCGCCGGTCTACGTCGCGTGGTCCCAGCGCAACCGCTCGGCGCTGATCCGGATCCCGCTCTACAAGCCGGGCGCCGAGCAGGCGACGCGGGCCGAGATCCGCTGCCCCGACCCTGCCTGCAACCCGTACCTCGCGTTCGCGGCGCTGCTGCACGCGGGCCTCGAGGGGATCGAGCGCGGCTACCAGCTCCCAGACGAGATGACGACGAACCTCTACCGGCTCTCCGAGGCGGAGCGGGACGAGCGCGGCATCGTGGCGCTCCCGGGCTCGCTCGGCGAGGCCGCCGAGGAGCTGGCCGGCTCCGAGCTGATGCAGCGTGCGCTCGGAGAGCACATCTTCCCGCGCTACGTCGAGCTGAAGCGGCGCGAGTGGAACGAGTACCGCATCCAGGTGTCGGAATGGGAGAAGCAGCGCTATCTGAGTGCGCTCTAGGATCGCGGGGGAACCCGTGGTTCCCCCGCGAGCCCCCTCCCTTCGGCTCCGCGCGGCTCATCCGTGGCCGGCCTCCGCCGCAACGAGTTCGCGCAGCGACCAACCGAACACGGCGGCCGAATGACGAGAAGAGACAGCGGCCGACGTAAACAGAAGCATCCCCCGGATCACTGGACATCGACCGGCCGATGGCGCATGATCTGGGCTGCAGGCCGAGCCGCAAGGCGAGCGGCGACGTCTGTGTCTGACGGCCGATCGCGGGTCCCCGGTGGGGGCCCGTGGTCGTTCTCGCTTCATGGGTCGCCGGTCAGGGCTTCCAGACCATCAGTGCGACGATCGCGAGCGTCGCGACGAGCATCGAGGCGTCGAGGGTCAGCGCGAGGGGGTCGCGCAGTCGCCGGGCGAGGGCCTCCGACGGGCGGTCGCCCTCGCTCGCGACGCGCTCCGCGAGCTCACGCGTCCTCCGGTCGAGCCTTCCCGCGAATGCCCCGACCACCGCGAGCCATGCCACGAGCACGTACGTCCAGAGCAGCCAGCCCGAGTCGTACGGCACTCCTAGCTCGTGCGCGAGCCACGCGCCAGCCGCGACCGTCAGCAGCAACCCGAGCCCGACGAGCGGCACCAGCGGGCGGACGCTGCGGAGGAGGAGCGCGCTCTCCGACGGCCGCTCTTTGCCGATCGCAAGCAGCCGCAGGGCAGTCACCCCTACGCTCCCGCCGACGAAGAGCAGGACACCGAGGAGGTGGACGAAGAGCGCCCAGTCGCGCGCCATGCCCGACCGTAACCGCCGGCAGCCTCTGGATGCCCCGGTGGAAATCCGTAGCCTGAGCGACCGTGCTCACGGTGCTGCGCATCCTCCACGTGCTCTCCGCGTCGGTGTGGGTCGGCGGGACGGTGGCGCTGGTCTTCGTCGGCGTCCCGGCGATCCGGCAGCTCGAGGGCGAGGCCCGCGCGACCGCGATGCGCACGCTCGGGCGGCGCTGGCGCCCCATCGGATGGAGCGCGATGGCGGTCGCGATCCTCTCGGGGCTCTGGCTCACCGATCGACACGGCGGCTTCGCGCGGGCCGCGCTCGACACCGACTTCGACCGGACGTTGATCGTGAAGTCCGTCCTCGTGGCGTTGCTCGTCGTGGGCGGCCTGCTCCACGACTACGTGCTCGGCCCGCGCCTGCAGCGCGAGCTCCGCGAGCGCAACCCGGCGGCGCCGGTGACCAGGCGGCGCCTCATCGTCGTCGGATGGTTCAACTTCGGGCTGACCATCGCCGTGCCCGCGCTCGGCGCGGTCGTGCTCACGACGCTCGACTGATGAACGAGGCGGCCCGTCACCTCGTGCCGTGGGGGAACCCATGGCTCCCCCACGCGCCCGCTCCTTCTGCGCCCGGCACGGGTCATCCGATGTTGGCCTCCCGGCCGGCGAAGCCGGCCTCCGGCCGCGAGCGCGCGGCGCACGGATCACGCGAACCTCGCCTGCGCACGAACGAGGCTGCCCGCCGCCTCGCGCTCCGGTGTGGGGGAACCCATGGTTCCCCCACGAGCGCCTTCCTTATGCGCTCGGCACCGGTCACCCGATGTTGGCCCCCCGGAGGGCCAAGCCGGCCTTCGGCCGCGAACACGCTGTGCACGGATCGCGCGAGCCTCGGATGAACGAGGCCGCCCGCCACCTCGCGCTCCTGACCCGCACGACCGAGGTCGTCAACTCGTCGCTCGACCTCCAGGAGGTGCTGGAGGCGATCGCACACGAGGTCGCAGCGGCGCTCGCGACGGACGCGTGCTTCGTCTACCTCTACGACGAGCGGGCGGACGAGCTCGTCCTCCGGGCGACCCACGGGACGCGCATCGAGGACGCGACGAGCGCACCGCGGATGCGCAGCGGCGTCGGGATCACCGGCGTCGCGGCCGCCGAGCGCACGCCGATCATGATCCCGGCGGGTGCGCACCTCGACCCGCGCTTCAAGGCCTTCCCGAACCTGCGCGAGGACGAGTACGAGTCGATCCTCGCCGTGCCGATCCTCGCCCGGGAGGTGCTCGAGGGGGCGCTCAACGTCCGCACGCGGGAGCCCCGGGCATTCACCGACGCGGAGATCGGGCTCCTGACCTCGATCGCGTCGCAGGTCGGCCAGTCGATCGAGCACGCGAAGCTCTACGCGCAGGCACGGAGGCGGGTGGACGAGCTGGAGGCGCTCGCGCGGATCTCCGAAGCGGTCTCGGAGTCGCTCTACCTCGAGGAGTCGCTCGAGGCGATCGTCCGGACGACGGTCGGGTCGCTGCACGCCACGGGCGCCGCCGTGGTGCTGGAGGAAGGACGCATCGCGTGGCCCGAGGGCCGCGCCGGCGCGCACGCCGTCCGGCTTCCTCTCCGCTGGCGTGGCCGGGAGATCGGGGAGCTGGTGGTCGACCGTGACACCCCGTTCTCCGACGACGACCGCCAGCTTCTGGACGCGATCGCGAACCAGGCGGCCGTGGCCCTCGAGCACGGGCGCATGGCGCTGCGAGGAGTCCTCGCCCAGGAGATCCATCACCGGGTCAAGAACAACCTGCAGACGGTCGCCTCACTGCTGCGCCTCCAGGCGCGCGCGGACGTCGTCGACCCGCAGAAGGCGCTGGGAGACTCGGTCAACCGCATCCTGGCGATCGCCGCCGTCCACGAGGAGCTGACCGAGCACCGCGAGGACGTGGTCGACCTGGCCGAGCTGGTCGATCGCCTCCGGGCGATGCTCGTCCAGGGGCTCGTCGCCGGGAAGCAGGTCGTGGCCGAGCTGACGCCCGTCGAGCTGGCGGGCCAGCGCGCGACCGCGCTCGCTCTCGTGTTCAGCGAGCTCCTCTCGAACGCCCTCGAGCACGGAGGCGAGCGGGTCTCGATCACGCTGAGCGTCCACGGGCCCGACGTGGTGCTCGTCGTCGCCGACGACGGGTCGGGGCTCGGCAGCGCCGGGGAGGGGACGGGCATGTCGATCGTGCGGGCGCTCGTGCGCGACGAGCTCCGCGGGACGCTGGACCTGGTCGGCCGGGACGGGCTGCGGGCCGAGGTGCGCTTCCCTGCGTAGCGACCTCGCGCCGTTTCGCGAACGTGGCTTCGCGCTCCTCTGGGTCGCGGGGCTGATCTCGTTCGCGGGCGATTGGGTGCTCCACATCGCGCTGCCGCTGCACGTCTACGCGCTGACCGGGTCGACCCTCGCCACCGGCGGCGTGGTCGCGGCGAACGTCGGGGCGAGCCTCCTCGTCGGAGCGGTCGCCGGCGTCTACGTCGACCGTTGGGACCGACGCCGGACACTTGTCGTCGGCAATCTCGCGCTGGCCGCGATCGTCGCGCCGCTCGCGCTGGTCACGACCGCCGACCGC
The DNA here is from genome assembly GCF_035710885.1 of Gaiella sp. Lineage (GTDB taxonomy): Bacteria > Actinomycetota > Thermoleophilia > Gaiellales > Gaiellaceae > Gaiella. The sequence goes on along the minus strand of NZ_DASTCS010000051.1, from coordinate 38,186 downwards.
GTCTGGATCGTCTACGTCGTGGCGTTCTGCCAGGCGGTCGCGGTGCAGTTCGTCCACCGGCCGAGGCAGCCCTGTTGCCGAGACTCGTTCCCGGGGAGCTGCTCCCCACCGCGAACGGGCTCAATGCGGCTCAACAACAATCTCGCCCGACTGGTCGGACCGGTGCTCGGCGGCTTTGCCGCGTCGCTCGGCATCGAGGCGGTGGCCGGCTTCGACCTTGCCTCCTTCGTGGTCGCGGCCCTGCTGGTGGCGGCGATCGGTGGTTCGCACCGCGCCGACCGGGTGGAGGAGCGCCACGTCGGCGCGGAGCTTGCGGACGGGCTGAGGCTGATCAGGGCGACCGGCGTCGTGGCAGTGCTGATCGGGCTCCTGTTCGTCACGTCGATCGGGGAAGGCGTGATGGGTGCGCTCTTCGCCCCCTTCGTCGTCGACGCACTCGACGGCGGAGCGCAGGAGCTCGGCTGGACGATGACGGCCCAGGCGATCGGCGGCATCGCATACGTGATCGCCGGTCTGCTGGCCGCTGTGCTCCTCCGCCGGCACGCGACGTCGGTGGCGCGCGGCGCGCCACAGGTCGGCGCTGTACCCTGAGCCGGCACGGGCGATGCAGCCCGACCGGTCCGCCGACGGTGGCGGGGGCCGCGCTCCATGCGCGGCGTGCCAGCCCCGAGACGGAGGAGACACCAGTGTCGAGCACCCCCATGCGAATCCTCATCGCCGAGGACGAGACGATCATCCGGCTCGACCTGCGCGAGCTGCTCGAGCGGTCGGGCTTCGAGGTCGTCGCGGAGGCCCGCGACGGCGAGGAGGCGGTGGAGCTCGCACGGAGCGAGGCCCCGGACCTCGCGCTGCTCGACGTGAAGATGCCGAGGCTGGACGGGATCGATGCAGCGCGCCGGATCCTCGACGAGCGACCGATCCCGATCGTGATGGTGACCGCCTACGGCGAACGGGAGCTCGTCGCGCGGGCCGTCGAGGCGGGGGTGTTCGGCTACCTCGTGAAGCCGTTCCGCGAGTCCGACTTGCTGCCTGCTATCCAGACGGCGCGGGCACGACACGACGAGCTGACCGCCCTCCGCGAGGAGGCCGACTCGCTCGCGGAGGCACTCGCCGCGCGCAAGGCGATCGAGCGCGCGAAGGGGCTCCTGATGGAGCGGGAGGGGCTGACCGAGCAGGATGCCTTCGCCCGCCTCCGAAAGGCGAGCCAGATCTCCGGGCGCCCGCTCAGGGTGGTCGCCGAGGCGCTGATCGCAACGTTGGATGCCCGGTAGTCGGTCACCGGTGTCGGGGCCGAGGGGCCGAGGGCGTGAGCGCTACGGCGGCGGCGCGGTCGAGCCGCGGACGACCAGGCGTGTGGCGAGCTCGACGCGGAGCGTCTCGACGCGCTGGCCGTCGATCAGCCGCGACAGCAGGCTGACTGCCATCCGGCCCATCTCCTCGAGCGGCTGGCGCACGGTCGTCAGGGCAGGCGTGGTCACGCGCGCGAGCTCGGAGTCGTCGAAGCCGACGATCGAGAGATCGCCGGGGACGCGGAGGCCGGCCTCGGCGGCCGCGCGCAGGACGCCCACGGCCATGTTGTCGTTGCAGGCAAAGATCGCGGTCGGCGGGTCGTCGAGCGCGAGGAGCTCCCGCGCCCCCGCGTGCCCGTCCGGGATCTCGAAGTTGCCCGACCGCACGAGCTCGGGCGAGGCGAGGACTCCGGCGGCGGCCAGCGCGGCCTGGTAGCCGTCTCGGCGCTCCTCGGTCGCGACCCAGCCCTCGCGGCCGGTGACGATGCCGATCCGCCGGTGACCGAGCTGGAGCAGGTGCTCGGTGGCCGCCCGCGCGCCGGCCCAGTGCGTCGCCGAGACGACGGGGATCCGCTCCGGGAGCGGCATCGGCGCATCGACGACGACGAACGGGAAGCCCTGCGCCGCCAGATCGCTCAGCTCGCCGGGCGACTCCGAGGGAAGCACGATGATCGCCCCGTCCGTCGTCCCGCGCATGAGCCGCTCGACGAGAGCCGCCTCGCGGTCGTGCTCGTGGCGGGTGGGGCACAGGACGGCACGCATCTCCTGCTCGTGGAGCGCCTCGGTGGCTCCGGAGAGGATCAGCGAGTAGTAGTCGCCGAGGACGAACGGGATCGTGAGCCCGACGAGCCCCGTGCGGCCCTTCGAAAGCGCCCGGGCGCTCCGATTCGTCGAGAAGCTCAGGGCCCTGACGACCTCGAGCACCGCCTCGCGCGTCTCCGGTGAGACGTCGGGGCGGTCGTTGACGACGCGAGAGACCGTCGCCACCGAGACCCCCGCGCGACGCGCGACGTCGCGGATCGTCGCCCGCCCGTGGTTCACCGCCTCGCGTTGTGCCGGCTCGCTCACGTGCCTCCCGCCGCTGTAACCGTTTACGGTGAAGCGTCACTATATCGCACCGATCGGCGGTCTCGTCAATGGAGTGTATCCAGCTATGGCGCGATATACGGTGTTGACCGCCGTCCGAAAACGTGGTAATCGTTACCGGAACGTTACGGTCGTTCGTGTGTCAGCCGGTCCATCGTCGTGAAGGCGAGGCAGCGATTGCTCCGAGGACGTGAGAGTCGACGCAGGCTCGCCCGCACGCCGGGAGCCGGCACCTGGGCGCGCCGGGAGCGGCAGGCCGCGTGACCGGCGAGGCGCCCTCGTCCGCCTGGCTCGGTGCGAACTTCTGGTCGCGCGCCGGCGGCCCGCGCATGTGGGCGTCGTACGACGGGGCCGTCGTCCGCTCCGAGCTGGGGACGCTCGCGGCCCACGGCCTCGACGTCACCCGCTCGTTCTGCTTCTGGCCGGACTTCGTGCCCGAGCCCGAGCGGCTCGACGAGGAGGTGCTCGCCCGGTTCGAGGACTTCCTCGACGCGCACGTCGAGCTCGGCCTCGGCACGATCCCGACGTTCGTCGTCGGCCACATGTCGGGGGAGAACTGGGATCCGCCCTGGCGCGGAGGACGCGACCTCTACCGCGACGTCTGGCTCGTCTCCCAGCAGGCGTGGCTCGGGGCGGAGCTGGCGCGGCGCTTCGGCCGCCACCCTGCGATCGTCGGCTGGCTCGTCTCCAACGAGATGCCTCTGTACGGCGGGCCGGGTGCGACGCCGGAGATCACCGCCTGGGCGCGCATCGTCGTGCAGGCGCTCCGCGCCGGTGGGGCCGACCAGCCTGTCTCGCTCGGCGACGGCGCCTGGGGAATCGAGGTCTCCGGGGTCGACAACGGCTACTCGTTGCGCGAGCTCGCCCCGCTCGTCGACTTCGTCGGGCCGCACGTGTACCCGATGCAGGACGACGAGGTGCGCCAGGCGCTGACCGCCGCCTTCACGTGCGAGCTCGCCGGCGGCTTCGACCGCCCCGTCGTCCTCGAGGAGTTCGGGGTCACGTCGGACTTCGCGTCGGACGAGCACGCGGCCGGCTACTACCGCCAAGTCCTGCACACGACGCTGCTGGCCGGTGCCACCGGCTGGATCGCATGGAACAACTGCGACTACGACGACCTCCGCGGGCAGGATCCGTATCGCCACCACCCGTTCGAGATGCACTTCGGCCTGACCGACCGGACGGGTCGGCCGAAACCCCAGCTCGAGGTGATGGCCGAGTTCTCGAGGCTCGTCCGGGAGCTCTCCGCCGGCGGCTGGGAGGCGGTGAAGGGCGAGGCGGCGATCGTCGTCCCGGAGCACTTCGAGCGGGCCCTCCCCTTCACGTCCGAGGCCTACCGGCGGGACATCCGCGACGGCCTCCTGCAGGCGTACGTCGCCGCCCGCGAGGCCGATCTGCCCGTAGCGCTCGTCCGCGAGCAGGACGGGCTGCCCGGTGAGGCCCGGCTGTACCTGTCGCCGTGCACGAAGCTCCTCTCCGCACCCGGGCTCGACCGCCTCCGCGAGCTCGCCTCCGGTGGGGCCACCGTCTACCTCTCGTACTTCGCCGGCTCGACCGCGAACCAGCGCGGGCCGTGGATCACCTGGCTGGACGAGCTGTTCGGCGTCAGGCACCGACTGCGCTACGGGCTCGTCGACCCGATCGAGGACGACGAGGTCGTCCTCGACCTCGTCGAGGGGCTCGGTGACCTCGAAGCGGGGACTCGGCTGCGCTTCCGCGTCGCCGGGGAGCCGAGCGCGCGCTCGTACCTGCCCGTGGACCCTGCCGGCGCACGTGTGATCGCGGTCGACGGCGAGGGTCGTCCCGCAATCCTCCGCCATCGGCTCGGCGCGGGCGAGACGGTTCTCTGCACGTACCCGCTCGAGCACATGGCGGCGAGGACACCGGGCGCCAATCCCGAGGACACCTGGCGTCTCTATGCGGCGCTGGCGAGTGCTGCGGGCGTCTCGCGGCCGGTGCGGGTCCACGATCCTCGCGTCCTCGTCGGGCGGCTGCGCGGCCGCGAGACGCAGACCGTCCTCTTCGTCAACTGCTCCGCCGACCCGGTGCACGCCGTGCCGGTGCTCACCCCCGCGGTGGCCCTCGAGCCCTCGGGATCGATCACGCTCCAACCGTTCGGTGTCGCGGTCGCCCGCTCGACGCCGACGTCGACCCCGACCCCCGAGCCCGCGCCGGGGGCCGGAGGCGTCCGAGTGGCCGCCTCGAGCGAAGGGAGGGATGCGCAGCTCTGACAATCCGCCTCTGCCGGCGTCCCACCACGCGGTGGGACTGCGCATGTCCGACAGCTCGACATCCGACAGATTGAGACCAGGAGGAAGGACCGGCATGACCGGAAGCCGCAAGACGAGAACAGGGATCGGCCTCGGACTGGTGTTCGCGATCGCGTTCGCCGTCGCTGCATCGCTGGGCGCAGGAGGAGCGGGCGCCGCGCAGGAGAAGGCGCTGGCGCTCCCGCGATCGCAGACGCTGTACACCACCGGCACCAACTGGGGGCCGTACAACAACCTCAACCCGTTCATGAACTGGACGTACGTGACGGGAACGGTCGGGCTCGTCTACGAGACGCTGTTCCGTTACGACCCGCTCAAGGACAAGTTCATCCCGTGGCTGGCCTCGAGCGGGAAGTGGTCGGGCAAGAACACGTACGTCGCAACCATGCGCTCCGGGGTCACCTGGAGCGACGGCAAGCCCTTCACGGCCGCGGACGTGAAGTTCACGATCGACAAGCTCAAGATCCCGGCGCACCCGCAGCACACGCTGTGGTCCACCGGGCTCAAGAGCGTGACCGCGTCGGGGAACAAGGTGACGTTCTCGTTCGGCGCGAGGCCGAACTACCAGGAGTTCGACAACTACCTGTTCAACATCCCGATCGTGCCGCAGCACATCTGGAAGAGCTACAACAACAACACGATCGTGAGCGGCAACGTGAACGACGTGAAGAAGCTCGTCGGCACGGGCCCGTACACGTACCACAGCGGGATCAACTCCCAGCAGACGTTCACCTGGCAGAAGCGGGACGGCTGGTGGGCCACGAAAGCGCTGGGCATGGACGTGAAGCCGCGCTACATCGTCGACATCTTCAACGGCTCGAACGCCGCCTCGCTCGCGAACCTGCTCGCCGGCAAGATCGACATCAGCAACAACTTCGTGCCGGGGATCAACAAGCAGGTCGGCAGCAAGATCCAGACCTACTACAAGGGCAAGCCGTACATGCTGCCGGGCAACACCGCCTGGCTGTTCCCGAACACGACGCGGAAGCCGCTCGACGACAAGGCGTTCCGCAAGGCCCTCGCCCATTCGATCAACGTCGACCGGATCGTCACGGCCGACTACGGCAACATCGTGACGAAGGCGAACCCCACGGGCCTGCTCCCGATCTGGAACAAGTACATCAACCAGAGCGTGGTCAAGAAGCACGGGTTCTCCTACAACCTGAACAGGGCCAAGACGATGCTCCGCGCGGCCGGCTACCGGGACTCCGACGGTGACGGCTTCGTCGAGAACAAGGACGGCTCGGACATCAACCTGAGCATCATCGTCCCCAACGGCTGGTCCGACTGGATGACGGCGATCCAGATCATCGCCGACAGCGCGAAGGGCGCGGGGATCAAGATCACGCCCTCGTACCCCGACTACAACACGCTCGTCGACGACCGGGGCAACGGCCGGTACGACCTGGTGATCGCCAACGACCGCCAGGTCTCGAACACGCCCTGGACCTACTACGACTACATCTTCCGGCTGCCCATCCTCAAGAACCAGACCACCGTCAACTACCAGCGCTACAGCAACCCGACGGCCTGGAAGCTCACGCAGGCGCTCGACAAGACGCCGGCGTCGAACCAGAAGGCGATGAAGACGACGCTGTCGCGGCTCCAGCAGATCTTCCTGCAGGATCTGCCCGCGATCCCGCTCTGGTACAACGGCGTCTGGGCGCAGTGGAACACGTCCCAGTGGAACGGCTGGCCGTCGTCCCAGGGCAACCAGGTGCTTCCGGCGATGTGGCGGAACTACCTGCAGATGACCGGAATCGAGATGCTCACCCGCTTGAAGCCGGCGGCGTCCTAGTAGAAGACGCCCAACCGTCGATCGCGCGTCCCCGCTTCCCACCCTCCGGAGCGGGGACGCGTGACCGACACGAACGGGAGAACGCGTGCGCCGGTACTTCGCGAGAAAGCTTCTGACGTACGTCGTCACCTTCTTCGTCGCCGTCTCGATCGACTGGGCGATCCCGCGGTTCATGCCCGGCGACCCCGTCCAGGGGCTGATCTCGAGGATGCAGGCGCAGCCGGAGGCGGCGGAAGCGCTCGAGGGCTACTACACGGAGGCGTTCGGCCTCGACGTCCCGCTCTGGAAGCAGTACCTGAACTTCTGGGTCGCGCTCTTCCAGGGCGACCTCGGCCGCAGCATCTGGCAGTTCCCCGAGCCCGTGTCGAGCCTCATCCTCCACGCCGTCCCGTACACGCTCGCGCTGCTCGTGCCCGCGATCGTCCTGAGCTTCTGGGCGGGCAACAAGGTGGGAGCCCTCGCCGCGCGCCGCAAGTCGCTCGACGACACCGTGCTGCCGGTCGGCTACGTGCTCACGGCCACCCCGCAGATGTGGCTCGGGATCGTGCTCGCCTACCTCTTCGGCTCGGTCTGGGGCATCTTCCCCATCTCGGGCGCATACGACTACTCGCTCCAGCCGGCCTGGACGCTCGAGTTCGCCGCGAGCTTCCTCTACCACTGGTTCCTACCGTTCTCCGCCCTGTTCCTGGTCGCGTTCGGCGGCTGGGCGATCGGGATGCGGAACATGATCATCTACGAGCTCGAGTCGGACTACGCCCACTACCTCGAGTCGCTCGGCGCCCCCAGGCGGCTCGTGCGGAAGTACGCCTACCGGAACGCCATGCTGCCCCAGATCACGGGGCTCGCGCTCGCGCTCGGCGCGGTGATCGGAGGAGCGCTCGTGATCGAGGTCGTCTTCACCTACCCGGGCCTCGGGACGATGACGCTGACGGCCATCCAGAACCGCGACTACTTCCTCCTCCAGGGGATCTTCCTGTTCATCATCGTCGGCGTCCTGATCGCGAACTTCATCGTCGACTGCGCGTACGTGCTGGTCGACCCCCGCACCCGCACCGGCATGCAGGGGCACCGATGAGCAACGCTCGCCTTCGGCTCGCGCTCGTGGGGGAAACCGTGTTTCCGCCGCGCGCCCCCTTCGTCCCGAGAGCGTGGGGAACCTCCCGGTTCCGCACGCCCCTCCTCGGTCGCGGGGCAACCGGGGTCGCCCGATGAGCACGCAGCCCCGGGCACTCGACGAGCGCGGCGACGCCGCCGCCCCGGTCGTCGCGCCGATCGTCCCGGCGCCGGCAGGAGCCGCGCCCGGAGCACCGCGCGTCCGGCGCTCCGAGTTCCTGTACTTCGCCCTGCGCAACGGAAAGCTCGTGCTCGGGCTCTCGATCGTCCTGCTCTGCCTCCTGATCGCGCTCGTCGGGCCGTTGCTCACCGACCATGCGCCGCTCGCCTTCGAGGGCCCGCCCGCCGAGGCCCCGTCCCGCGAGCACTGGCTCGGGACGACCGCGTCGGGGCAGGACGTCTACTCGCAGTTCGTGCACGGGCTCCGCTCGACGTTCGTGGTCGGGGCGCTCGGCGGCGGGCTCGCGGCGCTGATCGCGATGGTCGTCGGGTTCACCGCCGGCTATCGCGGCGGGATCGTCGACGAGATCCTGAGCATGCTGACCAACGTCGTCCTCGTGATCCCGACGCTCGCCGTGCTGATCATCGCCGCCGCGTACCTGACCGTCCGGGGCTTCGTGGCAGAGGCGCTGTTCATCGGGTTCACCTCGTGGCCGTGGGCCGCGCGGGCTGTGCGCGCGCAGACCTTCTCGCTCGTCTCGAGGGACTTCGTCGACATGGCCCGGCTGAGCGGCCGGTCGAGCCGTCAGATCATCCTCAGGGAGATCGCCCCGAACATGAGCTCCTACCTGCTGCTGATGTTCATCCTGCTGTTCGGCGGCGCGATCCTGATCGGCGCGACGCTGGACTTCCTCGGGCTCGGGCCCTCCAACGCGATGTCCCTCGGGCTGATGATGAACAACGCGGTCCTGTGGGGGGCGCTGCTGCTCGGGACCTGGTGGTGGTTCATCCCTCCCGGGGTCGGGATCATGGCGGTCGTCGGGGGCCTGTACGTGATGAACGTCGGGCTCGACGAGATCTTCAACCCGCGTCTGCGGGAGCTGTGACGTGAGCGTCCGGGTCGACGAGCTGAAGGTCTACTACCGCACGCTCCGGGGAGACGTGCAGGCGCTCGACGGCGTCAGCTTCGAGATCGCCGACGGCGAGATCATGGGCCTCGCCGGCGAGTCGGGCTGCGGCAAGTCGACTCTCGGCAAGAGCCTGATCCGGCTCGACAGCCGGATGCGCCATCTGGGGGGCAGCGTGACGCTCGACGGCCGCGACCTTCCGGTCTCGGACGACCGCGGCATGAACGAGTTCCGCTTCAAGGAGGTCTCGATCGTCCCGCAGTACGCCATGAGCGCCCTCAACCCCACGCGGAAGGTCGGGAAGATCGCCGAGGAGCTGCTCGAGTCGCGGGGCATCGACTTCGATGCGGTGCGACCGGAGCTCGAGCGGAGGCTGGAGCTCGTCGGTCTCTCGACCGCGGTGCTGGGGATGTTCCCGATCGAGCTCTCGGGCGGGATGAAGCAGCGAACGGTGATGGTGCTCTCGACGCTCCTCAACCCGTCGCTCCTGATCGCCGACGAGGTCACGTCCGCGCTCGACGTCTCGAGCCAGCGGGCCGTCGCGGAGATGCTCGTGGAGTTCCGCGAGCGGCACTTCGTGAAGAGCGTCATCTTCATCACGCACGACCTCGCGATCCTGTACCAGACCGCGGACACGATCCTGGTGATGTACGGCGGCAGGCTCGCGGAGAAGGCGCCGGCGGACGACATCATCTCCCGGCCGAAGCATCCCTACACGCAGCTTCTGATCTCGTCGCTGCCGGAAGTCGGGGTGCGGCACGAGGAGAAGCGACTCAGCGGGATTCCCGGCCGCCCGCCGTCGCTGCTCGACCCCCCGACGGGCTGCAGGTTCCGCGACCGTTGCCCGCTCGCCTTCGAGAAGTGCGTCGAGCAGCCTCCGTTCGTGGAGATCGAGCCGGGCCGCCACGTGGCCTGCTGGGCGGCGAGCTAGGTGCTCCGGCTCGAGCGCGTCACCAAGGTGTACAAGGTCGGGACGTTCGGAGGCACGAGCCTCCGGGCCGTCGACGACGTCAGCTTCGACCTGCGGGCCGGGGAGATCGTGTCGCTGATCGGCGAGAGCGGCAGCGGCAAGAGCACCATCGGCCGGATGGTCCTGCGCCTCGCGCGCGTGTCGAGCGGCGTGATCACGTTCGACGGCAGCGACATCTCGACGCTCCGCGGGGGATCGACGAAGGCGTACTACGGCGAGGTGCAGGGGGTCTTCCAGGATCCGTTCAGCTCGTACAACCCCGTCTTCAAGGTCGACCGCGTCTTCACGATGATCCGCGACGGGTACTTCCGCGGGATCGGCACCGGCGAGTGGCACGACAAGCTGCACGGCGCCCTCGGGGTGGTGGGGCTGACGCCCGGGGAGGTCCTCGGCCGCTATCCCCACCAGCTGAGCGGCGGCCAGCTCCAGCGGCTCCTGATCGCGCGAGCGCTCCTGCTCGACATCAGGCTGCTGGTCGCGGACGAGGTCATCAGCATGCTCGACGCGTCCACCAGGATCGATGTGCTCAACGTGCTCGCCGACCTGAAGCAACGCGGGCTCGGGATCCTGTTCATCACGCACGACCTGTCGCTCGGCAACTACATCAGCGACCGGACGCTGATCCTCCGGCACGGCCGCGTCGTCGAGGTGGGGCCGACCCAGAAGGTGTTGGGCGACCCGAGGCACTCCTACACACGGGCCCTCCTGGCCTCGGTCCCGCAGCTCCACCGCAAGTGGGGTGACGAGGAGCTCGTCGCCTCGGTCGCGGGGAACGGCACTCCGGCGCTGCCCGGAGACCCGGGCGCCGACGGTCTCCTCGCCGTCGGAGACGGCCATTTCGTGGCACCGGAGCCGGAAGCGGGTCCCTCGTGAGCCGCATCGCCCTCCAGCTGTACACCGTCCGCAGGGCGTCCGCGGCCGACTTCCCGGGTACCGTGGCCCGCGTCGCCGACCTCGGGTTCGAGGGGGTCGAGCTCCACGCTCTCCACGGCCATTCCGCCGCGGCGGTGCGCGAGCTTCTCGACCTCCACGGGCTCGTCGCGTGCGGGCGTCATGCGGGCCTCGACGCGGTCGAGACCGATCTCGAGGCCCTCGCCTCGGAGCTCCACGCGCTCGGCACCGACCGCCTGGTCGTCGCGTGGATCGAGCCTCCCAGGACCGCCGGTGACGCGGACGCGGCCGCCGCACGCCTCGTAGCGGCCGCGGCGCGAGCCGAGTCGCTGGGGCTCCGCCTCGGCTTCCACAACCACGACGCCGAGGTCGGCCCGCTCGACGACGGGCGCAGCCTCCTCGATCGTTTGCTGGAGGCGGACACCCGGCTCTTCCTCGAGCTCGACCTGGGCTGGGCCTGGTACGCGGGCCTCGATCCGATCTCCTTGCTCGAGGCAACGGCCGGCCGGGCTCCGCTCGTCCACGTGAAGGACATGCGCCGAAACGGTGGGCCGGTCCACGTGCCGCTCGGCGCGGGCAGCGTCGACTACCACGCGCTCCCGGGAGCTGCGACCCGCGCGGGTGTGGAATGGCTCGTGGTCGAGCAGGACGAGGCGGACGGCGACGAGCTCGCGGCCGTCGAGACGTCGCTCTCGCAGCTGCGGTCGCTCGTGGGGGCCGGATCGTGAGCTCGCCCGCGCGCGTGGGCCTGATCGGCTGCGGCGTCATCAGCCACGAGTACGTCGAGAACGCCGCCGCGTTCGACCGGTTCGAGATCGTCGCCTGCTCCGATCAGGACTCGGTACGCAGCGAGGCGCTCGCGAGGGAGCACGGGCTCGAGGCCACGACGACGGACGAGCTCCTACGGTGCGCCGAGATCGACATCGTGCTCAACCTCACGCCGCCCGTCGTGCACGCGGCGGTGACCGGCGCAGCGCTCGAGGCCGGGAAGCACGTGTACTCGGAGAAGCCGCTCGCCATGTCGGTCGGCGATGCGACGGCGCTCCTCGCGCTCGCCGACGCGCGCGGCCTCCGCATCGCGTGCGCGCCGGACATCTTCCTCGGAGGGGCGTTGCAGGAGGCGCGCGCGCTCGTCGACGGGGGCGCCATCGGCCGGCCGCTCGCCGTGTCGGCGACGATGCTCGCCGGAGGGCAGGAGGCGTGGCACCCGGATCCGGACATCTTCTTCCGCGACGGCGCCGGCCCGCTGCTCGACATGGGCCCGTACTACCTCACCGCGATCGTCTCGCTGCTCGGGCCCGTCGCACGCGTCGCCGGGCTCTCCTCGACGCTCGTCCATGAGCGCACGATCGAGGTCGGGCCGCGGAGGGGCGAGCGATTCCCGGCCGAGACGCCCACCCACACCACCGCGGCGATGGAGCTCGACGGCGGGGTCACGGCGACGCTGATCGCCACGTTCGAGGCTCCCCACCACTACTCGTCGACGTTCCTCGTGCTCGGCTCCGAGGGAACGCTGTCCCTGCCCGACCCCAACTCGTTCGGGGAACCGGTGCGCGCGCGGCACGGGCGCGGCGACTGGCACGAGGTGCCCTACCGCTCGAGGGGCGCGCGGGAGGCGCGCGGTATCGGGCTCCACGACCTGGTCGGTGCGATCTCCGCCCGGCGCGAGCCTCGCGCATCCGGTCGGCTCGCCCTGCACGTGATCGACGTGGCGCGCTCGATCCTCCGTTCCGCGGAGGCGGGGGAGACGCTCGCGGTCGCCTCGACCGTCGCGCGGCCGGAGCCGCTGCCCGTCGAGGAGGCGATCGTGGTGCGCCCGCCGGCGTAGCTTCCGTCGGTCGCGCTACGAGGAGAGGAGCCTGTCCTCGTCCTGCCTGCGGCGCGCCCGGCGGGTCGCCCAGACTGCAGCCGCGACCAGCGCCAGCGGGGCCAGGGCGACGGCGATCGCGAGCACCGCCACGGCCTCCCAGGCGAGCACGGCCAGCGCCTTGTCGAGCGCGCGGTCGAGCCGTGACCCGGGTGCTGCCGCGCCGGTCTCCTCCGTTCGCAGCTCGAGCTGGATGGTCGCCGTCCGGGCCTCTGCGGCGGTGGCCGAGCGGTTGGCTCGGAGCTCGCGGAGCTGCGCCTGCGCCTGCGCGCGCCGCTCGAGCAGGCGGGCACGCTCCGGCCCGCTCTCTGCCCGGGCGAGTGCCGCATTCAGTGACGCGATCTGCGCGCGCAGCCGCTCGAGCTCCCGGTCGAGCCCGTCCAGCGATTCCTGGAGGTCCTGGATCTGGACGCTCTGCCCCACGATCGTCCCGAGATCCGAGAGCCGGGTGACGGCGTCGCCCGCGCGGGCCGACGGGACCCTCAGCGTGAGTGACGCCGCCCCGTCGTCGCCGGTCGCGTACTGGACCGAGACCACGTACCCGTCCAGGTCGCGGGCGATCGCGAGCGCCCGCTGGGTCGCCTCGGAGAGCGCGTCCGTGTCCTCGACGGCGAGGATCAGATTGGCGCTGTAACGCTGTGCGCGGCCGGTGACCGGCCCCGGCGCGGCCTTCTGCGACTCGGTGGCCGACGCGTCGGCCGATGGGCCCGAGAATGCCTCGGCGCCCGACGGCGTGGTCGATCGCTGCACCGTGGCGGGCGGGATCGCCGCCTCACGGGCGGTGGTGTCGGATCGCGAGATGCCGATCGCCACGGCGGAGACGACCGCGAGCCCCGCTGCGGCGGCCGGGACGAAGAGGGCCAGCCGTCGCGGGAGCCGAAACCGATCGCGGGAGGACGGCGCCGCGGCCGGCGGCGCCGACGCGACCGTCATCACCTGCAGCCGGAGCGCGTCGCTCGCGGTAGGGCGCGCGGCGCGAAGCTGGTCGACGATCTCGTTCACGGTCATCCCTCGTTCACCCTCTCCTCGAGTCGTTTCAGTGCCCGGCTCAGCCGGGTCGAGACTGCGGTCGGGCTGATGCCGAGCACGCGGGCTGCCGCGTCGCCGTCGAGCTCGAGGACGATCCGCAGCGCGATCACCTCGCGCTCACCCGCGCTCAGCGTCGCGAGCGCCGTCTCGAGCTCGGGCGAGAGGCCCTCGACGAAGCGCTCCTCGATCCGCTCGGGCAGGGCCGCTGCCTCCTCGCGCTTTCGACGGCGGGACTCGGCGCGGAACCAGTCGAGCGCCGTCGTGCGGGCGATCCCGAGCAGCCACGTGCGCGCGCTGCCGCGCCGCGGGTCGAACCGCTCCCACAGCCGCACGGCCTTCTCGAAGGTCGAGCTCGTGAGATCCTCGGCCGTCTCGCGGTCGCGCGTCAGGTAGAGGAGGTAGCCGAGCACGTCGTCGAGGTGCGCCTCCGCAGCCTCGGCGAGGCTGCGCGGCGGGCGTGTGACGAGCGGCTGCTCGAGCGTCACGGCGTGCACGCCCTCTCTACGCCACCGAAGGCTCTCTGGGTCACACCCTCGTTCGGCACGGGCGGTCTCGTGACGGGGATCAGCCCGTCGGAGCGGCGACGACGGGGTCGTCGCCTTCGGCGACCTCTCCGCCGCCGTCGCCGCCCGCCTCGGCCTGCGCGGCGGCGAACAGGGCCTCCCACCGCTCGAGGAGGCCGTCGAGCTCCTCGCGGCCCGCGGTGTAGGAGGCGAGCAGGTCCATGTCAGTCCAGTTCTCCGCGAGACGCGTCTCGAGCTCGCCTACGTGGCTCTCGAGCTCGCCGATCCGCTTCTCGACCCGTTCGAGCTCCGTCGGCTTCGCGCGCACGGGCCGGGGCCTTGCGACCTTCGGCCGACGCGCCGGCGAGGGGGCCGGTGCGGGTGCCGACTCCCGCTCGCGGACGAGGTCGGCCCAGCCGCCGTCCGTCGAGCGGAGCGTCAGGCCGTCGATCGAGACGATCCGGTCGGGAACCGCGTCGAGGACGGCACGGTCGTGCGAGACGAGCAGGACCGTCCCCGGGAATGCCTCGAGCGCCGCCTCGAGCGCCTCCCGGCTCTCGAGGTCGAGGTGGTTGGTTGGCTCGTCGAGCACGAGCAGGTTCGCGCCCGAGGCGACGACGAGCGCGAGCGCCAGCCGGCGGCGCTCCCCGCCGGAGAGCACGGTGACGGACTTCTCGTGGGTCTCCCAGCCCGAGAAGAGAAAGCGGCCGAGCAGGTTCTGTGCCTGCGGGCGGGGCAGGCCCGTGGACGAGGCGGTCACGTCCAGGATCGAGCCGCGGTCGGGCAGCTCCGCCTCGTGCTGGGAGAAGTAGGCCGGCACGACGCCGTGGCCGAGCTTCACGCGACCCTCGTCCGCCTCGCGCCGGCCGAGGAGCGTCTCCAGGAGGGTCGTCTTGCCGGATCCGTTCGGCCCGACGAGCGCGACGTGCTCGCCGCGCTCGAGCACGAGCGAGGCTCCGTCGAGCAGCAGCTTGTCCCCGGCGGAGACGACGAGCCCCTCCGCGTCGAGCACGATCCGGCCGGAACGGGCGGGGCGGAGGAACTCGAAGCCGAGCGTGCGCCGCTTCCGCGTCATCGCCTCGAGCTCCCGCGCGGCGGTCTTCCGCTCCTGCTCCAGGCGACCGATCTGCGTGAGCTTCGCCTGCGCCTGCTTCGCCTTCGACCGCTTGTAGCGGAACCGGGCGACGAACCGCTCCAGCCGCTCGATGTCGTCGGCGACCCGGTCGAGCTGCGTCGCGGCGGCCGAGGCGCGGGCGGCCTTCTCCCGCCGCCAGGCGTGCCACGGCCCGTCGAAGAAGAACGACTTCGAGCCGCCCAGCTCGAGCACGGCCGTGGTCACCGCCTCGAGGAACCAGCGGTCGTGGGCGACGAGGATCACCGCGGCGTCGAGCGAGGTCAGCTCGCGCTCGAGCCACTCGAGGTTCTCGACGTCGAGGTGGTTCGTCGGCTCGTCGAGGAGGAGCAGGTCGGGGTCGGCCGACAGCGCTCTGGCGAGCGAGGCGCGTGTCAGCTCTCCCCCGGAGAAGGTGTCGAGCGGCCTGTCGAGGTCGGCCTCGTTGAAGCCGAGGCCGCGTACGATCGAGGCAGCCCGGTCGCGCCACGCCCAGCCGCCCGCGTGCTCGAGCCGCGCCTGGGCCTCGCTGTAGCGGCGCAGCGTTGCGGCCTCGTGGTCGCCGCCGGCCATCGCCTGCTCGAGCCGCCGCAGCTCATCCTCGATCGCGACGAGGTCGCCGGCCCCCGAGAGGGCGTACTCGCGCAGGCTCAGCCCCTGCCCGCGCGGCGGCCGCTGGTCGTGCAGCGCGACCCGCGTGTCCTTGGCGAACGCGAGCTCGCCGGCCTGGAGGGACGTCTCACCGACGAGCGCCCGCAGCAGCGTCGTCTTGCCCGCGCCGTTCGGCCCGGCCAGCGCGAGGCGGTCGCCTCGCCGCAGCCTGAACGAGACCCCGTCGAAGAGGGGGTCTCCGGAGAATTCCTTGCGCAGCCCGGACGCGATCAGCACGGCCATCCCGGAAGGGTGCCGATCGCGCGCCCGCTGCGGGGTACGGACCGGTGTGATTCCGACACGAACGGGGTAGACCATGCGAATGCCCGAGGAACAGATCGTGATCGTGGGAGGCGGCCTCGCGGCCGCGAGGGTCGCCTTCCAGTACCGCGAGGCCGGTGGTGAGGCCGACGTCACGATCCTCTCCTCCGATGCCGATCCCCCCTACCACCGCCCGCCCCTCACCAAGGGGTTCCTCCGCCGCGAGCAGGATCGCGACTCCACGTTCGTCCAGCCGCTCGAGGCCTACGAGGACGCGGTTGTCGAGCTCCGCCTCGAGACCACCGTGGAGGCGATCCATCCCGACGAGCACGAGGTCGAGCTCGAGGGCGGCGAGCGGCTCGGCTACGGAACACTGGTCGTCGCGACCGGCGCCCGGCCCCGGCAGCTGCCCGTGCCCGGTGCCGACCTGGTCGGCGTGCACACGTACCGGATGCTCGCGGACGCCGAGGCCGTCAGCGGCGAGGCGGAGGAAGCCCATTCTGCGATCGTGATCGGCGGCAGCTTCATCGGGTCGGAGACCGCCGCGTCGCTCCGGATGCGGGGCCTCGCCGTGACGCTGGTAGAGGTCGGAGAGACGCTGATGCCGCAGCTCCGCTGCCCGGAGCTGTCCGCGGAGCTCGTCGAGCTCTACCGGGCGGAGGGCGTGAACGTGCTGCTCGGGACACAGGTCGAGGAGCTGACCGGCAACGGCCGGCTGCTGACCGGGGCGCGCACGGCGGACGGGCAGGCCCTCGAGGGCTATCTCGCGATCGCCGGAGTGGGCGTCGTGCCCAACGTCGAGCTCGCGGAGCAGGCCGGCGCGAAGGTCGACGACGGGATCGTCGTCGACGAGCGGTTCCTCACGTCCTTGCCGGACACGTACGCGATCGGCGACGTGGCCCGCTACCCGGACCCGACCTCGGGGCGCCTGCGCCGGATCGAGCACTGGTCGAACGCGGACGCGCAGGGGACGCACCTCGGCCGTCAGCTCGCCGGGTCACGCGACGCCTACGACGTCATGCCCGTCTTCTTCACGCAGCTCTTCGGGCGCAAGCTCCAGGTGCTCGGCGACGTCGAGCCGGCGTCCGAGTGCGTGCTGCGCGGCTCGCTCGCCGACGGTCGCCTGATCGGCTTCCACCTCACGGAGGACGGCGTGCTCGTCGGAGCCGTCGTCCACGGCGAGTCCGCCGACGTGGCCGCGGAGCTCGAGGTCCTGCTGCGCAGCAGGCCGGTCGTCGACGATCCGACCCGGCTCCTGGACGAGAACCTGCGTCCGGCCGAAGCCGTCGCGGTCTGAGCGGCGCCTCAGCTGATGCCGGCGCCCTCGCGAACGAGTGCGCGGGCGGCCTCTGCGATGTGCTCCGCGTCGATCCCCGCCGCGGCGAGGAGCTCGGCGGGCTTGCCGGAGTGAGGCAGCTCACGCACGGCGAGCCGCATGACGCGGGTGTCCGCACCGCGCTCGGCCAGCGCGGAGAGCACCGCCTCGCCCAGCCCACCCTCGGCCCAGTGGTCCTCGACGGTCACGATCGGCATGCGGAGCCCCGCGAGCGTCTCCCCGTCGATCGGCTTCACCGAGTAGCAGTCGACCACGCGCGCCGCGATCCCCTCACCGGCCAGCGTGTCCGCGGCCTGCAGCGCCTCGTGGAGCGTGATCCCGGCGGACACGATGGCCACGTCGTCCCCGTCGCGAACCGTCTTGGAGCCTCCGACCGGGAAGCTCTCGTCCGGGGCGTAGACGACCGGCGTGTCCGCGCGGGTCGTGCGCAGGTACGAGATCCCGTCGACGTCCGCCATCGCTCGCACCAGCGCGGTCGTCTGGTTCCCGTCGCACGGGTAGAGCACGGTCGACCCGTTGATCGCGCGGAACTCGGCGAGGTCCTCGAGGCCCATCTGCGACGGGCCGTCCTCACCGATCGAGACGCCTGCGTGCGAGCCGCAGAGCCTGAGCGTCGCTCGGCTGACCGCCGCCATCCGGACGAAGTCGTACGCGCGGCTCATGAACGCGGCGAAGGTCGAGCAGAACGGCTTCCAGCCGAGCACCTGCAGCCCGACGGCCGCCGCGACCATCTGCTGCTCGGCGATGTACATCTCGAGGAATCGGTCCGGGTGTGCCTTCGCGAAGATCTCGGCGTAGGTCGAGTTCGACACCTCTCCGTCGAGGGCGATCACGTCCCCGCGCTCCCTGCCGAGCGCGGCCAGGGCCTCGCCGTACGCCTTGCGGGTCGACACCTCGGTGCCGAGCTCGTAGGCCGGCCAGTCGCCGCCCGGGGCGTCGAACCGGTGCGACCGGCCGGGCTCCGGCTTGCGGACGTCGATCGTGAGGTTGCGCACGCCGCCGAGCTCCGCGATCGCGTCCTCTGCGATCGCCTTGCCGTGCCAGCCGTTCTCGTTCTCGATCGTCGAGTAGCCCTTCCCCTTGACCGTCCGCGCGATGATCGCGGTCGGGCGCCCGCTCGTCCGCTCGGCCTCGCCGTAGGCGGCGTCGATCGCCTCGACGTCGTGCCCGTCGATCTCGATCGCGCGCCAGCCGAAGGCCTCGAGGCGCTTGGTGTAGGAGGAGAGATCCCAGCCGTGCATCGTCTCGCCGCGCTGCCCGAGCCGGTTCACGTCGATCACGGCGGTGAGGTTGTCGAGCTCGTAGTACGCGGCGTGCTCGGCCGCCTCCCACATCGATCCCTCGGCCATCTCGCTGTCCCCGCAGATCACCCAGACCCGGAAGGGCAGGCGGTTGAGGCGCTTGCCGCCGAGCGCCATCCCCACGCCGATCGGGAGGCCCTGCCCGAGCGAGCCCGTCGCGACGTCGACCCACGGCAGCACCGGGGTCGGGTGGCCCTCGAGCCTCGAGCCGAACCGGCGGTAGGTGCCGAACTCCTCCTCCGAGAGCACGCCGGCCGCCCGGAAGAGCCCGTAGACGAGCGGGGAGGCGTGGCCCTTGGAGAAGACCAGCCGGTCGTTCGCGGGGTCGTCGGGAGCGTCGAAGTCGTATCGCAGATGGCCGGCGAGCAGGACCGCCGCCAGGTCGGCGGCGGACATCGAGGACGTGGGATGACCGGAGCCGGCTTTCGCGCTCGCGCGCACCGCGTCGACCCGGAGCTGCTGACCCAGCTCACGCCAAAGCTCTCGCTCGTCCATGAGGCTCCCTCGTCGTGTTCCCCAACTCTCGATTGCGTAACGTAGCGAGCGATGAAGGTGGCGGTCGCGTTCGACCACCGGGGCGTGCGACTCCGAGAGGCAGTGCTCGCCGGGCTCGCGGCCGAGGGGGCGGAGGCCGTCGACCTCGGCGTCTGGAGCAGCGACGTGCGCGTCGACTACCCGGACCTCGCGAGGGAGGTCGGCACGGCGATCCGATCCGGGCAGGCCGAGCGCGGCGTGCTCGTGTGCGGCTCCGGCGTCGGCGCCTCGATCGCCGCGTCGAAGATCCCCGGGATCCGCGCTGCGATCTGCCACGACACCTACTCCGCCCACCAGGGGGTCGAGCACGACGACATGAACGTCCTCTGCTTGGGCTCCGAGGTGGTGGGGCCGTCGCTCGCGAGCGAGCTGGTCGCGGTGTTTCTCGGCGCGGCGTTCGTGGCAGAGGGGCGCTATCTGGCACGGTTGGAGAAGGTCGAGGAGCTCGAGAGGCTCGTCGAGGGCTGAACACGAGCGACAGGAGACGACGATGAGATCGAGACTGCACGAGCTGAGCGCCCAGGGGGTCAGCGTCTGGATGGACACGCTCTCCCGGGAGATGCTGGAGACGGGCGAGCTCGCCCGGCTCATGGAGGAGGACGCGGTGGTGGGCGTGACCTCCAACCCGACGATCTTCCAGAAGGCGCTGGCCGAGGGCACGTGGTACGACGACCGGCTGCGCGAGGCGTCGAAGCACGTCCAGGATCCCACCGAGCTGTTCCTCACGCTCGCCCAGGAGGACATCCGCGACGCGTGCGACCTGCTCGCGCCCGTGTGGGAGCGGACGGGCGGGGTCGACGGCTACGTCTCGCTCGAGGTCGATCCCACCCTCGCGTACGACCGCCAGGCCTCGTACGACCAGGCGATGCGCTTCCACGAGGAGGTCGACCGCAAGAACCTCTACGTGAAGATCCCCGGCACGCAGCCCGGCCTCGGCGCGATCGAGGACTGCATCGCCGAGGGACGGTCGATCAACGTGACGCTGATCTTCTCGCTCCAGCGGTACGCGGAGGTGGTCGAGGCCTACCTACGGGGGCTGGAGCGGCTCGTCGCCGACGGCGGGGACCCGGGGTCGGTCATCTCCGTGGCGAGCTTCTTCGTCTCCCGCGTCGACACCGAGGCCGACCGCCGCCTCGACGAGGTCGGGCGCCCCGACCTCAAGGGCAGGCTCGCGATCGCGAACGCGAAGCTCGCCTACGAGCACTGGGGGAAGGCCTTCTCGGGCGAGCGATGGGAGCCGCTCGAGGCGAAGGGTGCTCGCAATCAGCGCTGCCTCTGGGCGTCGACGTCCACGAAGAACCCCGAATACCGCGACGTGCTCTACGTCGAGGAGCTGATCGGCCCCCAGGTCGTCAACACGATGCCGCTCGAGACGGTGCGCGCGTTCCAGGATCACGGCGTGGTGCGACCGAGCACCCTCACCGAGGGGCTGGACGACGCCCGCGCGCTGCTCGACGAGCTCGCCGCGGCCGGCGTCGACTACGACGACGTGGTGAGGACGCTCGAGGAGGAGGGCGTGCAGAAGTTCTCCGACTCGTTCGAGGTGCTGCGCAAGGGGATCACGGCCAAGCTCGACGTCGTCGGCGCCCGCTGAGCTCGCGCGTGCCGAATCCGCTCGAGAGGGGCCTCGGCCTCAGGCGGACGCCTGATCCCTGCGTGCTCGTCGTGTTCGGGGCGTCGGGCGACCTCACGAAGCGGAAGCTGTTCCCGGCGCTCTACTCACTCGCCTACCGGGGCCTGCTGCCGGAGCGCTTCGCCGTGGTCGGCGTGGCACGCAGCGAGCAGTCGACACGGCAGTTCCTCACCGGGATGCGGAGGGCCGTGAAGGAGTTCGCGCGCGACCCGTTCCGCAGCGACGTGTTCCAGTCGCTCGCCAGGGGCGTCCGCTACGTCGCGACCGACTTCGCGGACGACACCGGCGAGGACCTCGTCGGCCAGGCCCTCGACGAGCTCGACTCGACGCGGGGGACCGCCGGCAACCGGCTCCACTACCTCGCAGTGCCCCCACAGGCCTTCCCGGTCGTCGTGCGCGAGATCGGTGAGCGCCGCGAGCGGGAGGGCTGGGCGAGGATCATCGTCGAGAAGCCCTTCGGCCACGATCTCCGCTCGGCACGCGAGCTGAGCGCGACCGTGAGGCGGTGGTTCCACGAGGACGAGGTCTTCCGCATCGACCACTACCTCGGCAAGGAGACCGTCCAGAACCTGATGGCGCTCAGGTTCGCGAACGGCATCTTCGAGCCGATCTGGAACCGCCAGATGGTCGACCACGTGCAGATCACGGTCGCAGAGTCGATCGGGGTCGAAGGGCGGGCGGGGTACTACGAGCGGGCGGGCGCGATCCGGGACATCTTCCAGAACCACATGCTGCAGCTGCTCGCGCTCACGGCCATGGAGCCGCCGATCGACTTCACCGCCGAGGCGGTGCGCAACGAGAAGGTGAAGGTGCTGCGCGCGATGCACACGCCCGGGCCGAAGTCCGTCGTCCGCGGCCAGTACGGGCGAGGCTGGATCGAGAGCGAGGAGGTCCCCGCCTACCGCGAGGAGCCCGGGGTCGACCCGCGGTCCATGACCGAGACCTACGTGGCGGCGAAGCTCTACGTCGACAACTGGCGCTGGGCGGACACCCCGTTCTACGTCCGGGCCGGCAAGCGCCTGGCGAGGCGCGAGACGACGATCGCGATCCAGTTCAAGCGCGCCCCCCACCCGCCGTTCGAGGCGATCGCCGGTGAGGGGCTGCGGCCGAACGTCCTCCTGATCCACGTGCAGCCGGACGAGGGGGTGTCCCTCGCGATCGGCGCGAAGGTGCCGGGGGCCGGGATGTCGATCCGCACGGTGCACATGGACTTCCTCTACGGCGGCGCCTTCCGCGAGGGGGTGCCCGAGGCGTACGAGCGGCTGATCCTCGACGCGATGCTCGGCGACGCGACCCTCTTCACCCGCGAGGACGAGGTCGAGGAGCAGTGGAAGCTCGTCGACGCGATCGTGGGCGCATGGGGGCGCGAACGCGAGACGTTCCCCGACTACGCCGCCGGCAGCTGGGGGCCGGCGCGTGCGGACGACCTGCTGCATCGCGACGGCCGCTCCTGGCGAAGGCACTGACCGCGATGGGCGTCGTCGCCGACATCGAGAGGAAGCTCGCCCGGCAGCGGTGCCGCCAGGAGGCCGACGATCAGCCGGAGCTGCGGACGAGCACCATGACGCACATCGCCTGGGTCCCGCCGCCGTGGGTGAGCCGGGCGAAGCGTGTCCTCGCCGGGCTCGCCGAGCGGCACCCCGCCCGCACGATCCTGCTCGTCCCCGTGCCCGGCCCGGGAAGAGGCGTCGACGCCCGCGCGGCCATCCACGACTTCCCGATGGGAGACGGCCGCGAGGTCCTCTCGGAGGTGATCGAGCTCCGCCTGAGGGGAGAGGCGGCTCGGCATCCCGCGTCGATCGTCCTGCCCCTCCTGATCGCCGACCTCCCCGCGTTCTGCCGCTGGCGCGGTGAGCCCGGCTGGGACGGGCAGGCGCTCGCCGAGCTCGTCGACGTCTGCGACCGTCTCGTCGTCGACTCCTCCGAGTGGCAGCGGCTCCCGGCCGCGTACGCGTCGCTCGCGGGTCTCTTCGACCGGATCGCGGTCTCCGACCTCGCCTGGCGTCGGACCCTTCCCTGGCGGGCCGCGCTCGCGGGGCGCTGGCCCGGGATCCGCCGGATGGAGCGCCTCTCGGTCGAGGGGCCGCGCGCAGACGCGCTGCTTCTGGCCGCGTGGCTCCGCTCCCGGCTGCGACGCGACGTGGCCCTCACGCGCCGGAATGCACCGTCCGTGGTCGCAGTCCGCGTCGACGGTGAGCCCGTGGAGAGACCCCCGCACGCCGCCACGCTGACGGGAAGCGACCTCCTCTCGGCCGAGCTCGACACGTTGAGCCGCGACCCGATCTTCGAGGCCGCCGTTCGCGCGGCCGGCCCGGCCTCGCAACCGCGCTCGCGCTAGCCGCCCGCGACCGCGTCCAGCAGGGCCTGGTGCAGGTGCCCGTTCGACGAGATCGCGCTGCCTCCGTCGACGCGGTGCTGCCCGGCGAAGTCGGTGAACGTCCCACCTGCCTCCTCGACGATCACCTGGACGGCGGCGAGGTCCCAGACGGACACCCCGATAGCGTCGATCGCGCCGTCGATCGCCCCCTCGGCGACGAGCATGTGGCTCCAGAAGTCGCCGTACCCGCGCGCGTGCCACGCCCGGGTCGCCAGGCTCGGAAGCGGCTGCTCGAGCGCGAAGCTGAGCACGGCGTCCTCGGCGCGGTGCACCGCGGAGACGTGGACCTGGTCGCCCCCCGCGTGGGCTCCTCCACCCCGCTCGGCCCACCAGCGCCGGTGGAGCGCGGGCGCCGAGACGACCCCGAGCACGACCCGACCCTCCTCCTCAAGCGCGATCAGAGTCGCCCACACCGGGATGCCGCGCGAGTAGTTGCGCGTCCCGTCGATCGGGTCGAGGATCCAGCGCCGCGGGCCGGTGCCGGACTCTCCCTCCTCCTCCCCGAGGATCGCGTCGCCGGGCCGCTCGCGCCCGAGGAGGGAGCGAAGCTCCTTCTCTACGTCCCGGTCGGCCTCCGTCACCGGTGTCCTGTCGGGCTTGGTCTCGACGACCAGGTCGCGCGCGCGGAATCGCGCCAGGGCGACGGCGTCGGCTGCGTCCGCGAGTCGGAGCGCGAGCGCCAGGTCCGTGCCCAAGGCGCTCGCTAGTCGACCTGCAGGTAGATCAGAGCGATCACGCAGGCGCCCACGAACAGCACGACGAAGATCGCGAAGAGCGCCAGACCCAGTCGCATGTTCTTCCGTTCGAGCTCGGGCGAGAGCACCTAGAGCACCACCGGGTCGACCGCCGCGGCGACGAACAGCAGGGCGAGATACGCGAGCGAGTAGTGGAACAGGACGACCGCGTTCCGCTTCGAGGCCTCGGCGCGGAGGCGGTGCGCGAGGAAGACGAAGTAGCCGCCGAGGAGCGCGGCCGCGACGGTGTAGAGCGGTCCGAGCCAGAGCCCGACGGCGAGCGTGAACGCCACCATCGCGACCGAGTAGAGGAGGATCTGACGTGTCGTCTCGGTGTCGCCGCGCGTCCCCGGGAGCATCGGCACGTTCGCCGCGGCGTAGTGCTCCTTGATCATCAGCGCGAGCGCCCAGAAGTGGGGCGGCGTCCAGAGGAACACGATCAGGAACAGCCAGAGCGCCGGCAGCGCGAGTGTCCCGGTTGCCGCGGCATAGCCGACGAGCGGCGGCACGGCCCCCGCGGCGCCTCCGATCACGATGTTCTGGTCGGTGGAGCGCTTGAGGTACCCGGTGTAGACGACGACGTAGAAGAGGTTCCCGACGAGCGCGAGGACTGCCGTGAGCACGTTCACCGTCGAGGCGAGCAGAGCAAACGAGAGCGCGGACAGGACGAGGCCGAACTCGAGCGCGCGCGGCGCGGGCACCCGGCCCGACGCGACCGGCCGCGCCGCGGTGCGCGGGCCCATCAGTCGGTCGATGTCGCGGTCGATGACGTGGTTGAGGGCGCTCGCGCCGCCGCACGCCAGCGCGAGACCGACGAGCATCGTCGTCAGCTCCACTCCACCCGGCCACCCGCCGGCCCCGACGAACATGCCTGCCGCGCCCGTGACGAGGAGCAGCGACATGATCCGCGGCTTCGTCAGCGTCAGGTAGTCGCGCGCAGGCCCGAGCGCCAGCGGCGCGCCGCGGAACGAGACCGCGAGCGTCACGAGCGCGGCCGCCATCGCCCCGCCCGCGGCGGCGACGTGCAGCGCGAGCGACCAGTCCGTGTCGAGCCAGGCGACGAGCCCTCCCGTGGCGATCGCGACGAGCATCAGCGCGACCGAGGTCGCCGCCGGGGCGATCAGCCGGCGATACGACAGGATCGCGGCGACCAGGACGGCGACCAGGAGCGGGAGCGCGACGAGCGCGGCGCCCCAGTGGCCGCGCCCGAGCTCGAGCGCGGCGCTCACGACCACGAGCGCGGCGGCGGCGGCAGCCACGAGCATCGTCAGTCGCAGGAGCGGCCCGGGTGCGCGGTCGGTCCTCACAGCGACCCGCTCTCCCGCAGGCGGCGGCGCAGGTCGTAGAGCGGGCGGGCGCTGGTGACGTACGGGACCTCGTCGAAGTTGTGGGGCGGCGGCGGCGAGGTCGTGTACCACTCGAGCGTGTCGCCCTGCCAGGGGTCGTTCCCGGCGCGGCGGCCGTTCACGCTCTTCACGATTGCGACGAGGAAGCAGAGCATTCCGAGCCCCATGATGTACGAGCCGATCGTCGAGGTCAGGTTGTACGCCTCCCAGAGACCGTCGTCGCGGTAGCTGTAGATCCGCCGCGGCATCCCGAGCAGCCCGAGGAGGTGCTGCGGGAAGAACGTGACGTTGAACCCGATGAAGAGCAGCACGAACGTCCACTTCCCGAGCCGCTCGGAGAGCATCCGCCCGAAGATCTTGGGCCACCAGTAGAAGAGCCCGCCGATGATCGCGAACACGGAGCCCCCGAACAGCACGTAGTGGAAGTGGGCGACGACGAAGTACGTGTCGTGCACCTGCCAGTCCACGGGGAACGCGGCGAGGTAGATCCCGGAGAGCCCACCCACCGTGAAGATGCTGAGGAAGCCGAGCGCGAACAGCATCGGCGTGTCGAGCGAGATGTTGCCCCGCCACAGGGTGGCGAGCCAGTTGAAGATCTTCACACCGGTCGGCACGGCGATCACCATCGAGGCCAGCATGAACCAGATGTTGAGGTACGTCGGCATCCCGACCGTGAACATGTGGTGGGCCCACACGAGCATCGAGAAGAAGCCGATCGCGACCGTCGAGAGGGCGACCGCCTTGTAGCCGAAGATCGGCTTCCTGGCGAAGACGGGGAGAACCTCGGAGATGATCCCCATCGCCGGCAGGACCATGATGTAGACCTCGGGGTGCCCGAAGAACCAGAAGACGTGCTGGAAGAGCACGGGCGACCCGCCCGAGTCGCCGTCCTCGGGCCTGAAGAACTGGAACGTCTCCGGGAACTGGCGCTCGAGCAGGAGCAGCGTGAGACCGGCCGAGAGCACGGGCAGGACGACCAGCAGCAGCCACGAGTAGATCTCGATCGACCACACGAAGAGGGGGAGGCGCATCCACGACATCCCGCGCGTGCGCATGTTGTGGATCGTGACGATGAAGTTGATCGCCCCGGCCAGCGAGGAGAGCGTCATGATGTGGAGCGAGAGGATCCACAGGTCCTGGCCGTTGCCCTGCGCGGCGAGCGACAGGGGCGGGTACGCCGTCCAGCCGGTGTTCGCTGCGCCGCCCGCCGCGAAGAACGAGAAGCAGAAGACGAGCCCGGCGAAGGCGTAGAGCCAGTACGAGAGCGCGTTCAGGCGCGGGAACGCCATGTCGGGGGCGCCGATCATGAGAGGCACGAGGAAGTTCCCGAGCCCGGCGAGGATCGGGACGACGACGAAGAAGACCATCCCCGTCCCGTGCATGGTGACGACCTCGTTGTACGAGTCGCCGGTCAGGACGCCCCCGTCGCTCTGGGCGAGCTGGGTTCGGATCAGGAGCGCGAGGAACCCGGACAGCGCGAAGAAGAGCCCGGCGGTCGTGATGTAGAGGATCCCGATCCGCTTGTGGTCGACCGTGACCAGCCAGCCGGCGACCTTGCCGCGCTGCCAGGCGGGGACACGGGGGTGCTCCGCGCGGGCACTCACTGCGGGATGACGCTTCGTCGTCGGGACGTGATGGGCGAGTGCGTTGCAGGAACGCAGGGAGTCCCGATATGCACGCATATCGGGGCGACCGAGGACGCAGCAGCGTGCGCGCACAGCACGTCCCGACGGCACACGGCTTTGTCCCGCAGTGAGTGCCTAGCTGCCAAAGCTCTCCTCCAGGTAGTCGGTCAGCGCCTCCATCTCGGTCTCGTTCCAGTCCCGGCCGACCGGGGGCATCCGGATGCCGCCGCGGCGCAGGAGCCGCTCGACCGCCTCCGAATCCCGGACCAGCGCGCTCGACGCGATGCTCGGCCCGTAGCCGCCCTCGCCCTCCAGGCCGTGACACTTCGCGCAGCTGCCGTCCCAGAGCTCCTCGCCGAGCGGCGACGTCGTCGACGCCTGCTGGTCGGCGCGCTCGGCGAGCCAGCGGTCGAACTCGGCTCCCGGCATCACCTCGACCGCGGCGAGCATCTTCGCGTGGTAGAGGCCGCACAGCTCGGCGCACTGCCCGAGGAACACGCCGGTCCGCTCGGCCTTGAACCACGTCCTGTTCACCGTGCCGGGAATGGCGTCGAACTTGCCGCCGAGCTGCGGGATCCACCACGAGTGGATCACGTCCCAGTCCGGTGCGGTGATGTGGAGCTCCACCGTCCTCCCCTGCGGAGCGCGCATGCGGTCGATCGCGACGACCCCGTTGGGATAGCGGTACTCCCACGAGAACTGCGTCCCCGTGACCTCGACCACGAGGTTCTCCTGGCCGCCCGTGGAAGCCGGCACGTCCTCGACCACGGGGAGCTTGACGAAGATGAAGGTGCCGATCACGCAGAGGATCAGCACCGGGCCGATCGTCCAGGCGAGCTCGAGGCGGTTCGACCCGTGGATCTGCGCCCCGTCCGCGTCGCGCGGACGGCGGCGGCGCCGGTACTTGACCACGAACAGGACGAGCAGGACCTCGACCAGGAGGAAGATCCCCAGAGCGAACGCCGAGATGAACCAGAAGCTCTGGCTGATCGCGTCGGCGTTCCGCGACTCGGGCGCCACGGGCGCGAACCCGCCGTTGCCCGCGACGGCCGTCCCGGCAGGCGAGAGGAGCGCAGCGAGCGCGCAGGCGATCAGGACGCGGTGCACCCTCACGTTGAGGGCATTCTATGAAGGTGGACGAGAGCCCGCGCCGAGCAACGTTCGTGCGCCTCCCCGCGGAGGTGCAGCGCCCGTTCCAGGTCTTCCTGAACGGAGTGGAGCAGCACGAGGGCGTGGACTTCCTGGTGCGCGACGGCACGCTCGTGTTCGAGCGCGAGCTCGCGCGCGAGAAGGTGGGTGTCGGACGCTGGACGTCGATGGTGCTCGGGATCGCCGGGTCCTACGGCAAGGACGACGCCGTCGACGTGGTCTACGAGCGTGAGGGTCGCCCCGCGGTCGCCGCGAAGCTCCGGTTCGAAGAGCTCCCCGACTGACGTCGGCGCCGCCCGGCGCGCACCTGTCGATCCCGTCGCAACACAAGCGCAACATCGGCGGAACACGGGCGTAACGCGGCTTGAGGGTCTCCACACATCTCCGGCGTTCTCTCCTGTGCGATGTCGATTCAAACTCCGGTTGCCCCATCCCGCGCCGAGCGCGAGCGCGACGGCGTCACCTCCTGGCGGGTGGAGCGCCTCCTCCAGGCCGGGTACGACGCCGAGGCGGCCATCGTGCTCGCCCTCGACCGCGACGTCGACCTCCACTTCGCCGTCTCGCTTCTCGAGCGCGGCTGCCCGCCGGACACGGCGCTCCAGATCCTCTTCTGAGCTGCGGCCCGCTCCGCCGCCACGCCGACCCCGTAGCTCGGGCTTCGGCGAGAGCGGATCACGCGCGCCCGCTGGCCGCGGCGGCGGCGCGCAGCCGGGCGGCGTGCGCCTCGGTCAGCTCGCCCGGCTGGAGGCGCCATTCCCAGTTGCCCCCGATGGTCCCGGGCCGGTTCATCCGTGCCGCGTTCCCCAGCCCGAGCACGTCCTGAACGGGGACGATCGCGAGCCCGCATCGGGACGAGAGCGCCTGTCCGATCAGCGGCCAGACGTCGCTCGTCCCAGCGAACGCGGCGAGCGTGTCGGTGTCGTGGGTCGACGTGTAGATCACCTGGTTCGGGCGGTGGTTCTCGAACCGGTGCGGGCTGTCCGGCGGGCCCTCGAACGACCACAGGAGCACGGCCATCCCCGGGAAGCCGAGCTCGTCGCGCAGCGCGTGGACATCGGGCGTGATCAGGCCCAGGTCCTCGGCGATCACCGGGAGCGGGCCGAGCTCGGCCTCGGCTGCGCGGAACGGCATGGCGCCGGGGCCCGGTGACCACCACCCGTCGAGCGCGCTCTCGGCTCCGGCGCGGACCGTCCAGAAGGCGGCGAAGCCGCGGAAGTGGTCGATTCGGAAGACGTCGACGAGCCCGAGCACCCGGCGCATCCGGTCGATCCACCAGCGGTAGCCCGTCCGCTCCATCGCAGGCCAGTCGTAGAGCGGGTTCCCCCAGAGCTGGCCGAGCTCGTTCATGTCGTCCGGCGGCGCGCCCGCGACGACCTCCTCGACGGGGAGGAAGAGCTCGGGGTGGAGGGTGTGGTCGCAGCCGCCGACGGCCACGTAGATCGGGACGTCCCCGATGACGCGCACGCCCCGCGAGGCGGCATGGGAGCGGAGCGCCGCCCACTCGCGTTCGAAGCGCACCTGATCCTCCACCGCGCCCTGCCCGGCGAACGACGCCCAGTCGTCGATCCAGGCGCGCTCCCGCGCGCGGAACGCACGCGCCTCGTTCCTGCCGACCGGTGCGTCCGGCTCCGCGAGCAGGCCGCTCCAGCACGCGAACGCCGACGCCGAAGCGTAGGGCGACCCGAGCTCGTCCGGCGGGTGGAGCGGGAGGACCTGCCACCAGCTCGCCCCGGCGGCCGCCAGCCAGTCGACGAACTCGTAGGCGTCCGGGCCGAGCCTGCCACCTGGAAGGGACGTGGGATGGAGCTGCACCCCGAGGGACCGTTCCACCAGCACGCCCGGACTGTTTACCTTGTGGCGCGCGTGCCTGCCCAACGCATCACGGTCTCCGACGTCACGCCCCAGGTCGACTGCGGCCGCTGGCCGGCGAAGGCGTGCGTCGGCGACCGGGTCGACGTCGCGGCGACCATCGTCCGCGACGGGCACGAGACGCTCCGCGGCGTCGTGCGCTTCCGCAGGTCACGCGCCCGGTGGCGTGAGGCGCCGCTGGAGTCGCTCGGCAACGACCGCTTCGCAGGGTCGTTCGAGGTCGATGCGGTCGGGCGCTGGTCGTTCGAGATCGAGGCCTGGGTCGATCGCCACGCCGGCTGGCTCGAGGAGCACGACCGGAAGGTCGCGGCGGGGCAGGACGACCTCGCGGGCGAGCTCGCCGAGGGCGCAGCGCTGTTCGGCCCGGGATCGGTCGACGACTGGCGCAAGGGCGCCGACGAGCTGGGCCGCCGCGAGCGGCACGGCGCCGGGCGGAGCGAGGCGCTCCAGCTGGACGTCGAGCGGGAGCGCGCCCGCGCCGGCGCCTGGTACGAGCTGTTCCCGCGCTCGTGGGGCGGGCTGCCGGGCGTGACCCGGGTCGTGCCCGAGCTCGCGCAGCTCGGCTTCGACGTCCTCTACCTGCCGCCGATCCACCCCATCGGACGGACGAACCGGAAGGGCAGGAACAACACCGAGCGGGCGGAGCCCGGCGACGTCGGCAGCCCCTGGGCGATCGGCGGCCCCGAGGGTGGGCACGACGCGATCGACCCTGGTCTCGGAGACGAGGCCGACCTCGCGAAGCTGGTCGCGGCAGTGCGCGAGCACCGGATGGAGCTCGCGCTCGACCTGGCGCTGCAGTGCTCGCCCGACCACCCCTGGCTCGAACAGCATCCGGAGTGGTTCCAGCACCGGCCGGACGGGTCGCTGAAGTACGCCGAGAACCCGCCGAAGCGCTACCAGGACATCCACAACTTCGACTGGGACACGCGCGACCGAAAGGGCCTCTGGCATGCCGTCCGCGACGTGGTCGACCGCTGGTGCGACGCGGGCGTGACGGTCTTCCGGGTGGACAACCCCCATACGAAGCCTGTCCCGTTCTGGGAGTGGCTGATCGCTGACGTGCGCAAGCGGCATCCCGGCACGGTCTTCCTCTCGGAGGCCTTCACGCGGCCCGCGATGATGACCCTGCTCGCGAAGGCCGGGTTCTCGCAGTCCTACACGTACTTCACGTGGAAGAACACGAAGCCGGAGCTGGTCGAGCTCGTCGAGCAGCTGCGCGAGTGGTCGCCCTTCCTGCGGCCGAACCTGTGGCCCAACACGCCCGACATCCTCCATGCCACCCTCCAGGCCGGCGGCCGGCAGGCATTCGAGTGCCGCCTGGTGCTCGCGGCCACCCTCTCGCCCAGCTACGGGATCTACTCGGGCTACGAGGCCTGCGAGAACGTCCCCGTCCGCGCGGGGAGCGAGGAGTACCTCGACTCCGAGAAGTACCAGCTCAGGGAGCGACGGCTCGACGGGCAGCTGCTCCCGCTCGTGCGGCGGCTCAACGAGATCCGTCGCGAGCACCCGGCGCTGACCGGCGCGGGAGTCGAGCGGCTCACATGGCTGGAGACCGAGTCCGACCACCTCCTCGGCTTCGCCCGCACGCTCGGAGACGACCTCGTGCTCGTCGTCGCCAACCTCGACCCGTTCGCGGTGCACGAGGGGGTGTGCGTCGTCCCCTCGGCCTTCGGGCTCGGCGAGGGCTTCCGCGTCGTCGACGCGCTCACGGGGGAGGCCTACGACTGGGGCGATCGCAACTACGTCCGGCTCGGGCCGGGCAAGGCGCACGTCCTGGAGGTGCACGGGTGAGCGAGCGACCCGGCTCGAGCGCGCCGTCGTCGGCCGTCGGCGGGGCAGGCCTTCGCCCGTCGGCGAGCGGGGCCGCCGAGCGAGCGACGGGAGCCGAGCACTGGTTCGAGTCCCAGCCGGACTGGTTCAAGACCGCCGTCTTCTACGAGCTCCACACGCGGTCGTTCTTCGACTCCTCCGACGACGGGATGGGGGACTTCCGTGGGCTGCGGCAGAAGCTGGACTACCTCCAGTGGCTCGGGATCGACTGCATCTGGCTGCTGCCGTTCTACCCCTCGCCGCTCCGCGACGGGGGTTACGACGTCTCCGACTTCCTCTCGGTCGCCCCCGAGTTCGGCACGCTCGACGAGTTCGCCGCATGCGTCGAGGCCGCCCACGAGCGGGGGATGCGGGTGATCACGGATTTCGTGATGAACCACACCTCGAGCGAGCACCCCTGGTTCCAGGAGTCGCGCCAGGGGCCGGACAGCCCGAAGGCCGACTGGTACGTCTGGTCGGACACCGTGCACCGCTACGAGGACGCGCGGATCATCTTCGTCGACAGCGAGCAGTCCAACTGGACGTACGATCCGCAGCGCGAAGCGTACTTCTGGCATCGCTTCTACCACCATCAGCCCGACCTCAACTACGAGAACCCGGAGGTCGGGGAAGCCATCATCGACGCGCTCCGCTTCTGGCTCGACCTCGGGCTCGACGGGTTCCGGCTCGACGCCGTCCCGTACCTGTTCGAAGAGGAGGGCACGAACTGCGAGAACCTGCCCGCGACGCACCGGTTCCTGAGGCGGGTTCGCGCCGAGATCGACGCCGGGTACACCGATCGGGTGCTGCTCGCAGAGGCGAACCAGTGGCCGGAGGACGTCGTCGACTACTTCGGCGACGGCGACGAGTGCCACATGGCCTTCCACTTCCCCGTGATGCCGCGGATGTTCATGGCGGTGCGGCGCGAGGAGGCGCGCCCGATGGTCGAGATCCTCGACCGGACGCCCCCGATCCCGGATCACTGCCAGTGGGGCCTCTTCCTGCGCAACCACGACGAGCTCACGCTCGAGATGGTCACCGACGAGGAGCGCGACTACATGTACTCCGAGTACGCGATGGACCCGAGGATGAAGCTCAACCTCGGCATCCGGCGCCGGCTCGCGCCGCTCCTCGACGGTGGGCGTGACGAGATCGAGCTGATGCACGCGATCCTGTTCTCGCTGCCCGGGTCCCCGGTGCTGTACTACGGGGACGAGATCGGCATGGGCGACAACGTCTACCTCGGCGACCGGGACGGCGTCCGGACGCCGATGCAATGGACGGGCGACCGGAACGGCGGCTTCTCACGCGCCGACTTCGCGCAGCTCTATCTGCCGCCGCTGATGGACCCGGTGTTCGGGTTCCAGGCCGTCAACGTCGAGGCCCAGCTGCGCTCGCCGACGTCGCTCCTGCGCTGGCTCCAGCGGTTCGTCGCGCTGCGCAAGGAGCATCCCGTGTTCGGGCTCGGGAGCTACGAGACGCTCCAGACGACGAACCCGCGCGTCTTCGCGCACCTGAGGCAGCACGACGGCGACACCGTGCTCTGCGTCCACAACCTCGCCCGCTCGGCCCAGGCCGTCGAGCTCGACCTGTCGCGCTTCGAGGGGCGCACGCCGATCGAGATGATCGGCAGGACGCAGTTCCCGGCGATCGGGGAGCTGCCGTACCTGCTCACCTTCGGGCCGCGTGGCTTCTACTGGTTCCTGCTGCCGGAGGAGGCGCCCGATGCGTGACCCGAGGGCCCTGTCGAGCGACGAGCTGCTCGGGCTCGTCTCCGAAGCGCGCTGGTTCGCGGCGAAGGGTCGTGTGGTCGAGAGCGCCGAGGTGGTCGGCCTTCCCGTGGAGGACGGCCCGGTCGTGCTGGCGATCGTCGAGATCCGCTTCACCACGGGCAC
Organism: Gaiella sp.; assembly: GCF_035710885.1. GTDB lineage: Bacteria > Actinomycetota > Thermoleophilia > Gaiellales > Gaiellaceae > Gaiella. The sequence goes on along the minus strand of NZ_DASTCS010000051.1, from coordinate 4,672 downwards.
GCACGAGCACTACCTGCTCGCGTTCGGCGAGGGCGACGAGCTCGTCGACGCGTTCGAGAGACCGGAGGTGGCGGGGCGCCTCGCGGCGCTCTCCGGCGTCCGCGCCGAGGGGGCGCGCGTCCGCTCGTTCGGCGTCGAGCAGTCGAACAGCTCGGTGGTGCTCGACGAGCTGCACGTGCTGAAGCTGTACCGGAGGCTCGAGGCCGGCCCGAACCCCGAGCTGGAGCTGCTCCGCGCGCTCGCGGCCTCACGGTTCGAGAACGCGCCCCGGCTGGAGGGCGCGCTCGAGACGCCCGGGCCGCCGCTCGAGACCGCCCTCGTGACGGTCACCGCTCTCGTGCCCGCGATGGGGGGCGGCTGGGAGCTCACCCTGGGCTCCTTCGAGGACGACCCGTCCTGGCTCCCCGAGCGCGCCTGGCGCCTCGGCGAGGTCACGGCCCAGCTCCACGCTGCCCTCGCCTCCCACGACGGCGACCCGCACTTCGCGCCGGAGGAGCCGAGCGCCGAGACGATCGGCCTGCTCGGCGCGGCGGTCGAGGAGGAGATCGCCACGACGTTCGCGACCATGCCCGAAGGCGACGCGCTCGGAGCGGTCGCGCACCGTCTGGAGGACCTCCGTGACCTCGTGCAGGAGCTGTCCGGCTCCGGCCCGTCGGGCCTCGCGATCCGGACGCACGGGGACTACCACCTCGGCCAGGTGCTCTGGACGCGCGACGGTGACTGGGTGGTGATCGACTTCGAAGGCGAGCCCGCCCGGTCGCTGCCGGAGCGGCGCCGGAAGCGCTCGCCGCTCCGCGACCTCGCCGGCATGACGCGCTCGTTCGCGTACGCCGCCGATGCCGCGCTCCTGCTGCGGGACGTGGAGCCGCCCGAGGGGTGGGCCGATGCGTGCCGCGAGGCGTTCCTCGACGGCTACCTCGCGGCCTCCGACGAGCGCCTTCTGCCGCCCAGCCGAGCCGGCTTCGATCGACTGCTCGCCCTTTTCGAGCTCGAGAAGCTGGCCTACGAGCTCCGTTACGAGGCGCGGAACCGTCCCGACTGGGCCTCGATCCCGCTCGTCGGGCTGCTCCGCATGCTCGAGACCGCCGCATGAGCGCGCCGGGCGAGCTCGACCTGCACCTGCTGGGCGAGGGGCGACACGAGCGGCTCTGGGAGCAGCTCGGCGGGCATCTCCTCGAGGAGGATCGCGGCGCGCGCTTCGCCGTCTGGGCCCCGAACGCGCGCGAGGTGTCCGTCGTCGGTGACTGGAACCTGTGGAACGCGGGCGCGGACCCGCTCGAGCCGCAGGGCTCCTCGGGCGTCTGGGCCGGTGTCGCGGCCGACGCTCGCGAGGGGCAGGCGTACAAGCTGTCGGTGCGGGGAGCCGACGGCGTGACGCGGCTGAAGGCCGATCCGCTCGCGTTCCGGGCGCAGGTCCCTCCCGAGACCGCCTCGGTTCTCTACCGCTCGCGCCACGTCTGGGGCGACGCCCAGTGGCTCCGGCGCCGTGCCGTGACCGATCCGCTCGTCGGTCCGATGTCGATCTACGAGGTGCACGCCGGCTCCTGGCGCCAGGGGCTGGGCTGGCGCGACCTCGCCGACGAGCTCTCGGAGCACGTCGCCGACGCCGGGTTCACGCACGTCGAGCTCATGCCGGTGATGCAGCATCCCTACGGGCCCTCGTGGGGCTACCAGGTGACGGGCTACTTCGCGCCGCAGGCGACGCTCGGCGAGCCGGACGACCTGCGCGCGTTCGTCGACGCGATGCATGCGAACGGCATCGGCGTCCTCCTGGACTGGGTGCCCGCCCACTTCCCCCGCGACGAGTGGGCCCTCGCCCGCTTCGACGGGACGGCGCTCTACGAGCACGCCGACCCGCGCCGCGGGTCGCATCCGGACTGGGGCACCCTCGTCTTCAACTACGGCCGTCACGAGGTGCGGAACTTCCTCCTGGCGAACGCCCTCTACTGGCTCGAGGAGTTCCATGCGGACGGCCTGCGGGTCGACGCCGTTGCCTCGATGCTCTACCTCGACTACTCGCGCGAGCCGGGCGAGTGGCTCCCCAACCGCTACGGCGGCCGCGAGGACCTCGAGGCGGTCTCGTTCCTCCGTGAGCTGAACGAGGTCGTGCACGCGACGCACCCCGGCGTGGCGATGACGGCCGAGGAGTCGACGGCGTGGCCGGGCGTCTCCCGGCCGACCCACGCCGGGGGCCTCGGCTTCACGTTCAAGTGGAACATGGGCTGGATGCACGACACGCTCGACTACGTGTCCCACGAGCCTGTTCATCGGCGCTGGCACCACGACGAGCTCACGTTCTCGATGGTGTATGCGTGGGACGAGAACTTCGTCCTTCCCCTCTCCCACGACGAGGTCGTGCACGGCAAGGGCGCCCTCCTCCGGAAGCTCGCCGGCGACGAGTGGCAGCAGTTCGCGACGCTGCGCGCGCTCTACGCGCACATGTGGGGGCATCCGGGCAAGCAGCTCCTGTTCATGGGCGGGGAGCTCGGACAGGGGACGGAGTGGTCGGAGGCCGGGTCGCTCGACTGGTACGTGCTCGACTACCCGTTGCACCGCGGCGTCCTGCGCTGCGTCGCCGACCTCAACCGTGCCTACCGGGCGGAGCCGGCGCTCTGGCAGGTCGACTTCGCGCCCCACGGGTTCCAGTGGCTCGTCGGGGACGCCCGGGAGGACAACGTGCTCGCGTATGCGCGCTTCTCGGCCGACGGCTCGCGCGTGCTCGCCTGCCTGGTCAACTTCTCGCCGGTCGTGCGCCATCACTGGCGCGTGCCGCTGCCGGTCGGCGGGCCCTGGCGCGAGGTGCTGAACACGGATGCGGCGGAGTACGGGGGCTCCGGCGTCGGGAACCTCGGGGTGGTCATGGCCGTCCCCGAGGCGATCCACGGCCGCCCGTTCTCCGCGGGCGTGACCCTGCCGCCGCTGGCGACGGTGTGGCTCTCCCCCGACGCGTGACGCGGGGCGCAGCCAGATCGGTGTCAGACACCGATCTCTGTCAAGAGCAAGCGGTGCCGAATGTGTGTCAACTCTTCCACAGGCCGGCACGCGTGGCGCGATCGGCGATTCCGACCGGCGCGCGCGGCAGGTGCGCCCAGACGCACGTGGCCGGAAGCGCCCTCTTGACAGCGAACGGTGTCTGACACGGACCTGCTCGATCCCGCCAGTACCCTCGGAGGGTGAGAGCGGACAACAGCATCGTCGTGGAGAGTCTCGTCCGCGAGTTCAAGAAAGGCCCGCGCGCCGTCGACGGGATCGACCTCCGCGTCGAGCCCGGCGAGATCTACGGCTTCCTCGGCCCGAACGGCGCCGGGAAGTCGACCACCGTGCTGATGCTGACCACCCTGCTGCCGCCGACATCCGGCAGCGCCCGCGTCGCGGGCTTCGACGTCGTCCGCGAGGGCCCGAAGGTGCGCTCGACGATCGGCGCCGCACTCCAGGAGGCCGCGCTGGACGCGCTGCTCACGGGCCGCGACCACCTGCGCCTGCAGACGATGCTGCAGGGGCTGCCGAAGCCCGAGCGGCAGAGCCGCACCGAGGAGCTGCTCGAGCGCGTGGGGCTCACCGAGGCCGCAGACCGCAAGGTCGGTGGCTACTCGGGCGGCATGAAGCGGAGGCTCGACCTCGCGCTCGCGCTCGTCCACCGGCCGCGGATCCTGTTCCTCGACGAGCCGACCACCGGGCTCGACGTGCAGAGCCGAAGCGCGCTCTGGGAGGAGGTACAGCGGCTCGCGGCCGACCGCGGCGTGACCGTCTTCCTCACGACCCAGTACCTGGAGGAGGCGGACGTGCTCGCGGATCGCGTCGGGATCATCGACCGCGGGCGGATCGTGGCCGAGGGCACCCCCGAGGCGCTCAAGGCCGAGATCGGCCGCCCGAGCGTCGAGGCCGTCCCTCAGGATCCCGAGGAGCTCGGACGCACGAGGGAGGTGCTCGCCCGTTTCGGCGAGCCCGTCGCGGGATCCACGAAGGGAGCGTCCGTGCGGCTGGCGGGCGGAGACGCCGAGCTCGCCGAGGTGGTGCGGGCCCTCGACACCGAGGGCATCGACATCCAGGAGCTCCAGCTGCACGCGCCCACGCTCGACGACGTCTTCCTCGCCAAGACCGGGCGGTCGCTGGAGGGTGAGGCCGTCGCGCCGGAGCCCGCGCCGGCGTGAGCCAGGTCCTGCTGCTCACCCAGCGGTCGGTCGTGCGAACGCTGCGGCAGCCGGCCATGGTGTTCCCGTCGATCTTCTTCCCGCTCCTGCTGCTTTCGATCAACAGCAGCGGGCTGGACAGCGCCACGCTTCTTCACGGGTTCCCGACGGACTCCTACTTCCAGTTCGCGATCGCGATCCCGTTCATCCAGGGCGCGCTCTTCTCGGCCATGAGCGCGGGCACGAACGTCGCCAATGACATCGAGACCGGCTTCCTGAACCGGCTGTCGCTCACGCCGCTGCGGCGGGTGGCGCTCATGCTCGGCCAGCTCACCGGCATCGTGGCGCTCGGCCTGATCCAGGCCGCGATCGTCCTCGTCGTCGGGATCGCGGTCGGCAACGGGCTCGCCGCCGGGCCGGGCGGCGTGCCCGTTCTGATCCTCCTGTCGCTGACGATCTCGCTCGCGTTCGGCTGCATCGGCGCCTTCGTCGCGCTCAGGACCGGCAACGGCGAGGCCGTCCAGGGCGTGTTCCCGCTCTTC
>NZ_DASTCS010000050.1:0-23885 GCF_035710885.1 Gaiella sp. | reverse complement strand
CGCCGGGAGATTCCCGGCGGCCGCTCCACCGCTGACGGTTGACACCTACGTATCCACCGACGTACCGTGAGGGGCCGAAAGGGAGGGACGGGATGTCCAGCCGGACGTCGTCTCTGCGGTTCAGACATGAGGTGCTCGCCGCAGGCGCCTGCGTCTTCGCACTCGCCTGTCCTGTCGGCGCGCTCGCGGCCGGCGGGACGCCGATGCCCGCACCGGACGCGCCCACCTCCGACGTCGCGCTCGCGACCACGAAGCCTTCGGCCACCAAGAGCACCAGCTCGACGCCGGCTCCCGCCAAGCGCACGGCGGTTTCGACGCCGCCTGTTCCGACACCCGATCCGCCGTTGGCCGCGGCCTCGACCACCACGACGAGCTCGACGACGACGAAGAGCACCCCTTCGCCTGCGCCGGATCCGTCCCCGGGAACCTCCTCGTCGACCGCGTCGCGCCCGGCGGCGGCTCCCAGGGCGTCCACCGCGTACACGCCGCCGGCCCGGTCCACCCGGTCGTCCAGCGCGCCTCGAGCGACGCGGCCGGAGGGTGCGTCGCCGACGAAGTCGGCGCCGGTGACGAAGAAGACCGCGCCCAAGCCGAAGGTCAAAGCCGCGCAGGAGACCAGGCGGCCGGCGCCTCGCCCTGTCGTGAGTGCGCCGCGCGACGCCGTTCGGCTGGGTCTCCCGCTTGGCGTGCTGCGCCCCGTAGGGCCCGACGAGAGCCTTCCCGTGGGACTGCTCGTCGCGGCCGCGCTGCTCCTCGTCGCGGCCGCGGGAGGCAGCTTGACCCTCGGCGTTGTCGCCCGCGGCGCCACGAGGCACGCATGACCGCCATCCGCCTCGCGGGTCTGATGCTCGTCCTCGCACTGGCGGCAGTGGTCTTGCCGGGTGAGGCGAAAGCCCTCGATCCACCGGTGGCGAGCTGCAACGGCGGCGGATGCGGCGGTTGGTTCAAGACGGGCGTCACCGTCACCTGGTCGTTCAACCCCACCGGTGTGACAGGGACCACCGGCTGCGCTGCGGCGGGTGTCTCGGCCGACACGGCGGGGGTCACGTTCACCTGCACGGTGAACTACGGCGGGTCGTTCGTCGGGAGCAGCGTCACCGTGAGAAAGGACTCGTCGCCGCCGGGAGTCAACGTGTCGCCGGCACGGGACCCCGACTCGAACGGGTGGTACACGAAGCCCGTGGCGGTCAGCGTCTCGGGGGACGACGGCGCCTCCGGCGTCGCGTCCTGCACCGGCGGCGGTACGTACGGCGGACCCGACGGCGGCGCGGTGTCGATCAGCGGCGCGTGCTCCGACAACGCCGGCAACAGCGCCTCGCGCTCGATCACGATCAAGTACGACGGCAGCCCGCCGACCGTCACGGGCGGCCCGACGCGGCCACCCGACGCGAACGGCTGGTACAACAAGCCGGTCGACGTGACGTTCACGGGGAGCGACGCAGGGTCGGGTGTCGCAGAGTGCACGCCCAAGGCGCTCTACCAGGGCCCCGACGCCATCCCCGCCAGGCTCGTCGGGCAGTGCCGGGACACCGCCGGTCACGTGAGCGCGCCGATCACGGTGGAGTTCCGCTACGACGCAACGCCTCCTGCCCCGCCCGCCGTGAAGTGGGTCCATCGCGGGAGCTCGATCTGGGTCTCGTGGACCGCCGGCAAGGACGTCGTGCGCGCCAGTGTCGTCCGCGCCCCGGGGCTCAAGGGCAAGAAGCCCGCGCCCGTCTACGACGGCAAGAACCGCGGGTTCGTCGACCGCAAGATCCGGGCCGGGGCGAGGTACTGGTACGAAGTGAGGCTGTTCGACGAGGCCGGCAACCTGGCTGCCAAGACGGTCGGCCTCAAGCCTCCGCTCGGGATCTACGCTCCGAAGGACGGCGCGATCGTCACCCGAGCGCCGCTCGTGCAGTGGGCGGCGGTGAGCAAGGCGCGCTTCTACAACCTCCAGCTCTGGCGTGGGAAGGTGAAGCTCCTCACGACGTGGGTGCGTGCGCCGAAGCTGAAGCTGAAGGAGACCTGGAGGCTGGGAGGCACCCGGCACGCCTTGAAGAACGGGCGCTACCAGATCTACATCTGGCCGGCTTTCGGGACGAAGAAGATCCCGAAGTACGGGAAGATGCTCGGACAGGTCACCTTCGTCGCCAGGGGCGTCTGACCGGTCCCACCCGGCACATCGGCCGTGGCCGGCCGGGACCCGTGTGGGCGAATCGTCACACACGCGACGCAAAGGACATCTGGTGGACCGCCGCTCGTCGCTCTAGGTTCGGCGCATGGGCACGAACGCAGTCCTGCTGGCCGAGCACGAGGCGGTCTCGAGGGAGTACCTCGAGCGGCAGCTTCGGGACGACGGCTTCACGGTCTTCGAGGCCGCGTGGACGTCCCGTGCGCTGGACCTCGTGGAGCGGCTCTCGCCCGACGTCGTGATCGCGGGCGAGGCCGACCTCTGTCGCAGGCTGCGCGCCGGAGAGCCGGGCCGGACCTGGAACAGGAACGTCCCGGTCATCGTGCTGACAGAGCCGGGCGCAGAGCCGATCGTCCGCGTGCGCGCGCTCGAGAGCGGGGCGGACGACGTCGTGCCGCGCGACGTGTACCTGGAGCTGCTCGCGCGCGTCAGGGCGTTGCTCCGCCGCTCGCTGCTCGGCCAGGCGGAGATCGTGGACGCCGGCCCCCTCGTCGTCGACCACCGGGCTCGGCAGGTTCGCGTGGGGGAGGTCGCAGTACGGCTCTCGGGGCGCGAGTTCGAGCTGGCGGCCAAGCTCGCGAGCGACCCGATGCGCGTGTTCACGAAGACCGAGCTCCTGCGCGACGTGTGGGGAATCCGCTCCGCTGGGATCCGCACGCGGACCGTCGACTCGCACGCCTCGAGGCTGCGCCGCAAGCTCGAGGCAGCGGGCGCGCGCGAGGTGGTGATCAACGACTGGGGCGTCGGCTATCGACTGCTCGCGTAGGGCGGCGAGCGTCCCGCCAACCAGGTCAGAGCAACGCGCCCTCGAGCCGCAGCAGCTTCTCCTTCCGCTCGAGACCGCCGCCATAGCCGACGAGGGCACCGGACGAGCCGACGATGCGGTGGCACGGCAGCACGATGGGGATCGGGTTGCGGTTCATCACCATCCCGACCGCCCGCGCCGCGCGAGGGTTGCCCGCGCGCTCGGCGAGCTCGCGGTACGTCGCGGTCCGTCCGTACGGAACCTTCGCGAGCTCTTCGAGGACACCCAGCGTGAACCCGCTCACTCCCCGCAGGTCGAGCTCGAGGTCGAACACGGTTCGCTTGCCCGCGAAGTACGCGTCCAGCTCGCGTCGCGTCTCGTCCAGCGCGCGCGGTGCTCGCAGGATGCGCGGCCCCGCCACGCGGGCGAGGACGTCGAGCTCCCGCTCGGGCTCGGGGTCGTACGAGATGCGGGCGAGCCCATGGTCGGTCACCGCTGCGAGGAGCGGCCCGAGCTCGCTGTCGATCACGTCGTAGGCCGCATCGAGCAGGCCGGAGCGAGCAGCGCTGTCGCGGAAGCGACGGTCGAGGTCTGTGGGAATGGTCACGTCACTCTCCTTCGCAGACGCCGGACGCCGGACGACGTCGCCTGGCGAGCCGCGTCGGGGCTGGAATCGAGGGCCGAGGCGATCTGCTCGTAGTCGAGGTCGTAGCCGTAGCGCAGCACGACGGCTGCCCGTTCGGTGGGCGGCAGCGTGTCGGTGAGGAAGGCCAGCTCCTCGTATGCGGGAAGCCCGTCGAGGTGGGCGACGTCGGGAACCTCATCGGTGACGTCTCCGGCGCGCCGGTGCGTGTCGATGACGACGCGTGACGCGATCGTCAGCACCCACGCGCGGAGGTGCTCGCCGTGCCGGAGGCGGTCGTAGGCGCGGAGCGCCCGCAGGAACGTCTCCTGGAACGCGTCGTCCGCTCGCTCCCGGCCGAGTCGGCGGCGAAGGAGGCGGAGCACGTCGTCGGCATGCTCGACGTAGAAGGCCTCGAACGGCGGGATCGACGCCACGGTCACCATCATCCAGTGAAACGCGGCTCCGCCGCGGTTTGTGAGGTCGCTCTTCGCTGCGCTGCGGCTCGTCCGGGATGTGCCCGTTCGTGGGAGCGGTATCCGGGCGACACGTATCCGCTCCCCGGATCCCCGCTCGCGAACGGCCCTGCGATAGGTGCAGACTGGGAGCCATGCGCGTCGCCGTCGTCGGGCATGTGGAGTGGATCCGGTTCGCGCGAGTCGTCGACGTTCCCGCAGCGGGGGAGATCGAGCACTCGTTCGACGACTGGGAGCAGGCGGGCGGGGGCGGTGGGGTCGCGGCGGTGCAGCTCGCCTTGCTCGCCGACGAGGCGCACCTGTTCACCGCGCTCGGCGGCGACGACCTCGGTCGACGTGCCCGCGCGGAGCTCGAGTCCCGCGGGGTCGTCGTCCATGCCGTCCACGAGGAACGGGCGCAGCGCTGGGCCTTCACGCTGGTCGACGACCACGGCGAGAGAACGATCACGACCGTCGGCCCGAAGCTCCGTCCTCGCGGCCACGACGACACGTTGCCGTGGCACGAGCTCGCATCCATGGACGCAGTCTTCTTCGTCGCCGGCGACGTCGACGCGCTCTTCCATGCGCGCCGCGCACGCGTGCTGACGGCCACGTCACGGGAGCTGGACGTGCTGCGCCGCGGAGCGGTGGCACTCGACGCGCTGATCGGAAGTGGTGAGGACGACGCCGAGCGCTACCGAAGCGGCGACCTGGATCCGGCGCCGAAGCTCGTGGTCACGACCTCGGGCGGCCTGGGGGGCTGGGCCCGCCCCGGCGGTCCGTATACCGCCGCCGACCCCCCGGGCGAGGTCGTCGACACCTACGGCGCAGGGGACAGCTTCGCGGCAGGGCTGACCTACGCCCTCGCCTCCGGGCTCGACGGCAACGACGCGCTCGGCTTCGCCGCGCGCTGCGGCGCGGGTGCGCTCGCCGGCCGGGGCGTCTCGCCGAGGCACATCGCCCTCGCGCACTGAGCCGCCGCCACCGTCGGAAGTCGGTCGGTCGGGCGACCGCGAGGGAAGACGCGCATCGGTGCGCGCGTTCCCGAAGCGCGTGGAAAGCTTGACAGTGGGGGAAAGTGGCGTAGAGTGGGGAATAGTGGAGATCGAGAGACAGATCAGCCACTCCCGCGGGCGATGTTCATCGGCACCTACGAGCACACGATCGACGAGAAGAGCCGGCTCACGCTGCCGGCCCGCTTCCGTGACGCGCTCGGTGACGGGGTCGTCCTCGCGCGAGGGCTCGATCGGAACGTGGCCGTCTACCCGCGGGAGACGTGGGCCGTGACCGTCGAGTCCCGCATCGCCGCGCTCGACCCTCTCTCCCGAGAGGCCCGCGAGCTACGCCGGTTCTTCTTCTCGGGGGCGGCCGAGGCGGACCTCGACCGTCAGGGTCGGATTCTCGTCCCGGCCGTCCTCACGCGCCACGCCGCCCTCGAGCGCGAGGTCGTCGTCGCGGGCAACTACGACCACCTCGAGCTGTGGAACCCCGGTGCCTGGGAGCAGCACCTGCACGCCGTCGAAGGGAGCGCCGAACATGCTGCCGAACGTCTTGCCGTACACGGAAGCTGACCACGTCCCGGTCCTCGCCGACGAGGTGCAGGAGCTCCTCGCGGTCCGGCCGGGCGAGACCGTCGTCGACGCGACCTTCGGCGCGGGCGGCCACGCACGGCTCCTCGCCGAGGATCTCGGTGGCCGGGGGAAGCTCGTCGCCGTCGACCGCGACCCCGGTGCGAAGGCGTACTTCGACCGGCTGAAGGCGCAGGCCGGGGTGGACGTGCGGTTCCTCCGCGGTGACTTCGCCGTCGTCCTCACGCAGCTCGCCGCGAACGAGGTCAAGGCCGACGCGATCCTGCTCGACCTCGGGATCTCGTCGATGCAGGTCGACCGCCCGGAGCGCGGCTTCTCGTACGCGACGGACGCACCTCTCGACATGAGGATGGATCCGTCGTCCGAGACGACCGCCGCCGAGATCGTCAACACCCGCGACGAGCGGGAGCTCGTCACCATCTTCCGCCGGTACGGCGAGGAACGATTCGCCGCGCCCATCGCCCGCGCGATCGTGCGGAGACGCGCCGAGACGCCGTTCACCAGGACGGGCGAGCTGGTCGACGTGATCAAGCTCGCCATCCCGACGCCGGCTCGCTTCGGCGAGGGCCACCCGGCGAAGCGCGTCTTCCAGGCGCTGCGCATCGCGGTGAACGACGAGCTCGGCCAGCTCGAAGCGGCGCTCCCCGCCGCGCTCGAGATGCTCCGGCCGGGCGGCCGGCTCGCCGTGATCTCGTTCCATTCGCTCGAGGACCGGATCGTGAAGCGGTTCTTCGCCGAGCAGGCGAAGGGGTGCACCTGTCCGCCCGAGTTCCCCGTCTGCGTCTGCGGGAAGGAACCGACGCTGCGGGTGCTCACCAGGAAGCCCGTCCGGCCGGGCGCACGCGAGACCGACGCCAATCCCCGGGCCGCGTCGGCGCGGCTGCGCGCCGCGGTGAAGGCCTGATGTCCGCCATCGCACAGCCCGCTCTCCGCCGGGCTCGTGTCGGCCGTGGGGTGTTCACGGGCGGCGTCTTCTGGATCGTGACCGTCGCGGTGCTCCTCGCGGGCGTCGTCGCGATCAACGTGCTCGTGCTGCGGCTGAACGTCGAGCTCGACGACCTCCGGCGCACCCGCGCGGAGCTCAAGGCAGAGATCGCGACGACGCGCGCGCAGCTCTCGAGCGCATCCTCGAACGCGAGGATCGAGAACGAGGCGGCGACGAAGCTGGGCCTCGTCAAGCACGACCCGAATGCGACGACCTTTCTCCGGTTGGAACCGTGACCTCGGGAACACAACGCGCGAACTCCCGCATCCGCCTGCTCGTCGTCGCGTTCACGTGCGTGTTCGCGGTCGGGCTCGGCCGGGCGGCGTGGATCCAGATCGTCGACGGTGCCGGGTACGAGGCGATGGCCTCCCGGCAGCACCGTGAGACGATCGAGATCCCCGCCGGGAGAGGCACGATCTACGACCGGACGGGCGAGCCTCTCGCGATCGGGGAGCAGGCGACGAGCGTGTACGCGGACCCGCGCAACGTCATCGCTCCCAAGAAGGCGGCCGTGAAGGTCGCGCAGCAACTCGGGCTCGACCCCGACGAGCTGTATCCGACCCTCGTCGACCGCACCAGGCGGTTCGTGTTCATCGACCGGAAGGCGGATCCCGTCAAGGCCCGTGCCCTCCAGAAGCTCGGCGTCGCCGGCATAGGCTTCTTCCCCGAGGAGCGCCGCACCTACCCCCAGGGACGTGTCGCCTCACAGCTGCTCGGGTTCGCAGGCACGGACAACCGCGGGCTCGACGGGCTCGAGCGCTCGCTCGACCGCACGCTGGCGGGGAAGGCGGGGTACGAGATCGTCGTGCGCGATCCCGCGGGACAGGCAATCGACGTCGTCACGTCGCGGAGGGAGCGTCCCGGTCGCAACGTGGTGCTGACGCTCGACCACCAGCTCCAGGCGAACGCCGAGCAGATCCTCGCATCCGCGGTCTCGCGCTGGGGTGCAAAGGGAGCCACGGCGGTCGTCATGAACCCCCGCACCGGCGCGATCCTCGCGATGGCCAACGCCCCGACGTTCGACGCGAACCGGTTCTCGTCGGCGCCCGCCGAGGAGCGGCGCAACCGCGCGGTCACGGACGTCTACGAGCCCGGCTCGACGTTCAAGATCGTCACCGTCGCGGCCGCGCTCGAGGACAACGTCGTGACGCCGGACACCGCCTTCACCCTGGCGCCGACGATCAAGGTCGCAGACCGCGTGATCCGCGAGGCCCACGTCCGCGGCACGGAGCGGATGACCGTGCGGCAGATCCTCTCCGAGTCGTCCAACGTCGGGACGATCACGATCGCCAAGGAGCGGCTCGGCGGCCCGGAGCTCGCCTCGTGGATCGACCGGTTCGGCTTCGGCAAGAAGACCGGCTCAGAGCTGCCTGGGGAGAGCGCCGGGATGGTCGTCCCCTACCAGGACTGGTCGGGCTCGACGATCGGGACGGTGCCGATCGGACAGGGCATCGCCGTCACCCCGCTACAGATGGTGGGCGCCTACGCCGCGATCGGGAACGGCGGCGTGATGCCGCCGGCCCACGTCGTCGCGAAGGTCGGCGGCAAGAAGGTCCGGCACGGGAAAGGGCGGCGGATCGTCTCACGGCACACGGCGGACCGGATGACGGCCATGTTCCGCGACGTCGTGGTCGAGGGGACCGGAACGGAGGCCGCGATTCCGGGCTACACGGTCGCGGGCAAGACCGGCACGGCGAACAAGGCGGAGGGCGGGCGCTACGTCCAGAAGTACGTCGCGTCGTTCGTCGGGCTCGTGCCCGCACGGAACCCTCGGCTCGCGATCCTCGTGATGGTGGACGAGCCGCGCGGGCAGATCTGGGGCGGTGTGGTCGCGGCGCCCATCTTCCGGGACATCGCCCGGTTCGCCCTCCAGTACCTCGAGGTCCCGCCGGACGCGCCCGAGTCGAAGCGCGCGTCGTCGCTGCTCGCCGCGGCTGCGCTCACCCCGTAGCGGGCGGGACACCATCGCTGTCACATCTCCCCCGAGGGGTGTCACGACCGCCCCTACAATCGCGACGATGGAGCTCGACGCGCTGATTCGCGCGCTCGCGCCGAGCGACGTGATCGGGCGGCGACCCGTCGAGATCCTCGACCTCGCCTACGACACCCGCCGGGTGGGCGACGGCACGCTGTTCTTCTGCGTCCCCGGCGCACGCGCCGACGGCCACGACCTCGCCGGTGACGCGTTGGCCGCGGGGGCGGTCGCGCTCGTCGTCGAGCGCCCGCTCGACGAGGACGCGCCGCAGCTCGTCGTGGAGTCCGCGCGCGCCGCGATGGCCGTCGCAGCGGACACGTTCTTCGGCGCCCCCACGGAGCGACTCAAGGTCGCGGGCGTCACCGGGACGAACGGCAAGTCGACGACGACGTTCCTGTTGCGCTCGATCCTGGAGGCCGAGGGCAGTCCGACCGGCGCCGTGGGGACGGTCGAGTGGGTGGTCGGAGGTGAGACGCGCGCTGCGCCTCACACGACGCCCGAGGCGATCGAGCTCCAGAGGCTGTTTCGCGAGATGCTCGACGCCGGCGACGAGGCCGTCGTGCTCGAGGCGTCGTCCCACGGCTCCCACTACCGGCGGCTCGACCGCGTCCGCTTCGACGCGCTCGCGTTCACCAACCTGACCCAGGATCACCTCGACCTCCACGGCGACATGGAGGAGTACTTCCAGGCAAAACGCCGCCTCTTCACCGGGATCGCGCCGCCGCCCGCCGCGGTGAACGTGGGCGACCCGTACGGCCGCCGCCTCGCGGACGAGCTCGCGTCGGCGCACCGGGCCCCGCTCGTCACGTTCGGGCTCCGGCCCGAGGCCGAGGTGCGCGCCGAGGGCCTCGATTTGGGACCGCGCGGCTCGACGTTCACGGCGGCCGGGATCCGGATCGAGACGCCGCTGCTCGGCGTCTTCAACGTCGAGAACGTGCTCGCTGCGGTCGCGGCGGCACTCCTCCTCGACGTCGACGAGGAGGCGATCGCCGTGGGGGTGCGTGCGGTGGCCGGTGTCCCCGGCCGGTTCGAGTCGATCGACGAGGGACAGGGGTTCGCCGTGGTGGTCGACTATGCGCACACCCCCGGCGCGCTCGAGACCGCGATGCGCGCCGCACGTCCGCTCGGCTCCGGAAGCCTCACGGTCGTCTTCGGAGCGGGTGGCGACCGCGACCGCGAGAAGCGTCCTGAGATGGGAAGGGTCGCGCGGGAGCTCGCGGACACCGTCGTCGTCACGAGCGACAACCCGCGCTCCGAGGACCCGCTCGTGATCGTCGAGGAGATCCTCCTGGGCTCGGGGACGAGCGTGGAGGTCGACCCCGATCGGCGCTCTGCGATCGAGACGGCAATCGCGTCGGCGGCGGAGGGCGACGTCGTGTTGATCGCCGGGAAGGGCCACGAGCAGGGCCAGGAGATCGGAGGCGTCGTCCATCCCTTCGACGATCGCGACGTCGCCCGCGGCGCTCTGCGCAGACGTCTCGGGGCGCAGACGTGAGAGGCCTCTCGTGATCCCGCTGGCGTGGGCGGAGGTCGAGGGGCTCGAGCTCGGTGCCCTGCGTGGGAAACCCGAGGACGGTGTCGTCCGGCGGGTTCACGACGACTCACGGCGAGCGCGCCCAGGTGACCTGTTCGTCGCGATCAACACCGGGACTCGCTTCGTCGAGGACGCGCTCGCGCTTGGTGCCGCGACGCTCGTCCCGCGCGACCAGCATGCGGCCCTCGCCGCGCTCGCACGGCTCGTGCGCGACCGCTCCGAGGCGCAGGTCGTGGCGGTCGTCGGCTCCACGGGAAAGACGACGACGAAGGACGCGCTCGCCGCGCTGTGCGCTGCGGTGACGCCGACGGTCGCGGCCGACGCGAGCCGGAACAACGAGATCGGACTGCCGCTCACGGTGCTTCGGCTCGAGCCCGACACACGCGTGCTCGTGACGGAGATGGGGATGCGCGGGGCGGGTCAGGTCGCGGAGCTGTGCGGCATCGCCCGGCCGACGCTGTCCCTCGTCACGTCCATCGGACCCGAGCACCTCGAGCTCGTCGGCACGCTCGAGGACGTCGCGCGCGCGAACGCCGAGGCCCTCGAAGCGCTCCCCGCAGGCGGGATCGCGGTCGTCCCGGCGGGCGAGCCGCTGCTCGACCCGTACCTCGACCGGTCCGACCTCGACGTCCGCTTTTTCGATCCCACGTCTCCGACGCGCGACGGCGATCGGTGGCGCTTCAGGGTCGGCGGCGAGGAGCTCCGGCTCGAGCTGCCGTTCACGCAGCGCCACCTGGCCGGGAACGTCCACGCGGCCCTGACGGCCTACCAGGCGCTCGGCCTGCCGCTCGGCCGGGCGCACGAGGGCGCCGGAGCCATACGCCTCTCCCGATGGCGGGGTGAGGTGCACGACCTTCCGGGGGGCGGCTTCGTGGTCAACGACGCCTACAACGCGAACCCGACCTCGATGCGGGCCGCGCTCGTCGATCTGGCCGAGCGCGCCGGGGGCCGTCGCCGGGTGGCGATCCTCGGCCAGATGGCGGAGCTCGGGGAGGAGAGCGACCGGTACCACTCGGATGTCGCAGCGCTCCTCCGCGAGCTCGGCATCGAGGTCGTCGTCGCCGTCGGCGAGCCCGCACGCGGGTACCTGGCGCAGATCGGAGACGGCGTCCACGTTGCCGACACGACCGGATTCGACGCGATCGCCGAGGTACTTCGACCGGGCGACGCGATCCTCGTCAAGGGATCGCGCTCGGTGGGGCTCGAAGGCATCCCAGCGCTGATCCAGAAACACTCCCGGGCATGGTCAGAGTCCTGATCGCGGGGCTCGTCGCGATGGTGATCGCCGTCGCGGTGGGCCCCCAGTTCATCGAGTGGCTGCGGCGGCAATCGATCGGCCAGCACATCCGTGAAGAGATGCCGGCCGGGCACATCGTCAAGCAGGGCACGCCCACGATGGGAGGGCTCCTGATCCTCGTCGCGGCGCTGGTGCCGGCGGTGATCGTCTCGCTGTACACGATCCCCGGCCTGACGATCATGCTGGCGACGCTCGGCTGCGCGCTGATCGGGTTCACGGACGACTTCCTCAAGGTGCGACGCCGCCGCTCGCTCGGGCTCAGCGGGCGCTGGAAGATGCTCGGCCTCGTCGCCATCACCGCCGGCGTGGGGTGGGCGACGACGCGAGTCGGCTACATGGACACGGAGATCTACTTCCCGCTCGTCGACGTCAACATCGACCTGCACTGGCTGTACTTCCCGTTCCTGTTCGTCGTGATCGCGGGCACCGCGAACGGCGTCAACCTGACCGACGGCATCGACGGGCTCGCCGCCGGGACGTGCGCCATCTCGATCATCACTCTGCTCGCGATCGCCGTGATCGACTGGCTCCGTTCGGCCGACGTCGTCGCGAACCGAAGCGAGGAGTACCTCGACATCGCGATCGTGTCAGCGGCGCTCATCGGCGGCGTCATCGGCTTCCTCTGGTTCAACGCCTTCCCGGCCGAGCTGTTCATGGGCGACACCGGCTCGATGGCGCTCGGCGGGGCGATCGCCACGCTCGCGATCCTCACCGAGACCGAGGTGCTCCTCGTCTTCATCGGCGGCATCTACCTCATCGAGGCGCTCTCGCTGATGATCCAGGTGGCGAGCTTCAAGCGCACGGGCAAGCGGGTGTTCCTGATGGCGCCGATCCACCACCACTTCGAGCTGAAAGCCTGGTCGCATACCAAGATCATGGTGCGGTTCTGGATCGTCGGCGCGATCCTCTGCGCGGTCGGCTTCGTCCTCTACTACCGCTACTACCTGAGATTCCAGCTCTGACAGGGCGGCGGAAACCATGTTTCCCCCGCCGGCCCCCTTCTTCCGGCTCGTGCACGGGTCGGCCCCGTCTCGCCTCCCGGCCGGCAGAGCGGGCTCCGGCGGTCGACCGTCGTTCACCGGTCGCCGTCCGGCGCTCCCACCGGCGACGCGTAAGCCCGCCGCACTGTTGCCGGCCCGCGTAGCCTTCGCGCGCGTGAGCGATCCGGCGCAGAACGCGCTCTGACCGCGCGACGACTCCTGTCCGCCCCCGTCGTCGTGGGGGTGCTCGTGATGGTGGTGTGGGGGGCGACGCCGGTGGTGACCCGCATCGCGACCGACGAGCTCGATGCGCTCGTGGTCGCCGTGCTTCGCACCGTGCTCGCCGGCCTCGTGGCGGTCCCACTCGTCGCCATGACGAGCAGGAGGCCACCCTCGGGTCGGCGGGCCCGGTTGCTCCTCGTCGTGTCCGCGGCGGCCGGCTTCGTCCTGTTCCCCGTCGTCTACACGATCGGGCAGGGCCGCACGTCGGCGATGCACGGGACCGCGATCCTCACCGCGCTCCCTGTCTTCACCGGTCTCTACGCTGCGATCGTCTTCCGGCGACGCCCAGGCACGTGGTGGGTCGTCGGCTGCGCCCTCGCGCTCGCGGGCGAGGCGGTGATCGTCGCCGTCCGCACGGGCGGGGACGGAGGAGAGGCGTCGATCGTCGGCGACCTTCTCGTCCTCACGGCCGCGCTGGTCGTATCGGCCGGGTACGTCGCCGGGGCACTGCTCGTGCCGAGCGGCTTCTCGAGCGCGGCCACGACCTACTGGGGAGTGCTCCTCGGTGCGCTCGCGCTCGCACCCCTCGGTATCGGCCTCGTCGTCGCCGACGGGCTCCCGGACGCAGGCGCCTCCGCGTGGGCCGCGGTTCTCTTCCTCGCCGTCGTCACCTCGATCGTCGGGTACGTGGGCTGGTACTGGGCGCTCGCCCACGGAGGGATCGGTCGCATCGCTCCGTTGCAGTTCCTGCTGCCCGTCTCGGGCTTCGCGCTGGCTGCGCTCGTCCTGGACGAGCGTCTCACCCTGCCGCTCGCCGTGGGAGCGGTCGCGGTCATCGCCGGCGTCGCTCTCGCGCGCCGCCCTTGAGCGGCCGCGCCTACCCTTCTGGCGTGGCCGGCCTTCCGACCCGAGCCCTCGTCCTGGGCCTCGCGCGCTCGGGACGTGCGGCTGCCGAGGCCCTGGTGCGCGCAGGGGTGGAGGTCGTCGTCCACGACTCGGGCGGCGACGTCGACACGTCGGGGGTGGAGGGCCGAATTCACCTGGGCGAGTGGAGCGACAGCCTCCTCGAGGACGTCGGCCTGGTCGTGAAGAGCCCCGGCATCCCCGCCGCGAGCCCGCCCGTGGTCGCGGCGCGCGACCGCGGGATCGAGGTGATCTCCGAGATCGAGCTCGGCGCCCGGCTCCTTCCGAACCCGATCATCGGCGTCACCGGGACCAATGGAAAGACGACCACGACGGCCCTTCTCGGCGTGATGCTCGAGGCCGGAGGCGTGCCCGTCGAGGTCGCCGGCAACATCGGTCGTCCGCTCACGTCCCTGGTCGGCCGGGTGCCGGACCGCGCGTGGATCGTGTGCGAGCTCTCCTCCTTTCAGCTCGAGGACGTCGACACGCTCGCGCCACGGGTCGTCGTGTTGACGAACCTGGAGCCGGATCACCTCGACCGTCACGGCACGTTCGACGAGTACCGACACGCGAAGCTCAGAGCGTTCGCGCGGCAGCGGGAGGAAGACATCGCGGTGGTACCGCACGGCTTCGCCACGGTCCCCGGGAACGCGCGGCGCATCGAGTTCACGGCGGACGACCCGCTGCCGGCGGAGCCGCGCATCCGCGGCAGCCACAATCGTGCGAACGCTGCCGCCGCGACCGCAGCAGCGCGCGCGGTCGGCGTGACGGACGACGCGATCGCGCATGGGCTCCGGTCGTTTCCGGGCGTCGAGCACCGGATCGAGGAGATCGCGACGATCGACGGCGTCCTCTACGTGAACGACTCGAAGGCGACCAACGCTGCGGCCGCCGTTCGGGCGCTGGCGTCGTTCGCGGGGCGACGGAAGCACGTGATCCTCGGAGGCAGGGGCAAGGCGGAGCCGTACGACGCGCTCGCCGCGGCATTCGAGCCCGGCGACAGCGCGTACCTCATCGGCGAAGCGGCAGGCGAGCTCGCCGCGGCGCTCGGAGGGGCGCGGGTCCCGATCGCCCGATCCGAGACACTCGAGCGAGCCGTCCGGGAGGCAGCTGCGGCTGCCGCTTTCGGTGACGTCGTGCTGCTCTCGCCTGCTTGCGCGTCGTTCGACCAGTTCACGAGCTTCGAGCACCGCGGGCAGGACTTTCGGCGCCTCGTGGAGAAGCTCCCGGGGTGGGGAACAAGCGTCGTTCCGACCGAGGGCAGCTCGAGCAGCGGCTGCTGATCCTCGTCACGCTCGGTCTCGTCGCGTTCGGGCTCGTGATGGTGTTCAGCGCCACGTCGGCGTCGGCCGCCCTCGGTGAGGGCGACCCGATGCGCTTCCTCGTGAAGCAGGGCCTCTATGCCGGCGCCGGCCTCGTCCTGCTCGCGGTGCTGACGCGTGTCGACTACCACGCGCTCCGGCCGCTCGCGCCCCTGCTCCTCGTCGGCGCGTTCGTCGCCTGCGCCGCGGTCCTCGTCATCGCCCCCGCGATCAACGGTGCGCACCGGTGGTTCGTCTACGGCCCCGTCAGCGTCCAGCCGGCCGAGATCGCGAAGATCGCGGTCTGCCTCTGGGTGTGCGCCGTCCTCGCGCGCCGCCCGGTGCCGACGACGCTCGGTGAGCTGATGAAGCCGGTCGGCCTCGTCGTCGTCGCGTTCGGGGGGCTGATCGTGATAGAGCCCGACCTCGGGACGACCATCTCCCTGTTCCTGATGGTCGGGGGGATCCTCCTCGTGTCCGGGATCTCGCTGCGGCTGTTCGCCCTCGCGTCGTCCTTCGCGATCGGGGCCGGCCTCCTCGCGATCTGGATGGAGCCGTACCGCCGCGAGCGCGTCTTCAGCTTCCTCGACCCGTGGCAGGACGCGCAGGGCGCGGGCTTCCAGAACGTCCAGGCGATGATCGGCATGGGGTCAGGTGGCGTCACCGGCGAGGGCCTCGGCCAGGGCATCCAGAAGGTCAACTTCCTCCCGGAGGCCCACACGGACATGATCTTCGCGGTGGTCGGCGAGGAGCTCGGATTCGTCGGCTCGGCGGTCGTGATCGCTGCATTCGCGGTGTTCGCCTGGGCAGGCTTCCGCATCGCGCTCCAGTGCCGCGACCCCTTCGGGAAGCGGCTCGCGGCGGGCATCACGACGCTGGTCTGCGGCCAGGCCGCGGTGAACCTCGCCGCGGTGCTCGGCATGGCCCCGCTGACGGGCATCCCGCTTCCGTTCGTCTCCTACGGGGGCTCGTCGCTGCTCGTGCTCCTCGCCGGTGTGGGGGTGCTCCTTAACATCGCGGTGAATGAGCGCGTCGTCGAAGCTCGCGTGCGTGATCGCGGCCGGGGGAACGGCCGGTCACGTTCGACCCGCTCTCGCAGTCGGGGAGGCGCTTCGCGCTCGCGGAGCGACGGTGACGTTCGCCGGCACTCCCGACCGCGTCGAGTCGCGGCTGGTGCCTGAGGCCGGGTTCCCGCTCGACACGTTTCCCGTCTCGGCCCTCCCGCGGCGGCCCAGCGCCGCCCAGCTCAGAGCCGCGTGGCGCGCCTCGGCGGCGCCCGCGCACTGTCTCCGGATCCTCGCCCGCCGTCGCCCGGACGTCGTCCTGGGCGCGGGAGGCTACGTTGCCGGGCCGATGGTGCTCGCCGCCCGCTTGCGCCGGATCCCGGCGGCGCTGACCGAAGCCGACGCCCACCTCGGCCTCGCGAACCGGCTCGCGGCGCCATTCGCCCGCCGGCTGTTCCTCGCCTACGAGATCCCGGGTCGCAACGGCGAGAAGGTCCGCGTGGTCGGACGTCCGATCCCCCTCGCCCATCGGGGCTCGAGCCGGGAGGAGGGACGCACGCGGTTCGGGCTCTCGGCAGACGGCCCGGTCGTCGCTGTCTTCGGTGCGCTGGCAGGCGCGCGGTCGCTCAACGAGATGGCGGTCGAGGCATGGGGTGCCCGTGGGCCGGAGGTCCTCCACATCTGCGGGGAGCGCGACTTCGAAGCGCTTCGCGGCCGTGCCGAGCGCCCGGGCTACGTGCTGCTCCCGCAGACCGACCACTTCGGCGCGGCGCTGGCGGCCGCCGACCTCGCCGTCTCGCGCGCCGGAGGAACGGTGTGGGAGCTCGCCGCGGCGGGCACGCCGGCGATTCTCGTCCCGTACCCCTACGCCACGGCGGATCACCAGACGCTGAACGCGCGCCACTTCGAGCGAGGCGCAGGCGCCGTGGTCGTCCCCGATGCCGAGGTCGGGCGGATCCCCGAGCTCGTCGCGGAGCTGCTCGCCGAGAGGGCGCGGCTCGCAGCGATGCGCGAGGGGATGCTCGCGCTCGCGCGACCCGACGCGGCCGATGTGATCGCCGACGAGCTCGTCGCGCTCGCACGCGGGGGGCGGTGAGCTCGTGGTCGGTGGAGAGCTTGTGTCGAATCAGCACAAAGCACACGTGCGCCGTGCCGGCTCGATCGGAGAGAGCTCGTGTTGACCCACCACAAGCCTCTCGACGGCCGCCGCCTCTACTTCGTCGGGATCGGGGGATCGGGGCTGTCCGCGTATGCGAACATCGCGCGCGCCTGGGGTGCCGAGGTGCGCGGCTGGGACATGCACGAGACGATCTTCACGAAGACGCTCGACGGCATCGACGTCGATCTCGGTGGGCAGCCGCGCCCGCCCGTGGGGTTCGAGCCGATCGTCTCGACCGCCCACCGCGACCGGATCGACGGGACGCCGCGCGCCGAGTTCCTCGCCGAGCTCGTCGCCACGCAGCCGTCGATCGTGGTCACGGGCGCGCACGGGAAGACGACGACGACGGCGATGATCGCGTACGCCCTCCGCGAGACGGCGAGCGACCCTGCATGGATCGTGGGCGGGGTCGTGCCGCAGCTCGGCGGCAACGCCGGAACCGGCTCGGGGTGGCTCGTCGTCGAGGGAGACGAGTCCGACCGCTCGGTGCTCGCGCTCCGGCCGCAGATCGCGGTCGTCACCAACGTCGAGCTCGATCATCACGCAGCATGGAGCTCGGTCGCGGAGCTCCGAGAGGCACTCGAGGCGTGGCTGGAGCCCGTCCCCGACGTCGTGCGCGGCTGGGAGCTCGAGCCTGTGCCGTTCCCTCTCGCCGTCCCCGGGGAGCACAACCGACTGAACGCGGCTGCGGCCCTTGCCGCCCTCGAGCATGCGGGTGTGGGAGCAGAGGCGGCGGAGGCGGCTCTCCGTCGCTTCGAGGGGGCCGACCGGCGGTTCGAGATCCTCGGCACGCGCGGCGGCGTCACCGTGATCGACGACTACGGTCACAACCCGACCGAGCTTCGTGTCACGCTCGAGACCGCGCGAGCCGGTGCGGACGGCCGCCTGGTCGCGCTCTACGTCCCTCACGTCGTCGAGCGGACGCGACACCTCCATCGGGAGCTCGGGGCCGCGCTCGGTCTCGCGGACGTCGCGATCGTCACGGACTTCGTGGGAAGACGCGATGCACCGCGAGAAGGCGTGACGGGGCGTCTCGTCCTGGAGGGAGTGCCCGACCCGACGCGACGTGTCTGGGCACCGACGCTCGACGATGCCTCGCGCCTCGCAGTCCACCTCGTCCGCCCGGGTGACGTGGTCGTCACGCTCGGCGTCGGAGAGCCGTGGCGCGCCGCCCGGGCGATCATCGAAGGGCTCCCGGGGTGACCGTCGCGATCGAGCAGGGGACCCCGCTCGCGAGGTCGACGACCATCGGGACCGGCGGTCCCGCGACGGCCTTCGCGCGACCCACGTCGGTCGCGGAGCTCGAGGAGGCGCTCGCATGGGCGTTCGAGAGGGAACTGTCGATCGTCACGGTCGGGCTCGGCTCGAACATGCTCGCCGCGGACGACGGCGTCGACGCGCTGGTGCTGCGTCTCGAGGGAGACCTCGCGACCGTGGAGCTGGACGGTGAGGTTCTCCGTGCGGGGGGCGGTGCCGCGAACGCCGTGTGCCTGCACCGCGCTCGGGCAGCCGGCCTCGGCGGGCTGGAGTTCGCCTGTGCGATCCCCGGCACCGCCGGCGGAGGTGTGCGCATGAACGCGGGCGCCTACGGCTCGGACTGGTCGAGGATCCTCGAGCGGGCTCTCGTCGTCTCACCCGAGGGCAGCGGCTGGCTGACCGCCGCCGAGCTCGGGCTCTCCTACCGGCGCTCGGCGCTGCGGGCAGACCAGGTGGTCGCGCGCGTCGAGTACCGGCTCGCGCCACGCCCGATCGAGGAGATCAAGGCCGACGTCGCCGACCTCGTCGCCCGGCGAAAGGCGACGCAGCCGACCAACAAGCGGACCTTCGGGTCGGTCTTCAAGAACCCCGATGCCGAGCTCGGCGCCGGGCGGATGCTCGAGGCCTGCGGGCTCAAGGGCTTCCGGATCGGCGGGGCCGTGATCTCCCCGCGGCACGCGAACTTCATCGAGAACGTCGACGGCGCCACGACCGCGGACTGTGTCGCGCTGATGGTCGAGTCTCGACGGCGCGCGCGCGACCGGTACGGCGTGGAGCTCGAGCACGAGGTCGCGCTCGTCGGTCTCACGCTCGACTGAACCCACACCCCGGGAACGGAGTCGGTTTCCGTGGGCGCGGCGCAGGACCACCCCGTCGCGCGGCGAAATCCCGTCCGTGGCCCAGCGGGGACGAGCAGGACGCACCGAGCGGCCCCGTACGCGCGCGGCGAGCGTCGTCGTCCCGTTCCCGCGTACGGTTTCCGGCGATCGCCTCGACCTCGGCCCGCTCGTCCCCTCTGGCCGCTCTCTGCTCGTCGCGTTCGCGGCGCTGGGCGGAGTGCTCCTCGCGCTGGTCCTCGCGCGCGAGACGTCGCTGTTCGCGGTGCAGACGATCGAGGTCAGCGGTGGCAGCGCAGCCGTCGACCGACAGGTGCGCAGGGTGCTTCGCGAGCGGACGGGGGAGAGCCTCTTCGCGCTCGACCTGGAGGCGGCCCGCATCGACGTCGCCACGCTCCCCACCGTGGCGGCCGTCGCGTTCGACCGTGCCTACCCGCACACGCTCCGCGTCACCGTGATCCCCGAGCGCCCGGTTGCGGTCGTGCGCCAGGGGGCGGCCGCGTTCGTCGTCTCCGAGCGGGGGAGGGTGATCGCACGGGCCGAGCGAACCGCGCAGCCCGACCTGGCGCGCATCTGGATCGGCCGGGACGTCACGCTCGAGCCGGGCGCGACGGTCGAGGGTGACCTCCGCACGGCCGTCGGCGCGGTCGCCCCCCTGGCGGGGATTCGCTTTCCGAGCAGGGTCGTGTCGGTGACGACCACCGAGGGCCTGACGATGCGCCTCCGCTCGGGGCTCGAGCTCCGGCTCGGCGACACCCGCGACGTCGACCTCAAGCTCGCGGTCGCGGCACGGGTGATCCGCGTGCTGCCCGCCGGCTCGGGCTACCTCGACATCAGCGTCCCGGATCGTCCCGTCGCGGGCCCAGCGTCCCTCGAGTCTCAGGTCGAGGTCGAGAGTCCTGCCTCGACCGGGGCTTGAGGGTTACGTTGACAATGTCGACAAGGAGACCGTACCCTGGCTTCGAATGGGGCCATTCAGGCATTTCCGTAGCTCGATGAGAGCTTGACCCTCAGGCAGGTCGAGATGAGCACCCAGAACGGCAACTACCTCGCAGTGATCAAGGTCGTCGGCGTGGGCGGCGGCGGCACCAACGCCGTCAACCGCATGGTCGAGTCCGGGCTGACCGGCGTCGAGTTCATCGCGGTGAACACCGACGCGCAGGCGTTGCTGGACACGGACGCCGACGTCAAGATCCACATCGGCTCCAAGGCGACCCGCGGGCTCGGCGCCGGCGCGAACCCCGAGGTGGGGCTCGCCGCCGCTCAGGAGAGCCGCGACGAGCTGAAGGAGGCACTCAAGGGCGCCGACATGATCTTCGTCACCGCCGGGGAGGGCGGCGGCACGGGAACGGGCGCCGCGCCGGTCGTTGCCGAGCTCGGTCGCGAGCTCGAGGCGCTCACCGTCGGCGTCGTGACGAAGCCGTTCGCGTTCGAGGGCAAGCGCCGGGCCGACCAGGCCGAGGGCGGGATCCAGAACCTGCGCGACCGGGTCGACACGTTGATCGTGATCGAGAACGACCGACTGCTGCAGGTGGTCGAGAAGACCACGCCGATCCTCGAGTCGTTCAGGATGGCCGACGACATCCTCCGACAGGGCGTGCAGGGGATCACCGATCTGATCACGGTCCCGGGGCTCGTGAACCTCGACTTCGCCGACGTCCGGACGATCATGCGCGACGCAGGGTCCGCGCTGATGGGCATCGGCACGGCCCGCGGCGAGGGCCGCGCGACCGCGGCCGCAAACGCCGCCGTCTCGTCGCCGCTGCTGGAGACCACGCTCGACGGCGCCACCGGGGTGCTGCTCAACATCACCGGGCCCGCGGACGTCGGCCTCTTCGAGGTCAACGAGGCTGCCGAGGTGGTGACGGGGCACGCGGACGCCAACGCGAACGTGATCTTCGGCGCCGTGATCGACGAGTCGCTCGGCGAGGACGTGCGTGTGACCGTGATCGCCACGGGCTTCGGCGGCGGCCGGCCGCGCCGCCGGCGGACCGAGCCCGCCGCGGTGACCACGGGAGCCCCCGAGCCCGCCCCGCCCAGCTTCGACCCTCGCCCGCGCGAGGACGAGACCGAGATCGACGTGCCGAGCTTCCTCCGCGACTAGCCCTCGCCCGACAGCCGTCGGACGAGCGGTCCCGGCGGAGCCGGGCTAGCTATTGTCGCGGCCGTGAGCGTGGCCCTGCGCAGGACCCCCCTCTACGAGCGCCACCTCGCGGTCGGGGCGCGGATGGTGCCCTTCTCCGGCTGGGAGATGCCCGTCCAGTACGAGGGCGTGATCCCCGAGCACGTCGCCGTCAGGACTGCTGCGGGCGCGTTCGACGTCTCGCACATGGGCCAGCTCCACGTCGAGGGGCCGGCGGCCGCGGCCTTCCTGCAGTCGATGCTCTCGAACGACGTCGACCGGCTCGGCGACGGCGAGGCCCAGTACACGCTCCTGACGAACGAGCGGGGCGGGATCGTGGACGACCTGATCGTCTACCGCCTGGCCCACGGGCACTACCTGCTCGTCGTCAACGCGGGCAACAGGGAAGCCGCGTACTCATGGCTGAAGGAGCGCGAGATCCACGGCACCGAGGTTCGCGACGCCTCCGACGAGTACGCGCTCGTGGCCGTGCAGGGGCCGACCTCCCTCGAGCTGCTCGGGCTGGCCGAGGCACCGGCCTTCACGCACGCGATGGGTGCGGTCGATGGCGTCGAGGTCATGGTCTGTCGCACCGGGTACACGGGTGAGCAGGGTGTCGAGCTCCTCTGCCCCTCGGAGGACGGGCCGGCGCTCTGGGACACGATTCTCGGCCGGGGAGTCGTACCCTGCGGGCTCGGCGCACGGGACACGCTGCGCCTCGAGGTGTGCTATCCGCTGCACGGGAACGACATCACGACGGAGACCGACGCGATCTCCGCGGGCCTCGGATGGACATGCGCCCTCGACACCGAGTTCACCGGCGCCGGCGCCCTCCGTCGAATCAGGGCGACGGGGCCCGAGCGCCGGCTGGTCGCGTTCGTGATGGAGGAGAAGGCGATCCCGCGTCAGGGCATGCCGATCGCCGGAGGAGGAGAGGTGACGTCGGGGACGCACTCGCCGTCGCTCGACGTGGGCATCGGCATGGGCTACGTCCCCTCCGGCCGGGCAGAGGTCGGCAGCGAGCTCGAGGTCGACGTGCGCGGCAACCCCCGCCGCGCCCGGGTCGTCAGGAAGCCGATCTACCGGAAGGAGCCTTAGTGCTCCGTCCGGCGATGCCCTCCGGGTCCCCGACGCCCGATGAGCGTCGCCATGCGTCGTCCCCGGTCGCCCCGATACCTTCTGGTATCAGGGCTCCCTGCGTCCTTGCCTGGCTCGCTCCTCACGCGCCGGGAACGTGGCCACATCACCGGAAGGAGCACTAGTGCCCGCGAACGAGAGCTACCCCGACGACCTCCGGTACCACCCGGAGCACGACTGGGCCCGGGTCGACGGCGACGGGGCCGTCCTCGGGATCACCTGGTACGCGCAGGACTCCCTCGGCGAGCTCGTGCTCTACGAGGCGCCGGAGGTCGGTTCGACGTTGACGAAGGACAAGGCCTATGCCGAGGTCGAATCGGTGAAGGCGGTGTCGGACGTGATCGCGCCCCTGTCGGGCGAGGTGCTCGAGGTGAACGAAAAGGTGGTGGAGGCGCCCGAGACGGTGAACGAGGACCCGTACGGTGAGGGCTGGCTCGTCCGCATCAGGCTCTCGGATCCGGCGGAAGCGGACGGCCTGCTCGACGCGGCGGCGTACAAGACGCACCTCGCGGAGCTGTGACCCCGGGATGAGCAGCGCGGGCTATCTCTCCCTGACCGACGCCGACCGCGACGCGATGCTGGAGGCGATCGGCGTCGACTCGCTCGAGGCGCTGTTCGAGCAGATCCCGGAGGGTGTCCGCTTCGGGCGGGAGCTCGACGTCCCTGCCGCGCTCCCCGAGGCGGAGCTGGTGCGGCACTTCGAGGAGCTGGCTGCGCGCAATGCGGACACGTCCCGGGAGCTGAGCTTCCTCGGCATGGGGATCTACGACCACTACGTGCCGGCGGTCGTCGACACGTTCCTCGCGAGGGGCGAGCTCCTCACCGCGTACACGCCGTATCAGCCCGAGATGAGCCAGGGCATCCTGCAGGCGATCTTCGAGTACCAGACGGCGATCTGCGAGCTCACCGGGATGGACGTCTCGAACGCTTCCGGGTACGACGGGTCGACCGTCGCCGCCGACGCCTGCTTCGTCGCCCGCGCGCACACCGGTCGCAGCCGGATCGTGCTGGCGGAGACGCTCCACCCGATGGCACGCCAGGTCGTGAAGACGTACGCGCCTGGGTTCGGGATGGAGGTCGTCGAGGTCGCGCACGAGGGCGGGACGATCGACCCGTCGCGCTTCGCCGAAGCATCGCGCGACGCGGCGATCGCGATCTTCCAGCAGCCCAACGCCTTCGGCTGCCTCGAGCCGGCACCCGATCTCGCTGCCGCCGCCGCCGAAGGCGGTGCCTTGCCCGTCGCCCACGTCGACCTCGTGTCGCTCGGCCTGCTCGAGGCGCCCGGCAACTACGGTTGCGCGATGGCGATCGGCGAGGGGCAGTCGATCGGCAACTACCAGAGCTACGGCGGGCCGCACTACGGCTTTCTCGCGGCGCGCCAGGAGTTCGTCCGACGGATGCCCGGACGGATCGTCGGCGAGACCACCGACCTCGAGGGAGAGCGGGGCTTCGTGCTCGCCCTGCAGACCCGCGAGCAGCACATCCGCCGCGAGAAGGCGACGCACAACATCTGCACCGCGCAGGCGCTCAACGCGCTCGCCGGGATGATCTACCTGAGCTGGCTCTGCAAGCGGGGCCTGGTCGAGCTC
>NZ_DASTCS010000049.1:0-2815 GCF_035710885.1 Gaiella sp. | reverse complement strand
CCGGCGAGGTGCTCCACATCCCGTCGTGGCTGCCGCACAGAGCCGAGGCGCTCGAGAAGACGCTCGACATGGACATCTTCTGCCCGCCACGGCAGGACTGGCTCGACGGGACGGACAGCTACCTCAGGCGTACGTAAGGGGATCCTGCGGGGAGACCCGCAACGTCACTCCGCGTCGTTGCCGCGTGCTTTCCCCCCCGGCACGAGGGGTCGCCGCCATTCCATCGGGCCGCATGGCACGTCGACCGAATGCCCCCAGCGGGATTCGAACCCGCGCTACCACCTTGAAAGGGTGGCGACCTGGGCCGCTAGTCGATGGGGGCGGCCGGCCCGAGGATACCCGCGACCGGAGCTACCATCCGTGGCCGCCCGGGCGGTTAGCTCAGCTGGTAGAGCGCCTGCCTTACACGCAGGTGGCCGCAGGTTCGAGTCCTGCACCGCCCATCCCGACCCTGTAGGCATGCGGAAACAGCTTGTTCGCCGACGCATCTCGCGGTGACGTCGAAATGTCTCCCCCACATGATGCTCGACGAGGCGAGCTCGGGCTACGGGGCGCTACTTGCCGTCGCCGCCTGAGCGCGGGTTGGCGTCTTGATTGCCGAGAGCGAGAATGGCCCCATGAACCCACTGGCTCGACTCATGGATTGGCTCCGGCCAAAGCCGAAATCGTCGGAGGACATCGCGGCGGAGAAGGACGCGGCCCGACTACGCGATGAGATGCTGAGGACGCGCCTCGCCACGAAGTACGGTGGCGACACGTACGAGACGCAGGGCCGTCGACGGGATACGTGAGCTTTCGCAGGGAAGGCCTGCATTCGTTCGACCGATGCAGACCTCGCGACTGAGAGGCACCGGTGCATAACGGCTTTGCCTGCACGCCGATTCACAAGACGCTCGGAGCTGCTGCTCAACATCCGACTCGACCGGCCGGCGGTCGCCGCATGACATGCTCGGTCGCTCCATGAGCCTTCCAGAGGACGCACAGTACGACGTCGAGCTAGGGCCGCTCTTCGCAGTAGGCGTCATCGTCCTCGCGTACGGAGTGCTGCGACGGACGCCGCTCACGATCGCTGTGGGGATCGGAGCAATCTGGCTCGATCAGCGCTCAGAGCTCGGTCGCGCCGTGAAGAGGCGAGCCAACAGCGCCCTGAAGTCGCAGATCAAGGCTCACGCACGGCCCGAGGGTCGAGGACCATCGTCGTAGGACAGGCCGGATTCGCTGTCGCACAACGGTAGTAGCCCGCGCCGTCAACGGCCGTACCGAAGATTCGAGGGGGCCTAGCCCATCGACGGACGAAGCCACGGGCCTGCGGTCCGCGGGGCACGCCTGCGCGCAGCCCTCTCGTCGGCGCGAGCGACGTGGTCCGTCGGGCAGGTCACGACCTCTGCGTCGGAGCCGTCGAGGTGGAGGACGATGACCGCCCCATGGTCGGCGAGCACGTGGGCGCGCGTGCCGATCTCATGGATCTGGCGGCCCGCGCGCACCTCCCGCAGCAGGCAGACCGTCTCACCCGGTGCGTACCGCTCGCCGCTCTCGCTCATGCACTAGAAGACGTCGAACGCGCGAGGTCGGTTTCCGCTCCGAACGATTTCCTTACCGAACGGCCCGACCCCGGCTGACGTGAGCGGGCGTTGAGCGGGAGTTGAGAACCGACGGCGACGCTGCATTTGACGACCCCCGCCGGGCGCATGGGCAACCCGGAGGGTGGGCTCCAGGCCGCGTCCCTTCCCGGGCCGCCGCCGGAGACGAGCGAGAGGGGCCACTCGGCCCCTCTCCCACGACCGCGCACGCCGGGCTCGCAGCCCGCGAGCCGACGGGGCGAATGCAGGCGCTACTGACCGACCTTGTCGGCCCAGTCGTTCGAGCACAGGACGACGTTGCCCTGGCTCGACGGCACCACCGCGCACGTCCTCTCTCTCGACCCCAGGTAGGCGCCGGCCAGCAGGAGCGCGATCGCCGAGAAGATTGCGAGGACGAGCGAGGCGACGACCCGCGCGCCCGTGGCCCGACGCGTGGCTCGGGCCGGCCCGCGGGCGAGGTCGGGCTGCGGAATCTGCCCCTCGGCGGCGAGAATCGAGCTCCCGGTGGCGTCGCGGGTGTGGCCTGCACGATCCCGCGCTCCGGAATCAGGAACGGGGAAGTCCGCGTGCCCCACAGCTCCTCGACCTCCTCCCTCGACGCTCGAGCGGCCAACGTGCGTCAATCGTCGACCAGACCCGAATTGTATGCGCCCGCCCTCTCTCGGACAACAGAGCCGAGGGTCCGTGGCGCCTCCCGGCGCCGCGCGTAGGATTCGGCGCCTGGGCACCCTCCGAGACACCCGGCGACCCCACCCGGACAGAACGAGGTGAAGGCGCTCGTCAAGAGCCGCGCCGAGGCCGGCCTGTGGCTGGAGGACGTGCCCGAGCCGGAGATCGGGATCAACGACGTCCTGATCCGCGTCGGCCGGACCGGGATCTGCGGGACCGACGTGCACATCCATCGATGGGACGCCTGGGCCCAGCGGACGATTCCCGTCCCGCTCGTGATCGGCCACGAGTTCGTCGGCGAGGTCATCGAGGTCGGTTCGAACGTGACCGGGTTCCAGCCCGGCGAGCGGGTCAGCGGCGAGGGCCACGTCGTCTGCGGCCGCTGCCGCAACTGCATGGCCGGGCGGCGTCACCTGTGCGCGCATTCGATCGGTCTCGGCGTGCAGCGCCCGGGCGCGTTCGCGGAGCTCGTGTCGCTCCCGATGACGAACGTCTGGCACCACTGGCCCGGAGTCGACGACGAGGTTGCGGCGATCTTCGACCCGCTGGGCAACGCCGTCCACACG